>JBEKBH010000016.1:0-80104 GCA_050015495.1 Verrucomicrobiia bacterium
CTGTCGCCAAGCCGAGCGCCAATGCACAGGCCGCCACCACCCAGACGCTCACCTCGGAGAAATAGCGCCGCCACAACGCGCGCAGCAAGCCCACGCTGGCCAGAATGCCGATGGCGCAGAAGATCGTCACGGCCAGTCGGTCAGACAGGTAGTGGCCGGTCAGCGCAACGAACGGCCAGAACAAGATCAACGCTGGCGTAACCCCGAAGTACAAGTACAGCCGGCCCTTGTAATAGCTCATGTCGCGCAACCCGTACGGCAGGTCCTGGTAGCGGCTACTCGCGTCCGGATCGTACGGGTTGGCGAGGCGCGTGAGTCCGGTCGGCACCTCTTTTTTCAGGCTCAGGTGGCCACTGCGAAACCCCTGCGCCAGTAAATTGTAGTAACTCTCCGCCGGATTCGAAATCAACGATTCCAACCGGGCCAACGGGGCGGTGTACGCGTATATCCCGATGACCAGCAGGCACACAGCGCCCAGTGATTTCCACGCGTTTGTCATTGTGCCGCACCGACCAGCCCCTCGTAAGGTTGTCGCAAAAACATCATCCGCGTGATGACATTTTATACACTTCTCGAGTCGAACACACGCGCATTGTCGTGCGAAGAACCGTCAGGGCTTGCCCGCCCATTGCCGAAGCTCGACGACGAGGCAAAACCCCGTTCGCTGTTCTGTGGTTGACAGCTACTCTGAAGCGGACAAAAATTGGCACCGTAGCGATAGCCGTGTTCCATTAGCGTACCGCGTTAGCACCTGACTCGTCATCCAGGTATGACGTGAAGAAGAAGAATTCTGTGAACCCAAAGAAATTAGCATTTGGTCTTGGCTTGTCACTGATGTTGGTTGCACAAGCACTCGACGGCCAACAAGGCGATGCCGACCGTGACCGACTGGCCGAACTCATCGCCAACGCGGAAACAGGTGATGCCAAAGTCCAGAATGAATTGGGCCTCCGCTACGCCAAGGGCCAGGGCATGACGACGAATGTGGCGGACGCGGTGAAGTGGTTTCGCAAGGCCGCCGACCAAAATCTCGACAAGGCTCAATTCAATCTGGGCGTCTCCTACGCCACTGGGCGGGGTGTGACGAAGGACGTGGCGGAGGCCGTGAGATGGTTTCGCAAAGCCGCCGACCAAAATCTCGCCACGGCGGAGTTCAATCTGGGCCTCTGCTATGAGGAAGGACAGGGCGTGGCCAAAGATGAGGCAGAGGCAGTGGAGTGGTTTCGCAAAGCCGCCTGGCAGAATCTCGCCACAGCGCAATACCTGTTGGGCGACTGTTACGCCAAGGGCCGCGGCGTGACGAAGGATCAGGCGGAGGCGGTGAAATGGATCGCGTTGGCGGCAGCGCAAGGCATGGCGGAGGCCAAGGCCGACATTCCCTGGATTGAACACAATGTGCCCGAGGAGCAAGTAGCGGAGGGCAGACGGCGGGCGATTGCCTGGCTCGAAAGGTGGAAGGGGGCGTCCACCGCCGGTGCCTTCCAACCTTGACTCATTTCCCGCCGCCCTTGGCTCTACCCGACATTTGTGGCGGACGCAACCTGCATGCGGAACAACGTCGGCAGGGAAATTGGCTCCCCGCAATACTTGAAAGAGAGAACTTTTCGGGTTGGATTTGAATTGGGACAGTACAGGGCAAGTGAAAAAGCTCTGAATCCAGCCTCGCGAACGGCAACGCACTAGGCGTCAAAATCGGTTGACGGCGGACGGACGCTGTAGTTCTCTTCCCTCTATGCACCTAAAGAGAGAAGAGGTGGAGAAGCTTTTTAAGGAACTGGAGCACGCGCGGACTCTCGACATTAACCAAAAGGCCGATTTTCTCCTAGACCTCGAAAAGCAAGACGACTGGTCATTTGTTATTAAGGCGCACGCCTTATTGGAGGCGGCCATTTCGCAGATGATTTTCGACTCCCTCGGTGAGACTCGACTACAGGGATTTGTTCAACATCTGCCGCTTATCGGACGCACGAGTAAACTTGCCGTCGCCGAGCAACTGGGATTGTTGAGCGATGAGCAGAGGGGATTTATTCGCCGATTCTCTGAACTTCGCAACAGTCTCGTTCACAATTTCGACAAGCTCGATTTTTCGTTTCAAAAGTATTGCGCGGCTCTCGATGAAAGCGAATACAAGAACTGGCTAAAATCAATAGCTTGGGCATCCAAGGAATGGAAACTAAACGACGCTCTATGGGAATACACTACCGAGAAATTTCCGAAGGTAGCAGTGCGTTTGGCGGTGTACGTCGTACTGGTTGACTGCTCTACTCAATCCACAAAGGCTCGCGGCAAGAGAAAACTACAGGAACTCAGCGACAAGTCTCTTCGTGAATCCGCAAAGAGGGCCACAGGGAACTAAACTAGCTGCTCTTATGGATAGCGAGGCGGTGCACTCGTCGCCCATTCATTGGCGGGCATCGGCGCCGAATCGGTGAGCAACTTTCTTCAAGTCAGTGGCGAGAGTGTAGCGACCGCACATGCTGGAATCTTCGCGCAGGAACCGGCACTCCGCAAGAGTGAATCAGCGCAATGACCGGGATGCCGTTTGCGCTTCCACACCCCTTCACAAAGAGCCGCACTGCCAAGCTTGCAACATTCTTGGAAAGCGATAACATCGCTCTCGCGTTATGCCTGCATCGAACGAAAACACTATCCCGCACGGGCTGAAGTACACAGGCTTTTTCGGGACATTTGATCTCGATAGGATAGTCAGCGAAGTTCAATCTTTTGCTGCGAACACGAAGGAGCATTTTTCCGTAACTGGCGGCACAAGAATTCGTTTCTGGTGCGAGATGTCTACAGACGATGCCACTATTAAGCCTGACGGATACTACGAACCTGCGCTGCAAAGCTTTCTGCTCGACTTGAGGGCGCGCAAGTGGAAGCGGGCAAAAATAAACATCGAACACGGCATTCAAACGGTGAGTGGCTTGGAACTAATGGGGGCATACCGAGAAGAGTTTTTCCAAATCTCAATCGACCGCGAAGAACGCAGATGCGAGATTCAGTGTAGGTTGCGTGAGCGGCCATTGACTGAGGCATTTGTAAATCAGTTGATTCAAAACCTTGGGCTTTCAAGTGAACCCAAGAGTGTTGCTCGCGACATTCCGAAACCAAGATCGCCCGTGGGCGATTCGACTGAAAGAACAGACGTTTTCATCAGCTACAGCCACAAGGATAACAAACGCTGGCATGAGGAACTGAAAAAGCACCTCAAGCCATACGTGCGGGTCGGTTCCATCAGAGCGTGGTCAGACGAGCAAATCCAGCCGGGCTCTAAGTGGTTTGCGGAAATCCAAAGAGCATTGTCCCGAACGAAAGTGGCTGTGCTACTGGTCACGCCCGACTTCATCGACTCGGATTTCATCCATGAACACGAGGTCACTCCACTTCTAAAGGCGGCAGAGGATGAGGGCGTTTATATCCTCTGGATTCCGGTGTACGGAAGTGCCTACATGGTGACTCCGCTGAAGGACTATCAAGCTCTATCCGATCCGACAAAACCCCTTGCTGAAATGAAGGCGGAACGTCAAAAAGCTTGGGTCGATATCTGCCAAAAAATCAATCAGATTGCAAACCTTCGGTAGCGGCAGAGACACCCCTGTAAGGCGGTGGTCATCGGTGAGAAGCCCCACGTTTTGTCGTGGCGGACGCGCTACGCTTGCCCAACGCTTTCTTGAGCCGCACCAGTTGCGCCCGCTTTACAGCAACAGAGTTTCGAGAGGATGAAACCAGCTTCGCGCCTACTTGGACGTACAAGCCCTTGACGACGCGGTATGGAATGCAGTTGGCCTCACAGATGTTGGAGAGGTTCACGCCTTCGGCGTGGACAAGAACCATTCCGCCTGCCCGCATTCGGAGAAACTGAGAAGCGCGGAGAGCCTGCTTGCCGTAAACCTTCACGAGCGAATTGTATTCGCCCGCTTCGCGTAGGTCAAGCGGGCCGCAAGTTGGAACCGGCGAAAACCGTTCGGCTCACTGCTTCACAATATGTATTCGCACTTTGCTTCCGTGGCTGTCTATACCGCTAAGGCTGATTGACTGTTTTGTGGAAGAGAACTTGCCGGACAGCGAGCGCACAATTTGGCCGCTTGCGTCGTAATCGGCCACAATGAGAGCATTCACCGCGTCTTTCGCAGTGACAATGAATTCACCACTTAACGTGTACCCGGATCCAGACCCAGCGACATCGAACATGCCCGTCGAACACGTCGAGGAAATGGTGTATTTCTCAGCCAGTTTGCTCTTAGCCTGAATCACAGTGCCAGTCCATTGGCCGCTTAAATCCGGCGGAGCGAGCGCGGGCGCACCGCTCAGGCGCAGTACGCCTGTTTTCATGTTTCCAGTTGCGCGCGCCGACAAGCTCGTACTCCCTCGCACGCTGCCGGAAAGCGTGGCCGAAAAGACATTGCTGCCATTCGCGCTCTCGTCAAAATTTCCTTCAAGTTTGCCCTTGGCATTGGTGACATTCCAAGCACCGGAAAACGTCAGCAGATTCGTCCTTCCCAAAGTAATTCCGTAGCCGCTGAAAGAGCAGTTGCCGTCAAAATTCAGATAGGCGATGCCCTTATCGCCACCGCCAATTGTCACCGCCCACGTCCCCAAAGACTGACAAGAATTCGTCGAAATGTTTGCTATCTGTGCGATCCATGCTTCGGTTTGTCCGTTTGAATTGATTCCTGTCCCCACAATAAATTGGCCGTTCGACGAAACTCCTGTCGCGGATTGCAATTTCCAGCCTGTCAACGTGAGGCCGTTCTCATTGGTCAACACGCTTTGCAAATTCTGCATACCATGAGCAGCATCCCATATAAAAGCTACAGACACCGATCCTGTTGAAGCACTGCCAACCACAACCGAACCGTCTGCGGACACAGCGTTGGCGGATGTAAAACTTGTACCTGGCAGATAACCAAGACCGATCATCCCATTGCAATTGTCCTCCCACCGGAACGCCTGAGTGCCGGAGTATCCCACGATTGCGGTCCCGTCCAGTGACACGGCCAAAGCCTCGCTGTTACTCGTTGCTGGCAGATACCCAAGGCCGACTAGTCCGGTGCCAGTTGTCCAGCGAAATGCCTGCATATCGGAGGCATCGTATCCAACCACAACCGATCCGTCACTAGATACGCTGTACGCCACACCCGTACAAAGGCTGACCGTCCCACCGCTGCTTGTCCACTGAAACGCCAGTCCCCCGCTTTGCCCTACGACTACCGACCCCGTGCCCGACACGCCGTAGGCCCAACTGTTGTTTCCAGACAAACCCAAGCTGTCCACTACACAGCAGCTTTGGGCTTCAAATGCAAAATTCCCTTGAACCGATCTTGCCTGTAGAGAGAATTCTCCTGCCAAGGTGGAGCCGTCAGCAGACACGCCAGAGGCTCCCCCATCAAAGTCATAGTAAGTGCCTTCATAATAAACTTGGGAGAAGCAGACACTCCCGTTCTCGTTCGTCCACTTACATGCCTCGCCATTAGCGTTTACCGCAACAACCGATCCGTCCGCCGATACTCCGACGGCGGCGCTTGGAAGGCCAAAACTTTGAAAACTCGCGGTCTGCGCTTTAGTTTCCGTGCATAATAGACAAACCATAAGGAGCGCGTGCAATCGTCTCTGACGCAACACCGGCCATCCAGCAACAGATTCAACATGCGTTCTTGCAGTCATTGCGGTGGTTCCTTTCTAGCTTTCTGAAATCGCCGGAAGTAGCAGTCGCTCAACTTTGTGCTTCTCAAGGGCCAGAGGTTTTTCGCCTTTCAATACTCGATTCACGTTCGACTGGATGGCGACAATATCCCATCGAATGTTTTGGTAGATGGCGCAACGCTCCCGCCAAATGTGGACGTGGTCTTTGACCTCTTTGTCAAGGAGCCTCTGCGCTTTTTCTGATCCCTGAATTACCTCCTCAAGTGGCACTCTGCACGTAGGGCTGGTGATAAAACTGAGCATCTGTGTAGCAACGCGATTCTTCTGCTCGTTGTCCAACTTGGCCTTTGCCATTTCAATCAGGTGTGCGCGACACAGATGCGCGAGCGGAACAACTCCACTAGGCGCGACAATCAAAACATTGTCCACCCTCGCCAGTCCCGCAAACCCCTTTCTAGTTCCTGTTGTGACCAGAATCGCGAAATGCGCTTCACGAGTCCTCTTGGCTTGAGCGGCTTGTGAAATGTGAGCGACTTTAATCCTTGGTGTTTGTTTACATTCGTAAATGATGACTCCCGCAATTTGCTTTCCGAACATCACGAAATGCAGAATGTCGCCGCCTTTGCCCTCATCCGTGATTCGGTCTTCGGGAAACTCCCTCTGGAGCCGCTTCCAAAGGTTTTCCTCAAACTCTAAACCCTCTGTCTGTGGCGTTGTTCCCCTTTCGAGCTGCTTGATTCTGGTGTTCGCCAATTCGAGCTTTTTTCTCAACCCCAAAGTGAGTCGTTCCTGCCGCTGCTTCTCAGAGCGAGCACCCTGAATTGCACCCTCAGAACGGGCTGACTTGATTTTCTGCCTAGAGTCCTTGAGCCTTTCTTTCAGCTTGGATTCAGCTTGCTGCGCTTCGCGCAACTGGCTTTGAATCTTTTCGAGGCCAGCTTTTTGAGCTTTCTCCTTTTCCTGTTGAATATGCAGCACGGCCTCATACTTGTCCTTTGGAAGCTTGCTCCCACAGAGAGGGCATTTGTAGTTTTTCACGCGCCGCACCCCAACACATGATTTGTGTTCAGAGCGATCTTCATGGCTGGTTCCTTTCCAGCGGAACTCCGCCACGGAAACAAAAGGGGCGCGAACTCAACGCACCCCCAGTAGAGGCACCGCTAAGCGCCCGTCGAGAGAATGCGCCAAGCCGCGCCCGTTGGGGCGCGTGCTCGGTTGGTCTCTCGACATCGAAAATTAGCGGTTTTCTACTGAGACCGTAGCCGTAGCTACGCTAAATAGTTTTTAGATTTCTCTATGCGATAGTTCTTCTCCAAGTTGCCGCCAGTTTATGACGCCGCCTAGATAAAGGCAAGGCGGTGCTTTTGCGATTCGAGTTTATTCGGTGCTCAAAAACACTTGCAGTCGTGTTTCGATTTCCGCGATTTCTTTTTTGATCGCCTTTTCCGCCAGCGCCATGCTGCCATCTCCCGTGAGAAATTCCATGAAACCCTGTCTGTTTTGAACTTCCACCAATTTTGCCTTTAACTCTGCAAGTTGGTTTATCTGCCCGAGTAAATTGGCGACTCCCCCCTGTGCATTAGAAAAATCTACCGTCAAGCCGCTGACAGATTGCAACAATTTATCGAGCCGAGCAATTCCACCTTCGCGGCGGATGAAAACCTGTACGCCGCACGGATCGCAAATGAAGTAGGGCTTGCGGCGCTTGGATGTCCTTACCTCAAGCCCGTTGCCACACAAGAAACATGGAATCAGTCTCCCGGAATAATTTTTCATGCTGATGTTCTAACGTTACGTTACGTAACGTTGGCGGTTTCGGCGCGACCTCGCCCAAGGGCTTGCGGTTGTGGGCTTGGTCTTTTTACGGTCAAAGCGTGGCTCACCCATGATTTACCCTCTCTTGCTGTGTGTGATCTGTGTCCTCACCCGTTCCGGCGACTGAGCGAGAGAGAACGACCTGCCGGGCGATGAGCCGAGCCAGTAGCCGTAAAGCTCCCGATTCTTGCGGCGACGGTGTGACCGGGTTGACGGCAACTCGCTCACCTGTCTTGGATGATTGAGAAAACGTCCTCAAACTGTACCCCATTCAGGGCTGCGAGAATCTTTGCCCTTGTCGCGGGCGACACGTTTCGATCCCCGCGAATCAGTTGGGATACGTGACCGCTTTTCAGGCCCGCCCCGCGAGCCAAGCCGTTCTGCGACATATTCCGAACGGCAAGCAATCGCAGGAATGCCTTGCGTTTGATTTTGACCTTAACTGCCATAAATTGTGTTCTCCTGTTAGCATATTGTTCATGGAAGCGTACAGCTAGGGAGCACTCGCAGTCAATTACATTGTGCTTGCAGGAATTAACACATTGTGCCATGATGGAAGAGAGGTGAGACTATGGCTATTGACCTTGAAGAATTCGGGCTGTACCTGCGGCGACTGAGGGAAAGTCGAGGGCTTTCCCTAAGACAAGCAGCCGCAAAGGCGGGGATTTCGTCCGCCTACCTCTCGCAAGTCGAGGGGGGCAAACGCGGGAAGCGTAAGAAGGGCGAGCAGTTTGCGCCGCACCCGCATATCTTGAAGAAGCTCGCCGACCTCTATCACGTCGAGCCGATGGGCATTTTAGAGCGCGCGGAATACGTCCAGACGGAAGCGCACTACGATGGCTTCTCAGAACAACGAGAAATCGACCGCGTGTTTGATTTTGTAATCTGCGATCCCGCGCTAAAGCACGTCTTTACCGCGCTCGACAAAAGAGCCATCGTCAACCGCTACGAAACACTCACCGGGCGCAAGCTGATTACATGGGCAGGCGATAACGCGCAATCGTCAGCAAAGAAAACGGAATTCGCTGGACTCACGTTATTCGACGGAATCTTGCACGCCGAAACTGTGCACGCCACGCTCAGCCTGAAAGAAGTGGCGAATGAGTTGGCGTGCGACGTGAGTGTGGTTGAAAAATACGTTGCGAATGGCTGGTTGCACGCAACCAAGGATTCCACAGGGAATCTTTGCGTCGAAAAGCAAGCTCTGCGGGACTTCAAGGATTACGCGGTCCGGGATGGACTGCGACTGCGGGAAGCCTGTAGGCACGCTCACAAACCGTACACACCCGAAGATTTCGTCAACGCCGTGATTGCCTTGCACGCTCCGAAACCGCTTCCAGAGGTGACGTTGCAGGTTATCGAGCGGCGAAAGAAAAATCGACGCACGCCCGTCAGTGGCGAGGCACAGGCGCAAGAAAACGCCGCCGTTTTGGAAGAGGTGAAAGCACACCCGGTTTATCGAAAGGAATCGAAAGAGCATCCCGTTAGAAGTGTGTTTCCCGTTAGCGATGATGCGTTAAAGCAGTCGCAAAAATTAAAACGAACCAAGCGCGAAAGCAGAGGTGAACGATGAAAGTTGTCCTCTACGCGAGAGTTTCATCAGAACGCCAAGCCGAAAAGGATATTTCGATCCCCTCGCAACTAAAAGCGATGCGCGAATACGCAGCAAAGCGCGGTTGGGAAGTGCGGGAAACATTCGTTGACGAAGCGGAAAGCGCACGCTCCGCGAATCGTCCGGCGTTTCAAAAAATGATTGGTTTGGCAAAATCCAAGAATCATCGGTTCGATGCCATTTTGGTGTGGAAACTATCGCGCTTTGCGCGAAACCGCGAAGATTCCATCATCTACAAGGCACTTCTGCGAAAACACGGGGTGCAGGTGATTTCCGTAAGCGAACCGCTCGACGATTCGCCAGCGGGCAAGATGTTGGAAGGCATGATTGAAGTGATTGATGAATTCTATTCCGCCAATCTCGCGCAAGAAACGCTGCGCGGAATGACTGAAAACGCTTCACAAGGTTTCTTGAATGGTTCCGTCCCGCCGTTTGGTTATCGGATCGTGAAAGTGAAAATCGGCGAACAAGAAAAATCCAAGCTCGCAGTACAGGAAACCGAAGCGGCGATTGCGAAACGCATCTTCAAAATGTCTCTGGACGGTATGGGCACGAAGGAAATTGCCAAAGCCCTGAATGCGGAAGGGCTGCGCACACGTAAGGGGAAATTGTGGAGCAAGACCGTTCTGTATTCCATGCTCACGAATGAAACCTACACGGGCTATACGCTGTTTAATCGCTACCGCTATCGCCACATGAAACGCGCTGCCGCGAATCATCCTGTGATTCGTGTAAAAGACACGCACCCGGCCATAATTGACGAAACCCTGTTTCAACGGGTGCAGGAGATTCTGCGGGAGCGCGCGCCAAAAATTCGTCACCCGCGCACGATCAGCAGCGATTATCTGCTGAGCGGTCTTGGATTCTGCAAAGACTGCGGTGCCAAGCTTATCGGCGCTACCGCCAAGAGCGGAAAATTCTTCTACTACGGCTGCCAGAATTATCTGAAAAAGGGAAAACAAGCGTGCGATTCCGGGTTGGTGAATCGGGAGAAATTGGAGCAATCGGTAGTCGCCCGTATCAAAGAGAGAATTTTGACAGACAAGAATCTCACCGACCTTGTGAAAATGGTAAACGAAGAGCTTGCGCGACTGAAAACCGATTCGTCAGAAATCCTCGCGCAAATCGACGGGCAACTTGACGATTGCAACAAGCGTTTACAGCGATTGTTCGCTGCCGTGGAAACCGGCAAAATGGAACTGGATGATTTAGCGCCGCGCATCCGCGAACTGAAACAGGAAATCGAACAACTTCAAAGCAAACGGCGCGGAATCGAAACTGAAAACGTGCGTGCCATCCAAATCACGCAATCGGAAATCCAGCATTACGTCGAAGACTTGCGGTCGCTGCTTATGACCGGCACCCTCATTGAGCGAAAATCATTCCTTCGCAGTTGGATTCGCCGCGTCGAATTTAGCAAGTCCGCTGGCGGGGAAATCGAATACTGTCTGCCGCTCATTTCGACGGGGAAAGATTACGAAAAAGCGCCGGACCGTGAAGTTCTCTCTATTGGTAAATTTGGCTCCGCAGGAAGGACTCGAACCTTCAACCTAGTGATTAACAGTCACTCGCTCCACCATTGAGCTACTGCGGAACCTGAAAGTGGCGGGTTCTTATATAGGCGAGACGCCCAGTTTCGTCAACTCCGCGCGCGCCTGCTCCGGATTCAGGAAATGAATGGCCTGCATCCCAACGCGGCGGGCGCCCTCGACGTTGGTGGCGAGGTCGTCGAGAAACACCGTGCGTTCTGCCGTCAACCCGTATTTGTCCAGTGTATATCGGTAGATGGCGGCGTCGGGCTTGAGCAGGCCGACCTCGTGCGAGAGGATGTGCGCGTCGAAATCGTCGAGGAACGTGTACCGTTCGAGGATGTAGTCCATGTGGATGGCGTTGGTGTTCGACAGCAGCAGGCGCGGCACGCGCGTCTTCAACGATTCCGCCAGCACGATCATCGAGTCGATCGGGGTGAAGATGTCGCTCCAGATCAACGCGAATTCATCGTACGTGCCGTCGAAACCGAGGTCCTTCGCCACTGTGTGGAAAAACTGCTTCTTCGAGACTTTGCCCAGGGCCAACTCGTGGCCGTGGGACGTGCCGCGTATGTATTCCTCGATTTGCTGCCGCGTCTTGCCGGTCCGGGCCGCCATGCGCTTCGCGCCGCGCGGTTCATCCACCGCGATCAGCACGTTGCCCAAATCAAAAACGACCGCGTCAATCCCGTTCATAGCCGCCCTAAAATCCCTTCCGCTTGTTGTCCCGCTTCTGTCATCGTCGTTCCGAACGAAACAAACCCGTGGTTGCGCATGACCACAAACCGGTGCCCGTCCAGCGCGCTCAAAATCTCCGCGACCAGGTCCGGCGTCCCGTACGGCTGTTCGCGCACGGTGATCGGCACCCCCAGTCGCTCCGCTTCGGCCAGCAACCGGTCGCTGTGCCCGTGGAACACCGCGTTGATCTCGGGCCGCGCGGCGTAGATGCCCGCGTGCATCAGGCTTTCGCTCGACGGCTCGTACAACCCCACGACCGTCAACTCGGGGCCGCCCGGGTCCGACTGGATCACCTCGACAAATTCCTGGCGCGTGATCCCGCCCAGGTCGCCCGCCGTGCGGTTGATGAGAAACCCGTTCGTGGTGCGGAAACTGAGGTTGCCGACCGTGTCGCCGACCAACCCGAGCGCGGCCCAGCGCCGGCACCACTTCAGCAATTCGCCCAGCCGCTCGTCGCCCGACACGGCTCGCCGCGCGAATACCGTGCGAAATTTCGTCCCGACATAGACCTCGCCCATGATCGTGCTATTTCCCGAACCGCCGGCGAATCTGTCCCGGCTTCACAATCCCCCGTTCCGTGATAATCCCCGTAATGTACCGGGCCGGCGTGACGTCGAAGGCCGGGTTTCCCGCCGCCGCCCGTCGCGGCGATACGCGGACGCGGACCGGTTTCGATCCGCCAGTGACACCCGAGACGAAGTGTACTTCATCCTCATCGCGTTCTTCAATCGGGATGTCATCGCCCGTGCGGCAGGTCAGATCGATGGTCGAACTCGGCGCGGCCACGTAAAACGGAATGCCGTTCTCGCGCGCCAGCACGGCCTTCTGGTACGTCCCAATCTTGTTGGCCACGTCGCCATTGGCCGCGATGCGGTCAGCGCCCACGATGCACAGATCCACCTCGCCCCGCCGCATGTAAAAACCGCCGGCGTTGTCCGCGATGATCTTGTGCGGCACGCCTTCCTGGAGGAATTCCCAACTCGTCAGGTTCGCCCCCTGGTTGCGCGGGCGCGTCTCGTCCACCCACACGAATACTTTCCTGCCGCGGCGATGCGCCAGATAGATCGGCGCGGGCGCGCTCCCCCAGTCGACCAGCGCCAGCCAACCGGCGTTGCAGTGCGTCAATACGCGCGTCCCGTTCTTGATCAGCGGAAGGCCGAACTTGGCGATTCGTTTCGCGCGTTCGACATATTCGTCCGCAATCGCTTCCGCTTCCGCCACCGCTTCTTTCGCCGACGTGGCGCGGCGGCGAACGCGGTCGAGAGCGTGTTTCAGGTCGGCGGCGGTCGGCCGCGTTTCCAGCAACGTGCGATAAGCTCGGTCGATGTCCACACCCTCGGCATAAGCCTGGGCCAGGCCGTAGGCGGCGGTGGCGCCGATGGTGCCCGCGCCACGGACAATCATTGTGCGGATCGCGCGGGCCGTTTCACGGTGGTTCTTCAACCGCAATAATTTGAACCGGTGCGGGAGCAAGGGTTGATTGATGACAACAACGTCGCGACCCTCCATCCAGACCGCGCGATATTCGCGATGGCCGACTTTCATACTCGACTACTGCTGGGACACACTTGATTTGACGGGTCCAACGCAACACGGGAACAACCGGGACGCAAGGAGGAATATCCCCTCGCCCCTCCGGGGGAGAGGGTCAGGGTGAGGGGGCCGTCGTCAAATGAATCGTGTCGTTGCACTACAACCGTCGCCGCCCTTCCAGCGCCCGCGCCAGCGTCACTTCGTCGGCGGTTTCCAGCGCGCTGCCCACCGATAACCCAAGCGCGATGCGGCTGACCGATACGCCGAGCGGTTTGAGTTGGTCAACCAAGTAGCTGACCGTGGCCTCGCTCTCGACGTCGGCTCCCAGCGCCAGGATGATCTCGGTTGGTTTATCGCGTTTCACGCGCTCCAATAACGCCGCGATGCGAAGTTGTTCCGGACCGACACCATTCAACGGTGAAATCCGTCCCATCAACGCGTGGTACACGCCCTTGTGGACGCCGGCGCGTTCCAGCGTGAGGATATCGTTCGGGCCTTCGACGACGCAAATGGAATGCTGGTCGCGGCGCGGGCTGGCGCAAATCTCGCAGGGATCGTGCTCGGTGTAGCTGCCGCATCGCGAGCAATTGCGGATCTTCGCCTTGGCATCGACAATCGACTGGGCAAGCTGGCGATTGGTGTCGCCGTTGGACTTGAGCAGGTGCAGCGCAATCCGTTCGGCGCTGCGTTTGCCGATGCCGGGCAGGCGCGCGAATTGCGCGATGAGATTTTGGACGGGCGCGGGATAATCCATCGGCGCACTTTTACACCCTTCGACGCGTGAAAACAAGCAGGCGAAGCGGCTTGATGACCCGCGCGGTCATCCGCCGGCCGACCCACGCGCCGCACCCCGCCCGCCTTCCCAGGCCAGCGCAAGCCCACAATGGTGATCAGTGGAATACGACCATACTCATTGTATACAGTAAAACTAAGGCAAAGCCGCCGAGCCGGATAGCTTGCTGGGCATCGTGCACCTTCACTGGAACAAACTACTGAGATCCTGGGCGACGCGATCTTGGTACAACGCCGGCAGATTGCTCAACTGCTCAATGGCTTCCGGCGTTCCGGCCCCACTCTCAATAAATGCAAGAGTCCGGCCTATAACATCCTGGCTCTCCTTCGAGAACGCATATGCAACCTCCCGGTATTTATTATTTACGGCGCGGATGTGAGCAACAGCCGCTAAAGTCTCCTCCTTGTTCATGGATGCCCCCTTTCTTCCAGCGGCTACCGCGTCCATGGCAGTGAACTGATTCTTCATGAACTCTTGGAACTCTCGCAACAAGGAAATCCGCTCTTGTCGAACTGAGAACCGCTGCCTAACTCGCTCCACTTTCACAGCGGCGCGACCTGCAACAAACGCCGCGACCAGTGAAACGAGTAGGGAAACGAGAGCGATCAAATCGCTGTAATGCTTCAGGACATCCATCTGCTCCTTCCAGGCACATACTTGGGAACCGTCCCAAGCCGCCCCGCTACATCATCCCGGGCAGGTTCATGCCGGCGGTGACCTTGCCCAGCTCTTCTTCCTGGGTCTTCTTCGCGGTCTGCAACGCGTTGCTCACGGCCCCGAGGATCAGGTCTTCCAGCATCTCCACGTCCTTCGGGTCCACCACCTTGGGGTCGATCTTGACGGACACGATCGAGCCGTCGCACTTCGCCACGGCTTTCACCGCGCCGCCGCCGGCAGTGGCTTCCACTTCGCGCTGTGCCAGCTCCTCCTGGACGCGTTGCATCTCCGCCTGCATTTTCTGGGCTTGTTTGAGGAATTTTCCGAGTCCGGCCATATTATTCTCCACGAACACAGGCGAGACGCCCGTGCTACTATTTTCTGACTTCGACGATTGTTCCTTTGAAAATCTCCAGCGCCTTCTTGATCAACGGGTCGTTCTTGAATTCATCGAAGCTTGTTTTTGTCGGCTCCGCTCCCTTGACCGGCGCCAACGGCGACCGGGCGGGCGCGGGGGTGGCGGATTTCACCACTTCAAACTTCAGGGCCACGTCCATCCGCAGTTTTTCCTTCAGTTTGGCCCGCAACACCTCGATGTTGCGCGGCCGGTCGGCAAAATCCTTGCGATCGGCAAACTCCTGGTCGAATCCCACCACCAACACGTTCCCCTGCATCCCCAGCGGGCGCGTGCCCACGAGATAACTCTTCGCGATTGGCGTGACCTTCCCGAGATGCTCGACCGCATACGCCCACGCGTCCTCGATCGAGGCCGACGAAGCCGCTGGCGCCGCCTCGCTGGTATGACGTTGCGGCGCGGGCGCGGGCGCGGCGGGTTTGTTCACCCGGGGCTCACTCACCACCGGCAGGCTGACGGCGCTGGCGCCGATCACCACCTGCCCTTTCAATTCGTTCAGCTTCTTCAACACACCCTCGATACCGACCAATTCGCGGGCTTTGACGGCTTTCACGAGCGCAATCTCGAGAAACACCCGTTTGGACAACGCGTAGCGCAGCCGCCCTTCGGCGGCGGACAGCGCGTCGATGATGCGCAGCACGGCATCCGCATCCGCGCGTTGCGCCTGTGCTTGTAATAGCTCGATCTCCGTTTCCGGCAACTGCAATGACTGGACGCCATCCTCGCCCAACGTCACCACCAGCAGGTTGCGAAAATGATCCAGCAAGTCCGCCATCAGCCGTTGCAGGTCCTTGCCCACGTCGTCCAATTCCTTCAACACCCTCAACGCCTTTGTGGTCTGCCCGTCAATGACCGCATCGGTCAACTTCGCGATCTGAACGTGGGCAACAAGTCCGAACACCGACAGCACGTCGTTCTCGGCGATCTTGTTCCCGCAAAACGCGATCAACTGGTCGAGCGCGCTCTCGGCGTCGCGCAAACCGCCCTCGGCCCCGCGCGCAATGGCCGCCAGCGCCGCGTCATCGACCGTCACCTTCTCCTTCTTGGCGATGGCTTTGAGGTGCTTGACGATCAGGCTCGACGGAATCCGCCGCAAATCGAACCGCTGGCAGCGCGAGAGGATGGTGGGCAGCACTTTCTGCGGTTCCGTCGTGGCGAAGAAGAACTTCACGTGTGCGGGCGGCTCTTCGAGCGTCTTCAATAGCGCATTGAACGCCTGCGTCGTCAGCATGTGGACTTCGTCGATGATGTAGATCTTGAACTTGCTGCGGGCCGGCGCGTAGCGGACCGTATCACGCAGCTCGCGGACCTGCTCGACGCCATTATTCGACGCGCCATCGATTTCGAGCACGTCGAGCGACCGGCCCTCGGTGATTTCCTTGCAGTTGTCGCATTCGTCGCACGGGGTGACGGTCGGCCCCTTCACGCAATTCAGGGCCTTGGCGAAAATGCGGGCCGTGGAGGTTTTGCCGATGCCGCGCGGGCCGACAAACAGGTAGGCGTGGGCGAGCCGGTTCTGGTCAATGGCGTTCTTCAACGTGGTGGTCACGTGCTCCTGACCCACCACGTCGTCGAACTGTTGCGGGCGCCATTTCCGCGCCAGGACCTGATATTGTTGCGCCATACCGTACCCTCACGACTTCTGCCCACTGAAAAACGGCCGTGCACCTCGCGTCGACAACCGACACCGGCTTGCGCGCCGCGGTTAAAGCTCCAGTCAGGCGACCCGACGGCACATGGAACATCAAGCTTACCGTTGCTGTCTTCCGACCCTGGCGGGGTTCGCAGGCAACCATTGCATCGGACCCGGCTTTCAACGCCGCCCCGCGGGTTGCTCACCCGCATCGCCGCCTCGGCGAGGAATTCGACCCAGCTATAGCGGGTTGCTGGACAACCCCGAATTGCTTCGGGGTGAAGGAACCGCTACCTCCCCGTCTAGCACGACCAAAACTGTGGGCTTTATATACAACAACAACGGCACTACTCAAGCTCTAACCGTGGTGTGTAGTGTCTGAATCTGGAGGGCCACGCTCTGTCGTGGCCGCTTCTCGACCGTCGCAGGAGCGACGGACGCGACGGAGCGCGTCCCTCCATAACGCGTCTTGCAGGACGCGTGGCCATGCCGATTTGCTTGCACGCGGGCGCAAACGTGGCATAATGACGGACGCCAATTTCGCCGATGTAGCTCAGCTGGTAGAGCAACGGTTTCGTAAACCGTAGGTCGTCAGTTCGATCCTGACCATCGGCTCCAGTTTTTGACGCGCGTGCGTCATTGATTACGGCCAGAAAGCCGAACGGCTGAGCCTCCGGGGTTCAGCCGCTTTTGCTTTGTTGGGTATGGCAAGACGATCCACGCACCGAGTCGCGGCGGGTCGCTGGGCGGTCCTGGTTTATGCCGGGGACGCTATCGCGGTCGGTGTTGCGCGCGCGCCTTCATGCTGCGCAGCAACCGAACCGTTGCTTCATCCTGGGTCGACACCCCATCTTCAATCTTGAGAACATGAAACCCGGTTACGCCGCCCCTTTCCAACAGGACATATGTCCACCGGTCGAATAACAACCCATCCGCAACCGTTCCCAGCAGATTCTCCGAGGCGTCGGCGAACCATTCCACTTCGTTGCCGATGACTCGTTCGAGCAAGAGATTCCCGGCCAGCAACCCGTCAAACCGTGATCGAGGTATGCTGTCAATGCGAATGGCCAGCGGTGTCATAGTGCCTTTCACCACTCAACACGCTACGAGCATTCATGGAGAAAGTGAAATTACTGGACTCCCTATTTTTGGGTAGGAAATCACCCTAGAGGATTCACCATGGAAGACCTGGTGTGCCCGGGGGCGTGGGGGAAAGGAGTCGAGGGCGATCTAGACCGGGACGGCTTCCTTTTCGAGAACTTCGTTCACCGTATCGACGACCTGGGCGATGTTGAACGGCTTGCTCAGCCAACGGTTTCCCGTTTCCTCGAAGAACGCCTGTGTGTCCGGGCTGACGGTATCGCCGGTCACGAACACAATGCGGTGGGCCAAGGCCGGGTTGCGCTTCTTCACGGTCTCGAAGAACTTGCGGCCATCCATGCCGGGCATGCGCATATCGGAGAGGATCAAGTCGTAGGATCGGGCCGTGACGCGCTCCAAGGCTTGCTGGCCGTTGCTGGCGGTGACCACCTCGTAGCCGTTTCGCGTCATGACCATTTTCAGCAGAGCCAGGACGTTCGGTTCATCGTCGACGATCAGAACGGTCCGCCTGGAGGACTCCGCCGCCGGCGGTTCGATTTCGGGCGGGAGCCGATCCGCCGGCGGGGCGACAGCACATTCGATCACGGGCAGTTCCACGGTGAATTTGGCGCCGCCGGCCGGCTGATTCTCGACCTGAATCCTGCCGCGATGTTCCTGAACGATGGTATTGGAAATCGTGAGACCCAGACCCGTTCCCTTGCCGAGCGGTTTCGTGGTGAAGAACGGATCGAAGATTTGGCCGATGATCTCCGGCGGAATGCCGGAGCCGTTGTCCGCCACGATCATCCGGATGTAATTGCCGGCCTCTTCCGTGCGAATGGTCAAGACGCGGGGATCGGGCCGTCCGCTGAGCGCGTGAATCGCGTTGCCGACCAGGTTGACGAGGATCTGTTCGATCTGGTTGGGATCGGCCATCGTCGCGGGCAAGTCGCCGGCGAGCCGCTGTTCCAGCTGAATCCCGGCCGCCTGAAGATTCGCCTCTTGCGTCTCGAGCACGCTGGCGACGAGACGATTGATGTCCACCGCCTTCTTTTGGGGTTCGGACGGGCGGGCGAACGATAGCAGGTCGCGAACGATGCGCGACGCGCGCTCGCTCTCGTGATGGATCCGGTGGATGTCATCGACGGTTTCCTTGTCCAACCCGCGCTTTTCGGCGAGGAGCTGCGCGTAACCGATGACGACCGCCAGCGGATTGTTCAACTCATGGGCCACGCCGGCGATCAATTGCCCCAGCGCCGAGAGTTTTTCCGCGCGGCGCAACTGCTCGCCCACTTTCTTGCGTTCGCTGACATCCACCAGGCTGACCTGCAGGGCCGGGCGCTGACGCCACTGCACCAGCGTGGCGTCGCCTTCGCAGTTCACCGTCGTGCCATCGCCCCTGACAATGGGGACTTCGTTGAACGGACGGAACACGGCGTTGAACAACTTGATGCCGTCCATCCGCACCGCGGTCGTGGCGACGGTTTGGAGCGAGGGGCACAGTTCGACAAACGGTTGTCCGACGACGTCCAGCACCGAGCGTTTGGTCAGGCGCAGCGCGGAGGTGTTGGCTTCCATGACGCGATACTGGGTCAGGTCGATCACGAAGATGGCGTCGGAGGCCGAATCGAACAGGATCCGGTAGCACTCCTCGGCAATCGTCACCTCCCGCTCGACGATCATGCCGATCACGATCATGATGGTCAGCACCGCCGTCAGGAAGTACCCGAGAGTGGTCAGGAGTTGTGAGTCTTCCGCGTAGGGAAAGGCGATGAGGTGGGCGCCCCACAGCAGAAACCCGATGCCCAGAATCGTCGCGCCGTGGTACGTCTTCCGCCGGAACAGGTAGGCGACCCCGGTGTAGATTCCGGCCGCGGCCAGCAGCGCGAAGACCGGCATCGTGATCCAAAACCGGTCGCGCACCTCGAACGCCGCGACCGCGCTCCAGATGACGAGCATTCCTGTCGCGAAGTGGAGTTCCCGCAAGGTGCGCGGACGACCGGCGAGATAAAAGCTGCCATAGAACATATACAGGGCGCTCACCCCGATGCAGCAGCGGCGCATCATGACCAGAACGGGAAACTCCGGTGACTCCTGCAGGCCGATTGCCGCCGCCAGATACCCGGCGTAGGCGGTCCACGAGACAATCCACAGGCTGAAACACGGTCGTTTGGTGCGGTGGTTGAGGTAGGCAAACAGCGCCAAGACCATGCCGATGCTCATGAGGGCGAGGATCAGCACCGCATTCGTCCATTCGACGGGAATTGTGAACCCGGCGCCAGCGGTGATCACATGAGTCTTCAAATCGATTCTCCCAAATCAGCCCACTGGCAACGATAGACACCACGCATCGCGGTGATCATAAGCTGTTCCAAAAAGGAGCAGAATTTGTGCCCCGCAACGATGCAGGGGAGAAACGGGCATTACCCTGTCGGTGAACAAGTTGCTTAGGCTTAGAATGGTCTGGAATGGTTCTGAGCGAATTCGCGCAGCAACAAAGAGTGAGTGCAATGTATCAGGCTCGGGGTGCGCCATCCACCTGCCGGATGAAGGGTCAGAACTTTGTGGGAAAGCGGTTGGTGCTGACGTTTAGCACAACTGAGCTACATCGGCGAAATCCGTGTCCGGCATTATGCCACGTTTACGCCTGCGCGCAAGCAAATCGGCAGGGGCACGCATCCGCCAAGAGGTGCTGAGGAACTATGCACGGTGGGTGGACGAAGCTGCCGGCGTCGAAGTCTGGCTGCCTGAAAACCAGTTGGGGAACCTCTGCTGAGGGGGTGGGCTGGCGAGGCCCGCGTCAAGCGACGTGGGGGTGGGATCGTTGAACGGCGAAGCGGAACGGAAACCGCGATCCCACGTTGGCTGGAGCGATTTTAGGCCACCTCACGGTTTCGTCTTTTTTGGCTGGAACACGATGACGTCACTGGCGGGAGAATATAACTCGAAGCCATCCACCTGCCGACAAACACACTCGGCAGCCTTGGCCAACGTGACGTTCTCGAGGTTGAGCGTAATCTTCGTTCTCGCCGCCACGTTGGCTTTACTTTTGTCGCGGAAATCCATAATAAACTGAAATCCCTTGTGCTCCGGGTCATACTGCTTGCTGGCGTCATGCAATTGCCTGGTTGCTTCTGGGAAACTCACCGCGTCCAACTTGAACTCTGGCAGCTTGATTGTCTTGGCTATTTCGAGCGCCGTGGCGGTGCTGAGCGTGTTCGTGTCCGCAGCAAATGCTGCCGATGCCAGAGAACAAGCAGCTATTAGATGAATGATCCCTCTCATGGTGTGGAATCTGATGGTTGTCGTTCTCAGTGAATAGATAACCTCTGAAAAAAGGCCCTCACGGGCGCATGCTAGGCGTCGCAATAGCAACGCGCAACAACAAATCGATGTTCAGGAGACTGGCCGTGCCGTCGAGCACAGTTGGTCGGCGTGGGCGAAATGCGGCGGGCGGTCCTGGTTTAAGCCGGGAACGCCATCGCGGTGGGCGTAGCGCATGACTTCATGATGCGCAGCAACCGAACCGTTGCTTCATCGCGGGTCAACAGCCCGAATTCAATCCTGAGAACACGAAACCCGGTTATGCCGCCCTTTGCCAACAGGACATATGTCCACCGGTCGAATAACAACCCATCCGCAACCGTTCCCAGCAAATTCTCCGAGGTGTCGGCGAACCATTCCACTTCGTTGCCGATGACTGGTTCGAGAAACCGGTTCCCGGCAAGTAACCGGTCAAACCGTGACCGAGGTATGCTGTCGACGTGAATGGCTTCTGCTGTCAATTCAGCTTTCATCATCGTGGAAGATATGCTGGACGATGAAGGGATGATATGGGGTGTTCACCCCAGTAGGGCCAGTGGCGATGCACATCGTTGCTCGACCCGCAAGTGCTTGGTATGACGCGGTCGAGGTCCGTGGAGGGCGATGCTCTGGGTCGAGTGAAGTCAGGGTGTGATGAGAAACCGATAGAACCCTTGCGACTGCGAAGCTCCACCGAAGTTGGTCAAGGTCAGAACACTGCCGATACTGTTGGTGACCGATACGCCGGGGAGATTCGACCAGAGACCGGATGTCAGGTCAGTCGTAAACTGCAATTGATACGTCTCGCCGGCGATGGACGGGATGTTGAAAACGACGTTCGTAACCGACAATTGGAATCCGGTAATTTGATTAATCGGATAGGGCGGAGGGCTGAGAGGAACAGAAAGCCTGAACACGGTGCCGCTGCCGCCAATACCTCCGTACGAGGTCGTTCCGTAGAAATTGCCATCGCTGCCCTGCACGAGCCCGGCTCCTGGAACGGCCCCATCGCCGGGGGGGCCGGCAAAGGAGCAGAGATTCGTGTAGCTGCCGCCGAGACTGATCTGAAACACGATGCCCAGGTTGTTCGTCCCGCCGTTGAAGGTCGTTCCGTAGAAATTGCCATCGCTGCCCTGCACGAGCCCGGCTCCTGGATAGGCCCCATCGCCGGGGGGGCCGGCAAAGGAGCAGAGATTCGTGTAGCTGCCGCCGGGATTGATCCGAAATACCGTGCCGAAGTTGTTCGCCCCACCGCTGACAGTCGTTCCGTAGAAATTGCCGTCGCTGCCCTGCACGAGCCCGGCTCTTGGATAGGCCCCATCGCCGGGCGAGCCGGCAAACGAGTAAAGAGTCGTGTAGCTGCCGCTGGGGCTGATCCGAAACACCGTACCGCACCCGGCGTAGCAATTGGTGCCCGTCCCGCCATGCTCGGTTGTTCCGTAGAAATTGCCGTCACTGCCCTGCGCGAGCCCGGCATATGGGTTGGCCCCATCGGTGGGGGAGCCGGCAAAGGAGTAGAGATTCGTGTAACTGCCGCCGGGACTGATCCGAAACACAATGCCCAGGTTGTTCGTTCCGCCGTCGAAGGTCGTCCCGTAGAAATTGCCGTCACTGCCCTGCACGAGCCCGGCTCCTGGATAGGCCCCATCGGTGGGGGAGCCGACAAAGGAATAAAGAGTCGTGTAGCTGCCGCCGGGACTGATCCGAAACACAATGCCCAGGTTGTTCGTTCCGCCGACGAAGGTCGTCCCGTAGAAATTGCCGTCACTGCCCTGCATGAGCCCGGCTCCTGGATAGGCCCCATCGGTGGGGGAGCCGACAAAGGAATAAAGATTCGTGTAGCTGCCGCCGGGATTGATCCGAAACACCGTGCCGCATCCGTAAAGGCAATTGGTGCTCCCAGCATACTCGGTCGTTCCGTAAAAATTGCCGTCGCTGCCTTGTACGAGGCCGGCATATGGATTGGCCCCATCGGTGGGGGGGCCGATAAAGGAGTAGAGATTCGTCTCCGTCTGTGCGTCGGCTTGGAACGTTTGACCAGCTAGGACCGATAGGATAACTGCGATGATAAGGCGGAATGTTTTCGCCGTCGCCAGCCGGACTCGAATCCCTTTATTCATGCCCACGCATCTCTCCAAGACGTTGCGTACCTCACCCTTTGGCAGGATCGAGACTAACATTCTGGCCGTGGCAAGTCGAGGCTTTTCAGCCGCCGATCCCGCCAGTTCCCCGCCGCCAAAACGGCCACCAAACCCAGTTTCTATTTCCGCGACTGGGCTTACCTTGCGATGAAGAATCCGGGACATCCTCCCAGAAAGAGCAATCAGCTTGCCAGCCGGTCCCCTGCCAGTTCCCCGGCGCCAAAAACGCGACTATTGCAACCTCGATTCGTAACAAGACGGTGGCAACGTGCCTCGCACAACTTCCCGCCTCGCGCTCGCAGGGTCGGTCGAGGGGAATGTGCAACTTGGTAACCGGGGGCGTTTTGAAGGCCCAGCGGGAGCCGCAACTTTTACAGGTTTCCCTTGGGGACACTGAAATCCGAGTCATGTCGCCGGATCTCGCCGCATGCGCACCGACTGCGCGTAACACCGCTGGATTATGGTTTGCCTGGACTCGTCACGCCCGTGGACTGACAGTAAGCACGTCCGCCACGATACAACTCCAGCCGGGTCCCGATTTCTTTGACCAACTCAGTTTGCCCGGCGGAGCGGGCAAGATCGATCGCTTTCTGGGCCGTGGCGACGGCGGCATCGAATCGGCCGGCGGCGGCATAGGCGACAGCCAGTGTGTCAAGATAACCCGGGGCACGATTCGCGGAAAGGCCGCACGCTCGTTGCGCCAACCCCACGGCGCGGCCGGGGTCGCCGCCTTCCGAGGGCCCCCGCGTTGCCAACAGCCACGCGAAATCGTTCAACACCTCGGGACTATCCGGCCTGAACCGCAACGCCTGTTGGTAATGCGCTGTGGCTTCCGACACTTTCCCCACTTGAGCCAGGGCATTGCCCAGGTTGTTATGGGCCTCGACATAGTCCGGCGCGATCTTCAGCGCCAGCTCGTACTGCTCAATGGCTTCGGGGATGCTGCCAGCGCGGCGAAGAGCATTGCCCAGATTGTAGTGAGCAACGGCCGAACCGGGCCGGAGTTGCACCGCGCGCTCGAAGTGCGCGACAGCCTCTTGGACGTTGCCGACGCGCAACAGGGCCCACGCAAGATTGTTGTGCGCTTCCGCATTGTTGGGCCCGAGACGCACCGCTTCCTCATAGTGAGCCATGGCTTCCTGGCCTTTGCCGGCTTTGGCGAGCGCCAACCCGAGGTTGTTGTGCGCCACCCAGGAATCTGGATTCTTCGCCAGGGTCTCGCGCCACAGCGCTTCACTGTCCGCATAGGTGAGGCTCCGGCTCCAGGTTGCCGCTCCCAGTAGCGTCAACACAACCACGCCCACAGCCATGGTCACCGGCTGGGTCTGGGAACCTTTTGGGGCGCATATCCTCTGCCCGCCAGCGACCACGACGGCAATCACGCCGATGATCGAGAAATACTGCAAATGATCAAACAACAACGGCTGGCCCTGATGTGCATTAAAAAAACCTCGATCGAAAAATCCAAACGCGGGGAAGAGCATCACCACAAAATACCCGACCCCAAACAGGAGCGGGCGTCCCCAGGTTCCGCGTTTCCACCAAAAGGCCAGGAAACAAGCCACCAGCAGCGCCCCGGGCACGTAAGAAACCCAACGTGAAGCGTCCATCTGCCATTTCGGATAGGCAGCCATCAGATGAACGGGCAGGACCGCCTTGGAGAGATAAAACCAGGGTATCCGGCCCACGACGGCCATTCGGTAAGCGAGACTCACCGTCCGTATCTCGTATCCTTGCAGCACACGGTTGTTATGAAACCAGATGGTCACCAATCCCAGGACGAGGGAAGCGAAGAAAAACGGCGCGCTGTACAGCACATCTTTCCACCGCACCCGGCCCTTCGTCCACCAAACGCAGCCGAGGAGCACGACGGGCAGCATGACCACTGCCGTTTTGCTCAGCAAGGCCAGCAGGAATGCCGCCAGTGATAAGCCGTGCCAGCACCGGCCCCGCTCGGGGCGGGGTTCGCGGTCCTCTTCGTAAAACCGCAAGTACAAGAGGATGCTGACCGTGTAAAAGAACATCGACAATGTGTTCTTCTGCTCGCTGATCCACGCTACGCTGGCCACATTCACCGGGTGAAGCGCAAACACACACCCGGCCAGCCAGGCTCCCGGGACCTTCAGCCGCGCCAAGATCATCCACACCAGAACGGCGTTGGCCGCGTGCAGCAACACGTTCACCACGTGGTACCCTGTGGAGTCGTTACCCCACAGTCGCCACTCCAGCCACCACAGGCTTCCGGTCAGCGGATGGTAATCTTCCTGAGCTTCCGTGGTAAACCAGATCCGATAAAGCCCATCACTGGCCCTGATCATCCGGTTGTCCGTGATGAGCAGGTCGTCATCCCAAATGAATCCCCCGCGCATCGCGGGCACGTACGCCCCCAGTGTCAGCAGGATGATCAGGGCCGGGCCGGCCACCAGCGATTTCCATGTGGTTTTCATCGGTCGGGCGATCCTTGCGCCAGGTTGGCGGTCAATCGTCGCACGTGGAACAGGTCAATGTATGCGTCGATTGCCTGCGGAAGGGAAGAAGCAAATGGGGAACCTCTACTGAGGGCACGGGCGGTCGAGGCCCGCAGTACGAAGGTTTTTTTGTCTGGGTGCCAAGCGCCTGCATTCCCGATGGAATTTGCCGCAAAGGAAGTTGCCAGAAAAGCCAGGAACGCGAGGGACACACATTCGTCTCCTCCCCAGCCTTTCGTTCCCAAGCAAAAGGCCGATGGCCACGCGAATGGCCACCGGCCTTGCCGTAAAACACAGCGTCGATGTTAGCGACGTTTCTTACCCGCAAACGCGCGAAGAGCGAGCAAACTGGCCCCCAAGAGTGTTACCGTGCTACTGGTCTCAGGAACGCCGGGCAGCGGCTCGTCAAACACGATGTTGTCGATCGACCAATCCCAAGTTGAGTCGGCAGGCAACCCATAGATGTCAACCTGGGTGCCGGCTGCGGCGAACGTAACCAGAGCGTTGCCGCCTTCGTCATTCGCAGCCAAAGTGACCGTTTTCGAGTCTCCGTTGTTGTCCGTGATTGTATAAGACGTGGCGGTGGTCAGCCCATTCCACAGGTCCAAGTAAAAGTTGTTGATTGACTGTGAGAAGGTAATGACCATGGGATTCGACATGCCGGACATGAGACTCGTGGTAGCATACACTGAGCTTGCATCATAAGGCGACAAGCCAGCTTCGTCTGTGAGGATCACGCCGCCACTGAACGTCGCGGTGAGTCCGGCTGCCACAGTGACAGTAATTGTTTGTGGGATCGGGCTGGCATCGGCAAACAGCGATGGGCCGGTCAGTCCTTCTGAATCAAAGTTGATCTCATACGCCTGTGACCGGAAAGAGACTCCCGCAACTACCATCAACGCCACAACCGATACCTTAACACCACACGTGCTAAATTTCATAGCTTCTCCTGTGTTTTGTGTTTCCCTACCCTAACACGCCGAAGCATAAATTAGCAGGGTACGTGCCACGGCTAGGGCGTGAAGTGAGTTCGCCTGTCGTGCACAGTTGCAACATACTGATGTGGAGTATGTTGCAAATCATAAAAGTAAGCAGAGTTTTCAGTCGTGGATGGAAAACAGACTTGAGCCCTGTTGCCGCATGTAAAGGTTTCCGGCAAACTCTTGGCTTCCATTACATTCACCGAGCGTGTTTCTGGTTGGTTGACAATCTGTTACGACTACGACATCTCGACTGTAAGAAGACCTGACGTTCTTCAACGACTGCGCGCCCAATACCAAGCCGTTTCAAGTGTGGCTGATTGACGCTTCGAATCACACGACCATGGGGCGGTTGGTCGGGAGTCGCCGGGATCCAGCAGCGAAGTCGAGCATTTCACGCATGTGGCGATTGGGAGCCGGTGAACGAAGGTACAAAGTGCAAGCCTCGCAAATCTTCCAACGCGGAAACGCGGTCGGAGCGGTTCGGTGTGGTAGTTGTTGGTGACGCCGCGTGAAGCGCAGGTGGTCGGCGTGGTCGGCATGCGCCGGGTGGGGTGGAGAGGGGCGAAGCACTGAACGTAATCCCAGCGCGTCCGGCCAGGACGATCCATCTGCGCGGTGGCGAGGGTCGGGGGAAAGGAGTCGAGAGAGAAACCGGGCCGGCAGTATCTCAAGTGAATTGCCGACGCGGTCCTAGAAGGCGCTCGAATCAGCCGCAAGCGGGACGAATTCCGGGTGAGACCTCACAAATTGCACGCATCCGGCTGCGCCGGCCCACGCGCCTCGCGTGGCAATCACTGGATCGCGCCACACTAATTCAGTAACGTATACGGGCTCCCTGTTGTGCCGGAGTACGCGGCGTCCATTGTGTTAATCTGATCAATCGTGCAGGATTCCGCGTGATTATCGCCAAAAAGCACTGATACGCTCGACGCGTGTCGATTTATCGGAATGACAGGATCGCTGCTGGTACCCACCGTGGTCACCGCGTCGCGGAAGGCGGTGCCACCGGGGTTGATAGTGTTGCCGTGACATTCGAGGATCAATACGAATTGCGCCGGGCTGGGGCAGCTCTTCAGGTTCGGCCAATAAGGAGAGATGGTGGTCCCGAAAAAAGGACTGTCTGACGAACTCGCGGCGACAACGCCCCCTTTGTAGTGGACCACGCCGATCGGCATGTTGTACTCGAGGGGGCCGACATTCAGGTCGATCATTCCCAGTCTTGACGGACAGGCTCTCATGGTACGCAACTTTCGAGTGGCGTTGGCTGTTCCAAAATACGGTTGAAGCGGAGTATGGACGTCAGAGAAATGCAACCCCCCCGCGTCATAGTACATGGTTCCGTTCCAATCGTCAGCGTACATTGCCTCCGCCATTCCCCACTGCTTGATATTGGAGAGGCAAGACGATTGCCAGCCTTTCTGGCGCGCTTTGTTCAGGGCGGGCAAGAGCAGGGCCGCCAAGATGCCGATAATCGCGATGACGACCAGCAGTTCAATGAGCGTAAACGCTTTGTTTCTGGATTGATGGTGCCGCATTTGCGTGTTCCTCCACTTCGAAAACGGCTCGGATTTATCCCGTCTCCGCATGATTCTCTTCGCTGAACAAGACGCGCCTCTCATTACTACCAAGTGTTAGGCTGCGCTGTCAATTTGCCTGCACTGCGCTACTGTCCAGAATACATTGAAAATAATGCACATCCTCACAAGCCTTTTTCAGAGAGCCAACGGCGTTTCCCAACAGCAGGAAAATCAGAGCCTCGGCGCGTGTTGGCGTGAGGTTCTTCGCAGTTTTCTGAGTGGACTCTTTTCAAACATTTATGCACAGTAACCAAGTTGACCCGGCGGCGAGATGGGCCAATTTAACTTGTTCCAACGGGAAGTGCGTGAGGAGAACTGGCAATGGTCACGCTACTTGCTCAAGTGTATTTCGCGTTATGCGTTTTGGTCTGCGACGGCTGCACGAACTCAAGCTTTGTCATTTGTCGATCGGGTGTGAGGCGTGATCCATGAGATCCTTCGGGGATAATTTTCCGTAGCCGGGCCATGTGTGGAAGCCGCCAACAAGCATGTCCGAGCAGATCAAATGATGATTTGAACAATGCGGAAGAGCCAAAAGCAGGTTCTCATTGCCCTGGGGTGGTACGATTACCGTCTTCACCGGGGTATTGAGAAGTACGCCCAGGAACATGGCTGGCACCTGTCTGAGGATCTCGCGAGGGAGAATGTCATCCCCTGGGGGTGGGAGGGGCATGGCATTCTCGCGTGGCTGGCTGGCGACGACGATCTGGCGGACTTCGTGGTGCATGCCAAGAAGCCAACCGTGGACTTCAGTTTCCGTAGATCCAGTCTTCCGTTTCATCGGGTCTTGGAAGATCACGCCGTGCAGGCTCAACTGGTGGCCGACCACTTTTTAACCCGGGGCTTGAGGAATTTTTCTTATTACAGCGATGCGCCCAATTGGGTGTATGAAGAAAGAGGTCGGGCATTTGTCAACGCGCTGAAACAGGTTGGTCGCGAGTGTACATGGATTCGCTGGCATCGATCCCCATCCTTTCGGAAAGATCGAAAGGCATGGCAGCGGAAACGAGACTGGCTTGCCGAGCAATTGAAGGGTGCGCCCAAGCCATTGGGACTCTTCGGCGCGGCCGACGGCTTGGCACTCGACGCGTTCGAAGTCTGCGAGCGTGCTGGCATTGCGGTTCCGGAAGAAATCGCCATCATCGGCGCAGGAAATTCACTTCTGGCGGTCGATGCGATGCATACGCCGATCTCCAGCGTGGACGGCAATTTGGAATTGGTGGGCTATCGCGGAGCCGAATTGCTGGACAATTTAATGGACGGACGCCCGGCCCCCAAACAACCCATCCGCATACCTCCGGCGGGATTGATCGCGCGTAAGAGCAGCGATCTTATGGCGCTAAGACATCCGGGTGTCGCCAGGAGTTTGTGCTTCATCTGGGAACATTGCCAGGAGTCGATCGGCATTGAGGATTTGATGAGAGTCAGTTCAATGTCACGTAGTGGACTGCATCAAGCGTTTCTGGAGCACATCGGCCGTCCACCGGGACATGAACTCCACCGTGTGCGAATCGAGCGCGCCAAACGACTGCTGAAGGAAACCGACCACAAAACGGAAGTTATCGCGCAACTGTGCGGGTACCAAAGTGGCAACAGTTTTTGGGTCGCATTCCGGCAGGCCACCGGGATGTCCCCCGTGAAATATCGAAAAACACTCCTGCGTTGATCGAAGTCAACTCCATTTGCGCGGACGAGTGAGCACTGAACGGCAGGGTCGCAGCTTTTATCCCTTGCGTCCGGTGCTGGTGGCTTGCGGAACCAGAACCGTCGTGGTATTCCATCACCCGTGCTCCTGCGCGACAGATGCCGCGTGCGCCGCGGTTGACGTCAGCGTTCGACGAAGGGGTTGAGGAACCTGTTTCAGGTGGCGAGGTAACAGAGCTTGCAAGCCGAATCTCAATCAGGCGCGGTGGCCCGTCCCGCCACCGGCGGTTTGCTGGGGATATTCCAACCCGCTTCGCGCGCGGCGGTCATGCTGACCGATCCGCAACAGATTTCGGCGAAGTATCACTCGTGGCAGAAGCGCGTCCTGGTCGCTTCCATCATCGGCTACGCCACGTTCTATTTCGTGCGCAAGAACCTCAGCATCGCGATGCCGTACATGGAAAAGGACGGCATCGACAAGGCGCACCTCGGCATGTTCCTCACGATGCACGGGTTGCTGTACGGCGTCTCGAAATTCGGCAACGGCTTCCTCGCGGACCGTTCGAGTTCGCGCGCGTTTCTGACGGTCGGCCTCGTCGCATCGGCCATCATGAACATCTTGTTCGGTTTCAGTTCCGCCGTGATCACGCTGGGCATCATCTGGATGCTCAACGGTTGGTTTCAAGGCATGGGTTTCCCGCCCTGCGCGCGGTTGATGGCGAACTGGTTTCCGCCGAAAGAACTGGCGACCAAGTTTTCGATCTGGAATTCGTCCCACTGCATCGGCGGCGGGCTGATCCTGGTATTGTGCAGCAACCTCGTTTACTTCGGCCTTGGCTGGCGGTCGTGCTTCTTCGTCCCGGCGGGTATCGCGCTGGTTTGTGCCGTGTTCATCTGGTTCAACACCCCGGACACCCCTCCGTCCGTCGGGCTGCCGGAAGTGGAGGGCACACACGTGGCGGGGACGCCAGAGCAGTCGCGCGCGGAGTTCCGCGCCTTCGTGATCGAGCGCGTCTTCAAGAACAAATACATCTGGCTCGTCTCCATCGCGAATTTCTTCGTCTACACCATTCGTTTCGCCGTGCTGGATTGGGGGCCGACGATGCTGATGCAAGCCAAGCACATCGAGATCCGGCACGCGGCGTGGATGGTCGTGGCGTTTGAAGCCTGCGGCCTGATGGGCGCGTTGATCGGCGGACGGCTCACGGACCGCTGGCTGGCGGGACGCGCCGCGCGGATGTGCCTCATCTACATGATCCTGGCGGGTGTCGCGGTCCTGGTGTTCTGGAAAGTGCCGGTGAAATCGGAATTACTGACAACAGTCATGCTCGGCGCGGTGGGCTTTTTCGTCTACGGCCCACAATGTCTCCTGGCGGTCACGGCCGCCAATCTGGCCACCAAGCGGGCCGCCGGTACGGCCGTCGGGTTGACCAGCATTTTCGGTTATGCGAGCACGGTGCTCTCGGGATGGGGACTGGGCCGATTGGTGGAGGACCATGGTTGGGATGCGGCATTCCTCGTGCTCCTGATTGCGGCGATCCTCGGGACACTGCTTTTCGCCGCCGCCTGGCCGGCCAAGGCCGACGGCTACGCCGATTGAGCCAGCCGTATTTCAACCGTCCGCCAGTGTCGGAAAGCCGAGAATTTGACCGGACCTTGTCCCTACTTTACAACCGGGGAATTGGGGTCATAATTCACAGCGGATTTATGCGCAGGCTCACGTTGAGTGTTGCCGCCCTGTTGGCCAGCGCGGCCCTTTCACTGGCTCAGGAGGCGAAGGCCCCGGTGTCGTTGCCCGGCCAGCGCCCCGACGGCTCCGTTTTGCTGCCGAACCAGTGGTCGCTTCGTCCCGTCGGGCGGCAAATTGAACTGGGCGATTTTCCCATCCATATTGCCGTCGATCCCACGGGCCGTTTCGCCGCGATCCTGCACTCGGGCTACAGCCGGCATGGCATTATGATCGTCGATTTGAAGACGGAAAAGATCGTGGCCAACACGCGGCTTCACGAAGGCTTCTACGGAATCGAATTCTCCCGCGACGGTTCACAACTGTTTTGCAGCGGCGCCAGTGATGAAGTCATCCACAGTTATCATTTCCAGGACGGCCTGCTCACAAATCCACACGACATCCGACTGCGCGGCACCAACAACGTCGGGATCGCGGCCGGGTTGGCCGTCGATTCCAAATTGAAGGAGCTTTGCGTGGCGAATCTCTACGGGCAAAGCGTTTCGCTTGTCGATTTGCGCACGAACACCGTCGTGGACGTCCCGTTGACGCCCGACTCGTTGACGAACTCCTACGAAACCGTCACGGCGGCCGGCCGCTCCACCGAAGGTGAATTGAATCATCTGGGCGTGTTCCCGTACGCCTGCCGCATCGACGAGAAACGGCACCGGGTCTACGTCAGCCTGTGGGGGAATGCCGAGGTTGCCGTGGTCGATTTGGATTCGCAGAAGGTGATCGGTTACTGGCCCACCCAGGAACATCCCAACGAAATGGTCCTGACCGCCAGCGGCAAGACGCTGTTCGTCGCCAACGCCAACCGCAACACCGTCACCGTGTTCGACACGGAAGCCGGCAAGACGCTGGAAACGCTCACCGCCGCGCTCTATCCCAACGCGCCCTCCGGCTCGACCCCCAACAGCCTGGCCCTCACACCCGACGACAAAATCCTCTTCGTGGCCAACGCCGACAACAACAATCTCGCCGTGTTCGACGTGAGCGCGCCCGGCCATGGTCACTCGCTCGGTTTCATCCCTGTTGGATGGTATCCGACCTCCGTCCGCCTGACGCCCGACGGCCGGCGCCTGCTTGTCAGCAACGGCAAAGGCATCGTCCCGATGGCCAACCCGAACGGCCCGCAACCCGGCCGCAAGAGCCGCGCGGAAACGCTCCCGCAGTATATTGCCGAACTCCTCAAGGGCGCCCTGAGCGTGATTGATGTGCCGCGCTCGCGCGACGAATTTGACAACCAACTCGTGGTCTACACCGCCGCCGCCTACCGTTGCAGCCCGCTCAAGGCGGACACCTCGGTGACCGCCGCGCGCCCCGACGATAGCCCGATTCCGCAGACGCCCGGTGACCCGAGCCCGATCAAGTATGTCTTTTACGTCATCAAGGAGAACCGCACGTACGATCAGGTCCTGGGCGACATGAAGGAAGGCAACGGCGACACGAACCTCTGTTTGTTCCCCGAAGAAGTGACGCCGAACCAGCACCAGTTGTCCCGCGACTTCGTTCTGCTCGACAATTTTTACGCCGACGCCGAAATCAGCGCGGATGGACACGAGTGGACCATGGGCGCGTACGCGAGCGATTTCGTGGAAAAGACCTGGCCGCTCGAGTACGGCCACAATCAGAGCAGGAAATACGTCTACCCCGCCGAAGGTGTCGTCCCCATGGCCACGCCGGCCGGTGGCTATCTCTGGGACCGGGCCGCGGACGCCGGCCTGAGCTATCGCAGCTATGGCGAATTCGTTGCCAATGGAAAAACACCGGAGGATCCCTCGGTCCCGCGCGTGAAAACGTTGCGCGGCCACGTTGACGAAGGCTACCGCGGCTTCGACCTTGATTATCTGGACGCCAAACGCGCCGACCGTTTCCTCCATGAACTCAAGCGATTCGAGGACGCCGGCGACATGCCCCGGTTGCAGGTGGTGCGACTCCCCGGCGACCACACCTACGGCGTGCGCCAGGGCAAACGAACGCCCAGCGCCTGCCTGGCCGACAACGACGCCGCCCTTGGCCGCATTGTCGAGGGCATCAGCCACTCGAAGTTCTGGCCGCAGACCGCCATTTTCATCCTCGAAGATGACGCGCAGAACGGGGCTGACCACGTCGACGCGCATCGCACGCTCGGCTTCGTCGTCAGCCCGTACATTAAACGCCACACGGTCGATTCCACCCTGTACTCGACCAGCAGCATGCTGCGCACGATCGAGTTGATCCTCGGCCTCAAACCCATGTCGCAATTCGATGCCGCTGCCGTGCCGATGTATGCCGCTTTCCAGGGCAAGCCCGACCTGACCGGTTACACCGCGCTCCCCGCGCGCATCGACCTCAATCAGCTCAACACCAAGGTCACCTGGGGCGAAAAAGTTTCCCGTACGATGGATTTCACCAAAGAAGATGCCGCTGATGACCTGCTCCTCAACGAAGTCATCTGGCGCTCTGTCCGCGGTGAGAATTCCCACGCCCCCGCCCCCGTCCACGCCGCCTTCGTTGTCATCCACGGCCAGCCGAATGCCAAAGTGGATAACGACGATTAGAGACGGCGCGTGGAAGCTGCAATTACTGCTGCGTTTGTCGAAGTGCAATTCAGTGGCGGAGTGCTCGAGACACCGCCGGGGCCTCGTCCACCACCAGGACATCCGCCTCCACATTGATCGCCACAGCGAACGCCAGGCGGACCATCATCCCCGTGCTGTAAGTCTTCATAGGTTGATCGATGAATTCGCGCTTGCTTTCCCGTCGCGCGCGAGTAAACCATCCCGACCAAAGTCGCCAGGGAGGGCTGGCCCGCCACCCCCGGGGAGTCACAGGAAATCAAGTGCCGTTTGACAGGAGACAGAATCGAGCATGCAAATGCGCAAACAGTCCACGGGCATTCGTGACTGTGAAGTTTTGATTCCCGAGGTCTTTCAGGATGGCCGCGGGTTCTTTCTCGAGGTGTTTCGCGCCGACCAGTTCCGAGAATTCGGACTGCCGGAGACATTCCGCCAATGGAACCATTCCCGGTCCAGCCGGAGTGTGGTGCGCGGCCTGCATTTCCAGACCGATCCGCCGATGGCCAAGCTCATGCGCGTGACACTCGGTGAGGCGCTCGTGGTGGCCGTGGACATTCGGAAAGGGTCTCCCACCCTCGGCCAACATTTCGCAATGATCGCCTCAGCCGAAAACAAGAAGATGGTTTACGCGCCGGCCGGGTTCGCCCGCGGATTCTGCGTTCTCTCGGACTACGCGGAACTGCAATACCTGTGCACGAGCATCTACAATGTCAAAACGGAGTCGGGAATCCGCTGGAATGACCCGGCGTTGGCCATCCCCTGGCCCGTAACGAATCCCATCCTGTCGGCGAAGGACGAGAAAGCTCAGACACTGGCCGAGTGGTTGAAGCGCCCCGAATCGGATGCTTTCCGGTACTAGCGTCGTGGGCAGGTTCATCGCGTGGCCGATCACGCACGAAACACGAAATAGACCGCGCCAACCATGCACAAGCCCGCCCAGACAAAATCGAGTTTGACGGGCTGGCGCATGTAGAGGACGGCAAACGGCGCGAAGACGGCCAGCGTGACGACCTCCTGAATGATCTTCAATTGCGACAGACTCAGGGCGGTGTAGCCGATACGATTGGCCGGCACCTGGAGCATGTATTCAAAGAAGGCGATTCCCCAACTGAGCAGGGCGGCGATGTACCATTTTTTGTCATGCCAGTTTCGCAGGTGGGCATACCACGCAAACGTCATGAACGTGTTCGAGCAGATCAACAGCAAAACGGTCTTGAGCGCAATGGAAGTCTTCATCCGGAAAGCATAGCAAACAACCGGATGGCTGCAAGATGCCGCGTGACCGCGCCAACCGGGCGGCGCCTAGAAGCTCGCGCTAAACGCGATGTTGCCGTCGGCGTCTTCCGCGGCAATCGTCGACAGGCTCGATGGATCCGTGCCTTTCGGGAGTTTGTTAACGGTCAGGCGGCCGCGGCGATCGGTCTTGATGGTGCCGGCCTCGACGCCATTGACAAAGAGGTGGAGCGTGGCCTTTGGCGGCGCGCCCGAGGCTGTGAGAGAAAAGCTGCCGTGCGTGCCGCCCTTGCCGGCTTCGATATGCAACCAAGCGGTCCCAAGAAGATTGGCGCAGAGCGGACCCGGCACGAGCGAAATCACCGTGTCGAACACACAGGGGAATGGCCGTCGCGCATTGGCGAAGTCGCCGGTCAGGTCGGGCAATCCGTTGGTGTCGGAGATGGAGATGGTCGTCACATTTGTTGGATCGAGACCCGTGGGCAGTGGGAAGCTGGCTCCGCCGACCGTGTTGGACCAGAACGGGAGAATGGGCAGCTTGATTCCACTGACGAGGTTCGACCAGGTGTGGACGTCAAACGTGCCAAGCGTGTAGGTGTTCGTACCGGTCGTGTCGGTAAGGGTCGTCGTGTAGGTGCCCACCAGCAGACCGAGGGTTTCGACCTTGACCGTCACCGTGTTGGTGGCGCCGGTAATCTCGCCCTCCATGGCGGCGCGTCCCATCGCCCGGGCCGGGGCGTTCGTAGTGTCGGCGAGCACAATGAACTCCTGGATCACGCGCGGCGGAGGCGGCGGAACCTCGAAGGTTCCAGTGAGATCGACCACATCGTTGCTGTCGGAAATTGAGATGCCGACGACGTTGGTCGGGGCCAATCCGGCCGGCAGCCCGAAGATTCCGCTCCCGATGAGGATGACCGTCGGTGGCGGCAGATCCGTGACGATCGTGGCGGCGAAAACGGGGAACCGGTTTGTGCAGGTGACGATATCGATCGTCCCGAGGACGTAAGTATTGGTGTCCACATCGGTGATGCTGACCGTGTAGCTGCCGCCGAGCAATCCGTCCGTGGTAACGCGGATGGTTGGGGCGAAGACGGCAGGGATATCCTCGATGGAGGCGAGCGGCTCGGAGCACGGTCCCGAAAACAACTGCGCCATGCCCGTGGCCGCGGCGGGAGCGTTTGTGGTGGCAATCAGTGTCGCATCCTCGCGCACTCCGCATGGGGGCGGGGGAGGCGGCTGGTGAAACGTCCCGGTGAGATCCACGAGGTCGTTGGTGTCGGAAACCGAAATGCCGACCACGTTGGTCCGGTTCAATCCGGCTGGCAGGGAGAAGTTACCGCCGCCGACGTTGACGATCCTGAGCCACATGGGGGTCGCGCCCGACGTGCTGACCGGTGGCCTGTCCGTCACGGTCGCGACGTCGAACGTGCCCAAGGCGTAGCTGTTGGTTTCAGTATCGGTCACGACAACCGAGTAGGTGCCGGTGGAAAGGCCTTCGGTCGAAACTTGAAGGACGGGCGCGTTGGTGCCGGGAAACATGACGTCGGCCGGGCCGGCAAAAACATCCGGCAAAAGCGTGGCCAGACCCGTGGCACCCGCAGGCGCGTTGGTGGTGGCGGACAAGAGAGCGACCTCGCTGAGAAAGACAGGTTCAACAGCGACGGCACGCCCGGCGGTGATGGCCGCAACAATCCCCGCGAGCAATAAAACCCTGATCTTCACCTGAACTCCTTCCCGAGCGCCCAGTATACTGCCGGGTACGCCCCTGTCAAGTGGATTACCCCCATTGAGTTGACTTCCGCCCGCAGGGGACTACATTTTCTCAGAGGAGTTCGATGAAAGTGCGGAACGTCCAACACGCCTTTCTGACGGGAGATCGCCCGCTGGCACGGACGCTGTGGTTGCTGTTGTGTGTCTCCATCTGGGTATTGGGATTTGCGCTGGCGGAACTGATCATCGAGAAACTGTACTTCCGCTGATCCGCTGTGGTCGGAAGCAACTGTCCATAGCCGTATGAGGCGCGGACGGCTTGACTGCCGGGAATCATTCCTCTAGCCTTGCGCCAAAGCATAGGAATTTATCCGGCGTGTTTTCCCGCAAATCCAAACCCATCATCGAGCGGTGCGAGTCCGACGTGAACACGCGACTGCGGCTGAAGTACGCGCCGTACTACCGCGTCGTCGATTCCGCCGATGGTGTCAACATCGTGGTCGATGGCCGGCCAATGGTGATGATGTCGACGAATGAGTACCTCGGGCTGGCCCGGCATCCGAAGGTCGTGGCGGCGGCCAAACGGGCACTGGATCAATGGGGCGCGAGCGCCTGCGGTTCGCGCCTGGCCAACGGCAGCCGGGCGTATCACATCGAATTGGAGGAGACGCTGGCGGCGTTCCTCGGCAAAGAGGCGTGCCATGTCACCTCGGCGGGTTACCTGGCGTGCGTGTGCAGCCTGAGTTCACTGGTCCAGCGCGGGGACATCCTGCTCGTGGACCCGAGCATCCATTCGTCGCTGTGGGACGGCGCGTTGTTGAGCGGCGCGAAAATCGAGCGGTTCGCGCATGAGGACATGGATTCGCTGGCGCAAACGCTCGAAGGCCTCGACCCGAAACAGGCGAAGGCGATTGCCGTGGACGGCGTGTACTCGATGGAAGGACATATCGCGTCGCTGCCGCGCTTGTGCGAGTTGGCGGAACAGCATCACGCGGCGGTGGTGGTGGACGACGCGCACGGGTTTGGCGTCCTCGGCCGCGACGGGCGCGGCGTGTGCGACCAGTTGGGGGTAACGGAGCGCGTGGACCTGATTGCGGGCAGTTTTTCCAAGTCGCTGGCGAGCACGGGCGGGTTCGTGGCGGGAAGCCGGGCGTTGATCGAGTACCTGCGCACCAGTTCGCGGCAAATCATTTTCAGCGCGGCGATCGGTCCGGCGGCGGCAGCCAGCGCGTTGGCGGCGCTGCACGTGATGCAGGAAGAACCGCAGCACCGCGAACGGCTCTGGGCGAACCACCGTCATCTGAGCGGCATCCTGGATCATCTCGGGCTGGACTACTGGCAGAGTCCGACGGCGGCATTGCCGATTGTCGTGGGCGACAGGGAAAAATGCTATTGGATGTGGAAGACGCTGTGGGAGGAAGGTTTTTTCACCGTCATGTCGATCGCGCCGGGGGTACCGCCCGGCAAGGATATGATCCGTTCCGCTGTCACCTCGCGGCACACCACGGAACAGCTCGATCGTTTCGGTGAAGCGCTCCAGATTGCGATGAAGAAAGCCGGCGTCAAACCGCGGGCGTAATTTCCGTGACCGGCGGAGCGTATGCGTCTGACGGAGCAGATCCAGCTTTCCGCCTGGTTGCCGGCAGTGCGGGTTACGCACTGCCGGCCGCCGGCTCGCCACTCAACTGCGACCACACACAATGGATGCGGGACGGATGGCCAATCCGCCCGCCAAGGAGAGCCTGGGAAAAGGGAGGAGGGGCAACAGTTGCGGGATAGGGTTCGCCGTTGCCCCCGATACGGGATAATCATACGCCCGGCGATCGGGCGGGAGACCTGGAAGAAATGGAAGGAATCGGCGCCTGGCGCCGCGTGGAACTTCGCCACGCTGCACGTCAAGACCAGTAAAGCTCCAATGTCGTTTCATCGGCGTCATGTCTCTCGCTACGCCGATTACTTAAGCACGTTGACGTGTGGCGGGCTACGCCCGGTTTGACAATTCCTTCTCTCGGATTGGACGGGCCTGGCACTTCCGAAATTCCGATGGTGAGCAACCTACGTGGCGGCGGAACGCGCGATTGAAGTACGGAATGGAATCGAACCCGGATTCGTACGCCGCCTCGCTCACGCGCCGGGTCGGGTCCAGCAGGAGCCGTTTCGCGGTTTCGATGCGTGACTGCGTGCGATACGCGGTGAACGTCAACCCCGTCTGCTTCCGAAACAGTTTGCAGAAATAACACGGACTGATGTGCAGGCGCTCGGCGAGTTCGCGCACGGTCAACGCCTGGTCGGAGGGCATGGCCAACTGCGCCTCGATCTTCTGCAACAACGGCGATTGCTGCCCGGCCTCATGCAACAACAATCGTTGGCCGCACTCCGCGAGGTACTGCGCGAACATCTCCAGCAGCGTCTGGACCGCGCGCAGTTTTTCGCGCGTGATGACGGGGCTGCTGTCCCAGTTTGCCTTCGCGATGTTCGCCCGCGACGCGAGCCCGTTCGCTTTCAACTGGCTCATCAGCCGGCGGCGTCGCGGCCCGGTCAGCGGTCCGACGCAAAACGGGCCGGCCAGCAAATTCCCCACATGCCGTCCGCCGATCATCACCGGCATCAGCACATTCGTTATGCCGGTGGGACAGTGGAATTGGGCCGGGTGGCCGGTGTGGGAGGCGTTGTGTTCCGCGGATCGCAGCTCGCCCCGGCACAGTTGGCCGCAACGAGCGCCCAGACAGCCGTCGACACAGAACGAAGAAGCTGCGGGCGCCCGGGCGACTTCGTTTGCGTGCAATAAGGTAAGCGGCAGCCCGGTCGCGCAACCAAAAGCGACCTGCTGCCGGCGCACCGCGTCCGACTCAGCGAGTTGCTGCCAGATGTCCATTTAGCCCTGTATCCCGGGTCCACTTGTCGCGCAGACCTATCGGCATGACGACAATTGACCGAAAATCCAGCAGTGACGGTGCCACATCTCGCACGACAAGCGCAACCTGTTGTGCTGCAAAGAAAAGCTGAGTGGAGTTGGTTAAGGTTGGAAGACCTCCAGCCTGACGTTTTGACGCAACCGCCAGATCCCGCTCGACAAGTTGTCGGCGCTGAAGGTCAGAATCAGCGGGAAGCAATGTTCGTATGGCGCGGGAATGAGCCAGGGAACCAGCCCCTCGCCACTCGGGACAAGCTCCTACGGGACGAACCGAACGCGGTAGTAGCGGGCGGGCACGTTCGTTGCCCCACCCACGTCAATGTAGTTGGTAGTCTGAGATCCGATGCCGGGAAGAATCGTTTGTGAAGCGGTGATGTCCGCGAAGTTATCCGTGTAGTTGCCCGAGGCGTCGCCATTGGTAGCTTGCACCACATTCGTGCATCCGCCGCACGCCGTCCAGGTAATGTTCATGTCGGTTCCCTGAATGAAAGCGGATACGATGGCGAACGGGATTTGAAGCTCGTAGGCTCCGATATCGACGTGCGCACCTGACTTCCGTGGCAAGCCGCGCTGGTCCGTGGTGAGATTGTAGGGAGCGGACAGCACCGCGTCGTCGCCCGCGTCGATGGCGGGGCTGCCGGGCAGCAGGGCACAGGTGGGAGTGGGACCGCCGTTATTGGCGAGCGGACCAAGTTGTGGATCGACGTTTAACAGATCGCTGGGTCCGAAACCGCTGCTGCTGCTATCCGTCGTTCCGATCAAGTTGTGCCCCAGCGAGGTGAAGCTGCCGGAGACATCCGGTCCGCTTCCCGCCGCTGAGTTGCTGGCGATGATGGTATTCAGAAGCTGTGAGCCACCGCCAAGGCCGCCGGCGCTGCCAGGGCTGCCGTTGACGCCCGCGCTGCCGCCGCCCGCCCCACCACCGGCTTGACCGCCTTGGGCTGTAAAATTGCTGGCAATGGTGCAATTCCAGAGGGTGGCTCCGCCGGTCATACCGCCCCCGCTACCACCGTTGCCGCCGTAGCCACCATTGCCGGGCTGGCAGTTGAAAGGACAGCTGGCGGGCCCGCCACTGCCGCCACTGCCCGTGGAGTTGCCATAGATGGTGCAATTGACCAACATGCCTCCACCGCAAATCCCACCGCCACTGCCACCGCTACCGCCGGGTGCGCCGTTGAAGAAGAAGGGAGAATATCCGTATCCCTCGCCCCCACCCCCACCGCTACCGGCGGAGTTGGCGTAGATGGCGCAATTACTCACCGTCAGTGTGCCCCCATTGTAAATTCCCCCACCGCTACCGCCGCTCCCACCGGGGTTGTCAAAGTCAGAGAACCCGCCGTTACCGCAGGAGTTACTGCTGATCGCACACCCACTCATCGTGAGTGCGCCAATGTTATAAATCCCCCCACCAGAGCCGGCGCTGCCGGTTGGGTAAGCCTCAGCCCCGTCGTTGCCCCCGCCTGTGGCGTTGCCGCTGATAGTGGAACCGTTCACCGTCAGCACACCCGCATTGTAAATCCCCCCACCGTTGCCGGAAGAGGCAGAGTAATTGACCGCTGGCTGGTTGCCAGGGCCGGTCGAGTTGCCACTGATGATGCAATTGCTCACCGTGAGCGTGCCTGTGTTGTAGATTCCCCCACCATCGCCTGTTTTGCCGGTAGGCAGGTAAAGCGGGTTGTGCCGCGTGGCATTTCCGATGACAGCGAAATCGGTCAGGAACAGGGTGCCCGCGTTGTATATCCCGGCGCCACAAAGCTGCGTATAATTTTTATAGGGATAATCGTCGGGATTACCACCTGAGATGGTCAGCCCCGAGATGCTGACTGTGACCGTGTCGTTGGAGATGGTAAACACGCGGCGGGCCGGAAACGAACCCTGAACAATGGCCAGATTGGTTGAGCCGGGACCCACAATACTCATGGTATTCGTGATCACCAAGTCGCCACTGGATAATGAGATGGTGCTGGTGACATTGGAGAACAGGATGGTTCCACCGCCGCCACCCGCACTTGCATCCGAGATCGCTTGGCGAAGGGATCCGGGTCCGGAGTCGGATGTATTGGTAACGAAAAATGTCTGTCCCCAGGCCGTATTCACCAGGAGCGCCAAGGCAACAACAGGCAAACTCACCGTACCGAATCGGGATGCAGCAAGTTTGGGTTTCATCGGTTAGCCCTCATCATTCGTCACGGAAAATCACGCGCTCCCAGCCTCGCGCAGACAGGACGTGTCAGGTCGGGCATACGGCCCCGCAAACTCAATCTTAGCTGACTTATAGGCCTGCGGGTATCAGGACTGCAAGACATTTCAACTGGCGATCTCGACGAGGAAGACCGCACAGGGAGGTACGTCCGCCACGAGCGAAATTGGGATGCACGGACTGCGAGCGAATCACCTATTGGCTACCGCTCCGGCCGATGGGCGGAGCCGGGAAGCCGAGTTGCCTCTGAGCGGCTGGATGTCGGCCTCAGCGATTGACGGCGCTGCTGGCTGGGATTGGCGGTCGCGAGGGGATGGCGATTCTTTTCAGCCTTCGCGCCCCGACATCCTGCTGGTCGACGAGAACGAGTTCCCTGGTTTCCAGAGCAAAGCGCCACTCTTGGCGGACGGTCTTCACGAAACCTCCCGAACGATAGGCTGGCAGATGGCGCGAGATGGAAAACTCGACCCCGACCGGAGTTTTCTTCCACGACGCACCCCGCTCTTCGATCTTGGCCTGCGACAGTTTCCCGGGCATCCCGCCCGCGGCATAGAGGCTTTCGACATGACGACTGAACAGATTCTTGAACAGGTCGGTCGGCTCGCCGAGGCCATCCCACGTGGCGCAGGCTTTCCGGAAGGCCTGCTCGAGTGCAGGAAAATAGTGCGACCCGCAATAGAATCTTCCTTGCACGCCCCAACCGGGGCCCGCGTCTTGGCCACAGTCCGGCCACTGACAAAGCGTGTCGCTCATAATCGTCTCGTCGGGGTGACGCGCGAAAGCTTAGCCCTGTCCGTCTCCGAATTCAACGGCAAACCGGGCGTGTGCGTCTGACTTGAGGAGTAGTATCCCGTCTCGCGTCGGCTGCGGCAGCGTCTGCCGCCAGGTCGGGGTTGTGAAACCCGGTCCTTCTCGACCTCAGGGCAGGTTCGCGTTGATCGACGATAACGTGTTATTTATGTGCTTGCCGAGGCCCTTTAATACGGTAATCGCCACGATGGCAATGAGAGCCAGAATCAGCGAGTATTCGACCAGACTTTGGCCCTTTCGCGATCGGAACATTCTGGAGATCTTCTGAATCGTCCTCTTCATAAGATATGTTACCAACACTGTAGCGCAGGTGATGCGGGCCGTCTGTGGGGGGAAACCCTGTTTCCTCTGTAGGGGAAAACCCCTACACACGGCCGGATACGAAGATGGGCAGGGCCGAGACACTCCGCAAAGACGCCGCCTCGCCTCCCGCCTACTGACTGCCTTGCAATCGCGCCAACGCGTCTCTCGTCGGGGCAAAACCCGGCCGGAGTTTCAGTGCTTGCTCGTAGTGCTCGATAGCCTCGGTCGTGCGGCCCAGTTTCTCCAGCGCGAGCCCCAGATTGTCGTGCGCCTCGGCGTAATCCGGGTTAATCCGCAGGGCCAGTTCGAAGTGCGCGATGGCTTCCTTGATCTTGCCCGTCCGCGCCAAAGCCAGCCCCAGATTGCCGTGCGCCTCCGCGTCATCGGGCTTCGTGTGCAACGCCTGTTGATAATGCCCGATTGCCTCGCTGGCCTTCCCTTCCAGCAAGAAGGCATTTCCCAAATCGTAGTGCGCCTCGGCGTAATCGGGGCTGATCTGCAGGGCCAGTTCAAATTGTGCGATGGCATCCTTGGTTCTGGCCGTTCGCGCCAAAGCCAGCCCCAGATTGTAGTGCGCCGTGGCGGAATCCGGTATGGTCCGCAACGCCTGCTCGTAATGCCTGATGGCCTCGCTGACCTTCCCCTCACGGAGGAGGGCATTTGCCAGGTTGTTGTGCGCCACAGCGTCATCGGGCGTGATCCGCAGGGCTTGCTCGTAGTGTTCCACCGCTTCCCGCACCTTGCCCAACCTCACCAGGATCCATCCAGAAGAGAAATTCGCACTGGCGGAATAGGGATTGATTTGTAACGCTTGCTCCTCCTGCCGGATGGCCTCTGGAAACCGGCCCAACTGACCGAGCACATGCCCCAATATCACGTGCGCCTCACACACTTGCGGCGCAATGTCGACGCCCCGCTGGGCGTAGGGGAGCGCCTCACCAGCCCTCTCTTGGTCTGATAACTCGGTCGCGAGCGACCGGTTCGCCTCTTCGGAACCCGGGAACTCCGCCAAGGTGGCTCGGTGCATGGTTTCGTCATCGCGCCAGTCCGGAATCAAGCGGCGGGTGCTGATAGCGAAGGCGCATAGCTCACACGCCAGCAGCCCGACCAGCAGGCCCCGTACCGTCGGCGTCGAACGCCGCCACAGCCACACTCCCGCCGCGCCAACCAACAGCAATAGCGGCACCGTCGCCTCGTAGGCATAGCGTAGCGCGACCACTTGCCGACCGTTCGGCATAAGAGGAGACATGGGAAGAGCCAGCGCCAGGTACGCTCCCCAAGCCACCACCAGCGTCGGCAGGCGCCGTCTTTCCATGACAGCCATCGCCGAGAGGATGACAACCACGAGCACCGATGCCGACACCGTCCACGAACCAAGCGGCACGTCCGAAACGTAGTTGGGCGACAAATGAGACGGCCAGCCCAGTTTCAACGGATAAAACGCCAGACTCTCGAACGCGCGGGACGCGCGCGCCGATAGCGAGATTGCCGCCAACGGGGTCATCGGACCGCTCCACCGCGACTCGGTGATCACCGTCGCCGCACCCACCATTCCCGCGATGCCTATCATCACCGCCTTCTCCAACACCAACTGGCCCCAGCCCAGCCGCTCGTGGCGCCGGAGTGGGAAGTAATCGATGGCCAGCATGACAAACGGCAGCGATACCACCGTCGGTTTGCACAACAGCGCCGTCACATATAATCCCCACACCACCCGCCGCCGCACGCCAGCCGTGTAGGCCCAAAGGCAACTGATCCCAAACGTTGTGCACAGTAGTTGCGTTCGCACCGCCATCCACGCCACCGATTCCGTTTGCAACGGATGAATCGCGAACACCACCGCCCCCCACACGGCCATCGACAGCCGCTCGCTCGTGGTCAGGGATGTCGCGCCCAGGAGCGTCCACAGGAACCCGAACACGAGCGCGGCATCGAGCGCGTGCAAGAACACGCTGGTTACGTGGTGACCCGCCGCATTCATTCCCCATATCTGGTAGTCCAGAACGTGGGACAACCGCACCAAGGGTTGATAGTACGCGTCGGTGGATGTGAACGCCCATTTCACGGCGTTCCAGGTGAGGCCGCCCCAGCGTATCGACTGGCGCAGATACTCTGTATCGTCTACTTTGAGAAACCCCCCGCGCGTGCTCGGCCAATACAGCCACAGCGCGCCGGCAAAAATCGTCAGCGCCATTCCCACCAACGCTGTCCGGCTGACATTCTGGCAAATCAAGAGCCGGGTGAAGATAAAACGCTTCACGCCTTCCGAGTGCCCCGAGTCCGGATTGCGCAACCCGACCCTCGTGCGTCTCACGGCAGCTCCGCGTTGATCGGTGACAAGATGATGTTGTTGATGCGCTTGACGAGGCCTCTTCATACGTGGATTCGCCCGCTTCAAGGCGTATTTCCGAACGACTACCGCACTGTATGAATAACGCAGGCGGTGCAGGCTGTCTGTGGGGGAAACCCCTGTTTTTACTGCCGGGGAAACCCCCTACGCGTGGCGGGACCAACGGCAGAAGGCGGCGTTAGCCACCAATGCCAAATCGGATGAGGAGAGGAACGAGAAGTGAAATCTGGAGCCGGCGGGAGGAATTGAACACTCCATCTGCTGATTATGGTTCAGCCGCTCTACCGTTAAGCTAAGCCGGCGCACAAAGCGATCAATCGACATCTTCTAAATGACTTGAGCCCGCAACCATCTTGCCTTCTCAGTCTGGCGGTGTGGACGGTTGCCGTGACCCTACCACCGGCAAGCGGAACGCTTGCAGGGCTTGCGGTAGGTCGTTGTAGAACTCCATCAAGTCGCTCATTGCGACAAGGTTGGCCAGTTGCTGGATAGCTTGAGGGAGTCCGACGTACTTCAGGTCCCCACCGCGAACCCGCGCGTGGTGGGCGAAACTGATCAACTCTTTCAGTTGCGCACTGCCGATGTAGGTGACATGCGAGCATTCGAGGACGATGCAGGGCGTGAACTCCTCCATTCTGCGCATCAACATGGTCCCGAATTGTGTGAAGGCCACGGCGTCGAGCGCCCCAGTCATCTCGATGACTTCCACACCGCTGACGTGATTCCACTTGATTTGCAGTCCTCTCATGCTCGATGTCCAGCCGGTTGAACGGCATGGCGCAGAAACCCGACCCTCGCGCACCTCACGGCAGCTTCGCGTTGATCGATGACAAGATGTTGTCCCTGCGCTTGCCGAGACCTCTTCATACCTGGATTCACGCTCTTCAAGGCGTATCTCCGAACGAATGCCGCACGATATAAGTAGCGCAGGCAGCACGGGCTGTCTGTGGGGGAAAGCCCTGTTTTTTCTGGCGGGGAAACCCCCGACACATGGCGGGACACCCACGGCAGTAATTGGGGACATCCGGCGGTGTCAGCCACCGATGCCGAATCGGACGATGAGAGGAACGAGGACGCAACTCACAAGCTCGTCTTGATTGGTTTTCTGGCGGGTCGCCCTTGTTGGATGGCGTGCTGCCGGAGCGTCCTCGCGTCTCCGATATGCAGTTTCTTCTTGATGCGGGCCAGGTAACCTTCCACCGTTTTGACGCTGACCTGTAGTTCCTCGGCAGTCTGGCTCGGGCCATACCCGCAGCCGAGAAGTTGGAAGACCTCCCGTTCGCGCTGGCTCAGGCCGGTAAAGGGAGCCATCGTTTCGGTGGGACTCCCGGTGATTGCAGCCTTCTGCATGCATGTATTTCTAGCGCGAACGAGGAGGTATGTCTGTGAGGGGAACCCCTGTTTCTTCTGAGAGGGGAAAGCCTGACACGATGGTTGGCGTCGTCAATCCGGAAACAGTCGGGATTACGAAGCGTCGGGCGGCTGTCTTCGCGGGCGACGGCTGGATGGAACAGGGGGCGGTTGTCGCGAAGAGTCCGCGTTCGCACCGGTCCCGCCGAGCCTGTTCCACTGTATCGCTTGCTGGAGCAATTGCCGCCCGTCTTTCAGGAACAGCTTCTCCTTGATGCGCGCCATATAGCCTTCCACCGTTTTCACGCTCAGATGCAACTCATCCGCGATCTGGCTCGGGCCGTAACCGGTTCCGAGGAGTTGGAAGACGACCAATTCGCGGTCGCTGAGATTGTCCACGGAAAATCCCGCCGCGGTGGAATGGCCGACGCTGGCTTCCTTGAGGATCCGTGCGTCAACCGTCTCGCTCACGTGGATCTCGCCTTCCAGCACGCGGAGGATGGCCTGTCGGATCTTCGCCGCTCCTTCCCGTTTGGTGACGTACCCGCGTGCGCCCGCGCGGAGGGCGCGCTCGGCGTACAGAGGCTCGTCATGCATGGACAGAACCAGCACCGACAAACCTTCGAAACGGGTCGTGATGTCTTTGATCAGGTCCGTGCCGTGACTGCCTTCCATGGAAAGATCGACAACCGCCATGTCGGGGCGCAAGGTCTGGATGGCCTGCAGGGTCTGGGCCGCGTCGGCCGCTTCCCCGCAGACGGTGAGATTCGGCTCGCGGTTGATCAGTTGCGTCAGCCAATCGCGCACCATCGGGTGATCGTCCGCAATGAGAATGCGCGTCTTGGGCGTTGGTTTGTTCATCGGTCACTCCTCATCCGGGCGCGAACGTCCCTGGGCAGGGACAGAACGACAGCGGTGCCTCCGCTCGGGTTGCGGCGCACGGTGAGAGTTGCCCCAATCATACACGCCCGGTAGCTCATGGAGTTGATCCCCATGCCTTTGTTCTGCCCGAGTTCTTCCGGAAACCCGAGGCCATTGTCGTTCACCGTCAGGATAGTTCGCTCACCCTCAGCGTGGAATTCGATCAGGATTCGCGAGGGCTTGCCGTGCTTGATCGCGTTCGCGACGGCCTCTTGGACGATCCGGTAAATCTGGGTCGCTTCGTTGTCATCAAAAACGTCGACCGCCCCGTTCGCCGTCACGACACAGTCGATATGGAACAAGTGTTGCACCGATGCCGAGAAATCGTACAGCGCGTCCACCAGTCCGCCGGGCCCGATTTCGACGGGGTGAAGTCCGTGGGCGATTTCGTGTGCCTGAGTCATGGCTCGCTGGATGAATTCCACAATCTGCCTGGCCTCGGTTGCTTGTGGCAGCGATTGTTGCGCCAGGTTATCCGTCAAGAGTTGGGTCGCGAACTCGGTGGCGGCCAGGTGCTGGCACAGCCCGTCGTGCAGGTCCTGTGCGATCCGCCGTCGTTCCTGATCCGAGATTTCGAGCACTTGCTTCTCCAGTTGTCTGCGCTGCGTGATGTCACGTACGGTGGCGGCAAACAGCCGCCGGCCACCCAACTGGACTTCGCCGACGGAGAGTTCCATGGGGAAGACCGAGCCGTCTTTGCGCGAGCCGAAGATTTCCCGACCGACGCCAACGAGCTTGCGTTGGTCAGTCCGGAAGTAGTTGCGGATATAGCGGTCGTGTTCATCGTCCCGGGGCGGGGGCACCAGGAGGCGTACATTTTGACCAACGACTTCGTCCGCGCGGTATCCAAAGATGCGCTCGGCGGCCGCGTTGAAAGAATCAATAATCGCTTGATCATTGATCGTAACGATGCCGTCTAGCGCCGTGTCAACGTATGCGCCGAGCAGCGACTGACTGGCCTGGGCGACATCTTCTGCCTGTCGGCGCTCCGCGCCCGCCTTCTTCATCGCCAGCACCAAGAAAGAGACTGCCAAAAGCACCGCAAAGTCCATTGACCCGTTCCAACAGGCACTCAAAAGCTGGTAAGTAGTAACTGGCGGATACAGGTTGGCTACGAAGGCCACGACTCCAGTAAAAATGGCAGCGATAATCCCATATCCCAAGCCTGCGAACCAGGTGACGAAAACGACCGCAAACACGTAAAGGATGGGAACTCTACGCGAAGGCCCCAGCCAGTAGTCAAATAGACCCACTGACAAGCCATAGACCGCGCTCGCGCCGACCACCCAGAGCTTGGATCGGCTGCTGAGCCAGAGAATCAACCGTTGCATGATTGCGCTTCTGCCAGAAACCCGAGACGGGCTCGCGCCTACAGGATGTCGGCCCGCAGTTCCTGACATGGGGGGTTTATCACCAGATCAATCCTCCTGTCCAACGAATTCAAGATTTCCAAGGTTGGCTCGATAAAGAGGGGCTTCGCAAACCCTGTTCGGGCACATTACGGTTTCGCAAGAGGAGCGGCGGTAGCCCGACCTCGACATTCGCACACTACGGCACCAACCCCTACGGGACAAGCCGCACGCGGTAGTAGCGGGCGGGGCCGTTGGTCGCGCCGCCGGTATCGACGTAGTTGGTCGTCGATACGGCCCTGCCGGGCGCGGTCATGACCGGGCTGAAGTCGGCGAAATTATTGGAGTAACTGCCGTTGGCCGGCGGGGCGTTGGTCTGCAACGCGTAGCTCTCGCCGCCGGCCGTTGTCCATGTGAGGCGGACGTTGTTTGTTTCCAATGCGATGGCCACCATGCGCAATACCGAGCCGAGACCGCCAATTTTCGCCACGAACGCGTTGCCCCACGAGCTGCGAAGGACGGTCTGGAAAGCATTGGTCGTCGGGAAGTTGCCCGAGGTGGTGGTTCCCGTGACGTAGGCGTTGCCCGCGGCGTCGATCGCGAGGGCGTAGCCCAGGTCAACGCCACTGCCGCCGAGGTAGGTCGAATACACCAGGTTCGAGCCGCTCGAACCCAGCTCGGTGACGAAGGCGTTGGCCGTCCCGCCAAGGGTTTTCTGGAAAGCGTTTCGTGTCGGGAAATCGGTGGAGAATGTGTATCCAGCGACGTAGGCGTTGGTCGCGGCATCCACGGCGATGCCGAAGCCCGCGTCAATGTAGTTGCCGCCGAGATAGGTCGAGTAAACGAGGTTCGAGCCGTCAGGCCCGAGCTTCGTCACGAAAGCGTTTTGGCTCCCGCGAAGGGTGGGCTGAAAGGCATCTGTCGTCGTCGGGAAGTTGGTCGAGCCGGCGAGTCCCGTAACGTAAGCATTGGTCGCGGCGTCCACCGCGATGGCGTAGCCATGGTCGCTGTAGTTGCTGCCGTTCCCGCCGAGGTAGGTCGAGTACACGAGGTTCGAGCCGCCGGGCCCGAGCTTTGTCACGAAGCCGTTGCTGACCGGGCTGCGCAGGGTGGTCTGGAAGGCATTTCGTGTCGGGAAGTTGGTGGAGGAGGCGTAGCCCGTGACGTAGGCACAGCCTGCGGCGTCCACGGCAATGCCGTTGCCATTGTCGCCGGTGTTGCCGCTGCTGCTGCCGCTGCCGCCGAGGAAAGTGGAATACACGAGGTTCGAGCCGTCGGGCCCGACTTTCGTCACGAAGGTGTTGCCGGCCGGGCAGCCAAGTGCGGTCTGGAAAGCATTTCGCAACGGGAAATTGGTTGAGGTGGTGGATCCCGTCACGTAAGCGTTTCCTGCGGCATCGATCGCGATGGCGTTGGCCCAGTCGTTCAAGTAGCCGCCGTTGCCGCCGAGGAAGGTGGAGTAGATCAGGTTCGAGCCGCCGGGCCCGAGCTTGGCCACGAAAGCGTTTGTGACTCCGCCGATGGCGGGCTGGAAAGCATTTTTTGTCGGGAAGTTGGTGGACAAGGTCCATCCCGAGACGTAGGCATTGCCCGCGGCGTCCACGGCGATGCCGTTGCCGCAATCGCGGATGCTGCCGCCGAGGTAGGTCGAGTAAACGAGGTTCGAGCCGCCGGGCCCGAGCTTGGTGATGAACGCGGAAATGCTCGTGCCTTCGTTGGCGGTCTGGAAGGCATTGGTCGTCGGGAAATTGGCGGACTCGGTGCCACCGATGACGTAGGCGCAGCCCACGGCGTCCACCGTGATGCCGTTGCCATAGTCACCGTAGTAGCCGCTGTCGCCGCCGAGGTAGGTCGAGTACACGAGGACCGGGTCGATCACCAGCGGCCGGCGCCGGTCGTAATCGGCCACGAGGAACCCGACGCGGTCTTGGCCCGTCATCACGTAGCGGCTCGGCACCTCCTGTAGCTGGCCGTCGTGCGATTGGTACGCGCGTGGCGCGTGGAAGCGCACCTCGCCGCCGGCCATGCGCAGCACCAGTTCGCCGTTGGGATCGATGCGGGTCTGGCGCACGCCGTCAAACGCCAGGGTGATGACGCGCGGGTCCGTGCCGGGCGCCACGGTGAAGTCGTATTCGAGCCGGCCCTGCGTACCGTAGTACGTCAGGTCCACGCCGGGATAGACGCGGTCGAAGCCGGCGCGGGCGTACAACGGGAGGTTCTGGCGCCAGCGGGAAGGATCGTTGCCGATAAAATAGTTCACGGTGCCGGGCAATTGGTCCGTGGCCGTGGCCGGGGCCTGTGGATTCCCGCCCGGCAACGTCATGCGCACGACATCCACAGGCGGCGCGGATTGGTCGCGGCGGAGTTGGGTCGGCGACGTTCGGCCCGCGCCGTTGTGCAACGCGAGCACCGCCTCGGTGGGGGTCAGATACAGGATATAGCCCGGTCCGCGGGAAATGAAGTTCACGCGGGCATCGGTCTGTCCCGTGTTGGTTTCAAAGCTCAAGGGCAGGCGGCCGTAGTTTTCGACGATCTGCGCCCCGGTGGCGGCGCGAGCGGTTGACGCCACGCTGAGGATTGCGGCCACCACGATGACCATTCGATTCCGTTTCATGGTCAGGTTGTCTCCGTGGCGGAGCTTGAAGCATCCGACCCGCTTGATGCCCTGATGCGTTGTGCCATGGACGCCAATATGGTTCTGGAGGGAATACGCCGAGGAGACGCGACCGAGACGCCAGCCTCTTGGTCTCTCCGAGAGAGACTAGAGCAAAGTGTCGCCCGGGTGTCCAGCGGATTCGGATTTTCCGGGACGGCGATGCGGCATGTGCCCCGTTCCCGCAAGCCCGTGAGAGAGGATTCCGACGCGGCTGCCGGGATGCCGCGCCCAGGCATCACAGTTTGATGTTGACAAGCATCATGGTTATAGGTATTGTCGCCGCCATGAAGAAGACCAACCCCAGTTTTTTGAACGGCGTCCCGGAGTTGCTGGTGCTGCGCCTGCTGTCCCGGCGGGAGATGTACGGGTACCAGATCGTCGAGGAAATCCGCACCCGAACCGGAGAGACGTTGTCGTTTGGCGAGGGCTGCATCTACCCGTACCTGCATTACCTGGAAGCGGAAAAGCAGGTGAGCAGTCAGCGGCGTGAGGTCGATGGGCGAAGCCGCAATTATTACAGGCTGACGGCGCGCGGACGGAAGCGGCTCGAGGAATTGACCTCGGAGTGGCAACGCGTGACGACGGGCATCTCGTCGTTGATGGAGGAACAACATGCCTAGGACGAATTTCCTGGAACGATTGCAGCGTCGGCTGGTGGACCTCGGCTGCCCGATGGCGCATGTGCGTCGGCTGGTTCAAGAAGTCGCCGATCACCGCGAGGACTTGACGCAAGCCGCGTTGTCGGAGGGATTCACGGAATCCGCGAGCGAAGCCCGGGCGGAGGCGCAACTCGGGAACCCGGTTGATCTGGCCGACCGCCTGGCGATGGCGTTGCGGCAATCATCTTGGTGGGGCCGGCATTTCATCATTGGGTTCTGTCTGGTGCCGTTGTTGGCCGTTCCGGTGTTATGGGGCTTGCTGGTGGGTCTCGGGTGCTGGCTGGAGTTCGCCCTGGGGTACGGCTTGGACTCGAACCGTCTCCACATGGCCGGCGACAGGCCGGAGAGTTTTCATCATATTTTTCTGGCGGTACATTGCACCGACTACATCGCGATTGCCCTGGTGACACTTCTCTTCTGCTGGTTGGCACGGAGATCGGCCCTGGGTTTCAAATGGATGGCGACGTCATGCGTAATTTGTTCGCTGTACGCGTTATTCGTTCGGGTCACCATCGTCCCACACTTTTTTGCTCTGGGCGCCTCGTCGAGTCCGCAATGGATTCGATCGGCGGTCCCGCTCGTGATCGCCGCCGCCATTTACGCTTGCCGGCTACGAGCGACGCGTGATTTCGACGAGAGTGTTGCCGCTTAGCCGGCGGCGGACAGAAGAGTCAGGTCACAACCTTGCGTTGACGCGATGAGACCGTCAGAAGCCAATGGCGGCGATGGGGGGAGCTGACGCCGAAGATTCTGTGCCGGTTCAACTTTCCGGTTTCGAGTTCTGCCCCGTGACGGCTGCGTGCTCTCGCCTCAGCGGGATACTATCGACCGGCCATCGACCGACAGCCTGCCAAGACAGGAGCGCAGCCGGGGATTGTTCACCGAGTCGTGAACGAGGCTCGTCGCGAGTGCTCCTCGCCACGAGCGGCTTCGGTTATTGTTTGATTACCGTTTCGTCCTCGCGGCTGCGCTCCCGATTCTGAATTCTCAGGGCGTAATACCGACCCGATAGAACTTTTGCGGTGCCGAAGCCCCACCGATATTTGTCAGGATGATCAACCCACCGGGGCTGTTGCTCAGGACGACGCCCGAGATGTTCGCCCAACTGCCCGCGGTCATTGAATTCCGGGATTGCAGTTGATAATTGTCCCCCGCGACAGATTGGACGGAGATGGCCACATTAGTCCCTGCAGTCTGAATTCCACAAATCTGATTTGTCACCCCGGCGGTCGGCGCGAAGTTGGCCGTCAGGGTTTCACTGCTCGATGAGGTGAATGTGTAGCAGGGTGACGTGCTGACCACAGTGCCATTCAGCGTCCAGTTCGTGAAGTTGTAGCAAGATTCTGGCGTTGCACACACCGTCACGGCGGAGCAGCAGGTGAATGTGCCGCCGCCGCTGGTCCAGCCGCCGACCAATGGTGAGGAAGTGGTGCTGATCGTGGCGTAACACTCCCCTATTATGCAGGTGAGCGATACTGAGTAGCTGCCGGTGCCTCCATAATTGCTGGCATGCACCAACAGCGTATAGTTACCGGAGCTACTGAATGTAATGTTGGTGGCCGTGCCTGAGCCAATGCTGAACAGCAGGTTCCCGGTTGGATCGTAAAAGTCGAACTGCGAACCACTAAAACCGCCGGCAGAAATGAGCACCGACTCGCCACTGCAACCACTGATAAGATAGGCGTCAATCTCCGCCTGCTGGCTAATGTTGGTACTGACGCCTTGCCCACAGGCAATCGGCGTGGTGTTACACCCGCCGCCGGTTGCCGTCTGAAGATCCAATGAATAGCTGGTGGTAGCGCTGTAACTGCTGCTGTGCACCAGAATCGTGTAAGCGCCGCTGTTGGTACACGTCAAATTCACTGCCCCACCGCCGTAACAGTTGGCAGGCGCGGTACCTAAAAGCTGTCCGCCGGGATTGTAAATGTCAGCCGCCACACTGTAGTTGCAGTTCGGAACCGATGCGGCAAGCGAAACCGAGATTACCTGACCGGACGTGCCAGCGTAGCTGTAGGCATCCATCTCGGCATGCAAAGTCGTGTTGCTGGCCACGGTCTGCCCACATGAAATCGCCCGCGTGTCACAGCCGCCAATGTTGACCTGTTGAACACCCAAGGAATAGCCGGTGGTAGCGTTGTAACTGCTACTGTGTACCAGAATCGTGTAAGTGCCGCTGTTGGTACACGTCAAATTCACTGCCCCACCGCCGTAACAGTTGGCAGACGCGGTGGCGAGAAGCTTTCCGACGGGACTGTAAACGTCAGCCGCCACACCGTAGTTGCAGTTCGGAACCGATGCGGCAAGCGAAACCGAGATTACCTGACCGGCCGTGCCAACATAGCTGTATTGGTCAATTTCACTGATCGTTACAGTGTTGCTAGCGATGGTCTGCCCACACGAGATGGGAGTTTGGCTTCGGCCGGCAACCGGCCAGAATGCCAGCCCGAATGCCAGTAGGAAGCAGAGATTGAACGCACGGTTTGTCGAAGATGTTTTCATAGTCTTTTCCTCCCTAACTCTTTTTCGGGTCGCATGATGCCGGACAGGCAGGGGTCAAACAGTGGGATCAAGACACACGAGTTCCTCGCCCTTATGATTTCTCCCGCCCTTATCCTCGCCTCGATGCAGACTCTTCCAAGCTGGTTCTTTCCTGACTCAGCTTGGCAACACAACTCGCCATTAGTATGTATTGCTCGTAAACTCGCGCAGACAGGACGCGTACGTCGGGCCGTGGACAGAAGGCCCCAAACGGGGGATGAAACGGCTTATACGCCTGTGGGCATCGGGATGGCAAGACATTTCCGGCAACGGTTCTGTGGAAATGTTATTGGGAAAAATCCCGCAGGACCAGCCTCTCGCCCATCACCGAAACTCGGACACACTACGAGGTTCGCGCGACCAGTGCAGCGACACGATTCATTTGAGGATCGCCCCCTCACCTTAAATCCTTTGCTCCGAACTCCGGTCCGGAGGTTCGGAGCGTCTCGTCCGACTCGGCTCCCCCGGAGGGGAGAGGAGACAAAGCGCGCTTATTGTCCGCACGCTTCGCGGAAGGCGCGGGCGAGGATGGCGGCGTTGCGGGTGATGAGGAAATTTTCCTCGGCCCAATGGCGGCCGGCTTCGCCGAGTTGTTCGCGCAACGCCGGGTCGTCGGCGAGGCGTTTCACGGCCCCGGCCAGTTCGGCGGTGTTGGATGGTTCGACGAGCAATCCCGTGACCTCGTGCGCGACGGCTTCCATGGGACCGGCGGTGCGGCTGGAGATGACGGGCAGGCAACGGGCGAACGCTTCGGGGATGACATTCGGGATGCCGTCGCGGTCGCCCTCGGCATCGACCACGCCCGTGTGCCAGAAAACGTCGACCCACAGATATTGTTCGTCGACCTGTTGGGGCGCGAGCGGGCCGGTCAGGGAAACGAATTCTTCCAGGCCATCGCGGGTGATGCGGCGCTGGAGGTCGTCGTCGAGCGGGCCGTCGCCGACAATTCTGGCGACGAACGGCACGCCCCACGATTTCAGGAGGGCGCAGGCGACGAGTTGATGGATGTGGCCTTTCTTCGGGACGAGACGTCCGACCGACAGGAGGCGGACCGGGCGCGGAGAACCCACCCCCGGCCCCTCCGTGGGAGGGGAGTTCGGCAGGGCTGGCATGGAATCGCGCGCCGGTTTTGGCGGAAGCTGGTCGAGGCCGCGATGGGCGAGAACGATTTTTGTCGAACCCACCCCCGGCCCCTCCGAGGGAGGGGAGTTCGGAACGGCGGTCCGGTCCGCAGCGCCCTTCGCGCGTTCTGTGGAGATAGTTCGCGGCGGCGGTGGCGGGCGCGGTGGCCCACACGCCGTGGATCACGGTCGGGTTTTTTCTTGCGGAAGCGGTTGGCGCGGCACACGGCGAAGATGGCGGCCCAGACGGTAGACCAGAAGTTTTCTGGGTTGGCGGGTCGGTAACGGCGGTAGAGTCGCCAGTCGTCGCGGAGGAGGGCGGGGTCGCGGAGGAGTGAATCATTTCGCTCCCGCCGACGATCCCAAAGATTCGGTAAAGATTGTGTAAAATTCCATGTTGACAGATTTACCGCGTATCCAGTAGATGTTGACGTGAGCGTTGTGCTGGATCGAGGCGCGCCGAATTCGTAGAAATCGGTGTTGACAGGTTTGCCATGTATCCAGTAGATGTTGACGTGAGCGTTGTGCTGGATCGAGGGGGCGCACCGAATACGTAGAAATCGGTGTTGACAGGTTTGCCATGTATCCAGTAGATGTTGACGTGAGGGTTGTGCTGGATTGAGGGGCGTTACGAATTCGTAGAAATCGGTGTTGACAGATTTACCGCGTATCCAGTAGATGTTGACGTGAGGGTTGTGCTGGATCGAGGGCGCACCGAATTCGTAGAAATCGGTGTTGACAAATTTATCGCATATCCAGTAGAGGTTGACGCGCGATATTAGAGGGGGGATGCGTTTAGTGCGGAAGACTCTGACGTATTGCGTGCAACGCGGACGAAGTCTTTGAATACGGATGACCATTTAATAATGAGAATTCGAGCCCGAGGCAACGCCGGCCCAAATCAAACTAAGGAGAACTGAGCGATGAAATTGGTGACACGAGGCAGCCGCCGAAATAATAAAGTGCAGATCATGAAAACAAAAGCCCACAAAGCTGTCGGCGTATGCCGCGCAATCAAGACCCTGCTGCTCGTCGGCGGGGTTGCGTTGGCATATTGCTCATCTACGAACGCGGCCATCGTTAGCGGTAGCAATATTGCAATAGCGCCCACGAACCAAGTAATTGTCGAGGGTAGCGCGGTTACCGTGAGCGCGTCATTTACCGAGACGGCGCCGACTAACGCCTACTTCGCCACTGTTAATTGGGGCGATGGCACCATTGTGTCGAATATCTCCCCGACCGTTACTGCAGCTACAAATATTGCCGTCTCCTCGGCGCATACATATCTGAGCCCGGCCAGCGGCGCGTTTTCAATTTCGGTTGCGGTGCTCTACACGAACAACACCGGAACCGTCACCCAGACCTTAGCTGGGGAGACTGTCGTGGATGCGCCGTTGACGCTTGTTTCCGTTCTGTCCACGAATCCTGTGGCCGTGGAAGGAAATGTGACAAATGTGACGCTCCTCACGTTCCTTGACGCCGATCCGCTTGCCACGACGAACCAGTATGCGCTGCCTACGATTACAGCCGTCAGCAACGCTGGCAATGTTTACAGCAACGCCAACCCTCTAATCGTGAGCGCTGGGTCGACGAACGGCGGGGTGCTGTTCGCCGTACAGGCCACAATGGAGTTCTATTCATTCGGAAGCAATACGTTCTCGATTACCGTTCACGACACTGCTGGTACAGGTGGTAACTCATTCACGACGAATAGCACTGTTGTCATCGCTGACGCGAACCTGTCTCTAGTCAGCACAGGCGCACTTGCGTTCACGGAAGGCGTCATCGGTCCGACGAACGTGTTGATGACGTTTGTCGATGGAAACAGCTTGGCGACTTCTGGAAATAGCCTCGCCGACTACGTCGCGGTCGTCAACTGGGGTGATAATACCCCGAGTCAGACGTTCAGCAACAGCACCTTCCTGGGCCCGCTGCAAGACACCGTAGACCTCGTAGGCTATCCCGTGGGCCAGATTGGAATCCGGAGTGTGGGAGCGGCAACCAATGTATTTCAAGTGTACGGGGATCATGCCTATCCTTCAAACGGCCTATACTTTGTTACGGTCACTGTTAATGACATCGGAGGCGCTGCGCCGCTTATTGTCAGCGCCATACCCGATACAGCGGCAGATGCGGGGCTGAAGGTCGTGGGGTTTGGTCCGAGCCTTGTCAACGAGCCGGGCTATCAGTCGCTTGCACAGTCTGTCAACAATCCGTTGGGCGCGCAGTTGATAACCTTTGCTGACTCAAATGAGTTCTCCAGAGTCGCGACAATCCTCGCTGCCCCATATACCGAATATCTGGCCACGATCAACTGGGGCGATGGCACTGCTCCTACCACTGGGGTCGTACAGGATGCTGGGACCTATACATTAATAACCGTCAATTACGACAGCTCGGAGACGACGACGGCTGAGGAGTTTTACGTATATGGAAACCACACGTACGACGCCGTGTGCACCAACTACACGCTGATTGTGAAGGCCTTGGATCTAACGGGTGGCGCTTATTGCGTCGCGACCGCCACGGTCATTATTGCGGATGCGCCGATCGAGGGGAGCGGTTTCCACATCAACGCGAATGCTAACAGCGCATTCAGTGGTCCTGTGGCCGCCTTTTCGGATCCAGATACGGCGTTGACTGCGAGTTCATTCTCAGCCACGATCTCCTGGGGCGACAATACACCGTACACGAGTGGCACGATTGTGTCGTATGGCAACGATGTCTATCTTGTAACGGGTACTCACACCTATGTGAGTCCAACGACGGGGGACGACTATGAAAACGTAACGGTTTACGTTGCCGATCCGAACCTGTGTAATACTCCGCAATCCATCCCTAGTCGTATCTACTTTACCACGGGGATTGGCTTCGTGACGAACGGGGTGCCTGCTACTGATGTGGTTGCCACGGACGTGGCATTCTGCACCAACGTGGCGACGTTCACCGACAGCGCTCTGCCGCCCGGTCTGATGAATGATCTGTCAGCAGTCATCAACTGGGGTGACGGCTTCGTCTCGGATGGCACGATCGCGACAAACGCTGCCGGTCAGTATGTGATTAGCGGCTGCCACACCTATCTGGATGATGGGGTGTGGAACGTTACGGTCAGTGTCTCGGATCTTTCTCAGCCGACGGCCGATGATCCGCCGATCACAAGCGGAACAGTCATCACGTTCATCTCAGAAGCGTCATATACTGATCTGACTGCGGACATGGAGGTGCTCTTTGGCAACGTGAAGATCCTGCACGAAAAGAGCGCCGGAAAGAGTGAATCCGTGGATTATTATTACTCGGAGATGGTGACGCTTGAGAACACCAGCGGCACGACTCTCACCGGTCCGTTTGGCCTTGTGCTCCAGACCGATGAATTTGGGGATAATAATATAAATCTGTTGAATATTACAGGACAACTGGCGGATGGGCGCGAGTATGTTCCACTGAGCACAGACACACTCAAGCCGAAAGGGAAGCTAAAAGTGACCCTGCAGTGGTCAGCCCAGGATCGGCTTGCTAAAGGTCCGGTGATCCTGCCGGTTCGCCTGATAGCTGGCCCGGGCCTGTAAGGTAAATCGTAGTTGGAAACTCGTTGAGCGCCTTGGATGAAAGTCCAAGGCGCTCAATTTTTACACCGGCCTCGGTGGCCTCGGGGCCACCTCTAAGGGCAACACGCCGTATTCGTGATGTGGCCCGAGTTGCCGGCGGCGGTCCGTCGGGCGATGCAATGCGTCTCTCCTGCGGCGCGCCCGAGCGATATTGTCCGGACGGTTGCCGGCCTCGATGTCAGAGCCGATGGTATTTCCGAAGGAAGAATTCCTGTACTCGAAGCGGCGAAAGCCGCGCAAACAGGGGCGCCAGCCGCGCCTGGAATAGGCCTCCCACAACCACAACCGGTGGCGGATTCGGCATCGTGATTGTGCGCAGGATGGCCCGCGCCACGCGATCGGGCCGCGGCGCGGCCGCCATGTTCCGCAACTGGGTTTCCCAGGCGGATTTCATCCGCCGTTCTTCGTCGCGGTTCCCGGTCGGTTCCACACGCTTTGTCCGGTCGTGAAACGAGGTGTTGATGTCGCCCGGGCGAATCTCGACAACACGAATCGGCGTATGGGAAAGCTCCGCCCGCAACCCTGTCGTGAACACACTGAGGGCGGATTTTGCCGCGCTGTAGGGAACCATGAACGGAAGGGGAAACTGCGCCGCGAGCGAGGTGACATTGATGATTGTCCCGCGATTGTGCCGGCGCATCGCCGGAAGCGCCAGGCGAATCAGCTCCAGGGGTGCGTCCACCAGCACTTGAAACTGTTCGCGCACCAGTTCGGCGGGCATGGCTTCCATCGCTCCGAATGCGCCAGCACCGGCATTGTTGACCAGCACGTCGAATGCACCCGCCTCCTCGAACGCGGCGGCAAAACCCCGATGAATTGAATCCATCTGCGTCAGGTCCATCGTCACACCATGGAAACGCGGCAATTGGGGCAGGCGGGCCGGATCGCGGGACGTTCCCCACACGTCGAATCCCCGCGCCGCGAGCAATTTGGCCGCTTCCAGGCCGATGCCGGAGCTGGCGCCGGTCAGGAAAACCGTTCGGGTGTCGCTAGTCGCCATTTTCCCAGCGGCGGAAGGCGAGACAAACGTTGGTGCCCCCGAAGCCACTGGAGTTACTGAGGGCGACGCGAGGCTTGTCGGGGACCGGTTTCGTGACGATGGGCACGATGGCGCACTGCGGGTCGAGTTGCGTGATGTGCGCGGAAACGGGGATGAAGCCCTCCTGCAGCGCGAGCACGCAGAAGCCGGCCTCCATCGCGCCCGCCAGGGAGAGGCCGTGCCCGGTCAGGCTCTTGGTGCTGCTGATGTGAGGCGTCGGCCCGTTGCCGAACACCGCGCGGATGGCGCGGCACTCGCTGACATCGCCCACGGTTGTCGATGTGGCGTGGGCGTTGATATAATCGACTTGCTCCTTCGCCAACCGGGCATCGCCAAACGCGTTTTCCATGGCCCGCTTCAATCCATCGCCGTCCGGATCGGGCGCGAGGACGTTGTACCCGTCGGCGGACTGGCCCCAACCAAGGACCTCCGCGGCGATGGGCGCGCCGCGTCGTTTCGCGTGGTCCAATTCTTCCAATACCAGGACGGCTGCCCCGCCCGTGCCGACGAATCCGTCGCGGTTCACGTCGAACGCGCACGGTGTTTTGGCAGGGTCGGTCTGCAGGCTCAGCGCGCGGATGCCCGCAAACGGAAGGATGTTGAACTTATTGCAGTCCTCGGCGCCGACGACAAAAACGACGTCCTGGCGGCCGAGTCGGATCAGGTCACAGGCAACACCGAGCGCGTGGGCGGAGGACGAACACGCGCTGGAGAAACCAAGTGCTCCGCCCTTGATTTTGTAACAGGTGACCAGATTGATGTACAACGAGCCGGGGATGCTGTTGACGATGGCCATGGGTTGGCAGCGGGCGACGCCGCGCGTGATCATCGTGTGCAGGTTGTCATAGGCGAGCCACATGGAACCGCCCGAGGCGCACATGATGCCGGTGCGCGGGTTGGACACCTGGTCGGGCGCCAGCTTCGCTCCGGCGATGGCCTGTTGCATCGCCCCGTAGGCGTACAGGGAGTTCGGGGCCATCGGGCGCAGTTGCTCGCGAGTGAGTTCATACTCCGCCGGAAACGTCCAATCCTCGAAGTAGGCCGTGGGAAACTGAAAACCTTTGACCGTGCCGGCCAGTTTGACCGGTGTCTCGGGACCGGCAAACTCCGCAAACCGCTCGACGCCGGTGAGACATTCGCGGAGACTACGGACGACCTGCTGGCGGCTGTTGCCGATGCTGGTGATGAACCCCAGGCCCGTGACGGCGACGCGCTTCATGGACGAGTCAGGTCGATACGAACTCAGGAACGGACGCTGTCTGAGCTGTTGGGCGCCACCACCGCCGCGGGCGCCGCGGCATCCGACGCGGACGATTCCGACGACGGTATATTTTCGGGAAGAAGTTGTTCACCAAACGCGAGCACGAGCCGTTCGATCTTGGCCACGCGCCGCCCCTGGGACGTCACCGTGCCCTCAAAAATCGCCAGCGGCTCGCGAAGTCGGGCAAGTTTCAGTTCGAAATCGAGTTTGTCTCCCGGCCTCGTCTTTTGATAGAAGTGCGCCCCGTCGAGCGACGCGAAAAAGACGTGGTTGGATTTGATCTCCTTGCCGATTTGGGCCGGTGCCTTTTCCAACACCCACAGGCACGCGGCCTGGCCCATGGCCTCGAACACAATCGAGGCGGGGAAGATCGGCTCGTCTTTGAAATGGCCTTCGAGAAAGAACTCGTTGCCTTTGACGGTGTAGGCGGCGTTAAGGGTCTCGCCGTTCAGCAACGCTTCGTCGAGGAACAGGAACGGCGGCTGATGCGGGAGCACGAGCGCGATCTGTTCGCGCGAATAAACCTTCGACGGCGTCCCGGTATCGGCTCCCGTAATCTTGGCGTGGAGAAACTTGTTCAGGTTCCCCATCGTGCGGATTTCGCGAAGCTCGTCATTTTCGATGTGGAGCTTGAGGACTTCCTCAATCGACAGCACGATCTCCAGCAGCGTCAGCGAATCCAGCCCGAGGTCCTCGATGAGCCGGGCGTTCTCGTCGGCCTTGGAAAGCTTCACGGGCGCGGTGGATGGTTGGTAGCGTTCGAGGATCCCGAAGACAATGGTCGGGATTGCGTCGAGGTCACCCGTTTCGCGATACCGAACCGCCGCATCGATTGTCTCGGGACTGCACCGGCGCAATCCATCCTTCAGGTCGGCTACTTCATTGTCAGTCAAAGTCACATTCATGTGAAACGGCGCTTGCGCGCTGGCTCATCCTCGCGGGGGAACTGATACCAAACCCGGTGCCAAAGGGAAAGTGATTTTTTCATTGGGCATCGCGGCCCGGGTCTGTTGAGATGCGACGGCGACAATCGTCATGTCGAGCGTCGAAAGTGGACGGTGAACGACGGGGGGGGGCGATGGAGTTGGGCGTTTTTTCGCACATCTCGAAACCCTGGCGTCACGTCCGGTATTGAAAGCAGGGACGCGAGATTCACGCACTCCGGCTTGATGCGGTGCGGGTGATTCCCCCGCCGAGAATTTTGATGAACATTCTGGTTGCAATCGGAAAACCCCTTTTGATAGCTTTACAGATACCAGCAAATCTTTCCGAATGACATGTCGGTTGGAGGACAGCGAGGAATGAAATTCTCCGTAAGCAGGTGGTGCGTACTGATTGTTCTGGCGGGCGTTATCCTGGGGGTGCACAGCCAGGCCTCACCCGTGTTGCCGCACGGCAACAAAAAGGTGATCGTTTACCCGACAGGGACCGAAACGATTGACCAGCTCACGCAACAGGGCATCACGGATGTCCGGAACTACGGCACGTACTGGCTGGTGGAAGCCACGGAGGCGCAAGCCGCCGAGCTGACGCGCCTGTACGGACCGCGTGCGGTCGAGGCGAACGACCTCAATCGCATCCGGCTAAGGAACTCGTCATTTTACACCACCGAAGGCGACCCAACCGTTCCAGCCGATCTTCGCCAGGAAGAGCCGACCGGCAGGCGCCTGCGGCTGATACAATTTCGCGGTCCGGTCGTCCCGCAGTGGCTCCGGCAGGTTCAGTCAATCGGCGGCGTGGAATTGATAGCCTACGTGCCGAATGACGCCTACCTGATTCGTCTCGACCAGCCGGCGGAAAACAGGCTTCGTGCCTTGATGGGGTCTGACGGCCCGATTCAATGGCTGGGAGCCTATCACCCATTCTACAAGATCGAGCCGAGGTTCCTGGCCAATCTCGACCAGAAAGATCATTCGCTGGTCGATGTTCGAATCATGGTCGCGCCACACTCCGAGGCCAGCGATACGATGAAAGCCATAAAGAAAATTGGCCTCGTGCAACAATCCTACAATCGGGCGAATTTGACCACCCTGTTCATGACGGTGCCGATCGCCACCATTTCGCAGATGGCGAAGCTCCCGGACGTTGTCTGGATTGAGAAGAAGGACCCGAAGAGACTGTTGGATGAGGTGCAAGATTTGGTTCTGGCAGGCCAGACGAACGGATTCTGGCACGGACCAGAGGGCGCCACCACGGGGTATACGAATTACCTGGCTTTCCTGTTCGCTCAGGTTGCGGGCAACCAGACGGAGGCGTTTGAGAATCCACTCAACTATCCGGTCGTGGACGTTGCCGATACAGGCATCGATTCGGGACCACTTGGTGGTACAGTCATTACTAACGGGAACAAAGTAATCACAGTCGATCCTCCTGTCCACCCGGCATTTCACTGGTTTGGTGACGCGACCCAGTTTTCTCGTATTGTCTATTTTGCGCCGCCTTGGCTTGCCGGGGATCCCGAATTGCAACTGGGGTGCCCCGACGTCTACCTTAACCAAAACGCCTTTAATCACATTGAATCGATGGACTTGCTTGGACACGGCACCGCGGTGGCCTCGATCATTGCCGGCTACGATGACGGAACGAATATCTTTCTCCAGCCATGCCTCCAGTTGCACACCGCCACCAACACGTGGTTGGTCCCGTTCCCCGGCACTAGTATCACCGACACCAATACCGGAGAGGTTGTCCCCATCACCAACCCCGTTGATTGTTCCGAAAATGCCACCCTCACGTTTGAGCTTCCGACCGGGTTTTCCGAGACCTGCGGTCCCACCAACAGTCCGCCGAACGCTACATTCACAAACGTGGTGTTTGTAATCAGCACAAATTCCTGCCCGACGAATGCCTATGTCGATGTTGTTTATACGTCAATTGTGACAAACAGGTTTACCTCATTGAGGAGAGACGACGACGGAAACCTGCTCGGAATGGGGGTATCGCCATTTGGCCTGCTTGGTGACAGCCGTATCTGGCAGAACTACTCGCTTGATCTGAAAGTCTCGGGTACGGGTTCTGCCAGCTTTGGTCAGGGTGAGGTTATCTCTGTCGGTTGCGGGCCACCAGCCCCAGTGTTCCTCGTGGATACGCATGAATGCATCAACGATCTTCCATCGCTGTTGGCGATTGCCTACGACGCCAACCAGGACTCGTACGGGCCATATGGGGCCCGGATTCAAAACGATAGCTGGGCTGACAACCTCGGCGTTCCTCCTACCGCTGGAGGCCAATACGACGCGGACTGTGTTTCCTATGACATCGGGGTCCGCGATGCAAACCTGGTGGGACAATCGAACAATGTTCCCGGTCCGTCTGCGCTCAATCAGGAATTTATCGTGGTGTTTGCCTGCGCCTCGTCGCTGTACGATGCCGGCCAAGAGGGAAACGCTGGCGGGTTCAACGATATCTTCGTGACCGCTCCGGCGACGGCCAAAAACGTCATTTCCGTCGGCTGCGCGGACAATCCGCGATACGCCACGGTCAACAACGTCTACCAATGTGTAGGCGGAGACTCACTGGATATGGCATCTTTCGCGGCGGCTGGCCCGACACTGGACGGACGGTTTAAACCCGAGATTGTCGCGCCCGGCTATGCGGTTTATGGCGCCATTCCCCAACTCGTAGCGGTCACTACGAATTGTTCCATCGAAGGCCTCTTTCCGACGTATCCCGACATTGTCGCCTGCACGAATCCACCCTGTAATGGCACCCAAGGGCCGATTTACACGGATCTATACGGTTGCGTTGCCGGCAGCAGTTATGCCGCGCCGGCCGTTTCCGGAGCCATCCAGCTTCTGTGGTGGTATTTCCAGAACCGACTGACCACTGAGTTGGGGACTGCGCTGTACCAGCCCAGCCCGGCCATGGCCAAGGCGTACCTGTGCAACTCGGCCCGCTATCTGCCGATCACGGATGCATCGAGCGGAGCGATGGACACGCTGCCGTCCACTCTCCAAGGCATGGGCGAACTGGATTTGGGGCGGATGTTCGACGGCGTGCCGCGGGCGATTCGTGATGAATCATCGCCGCGGGCGATCGATGTGGCGTTGACCACGACGAATCCGGCGTCCCAGCAAACCTATTTCTCGGCGTCGGGTCAGAGCTACCAAATGTCGGGTCAGATCGCCAGCAACGGCTTGCCGTTCCGCGTGACGCTGGCATGGCTCGATGCGCCGGGGGTTCCGTTCACCACGCCGGAACTTGTGAACGGCCTGGATTTGGAGGTGACGGTTGGTGGAGTCACATATTACGGAAACGTGTTTAAGGAGAACGTGTCGGTGCCCGGTGGCACGTTTGACTCGATCAACAACATGCAGAGCGTCTTCCTGAACCCGACCAGTTGGCCCAACGGGATCACGGCGGTGACAGCCGGCGCCCCGTTTCAGGTCAAGGTGCTGGCCCAAAATATCGCCGGCAACGGCGTGCCCAATGTGGGCGAACCAACGCCGGGCGGTTCCAACACATTGAACCAGGATTTTGCGCTGGTCGTCTACAACGCGAAGGCGAATACGCTGTCGGATGTCCCGAATCCGGCGACGAACAACGACTGCCAAACCGCCCTCGTCGTCGATAACTTCCCGTACACGTTCGTGAATACGCTCAACACGACCACGTACCACCAGCCGTTTCCCAGTCCCACCGCGGGGAGCGGCGGTTCCGAGGAGTTCTTCCGGATCCCACTGCCGACGCCGGGGGTCACGTTCACGGTCGACACATCTCTCAGCTTTTTCCCGAACATCCTGTCCGTTTGGGAGGTGCAGGTGGTTCCCCAGACGATCTACGTGCGTGGCGACTGCGGCGCGCTCACGGAACTCATATCGACGAATGGATCGCATCTCTCCTTTACGTCTGACGGGACGAATGACTATTTCATCGTGGTCGAGCCGGCCGGCGGCGGTGCCGGCGGCACCATGGTGCTCAACGTGGACGCGGCTCAGGTGCCGATTACGATTACGCCTTCTCCCGTGTCGTTTGGCAATTGGGTTGCCGGGACGATCAGCACATCGCAGGTCGTAAGCTATTTTAATGGAACGACCGTGCCCGTGAACGTGCAGAATGTCTCGATTACGGGATCAAATGCCGCGGACTTTACGATTATCGCGAATGGTTGCCAGGGCGAGAGCCTCAGCCCGGGCTTCGGTTGCAATGTCAGCGTGGAGTTTGCGCCCGCGATCAGTGACGTTGGCCTGCTCCAGGCGAATCTCGTGTTTACCGACAACGCGACCGGCAGCCCGCGCAGCATTCCCATGACCGGGACGTCGACCACGCCGTCGCCGCTTCTGTGCCCGAGTACTACCGGGCCCCTCGTGTTTTCCAATCAGCTTGTCGGGACGTCCAGTGCGGTCCAGAGCATTACGCTCACCAATTGCGGTTCCACGGTACTGAATGTGTCCAATGTGACAGTCAGCGGGACGGCTTCGCTTGACTTCTCGGTCAGCCAGAACTGCACAAACGCGGGCATAGCGCCTGGCGGCATGTGCACGGTCCAGGTGACATTTACCCCGACGAAGAGTGGAACCCGTGCGGCAACGCTTGTGATGGCCGGTAACGTTGCGGGCAGCCCCGTAACCGTGACCCTCCAGGGTGTTGGCGTCATCGCCGCGCCAGCGATATGTTTCAGCAGCAGTTCGTTAAACTTCGGGAGTTTCGGGATAGACTCCACGAGCGCGGTGCAGAACCTGACGATCACGAATTGCGGAACGGCCGCGCTGGTGATCACCAATGCGGCCGTCACGGCGGGAGATGTCAGTGATTTTAGCGTCGTATCCAATACGTGCACGAATATGGCGCCCGGCGCCACCTGCACGGTTGGTGTGGGGTTTGCGCCCAAAACGGGCGGGGCGCGCTCAGCCACCCTGGCCATTGCTGATAATGTTACCGGCAGCCCTCAATTGATCACGCTGACCGGCAGCGGCTCCGTCAATCAGCCGGATGCCGCGATTGGCAAAACCACCAACCTGAAAAAGATGGTGGGCTTCGGCGTCATCACCAATGTGTTCAGTGGCACGGAGGGAATCCTCCAAGACGTCCGCCCCGGGGCAAAGAAGGGCGTGACGTTTTACGTGGCCGTGAAGAACGTCGGCACGGGGCCTGACCAATACTCTGTCCAGGGTCAACAAGTCACCGGCGGGGCGGGGTTCACAGCGAACTACTTCCTCGGCTCCAGTTCCAACCCGTCTGAGAGTTTCGATGTGACCGCTGCCGTTGTCGCGGGCGCCTTTACGACCTCCACGATGGAGGCGACAGCAGTGACCGGCGATTCAAGCATGCTCCGGGTCGTGATCACTGCGGACAAGACCGTGACGAGGTCAAGCCAGGCAACGTTTACACTAACGTTTACATCGGCCAACGACACGACCAAGCAAGATACCGTTACCGCAGGAGTCTTGGCGAAATAAGCCGGGGGACAACCAGGAGAAGAACGTGACCATCAGCCAACGCGATGTTACCAACGGGCGGCGACCGATGCGCAGCAGCATCCGGGCATGTGTTTCCGCGCTCTGTGCGCTCACTGCGTTTGTGGGGGTTCGTGAAACAAACTCCTCCGCGCAGTCTCTCCAACCGTTTCCATACAACCCTGACTTGGGCAGGGCGATCGCGGTTCAGGCCGCCAACCAGCGGGCGCTGTTGGCTACCGAGGGCGTGAAGGGGGTTGGCATCGGGCTCTCCGGCGGAAGCTTGAGCCTGTTGGTTCTCGTCGATACGACAAACAACGCGGCACAACTGCCCTCGAGCCTGAATGGCCTGCCGGTGACCGTCCGGGCGGTGGGAGCCATCCACGCCGGGGTTTGCGGGGGAAATAACCCGCAGGTTGCCTATCCTCTCCCCGTGCCGCTCGGGGTTTCGGGAGGCAATGCACTTTTGTTTGGCGGGTGTTGCGCCAGCGGCACCATTGGATTCAAGGTCCGTGACAATGCCAGCGGGACCATCGGGTGGATCAGCAATAACCATGTGGTGGGTCATGGTACGGACGGGTGTCCCAGCACCGCGCCCATTGGCACACCGGAGTATCAACCGGGTTCAGTCGACACGACGCCGGCATGCAGTGCTGGTCAACCCATCGGCGTGTTGAGCCGCACCATCCCGATTGATTTCACAGGTGCCGACAACTTGGTTGACTGCGGCTTCGTACAGAGTTCTGATTTGGATGTGTCAGATACGATTCTCAATCTCGGCCCCCAGGTGAACAATGTGGTCCCGGCGTTCGTGGGACAAAACGTCCAAAAGAATGGGCGGACCACCGATTGCACGGAAGGAACCGTAGCGGCCGTCAATCTGACGGCCGTCATTGATTATTCGGAGTCTGCTCCCTGTGCCACCACGTGCGGGACGGCGACCTACACCAACCAGATCATGGTTACGCCAACTCCTCCCGCGACCGCGTTTGCTGAGCCCGGGGATTCGGGCTCGCCGATTGTCGACTCCGACAACAATGCCGTAGGGCTTCTGTTTGCCGGAGATTCTCTTGGTGACGCCATCGGCAATCCCATCGGGGCGGTGCTATCCGCGTTGAATGTTTCCCTGGCCAGCGGCGTCAGTTCCCAGGCGGTGACACGGACCTCCCGCTTCTGGTTTACGCATGGCTACTCCACCAACGACACGAGTTGCGCCACCCTGTTGAGCGCCATCCAGGCCAACGGCAGCGTGATGGCCCTCGGATTTACCACGCTGCCCACAGCCAACCGCAACTCGGACAATGTGATCGATGCGTACGACACGCTTATCGAAGCACTCAGCTTCTACTGGAGATCGAGCGGCGTGACGGGTGAGCCCGGAGGCACACAGGCCGACAAGCTCAAGGCGTCCTCATTGTGTACGGCCCGCAAGAAGTTGGCGGTGGAGTTGATCGCGGCGACGGCCAATGCCTCGTTGCTCGGCGCCTTCCCCGGTAATGCCACGTACTTCAATGGCACGGTCACGACCAACTTTCCGCCCGACTTGATCTCACAAGCCCAGGCGGTTGATGCCGGGTACGACGTCGTGGCCATTAAAACCATGACCGCGCTTCTCCAAAAATTCAACAGTAGCGGCGTGACCAACAACCTGCCGAACGGGCTTGTCGAATGCTCGCAACAGTCGAGCAAGACACTGAAGCAGGACTCACGGGACCCGATGTTGCAGGACACATGCCCCGGCGTTAATAACTCCTGCGGCGCGGCACAGGTCGTTGTGTTCCCGAACAGTTCCGACCCGTTCGCCCCCGCGGCCCCGTTCACGACGACTGTCAACCTCAGCACCTACACGAGCAATATGCCGCCCTCGACGCTATGCCTGAACAGTAGCAGCGGCCTTCCCGCCGGCGGGGGTCCGGACGCCGTGTGGCAGATCCCCCCAAGCATCGGCACCGCGGGCAGGCAGTTTACCGTATCCACGGCGGGCAGCAACTTCTACACGATGCTGGACGTTTGGACGGGTTCCTGCGGCAGCACCATCGGCAGCAACACCCTTAGCGAGGTGGCCTGCGCGCAAAACAACATCGGGCTCGAAGGAGTACAAATCAGTTTTACCACCGACGGGATAAACACATTCTACATCGTCGGGGAAGGCCCCGTTGGCCAGTTCGGCAGCCTCAAGCTCACCGTCACCAGCCCGTAAGCCAACGCTGTCGTCGCGGCTCGTCCCGGTGATGCTCGGGTGCGTAAAACCCGCGCCCGCTCAAGAAAGTGTTGTTTTCCTATACCCGCGACAGCAGCGCGGCAAACCGGCCGAACTGCTCCGCCCGAGCCGGTTCACGGTCGGCATAGATCGCCTGAAGATTGTTGCACATTCGCAGCAGGATGATCTGCGGAGTGGTGGGAGTCAGGAACGCGGGATTGAAGGCGACGCCCAACCGCTTGCACAACTCACGGCAGTCCGCCTCGTCCAGCAACTCGCCCTCATGGAACGGGTCGAAATAAAAACTCGCGCTGGTCGAATGCCACTTGAGGAGGAAGTGTGCCGGCATGTTGATGCCGATCAACGGCAGGTGTAGCCGTCGCGCCAGCAACAGATACATCACCGATAAACTGATCGGAATCCCCAGCCGACGATCCAGGACGCGGTTGAGATAGGAGTTGTCCGGGTCGTAGTAATCCTGGCGATTGCCCTGGAAACCCAGCGTGCGAAACAGATAGTGATTGCAGACTTCGACGGTGGCCCGCGGCGTCTCGCGTCCTGTCAGCCGTTCGCGCAACTCCTGGGCCATCTGATCGATGCGCGTGCGATACGCCGCCTCGTCGAACTCCGGATAGCGCGTTTTCGCCACCAGCCACGTGGCGGTCTCGATGTCGAAGTGGGTCCCGCACGTCGCGCAGAACTTTCCCAGGGCCTCCCACGCCACGGCCTCGCGCAGGACGCGCAAAATCTGCGTCGCGTTGCGCTGCGCCGTCGGTTCTCCCTCGCGCACGATCGATTCCAGTAACCGGACGCCTTCCTCGCCCCGTCCCGCCAGCGATTCCTGGAGCAACTGGATGGTGCGCGGGTCCTCGTCCGCCAGCAGTTTGGCGAGCGCTTTTCGATCGGGATCTCGCAGGGCTTTCATGGGTCGAAATGCTTGGTCATACCTTCTCTCAAAAGCCGCCAGACTGCAACTCAGGAAATACAGGGGTTACGACTCGCTGGCGTCTGGCCCCCAACGATCAAACACTAGAAACACTCCCATAACGTGTGGTATCATGCCCGGGCGCAGGTCACGACAATAACCAGAACTTGCCGAGGCGCGTCGGGAAGTGTCACAAGTACGGAAATAAATAATGGGAGACCATATGATCCGCGGCGTGTTATTCGACCTCGACGGCGTGATCGTCGATACGCTTCATTACCACTATCTGGCCTGGAAGCACATGTTCGAGAAACTCGGCGGCTCCCCTGTCAGCGAGCTGACGGTGCTTCTGCACGAAGGGAGGAACTCCCGGGAGATTCTGCCGATTCTCATGAAGGAAACAGGGGTCACGATTCCCGATGCGCGACAGGCGGCCTTTATCGAGGAGAAGCGCGCCTATTTTCGCAGCATCGTGCGGGTCACCACGTATCCCGAAGCATTTGAGACAATCGACGAGCTGCGCCGGCGCGGATTCAAAGTGGCGCTTGTCACGGCCTGCGCCTTGAAGAACATGCAGCATTCCCTCAATGGCGAGCAGCAGGCCCGTTTTGATTTCATCATCACCGGCGATGAGGTTCCCCGAGCCAAGCCGTTTCCGGATCCCTATCTTACGGCAGCCCGCCAACTCGGATTGCGTCCGGACCAATGCGTCGTCGTGGAAAATGCGCCGCTCGGCATTGAGGCGGCACGCAATGCGGGGATGTGCTGCGTGGCCATCGAGACCACCTTGGGAAAAGAGTACCTCACGTCTGCCGACCACGTTTTGCAGAACATCGCCGAATTATTGCGTCTGCCGATCTTGATTCGAGAGTAGAGATTGAGGATCACGGATGCCGCCATTGCGAGGCCCGGACTCCATTGAGGACGCAGCCCACCGGAATCAGCGCTCGCCGCCAAGAACGTTGTCAGCCAGCCAGCCTGCCAATCGGGGCGCATGGCGCAGGAGCGGGATGACGACGCGTGGCGACGTGGTCTCCATACGTTGGGAGCGCTCAACCCGCGTTCTGTTCCAGGTACGTTTTGAAATGGGACAACGTACGCGCGGCAATGGGCCGGATGAACATGTTGCCGAGCACGTAGTGCGCGAACCACCGGCTCAACGCCGACGGGCGATCGAGTTCGTGCGTAATGCCGACCAGCACGCCGTCGGTCGTGGGTGTGTACGTCCACCGGACCGTCATCCCGCGCGTGAACGCCTTGAGATGTTCGAAATGCAGTTCCGGGATGTTTGGGTGAGCCTCAAATCGAGAGGTCCACTGAATGGGCAACCAGCCGCGGCGGGCCGCCATTTTCACCACCAAGCCATCGTCTCCGACGCTCAGGATGCGAATCCACCGATAGTGCGGCAGCACCTTTGGCCAGATCAGCAAATTGGATGTCTCCTGGAAAACCCGAGCCAGCGGGGCCTTGATGACGATGGAGTTTTCGATGCGCACGCTCATTTGTGTCCCGCCATGGCCATGCGGAAGAACCGGTGGCGATAAATGGTGAACCGGCCCAGCCCCGCCCGCGCGGCCATCGCCCGCAGTTCGGCGATGCGGAACGCGCGCTCGCAGGACGCCGGGGCGTCGAAACGCGCAATGGGGTTCCGGATGATGGTGCGCGCCATGAGTTTGCTCAGTCCGATCGCGATTCGATTCCTCCGCAGATCGTTAACGATGTAACCGACCCGCGCAATATGGTGGATGCGACGGAGAATTGCAACCCCATTGGCTTCGGAGAAGTGGTGCAACGTCAACGAACAGGCTCATGGCGATCTTAGCGACAACACGGCGAGCATCCGTCCGGTATGGCCTTTTTCCGCGCGATACGAGAAGTAACGGTCCAGATGGCAGGCGGTGCAGAGGCGGGGATTGTGGATATCGCGGACGCCCGCTTCGCGAAGTTGTCCTTCGATGCCGGTCCAGATGTCCATCTCGTAGTGACACGGGCCGATGGATGGACCGATCAATGCCAGGCAGTTACCCGGATCCGTGCCGTACCGCTGCCTCATGACCACCAGCGTATTTCCCACAATGTTCGCGAGCGTGCCCTTCTTTCCCGAGTGAGCCAGGCCGATGGCGGGGGTGTGTCGATCCACGATGAACACGGCGGCGCAATCGGCGCAGCGAATCACCAGCGGGAGGTTGTTCACGGCCGTCACCAGCGCGTCAACCATCGGCACCTGCTCGCCGGTGGTTTCGAAGACGGCGGCCACGCCGTTTCCGTGCGTCTGTTCCGCCGAAACGAATCGGTGGGACGGGAATCCGAGCGTCGTCAGGGTGCGGCTTTCAAAATCATCCGCCTTGGTGTCGCCGCTGGTGCGCAGGGTGAACGCGTGGGTGATAGAGGGAATCCGGCTGAGCGGCGCGAAGGTTTCGAACGGCATGGCTCAATCGGCCATACGCACGGTCATTCCGGTGACGCGTTCGAGCGTGGCGATGGCGACGTTGTAGTCGTGGAGCGCTTGAATCTCGTTGGAGCGGGCTTCGGTGAGGGCTGTCTGGGCGCTGAGAACATCCAGTTGCGTGCCCGTACCGGCACGGAAACGCGCTTCGGCCAGCCGCAGGCTTTCCTCGGCTTCCTCGACCGTTTTCTTTTCCGCTTCGATCAATTCGAGCGTTTGAAGGTAATCGGAGTAGGCCTGGCGGACTTCCAATTCCACCTGGCGGCGCGTGTCGGCGTAGTCGAGGTTGGCCTCCTGCAATTGGGCGCGGGCTTCCGTGACTCTGCCCCGCGTGAGCATGCCATCGAACAACGCCCAACTCATGTTGGCGCCCAACGTCCAGCCCTCGCGGGTAACCCCGGGATCATTGGCGAAAACATAGTCATGCCATCCGTAATTGCCAAACACGGACGCCTGGGGTTTGTAGCCGGAGAAAGCGACCTGGACATTGGCCCTGGCGACATCGATTTGTCGCTCGGCGGAAAGCAACTCGGGACGACGTTGGAGAGCCTGATCGAGTGCGGCTGGCAGTTCCCAACCCCGATGTTCGTACACGAGTTTCCCTTCAAAGTTGATCGGGGTAAACGCATTCGTCTGGTTCGCGGCGTCAATCGCCAGCAATTTCACCAGGGACTCCTTGGCGATGCGGAGGTCGTTCCGGGCGCTAATGAGCGGCGGTTTGGCATTCTCCAACTCGACCTCGGCGCGCAGCACGTTGAACCGCGGGACGGACCCGACGTCAAATCGCGACTGCGCGTCGCGGAGTTGTTCCTCCAGAAGCGTCACCGATTGTTCGCGGACATCGACCAGCGCCTCGTCGAGCAGGATCTGGTAAAAATCCTTTCGCACGTCCAGAATCGTGTCGGCGACAGCGCTCTGGAACCCGAGGGTGGCGATCTGGTCGGAAAGTTTCGCGGCGCGAAGAGCGGCTGTCACTCGTCCGCCGGCGTAGATCAGTTGCGAAATCTCAACCACGGCGGTCCACGGCTGTTCCTGATTTTTGAAGAGCGTGGTGGGATTATTGGTCGCACCACTTGCCGAAAACGGAAATTGATCGATCGCCTGCCGACTAATGCCCTCATACGAGCCCGTGGCCGTGACCTGCGGGATCGCCTGGGCGCGGACCTCGACAATGACGCCCTGGTTCCGGCGGATTTCTTCCCGGGCCTTGAGTATGGTCGGGTTTTGCCGGAGAGCGAGGTCGATGCAATCCGTGAGCCTCAGGGTCTCGGGGATCGCGTTGGTGGACGCCGCGTGGGTCGGCCCGACAGCGGATAGGATCAGGGAAGCGGCCACCAAGCCGCGGAGGATTCTGGTCATGGTGTCGAACTCACGGTAGTCGGTTGGTTTGGAAACAGTTTCTTGAAAGCGTCTGGAGGACAATGGTAACTGCGCACGGCATTCTGCTCGGCCTCGATTGCTTTTTGACGCAGATCCGGGTCCTTGCTTTCAAGGAAAAGCTGAATCAAACCATAGTAGGCCGAGCAGATGTGATTGCGGACGATGGCGCAGTCCTGATTCAGGCGGGGTTCTCCCTGGTTCGTGACGACGGCGCAACCTTCCCGGTCAATTTGCCGGTAGATTTCCGCGAGCAACCGTAACGCCTGCGTGCGACTGCCATCGAGCAACAGGGCTTGCAGGAGAGAAACCGCGGCCTCTTCGGCATGACCGGTCGCCAGATAGACGGAGGCGATGCTCAGGTACGAATCCGGGTTCGTGGGCGCCAAGTGGCACATATACTGGTAGGCATCCAGCGCCTTCTGGTACTCCGACAGGCGCATGTAGGAGATCCCCAGATTCCAGTAAATCTCGTGGTTGCCGATGTCCGGGATGCTGTTCGGATTGCGACCGCGTCTCAATTCCTTCCGGCGATTGTCGTCATCGAATTCCTTGTCGAGCGGCACGGCTTGCAACAACGCCTCCACCGACTTCTGATACCACGGCAGGCTTTGCGCCGTGGGCACCAGCGATGCTCCGTCGGCCGTATGTTGGGCGTAGGAGTCGCCCTTGATGCGATAGTAGGCGCCCAGATGGAGCATGACGATCTGGGTCTTGTCCGTCACCTGACGGGCTTTTTCGCCTTCTTCGATGATGCGATCGATGTTTTTCCCCTCGGAATCCTTCTCGTAGAGGGCGAACGCCAGTGACTTGTGCGTCTTGAAACTGTTGGGACACGTCTGGACGGCCTTCGTCCACAAGCTCTCGTCGTCCTTCCAGTCGTCGTTACGGTGGAAGGCGCGCACGCCATAGGCGACCACAACCAGGCTCAGGGCGGTGCGCGCGACGACCTGCAGCCAGATCCGCTGCGCCCACGGGGAGACGTCCAGATTGGGAATGAGACGGCGGCAGATCGAATAGACGGCGATCACGGCGCAGCCGACAAATCCGATCGATGGCAGATACAGGAACCGCTCGGCCATGATGCTGCCGATGCACCACGAGGTTCGATCGAACAGCGATTGGCCAAACGTCGGATTGGGGATCAAGTTGGACGAGGGCAGCAGGGTGCCGAAGAAGAAGAACACGAAGAAGAACAGCGGTTTGTTGCGGTGGTAGTTGCGGATGGCCACCAGCAGCACGATGACAATAGCCGTCAGCGCGACGATGGCCTCCCAATCTTCCCACCGGGTGAAATGCCAGTCGACGATGGGGATTTGATTGTACGAATAGTCGCATGACAACTGTTGCGGCCAGAGGAGCAGCCAGAAATATTTCCCGATCACTTTGATGGCGGTCATGCGCGCGGCCAGGAAACCCACGCCCGGCTTGACCAGCGGATTGTCCACCCAGGGCAGCTCCGGCGGGCGCAGTTGCCAGAAAATCTGGCTGCGCACATAGAACATCGTCAAAATCGGCGCGACCAGGACCACATAGCCTTTGAGCGCGAACTCCGAGAAATTCGTGAAGAGGTTGGCCAGCCAGTTGGGCTGTTGGCGGCGCAGGCGGTACAAAAAGTCATAGAGCATGATCACACCCAGCACCACCACGCCCGATTCCTTGCAAAACACGCTGACGACCGTGGACAGCATCAAAATGGTCAGCGGCAACAGCTTCCCCCAACCTCCGGCGAGGCACGCCAGCACGACCGTGCTGACGCCGAGCGCCACAAGCGCCAGGGAGATGGCCAGGCCGCTTTGCAGACTTGATGGGACCAGCGTCGGGAGCTTCCAGTTGACGGCCACGAACGCAAACAGGAATGCACAGATTGCGCCGGTGACGATCAACGGCTTGCGTTCCGGCTCGGTCTTGCTCTCGGCGGTTGTGGCCTTCACGTAACAAAGAAAGCCGACCAGTACCCACAACGTCGTAAACAGGTCGGCGCGTCCGACCATGTTGGCCACCGACTCGGTGGCCACCGGGTGAGTGCCGAACAGCGCGGCCACGAAAAATGCCGGCCAAAGCCGCTGCATCAGCACCAGCACGGCAAAGTAGACCAGCACCGAGTTCGCCCAGTGCAGGATAAAGCTGATCCAGTGATAGCCGGCGGCGTGTGCCCCGTTGCCGAGGATGCTGTAGTTGAACAGATACGACAACGTCGTCAGCGGACGGTACAGGCCGCTGACGGCTTTCGGCCACCAGTAGTCCTGGGTAAAAATCAGGCGGAGGTTGTTATGGTTGACCTCGCGCAGGCGCGGGTCTTCGAGAATGATGAACTTGTTGTCCAGAGCGAACCCTGTGTTGTGCAACGTGTTGCAATACGTGAACAGCACGGTGGCGCCGAGCACGAACGCGACCACCACATGGGGAAGAACCCCGACCGATGGCCACAGCCTGGTCTTCGGAGCCGCTTCAGCGTCGGGCTGTTGCGGTTTGCGCGCGGCGGATACGGATGATGTTTTTTTTGGACTCATCGGTGCGATGCGAGCCTTCTTCATCGCTCGCTCGGTCAAGTCGGTGCGTCGGAGTGTGTCAGCAGCCTGCCGTAAAGTCAAAAAGGTTTTGCAGGGGGCCCCGGCGCGCTACCATGAGGTCGGACATGACCCAAAGCCCCATACTGGTTGGCACGGCCGGCTGGAGTTATCCCGATTGGGAGAACTTGGTCTATCCGCCCGGCCAGACGGCGGGTCGGCTCCGCTTGGTGGCACGGTACCTCGATTGCGTGGAAGTCGACAGCTCGTTTTACCGTCCCCCGACGGCCCGCGCCACCGAGAACTGGGTCCGGGCCGTCGACGGCCAGCCGCAGTTTCGTTTCCTGGCAAAAGCATGGCAACGGTTTACGCATGAACGTTCGTCACCTTGGACAACGGGGGAGCTTGACCTGTTCACCTCCGGCCTGGAACCGCTGCGCGAGAGCGGGCGGCTCGACTCGCTCCTGTTCCAATTCCCGTGGTCATTCCGCAACGACGCGCGGAACCGTGACTGGCTGCGGGCCGTTGCCGACGACTTTGCGGGCTGGCCGATGGCGGTCGAAGTGCGGCACGACTCGTGGCTGGCGGATGAGACGTTCGAGTTTCTCCGCGAACGCCGGATCGCGTTCTGCAATATCGATCAACCCGGGTTGACCCATTGTATCCCGCCGACCGCGCACGCGACGGCGGACATCGGCTACTTTCGGCTGCACGGGCGCAACGCGAAGAACTGGTTCCGGGAAAAACAGGACGCGTACGGCGGACGGTACGATTACCTGTACTCGGCGGCGGAACTGGACGACGTGCTGGCGCACATCGCGACGATAGCCGCGCGCACGAAGAAGACGTTTGCCGTGTTCAACAATCACAAGGATGCCAAGGCGTTTTCCAATGCCCTGCAGGTGAAGGCACGGCTGGCGCCCGCGGTCGCGGTCCGCGCGCCGCCGGCATTGCGGGAGCGTTATCCATCCGTCCGCGCCTGCACGGTGCCCGACGGCGACGAGCAACTGCCGCTGGTGTGACGGCTGCCGGAAAATTCGGACGCGCTGTCCTGACGTTACCCGCGCTGGCGTTTGAGGAACGCGCAGAGCGTCATCGCGCCGAAGCCGAGGAGGAGGAACGTGGACGGCTCGGGAATGTCGTCGATGGCGAGGTACACCGCGTTGCCCAAGCCGGAGGCGGACACTGATCCAACACCGACAGAATTGAATTCGAGAATCGAGCCGGCAAAATGGTTTGCCACATAGAGATCTCCGCTGCCATCGAACGCAAGGCCGATGGGGTACCGAAGCAGGTTCGTCGATGTGAAGATCGATCCGTGTCCGCTGATGTTGAATTCCTCGATCGTATTGTTGCCGGCATTGGCCACGTAGAGGTTCCCGTTCTTATCGAATGCGAGACCTTGCGGGTTGTTCAATCCCGCAGTGGCGAAGACCGTGCCGGTTCCGTTCGGTGTAAATTTTTCGATGTTCGTAGCGTTGGCCACGTAGAGATTGCCGCTGCTATCGAACGCGAGACCTTCGGGGAAATCTATCCCCGAACTGGCAGTTGCGAAAACCGACCCGGTTCCGCTTGAATCAAACTCCTCAATAGTGTTATTTCCCGCGTTGGCAACGAAGATACTGCCGTTCTTGTCAAGAGCAAGATCCGTAGGAAAACTGAGGCTCGAAGCGGTAAGCACAGACCCTGTGGCGCTCGGGCTGAATTCCTCAATGTCGCTGCTGCCTTGAAGGCCGCCGCCGGAATTCGCCACGTAGAGATTCCCGCCGCTATCGACGGCCAAGCCGTAGGGGTAATTCAGGCCCGAACTTCCTGTCGCGAAGACAGATTCGTTGCCGGCAGAGTCGAACTTGAGAATAGTATTCGAATCAAATGTCGAGAGGTAGATCGTATCAGCTTGGATGGAACAGTGCGTCAGGGAAAGGCTAAGGGTCAACACAAACTCAAACAGGGTTATTCTCAATAGCCTCTTCATACATACCCGACTTCTGCAACGAAGTATATCACTGGCAGATAGGTGATTGCAAGGCCAAGCGATGGCTTTCGTTTGTCGTAGACTGCGGCTACAGCCAACTTGGGTGATTCCTGTTTTCAAGGCGATAGGCCTCCTTTTCTCAATGTTGATACGCTCCGATGTCCCATGCGCCACTGGACGGGCGCGGGTTACCATTGATGTCCGCGTTAAGTAAACAGGGTCAGGTCTCATTATCAAACAATTGTGGCTCAGCAATGTAAATAGGGTCATAAATAGAGTGTGTAAACAGGGTCAGGTCTCATTATCAAACAATTGGGTTTCGAGTCGCGTCACGATGTTGCGCAACTGTTGGTTCTGTGTCAGGCGTCGTCCCAACCGGTGCACCGCGGTTTGCACGCTGCCG
>JBEKBH010000017.1:0-70743 GCA_050015495.1 Verrucomicrobiia bacterium
TCCACCTTCATCACCGCCAGCACGGAGTCCAATGCATTGTCCGCAATTTCCTTGAGATCGAGGGTCCGGTTGACAGCATCCGAGACGAAATTGATCGCCGTCAGTCGCGGGTCACGCAACGGCTTGGATCCGGATACCGTGCTATCAGGGATTTTCATCGCTAGCCGGCCACCTCCAATCTATACCAGAAAAGCCGTGATTTTTCACCACTTTCTCTCGATAATGCGGCCAGCCTTATGAATGCACCCGACAAACTTGAAGAGATCTTTCGCCTCCAGGAGCAACTGAACAAACGGATCGGCGTCGACACCACCCAGATGACGGACGACCAGCGGCAACAGTGGGTGTTGAACTATTGCCGAGCGTTGACCCAGGAGGTCGCCGAATTGACGGACAGTGTCCCGTGGAAATGGTGGGCCAAGTATCAAAAGTTTGACAAACAGAATGCCCGAGTCGAAGTCATCGATTTGCTCCATTTCCTGATTTCCATTGCGCAGGTCCTGGAGATGACCCCCGCCGACTTCTACGACGCCTACGCCAAGAAGCATCAGGTGAATCTCGCCCGCCAAGACAGCGGGTACCACACCAAAGACGAGGACGACAGCAAACATATCTGATGCAACAACCGGTGCCACGACCACTCTGTTCTCGTTAGCCAAGCACCACATCACCCGTTCATGAAATGACAACGGCCTCCCTTGATGGGGAGGCCGTGCCGTTTCCAATGGTTGTATGGAGACCGCTACGACGCGGCGGCGCCTTCTTCCTTCTTTTCGTCCGCCTTCTTCTTGGCTTTCGGGGCCTTCGCTTCTTTGGCTTTTGGTTCCTTGGCCTTTGGCTCTTCCGCCTTCTTGCCCGCGTCCGGTTCCGGCGCGGCCGTCACCGTGCCCGTCCATTCGAGAATGGCGACAGGCGCGGCGTCTCCCAATCGCTGGCCGACCCGGACAACCCGGGTATAACCGCCGTTGCGGTCACCGTGTTGCTTTCCGATCTCCGCAAAGAGTTTGGCGACCGCTGGCTTGTGCCGCAGAAACGCCAGGGCTTCGCGTCGGTGGTGGAGCGTACCCTTCTTGGCCAGAGTGACCATCTTGTCCGCATACCGGCGGGCCACTTTGGCTTTGGCGACCGTCGTGGTGATGCGGCTGTATTCGATCAGGCTGCACACCAGGTTGGCCAGTGTGGAGCGCCGATGCTGGGATTTCATCCCCAGCTTGGCTGTTCGCTTTCGGTGTCGCATGGCAATTTGTCCCCTTCCTCCGCCCCGCCCTACTCCGGCACCGGCATCGGACCGGAAAGGACCGCCTCAACGCTCTTGTTTGCGTCGGGCGCTTCCAGTAATGCCGCATCGAACTTCATGCCCAGGGTCAGGCCCAACGCCGACAATTTCTCTTTGATCTCGTTGAGGGATTTCTTCCCGAAATTCCGGTACTTGAGCATTTCCTGTTCGGTTTTCATGGCCAGTTGGCCGACGGTCGTAATGTTGGCGTTGTTCAGACAGTTGGCCGCACGCACGCTGAGTTCGATCTCGTTAACACTCATATTGAGGACCTTCTTCAACTTGGCCTGCTCGGCGCTGACCTTCTCACCGGCTTCCTCGAACTCGACCACGATGTTTTTGTCGTAATCGCAGAACACATCCAGGTGGTGTCGCAGAATGTTCGAGGATTGCACCAGCGCATCTTCCGGCGTGATGCGCCCATCCGTCCACACCTCAAGGATGAGCTTGTCGTAATCCGTACGTTGCCCGACACGGGTGTCCTCCACGCTGTAGCGCACGCGACGAACCGGCGAAAACAGCGAATCAATCGCGATCACCCCGATCGCTTGCTCGGGCTTCTTGTTCTCCTCCGCCGGGCAGAAGCCGCGGCCCACTTTGATTTCCAATTCGATCTCAAAGTGCATTTTCTTGTCGAGCGTGCAGATGTGCTGGTCGGGGTTGAGCACCTCGACGACCTGGTCGCTCTTGATGTCCGCCGCCGTCACCGCGCCGTCCTTGTTCGCCGACAGATAAACCACGTGCGGCTCGCGGCTGTGGGACTTCAGCAACACCTTCTTCAGATTGAGCACGATGTCCGTTACATCCTCGACAACACCGGGAACGCTCGTGAACTCGTGGGGCGCGCCCTCGATTTTGACGGAACTGATGGCTGCCCCTTCCAGGGAACTGAGCAACACGCGCCGCAACGAGTTGCCGATGGTGTGGCTGTAGCCGGCTTCCAGCGGCTCGGCAATGAACTTGGCATATGTCGGCGTCGCGGTGGCGTCATCGCGCGTCAACCGCTTCGGCATTTCAAATCGACCCAAACGAACTGGCATGGTGAACTTCCTCCTGTGAGCCGGGTTTCCCGCGCTCTAGAAGCGCGGACCGACGGCTCGTTGTCGCGTCCGGACTGCGGACGCGGGTTCTCGTTATCTAGAATAAAACTCGACGATCAATTGTTCGTTGACGATGGGCTGAATATCATCCCGCGACGGTATCCGCCCGATCTGCGCCCGCAACGCGTCCCGGCTGAACGTAATCCAGTCCGGCACGGGCCGAATCTGCGCGGATTCCAAACTTTTCGCCGCCAACTGCCGCGTCGCCGCGGTGTCGCGGATTTCCACCACGTCCCCGGGCTTCACGTTGAACGACGGCGACGAAACCTTGCGGCCATTCACGCGGATGTGCCCGTGTGAAACCATTTGCCGGGCAAACGGCCGCGTCGTGGCAAACCCGATGCGAAACACAACGTTGTCGAGGCGCGTCTCGAGCAATTGCAACAACGTCTCGCCCGTCACGCCGCGCTTCTTCAACGCCTTGTTGAACATGCGCCGGAACTGGCGCTCCAGCAGCCCGTACTGGTAACGCAATTTCTGCTTTTCGGCCAGGCCAATGCCATAATCACTTTGCTTGCGGCGCGCCTTCTTCGGGCCGTGCACGCCGGGCGGATACGCGCGGCGCTCCAGATATTTCGACGGGCCGAAAATCGGCTGTCCAAACCGGCGGCTGATGCGAACTCGTGGTCCTTTGTATCGTGCCATGGTACCAAAATCTCCTGCTACACGCGGCGGCGCTTCGGCGGCCGGCATCCATTATGCGGAACGGGCGTCACATCCTTGATCACGGTGATGTCCAAACCGATCGCCTGCAGCGCGCGGATCGCGGCCTCACGCCCGCTGCCGGGCCCTTTCACCCACACCTCGATTTCCTTCAATCCATGCGCCATTCCCTGTCGCGCGGCGTCCTGCGCGACCAACTGGGCCGCGTAGGCCGTGCTCTTGCGCGAGCCTTTGAAGCCGACGCGCCCGGCGCTCGACCAACCGATCACCCGGCCCTTCAAATCCGTGATCGACACACAGGTATTGTTAAACGTCGCCATGATATGGGCGATACCCTGAAACACGTTCTTGCTGTGCTTGGCCTTGATAACCTTCTTCGCGACCTCGCCCTCGGCCAATGCCTCCGCGGCCGTGGTCGGCACGGCGGACGCCGCCGGCGCGGCTCCGGCCGCCTCGGGAGCGGCTTCGGGTTTCGCGGCGGGTGTGCCTGCCTCGGCGGCGGGTTTCGCTTTCGGTTCTTCGGATTTCTTGGATGCTTCTTTAGCCATTGTGCTCCTTCAAATAACCATCGCGATCAAACCTTGCCCGTCTTCGCTTCCTTGCTGCGAACCACGCCGACCGTCTTGCGCGGGCCCTTGCGGGTGCGCGCGTTGGTGGACGTGCGCTGGCCGCGCACCGGCAGGCCCTTCTTATGCCGGATCCCGCGGTAACAATTGATGCTCATCAGGCGCTTGATGTTCGTTTGCACTTCCCTTCGCAGATCGCCTTCGATGCGAAAGCCCTGCAGCACCGTCGTCAGGTGCGACAGCTGCTCGTCGTTCAGGTCTTTCGCCCGCACATTCGGATTCACGCTCGCTTTCGCGCACACCTGGAGCGCGGTCGTCGGCCCGATCCCATAAATGTAGCGGAGCGCGATCCCAATTTGTTTCTGGTCCGGTACTTCCACACCAATCAAACGTGCCATGCCGATACCTCTAGCCTTGACGTTGTTTGTGCCGCGGGTTGGTGCAAATCACGCGCACCACTCCCTTGCGCCGCACCACTTTGCAGCGTTCGCACAACCGTTTTACGGAAGGTTTTACTTTCATGTTTGTCCTGCCTGTCTACTGCTCTTTCTGCCGAAACGTAATTCGGCCCTTGCTCAAATCGTACGGTGACATCTCGACCATCACCTTGTCGCCGGGCAACAACCGGATAAAATGCAGCCGCATCTTACCCGAAATATGCGCCAATACTCGATGCTTATTCGGCAACTCCACCCGAAACATCGTGTTCGGCAGCAACTCGACTACCGTGCCTTCGACTCGTATGGGCTCTTCCTTAGCCACGTCAAAATCTCGGCGTCTCCATCCGTTACCAGGACCGTATGCTCGAAGTGCGCGCTGGGCGCTCCATCAGCCGATACCACGGTCCAGCCATCGCTCAACATCACCACATCGCTCGCACCCGCATTGATCATCGGCTCGATCGCCAACGTCATTCCCGGCTTCAATTTCGGGTCGGGCCCCGAACCCACATAGTTCGGGACTTGCGGCTCTTCATGCATTTTCCGCCCGACTCCGTGTCCGACAAATTCTCTCACAACCGAAAACCCGTTCTCTTCGACCATCGTCTGGACCGCCCGCGAGATATCGGAAACCCGATTCCCTGCTCGCGCCGCCGCAATCCCTGCGTACAGCGCCTGCTCGGTCACCTGCAGCAACCGTTGGGTCCGGCCTTCCACGACTCCCACGGCGACTGTGGTCGCGTTATCTCCCACGAACCCATTCACGATAATCCCCACATCCAAGCTCACAATATCGCCATATTGCACCCGACGCTGGCTCGGAATGCCGTGAACCACTTCCTCGTTCACTGACACGCAAATGTGTCCTGGGTAACCTTTATATCCGAGAAATGGGCTCTTCCCGCCCAATTTTTCAATCAACCCCGCCGCCACGCCATTCAGCTCCGCGGTCGTGCGCCCCGGCTGAACCTCACGCGCCACGGCACTCAAGACCTGTGCCGCCGCCTGGCACGCGACCCGCATTCGCTCAATCTCTTCTGGCGTCTTAATAACGATCACGACTAAACCTCCAGCCGTTTCTGTACGGTCTCCGCCATATCATCCGCGATGCGTCAACTGGTTGCCGCATCGGTTGCGAACCCTACTCTGCCGCGGAGGCCCGAACTTTCAATGATACAACGCGCCGCAGTTTTCGCAACTCTGTCGTCGAGCACGCGGTCGAATGCTGTCCACGTGGGTTCCCGTCCGCAGAAACTCATCGAAGACGAATCCGCCGGTCGATTGTTGCTCGTCACGCAGCAACCGCACGACCGCTATCCTGATCTCATCGGGCGCCGGTCGCCCTTTGTCAATGAACTGCTTCGCCGCCGTAACTTCGCCGGACGCTGGTGGTCTCAAAAAACAGGACGCAGTGGTGACTCATCGTCACCTTTCCCCGTCGTCAGAACCGGCCTTTCAATCGGCCCTTCCGCAAGAACCCGTCGTAATGACGCATCACCAGATGCGACTCGACCTGGCGCATCGTGTCCAGCATGACGCCAACGTTGATGAGCAGGCTCGTTCCACCAAAAAAGCTCGCGGTCAGATACGGCAGCCGAAAGTTGTGCGACAAAATGTACGGAATGACCGCGACACCCGTCAGGAATATGGAACCGGACAGCGTAATCCGCGTCATGATCCGATCCAGATACTCCGCCGTCGGCCGGCCCGGCCGAATCCCCGGGACGTACCCGCCGTACTTCTTCAGGTCGTCCGCGATTTGCAACGGATTGAATTGTGTCGCCACCCAGAAATATGAAAAGAACAGGATCATCCCGCCGTACAACATAAGATACAGTGACTCGCCCTCCGTCAACAAGCGGGACAGGTTCTGAAAAAAGGACATCTGCAACATGGAAAAAATCTTTGCGGGAAACAACAGGATTGCTTGCGCGAAAATGATCGGCATGACTCCCGAGTAATTGACCTTCAGCGGCATGAATGTCTGCCCGCCTCCCAGCATTTTGCGTCCGACCATGCGTTTCGCGTACTGAACCGGTATCTTTCGCTCCGCCTCGGTGACCGCCACCACCACCGCCGTTACCGCGACCGCCATCACCAGCAACAGAATCGCATGAAGGGCATTGAACTGGCTTTCCGGCCCGACAAACAGTCGGAACGCCTGGTTGATCGCCCGCGGCAGGCGGTCCACGATGCCCACCGTGATGATGATCGACATTCCGTTGCCAATTCCCCGCTCGGTGATCTGCTCGCCAAGCCACATCAATAGAATGGTTCCACTCGTAATGGTCAGCACGGTCAACAACTCGAAACCGATTCCAGGATTGGCCACCAATACGCCCGTAAAGCCGGAAAACATTGTTTGCGGATGCTCGAACGCCTTAGCCAACAACAATGACTGAACGATGCACAGGCCGACCGTCATGTAGCGCGAGTACTGGATCAATTTCGCCCGGCCCGTTTCCCCTTCCTGCTTGAGTTTCTCCAGCGACGGCATGACCGCCGGTAACAACATCATGATGATGGACGCGCTGATGTACGGCATCACACCCAGTGCGAATACCGCGCATTGCTGCAGGCCGCCCCCGGTCATCATGTCCGCCAAACCCATGAAACTGCCGCCCACGCGCTGCTGGATTTGCGCCATGTATTGGTTCAATTCCGAAGGATCCACGCCCGGGCAGGGAATATTCGCGCCCAATCGCGCGAGCGCGACCATGCCCAGCGTAAACAGGATCCGACGCCGCAGTTCGGGAATCTTCCAGCAGTTGAGGAATGCGGAGAACATGGGTCGTCAACGATCGCGCGTCACTTCTCTCCCACGGGTGTCTTCGGCGCTGCGGCCAGCGGCGGCGGCTGATGATGGATGCTCCGCAATGGCAGGTCTTCGCATTGGCCACCAGCCCGGGTAATCTTTTCCCGCGCGGACGCGCTAAACTTCTGGGCCTTGACCGTCAGCTTTTTCTTCAACGCGCCGTTGCCAAGTACTTTGACTCCGTCAAACAGCCTGTCGGCCAGTCTGGCCTCCACCAACGCCTCGGGCGTAACCGTCGCGCCGTTGTCGAACTCGTTTAACTGCTCGACATTGACAATGGTGTAAACCGTCCGGAAGTTCGCATTGTTGAATCCGCGCTTCGGAATGCGGCGCAGCAACGGCATCTGGCCGCCTTCAAATCCCAATCGAATCGTACCACCGGAACGCGCCGTCTGCCCTTTGCCCCCGCGTCCGCTGGTCTTGCCATGACCCGAACTCTCGCCAATACCCAACCGTTTCGTGCGGTGCTTGGCGCCAGGACGAGGTTTCAAATTATGCAGTCGCATCGTCATATCAGCTCACCCCGGCGGCCGTTGGTCGCGTCAACCCGCGCACTCGCATGATTTCCTCGCGCGGACGCAAATTCAGCAGGGCGTCAATCGTGGCCTTCACCACGTTGACCGCATTGCTCGATCCCAGCGACTTTGTCAGTACGTCACGCACCCCCGCGGCCTCAATGACGGCACGCACGCCGCCGCCCGCGATAACGCCGGTGCCCGGCGATGCGGGCCGCAACAACACGCGTCCGCCGCCAAAGACACCCACGATTTCGTGGGGAATCGTCGAGCCTTTTAGATTCACAAACACCATGGATTTCTTCGCCTGATCAGTGCCCTTGCGGATCGCGTCGGCAACCTCGTTGGCCTTGCCAAAACCCCAGCCTACGTGCCCGCGTCGGTCGCCGGCAACCACCAACGCGCTGAAATGAAAGCGGCGTCCGCCCTTCACAACCTTCGCGCTCCGGTTGACGTAGACGACCTTTTCAACAATATCACCGCCTGGGCGATCGATCTCGACTCCCAGTTCCTCGACCACGGCTACCGGCGAGGCTTCCTTGCCTTTGGAAGCGATCGGCTTTGCAATCTTCGGTTTCTTTTCAGGTGCCATATTAGAATTTCAATCCCGCTTCGCGCGCCGCTTCCGCCAATGCTTTGACGCGTCCGTGATACCGCAATCCGCCGCGATCGAATACGACCTCGGTGATGTTCCTGGCCTTCGCCTTCTGCGCGGCGAGTTGGCCGACTTTCTTCGCGCCCGCGACCGTCGCCTTCGTCCCCTTCAAGTCGGAGGCCGCCGTGCTGGCACACGCCAGGGTCACTCCGTTGGCGTCATCGATCAGCTGCACATAGATGTGCTTGCCGGTCATGCAGACACTCATCCGCGGGCGCTGCGCGGTGCCGCGCACTTTTTGTCGCAGCCGCAGATGCCGGCGATATCGCGCTTCAACTCTGGTTCGTGGAATCATAACGTGCCACCCAATTAACCACCGGCCGTCGTCACGGTCTTGCCCGCCTTGCGGCGGACTTGTTCCCCGACGTAACGGATGCCCTTGCCCTTGTACGGTTCGGGCGGATAGAACCGGCGAATTCGGGCCGCCACTTCCCCGACCATTTGTTTGTCCGGTCCCTCAATCGTAATCTCGGGCTTCTTGTCCTGCGTGTCGGCCACCGAAACCTTCACTCCTTTCGGAATGGCAAACACAATCGGGTGTGAATACCCGAGGGACATCTGTAAATTTGTCCCCTGCACCGCGGCGCGAAAGCCAACGCCCTCCACCAGCAGTTTTTTGACGTACCCCTCATTGACACCCTTGACCATGTTCGCGATCAGGCTTCGCGACAAACCCCAACGCGCTTTGCCAACCCGGTCCACCTGCGTTGTGCTTGCGACCACCCGGCTGCCTTTCACCTCGACCTTGATTGGTGATGGCACCGTCCACTCCAGCTTGCCCTTCGGCCCTTCGACAGAGATCGCCTGGCCCTTCACTTCGACTTTCGTCTTGGCCGGGATCTCAACGGGTTTTTTTCCAATTCGTGACATAATCAAGTCACCACACGTACGCTAACAGCTCGCCACCCAATTTCGCCTTTTTGGCCTCATGGCCAGTCATCACACCGCGCGACGTCGTGAGAATGGATATTCCCATTCCGCCCAGGACCCGCGGAATATCCGTCGAACCGACATACCGCCGCAGCCCGGGCCGGCTCACGCGTTTGATTCCGACGATCGCCCGCTCTTTGCCGACGATCTTCAACTGAATCTTCAGCACCTGCCGGCCGTTCTCCAGTTTCTCCGCGTAGAAATCGGCCAGGTACCCTTCGCGTTTTAACACCTTGGCAATCTCCGCCCTCAGTCGCGAATACGGCACGAGTACGTCCGGCTTGAGCGCGGAGTTCGCGTTGCGAATCCGCGTCAGCATATCTCCGATGGAATCGGTCACGTTCATCAATTCACCAACTCGCCTTCACCACGCCCGGGATCTTGCCCTGGCTGGCCAGTTCACGAAAACAAATGCGGCAAATCTTAAACCGCCGGATATACGCACGGCGCCGCCCGCAGTTCTGGCAGCGATTGTACTGCCGCGCCTTGAATTTGACCGGCCGTCGCTGCTTCACTTCCCAAGTTACTTTCGCCATAACACAATCCTTTAACTGCTGAACGGCATCCCGAGCAACTTGAGGAGCTCCTTGGCCTCGGCATCGGTGTTGGCCGTCGTCACAATCGTCACGTCCATCCCGAGGTTATGCTTGATCTTGTCGAGTTCGACCTCGGGAAAAATCGCCTGGTCCTTCACGCCCATCGTATAGCTGCCGCGTCCATCGAACCCGCGCGGGTTGACCCCGCGAAAGTCGCGAATACGCGGCAACGCCGCATTGAAGAACCGCTCCAGAAACTCGTACATGCGCTGACCCCGCAACGTCACCTTCGCGCCCACGGGCATGTCCTTGCGGACCTTGAAATTCGAGATGCTCTTCTTCGCCTTCGTGACCAGCGCCTTTTGCCCGGTGAGTGTGGCCAACTCCTGCTGGGCTTCGTTGATCACGTCTTTGTCGTGATTCGCATTTACACCCATGTTGACGACCACTTTTTCCACCTTCGGCACCTGCATCCGGTTGGTGTAATGGCCGCCCTTCATAAGTTGCTCCACAACGCTCTTCTTATAATGTTCGTATAACTGCGCCATAACACTCGCTTATACTTCGGCGACCGCGGGCGCGGCTCCATGCTTCTTCTTCCGCGCCTCGTGGCGTTCCTGTTTCATCACTTTCGAAATATGGATCGGACCCTCTTTGGTAATGATCCCGCCCTTGGGATTATTCTGACTTTTGCGCAACGCCTTGCTGATCACGTTCACGCCCTCGACCAAGACGCGTTGCTTTTCGGGAAACGCCGCCAGCACCCGGCCGACCTTGCCCTTGTCCTCTCCCGAAAGCACCACGACCACATCATCTTTCTTGACTGCCAGATTCTTCATGACCTAGAGCACCTCGGGAGCCAGTGAAATGATCTTGGTAAAATTCTTGTCGCGCAACTCGCGCGCCACAGGTCCGAAAATCCGCGTGCCTTTCGGATTCAACTGGTCATCGATAATCACCACGGCGTTATTGTCGAACCGCACGTAGGACCCATCCGTGCGGCGCAAGGCCGACTTCGTCCGCACCACCACGCAGGTCACAACCTCACCCTTTTTCACCGTTCCATCAGGTGAGGCCTCTTTGACGTGCGCCTTGATGACGTCACCGATCCGCGCGTATCGCTTCTGGTGTCCCAGAACGCCGATCGCCCAGGCCACGCGCGCGCCGGTGTTGTCCGCCACGTCCAAATGCGTCCGAATCTGAATCATACGTCGACCTTCTCGATCTTTGCCGCCTTCTGCACCACGCCGACCAACCGCCAGCGCTTGAGCTTGCTCAGGGGGCGCGACTCAATGATCCGCACCTTGTCGCCCACACCCGCTTCACTCTTTTCGTCGTGCGCGTAAAACTTCTTGTAGGTCGTCATGACCTTTTGATAGCGGGGATGACGGACACGTCGGGCCACTTCGACCACGATGGTCTTCGTCATCTTGTCGCCAACAACTTCGCCCACCAATTCCCGCTTCTTGCTTTCGATTGTCGCTGTCTCCACCATAATAAATCCAAATTGTGCGTGCGGCTGTCCGCGTCATCCCTTGGCCGGCACCGTCGCCGGTCGAATTTGTCGCTCCCTCAACACCGTTTGCAGCCGCGCCACATCCCGCCGTACTTCGCGAATCCGGCTGGGGCGTTCGAGACGGGCCGTTTGCTGCTGAAGCCGCAGGTTAAACATCTCCTGCCGAAGATCACGCAGTTTGGCCTGTGCCTCGGCATCTGTCAACTCACGGATTTCTTTGGCTTTCATGTCGTTCGTTATCGCCTGGCTACAAAACGCGTCGCAATCGGCAACTTGGACGCCGCGAGCCGAAATGACTCGCGCGCCAGTATTTCCGTCACGCCGCCCAGTTCAAATAGTACGTTTCCCGGTCGGATTACCGCCACCCAGGTTTCGGGCGGACCTTTGCCCTTGCCCATGCGTGTCTCCGGTGGGCGCTTGGTGATCGGTTTGTCCGGGAACACCCGGATCCACAGTTTGCCGCGCCGCTTCATGTTGCGGGACAACGCGACACGACACGCCTCGATCTGCGTCGTGGTCACCCATGCGCGCTCCAGCGCCTGCAAACCATATTCACCAAATGCGACTGAGGCCCCCCGCCACGCGGTGCCGGTCCGGCTTCCGCGCTGGGCTTTGCGATACTTCACTCGTTTGGGCATCAATGCCATGGTCTCAAAATCCTTCCGTCATCTCGTCTGCGCTATGCCGCCGGCGCCGGGCCGACGGGTACCGCCGGTTGGGGTTGTATCACGGGCCGTAGCGGTCGTTCGCCTTTGCAGACCCATACTTTCACGCCGATCTTTCCGTACACCGTGAGCGCCTCCGCAAAACCGTAATCGATATCCGCGCGCAAGGTGTGCAGCGGGATTTTCCCGACGCGATACTTTTCGCGGCGAGCCAGTTCGGCCCCCCCTAAACGTCCGCCGCAGGCCACCTTGATCCCCTGTGCCCCAAAATCCATGGCCGTCTGCACGGCCTTCTTCATGGCGCGCCGAAAACTGATCCGGCGTTCCAGCTGTAGGGCGATGTTCTCCGCGACGAGTTGGGCGTCGGTTTCCGGCGTCTTCACCTCGACGATATCCACGTAGACTTCCTTGCCGGTCAACGCCGTCAGTTCTTCCTTCAACTTGTCAATTTCCGCGCCCTTGCGTCCAATGACAATTCCCGGACGCGCGGTCGAAATGGTGATCCGGGCCCGGTTCGCATACCGCTCGATCGCGATCTTCGGCACGGCGGCCGACGCCAGTTTCTTCTTCACGATGTCCCGGATCTTGATGTCTTCCAGCAACAGCGCGGCGTAGTCCTTCTTGTCCGCATACCACTTCGACAGCCAGTCTTTGGTAACCGACACGCGAAAGCCTACCGGATTCGTCTTTTGTCCCATAAATTATTGTCCGTCCGTCAATACAATCTGAATATGCGTGGTCCGCTTGATAATCGGTCCCGCGCTGCCCCGCGCCTTGGGTTGCCAGCGTTTCAGACGCGGCCCCTCATTGGCCACGGCTTCTTTCACCGTCAACGCGTCCGCCGCGAGACTGGCGTTGTTCGTCGCGTTCGCAATCGCCGATTTGAGTGTCTTCTCGATCATTCGGGCCGACTTACGCGGGATCGCCCGCAACACTTCCAACGCATTCGACGCGCTCAAGCCCTGGATCAGCCGGGTTACTTCACCCACCTTGTAGGGGCTCATCCGCGCATATTTGGTTGTCGCTCTCACTTCCATAAATCACATGTGCACTTACGAGTTCCTGGCCACGCGGGCAACGTCTCCCGTCTTCAGCGTGACACCCTCTCTTACCCATTCGATCAGCGCGCCGCAAATCCGCTGTCGTACTTCCACAACTTTCAACTCCGCTACAACATCTTCCCCGTGTCTAACCACCAACGGCATCCCGATTCGCGCTCCCTGGAGCTGGCCGATGTTCAACACCACCAGCCGCAGGTCCGGATTCACATCGAGCACGGTCGCCGCGCCCAAGCTTCCCTGGGCCTGTCCGTCCGTCGCGCGGCCTGAAGCCGACCGATCGGCCGCCTCGAACAGCACCTTGGTACGGGCCAGCTCGCCCGCAACATCTCCCGACTCCTGCAAGGCTTCAATCAGCCGCTGCACCTGCGCCAGCAACCGTTGCCGCTCCGCGTCCGCGAGATACAACGCCCGGACGCTCTCGGCCAACTGTCGTTGCGTCTGCCCGGCGTTGTCATCGGCAACATCCACACCGAGCCTCTGCGCGCGCAATTGCGCCTCGCTCCATTTCTTGTGGAACAACTCACCCTCGGTCCGGGCGACGGCCAAGTTCTCCGTCAACAGGCGTATGATCGTCTCGCGCTGCTCCAGATCCGTCTTGAGGCGCTGGTTGTCCGCCCGGAGGCTTTCCACCAGCACGCGCAACTCGTCGACAGCTTCATTCGTCGCGACCGACGGCGACGGCGCTTCCTCCGCCGCCAACGGCCAGACCGCTACAAAGAACAAGCAAACCGCACAAATTCCCGTTCGTGTGCCAGGTGCAGGCACAACCGGCTCCCGGCCGCGTTACTTCGCGACCGCCTTCTCGGTGTGGGCTCCGTGGGCGCGGAACGTGCGCGTCGGCGCGAACTCGCCCAAACGATGCCCGACCATGTTTTCCGTCACAAACACCGGCGTGTGCACCTTGCCGTTATGAACCAAAAACGTGTGTCCCACAAATTCGGGGACGATCATCGACCGCCGCGACCATGTCTTGATGGGCTTCTTCTCGCTCGTCCGCATGGCCTCGACCTTCTCCATCAGATGATCGTCAACAAACGGGCCTTTTTTCAGGGAACGTCCCATTATTTCTTCCTTCTCTCCAGGATCATCGAGTTCGAATACTTCTTCCGGCGACGGGTCTTGCCGCCCTTGGCCAGCAAGCCCCACGGCGAACACGGGTGATGCCATCCGCCACCGCCCTTGCTCTTGCCCTGGCCGCCACCCATCGGGTGATCCACCGGGTTGCGGGCCATACCGCGGGAAATGCCGCGCCGGCCAAGCCAGCGGTTCCGCCCGGCCTTTCCGAGCATGATATTGATGTGATCGGTGTTGCCAATCTGTCCGATCGTGGCGTAACACTCGCGACTGATGAGGCGAAGCTCGCCCGACGGCATCTTGACCGTTACATAATCGCCTTCGCTGGCGGTGACTTGCGCCGCTCCACCCGCGCTGCGGCAAATCTGCCCGCCGCGTCCGCGGTGTAGTTCAATATTATGAATCGGCATCCCCGGAATGATCTTCTTCAAGGGAAGCGCGTTGCCGACCGACAGCTCGGCGTCCGGGCCGCTCATCACTTTCGCCCCGACGACGAGGCCGATCGGCGCCAGGATATACCGCTTCTCGCCGTCCTTGTATTTCAACAAAGCAATGCGTGCCGACCGGTTCGGATCGTACTCGATCGCCTCGACCATCGCCTCCACGCCCACCTTGTCCCGCTTGAAATCGATGATCCGGTAGCGTTGCTTGTGGCCACCGCCGATGCCGCGCGCCGTCATCCGCCCGACATTGTTGCGGCCACCGGTCTTGCGTTTTGCCACCGTCAGCTTCGCTTCCGGCGTGCGTTTCGTGATGTCCGAGAAATCGGAAAGCACGGTTCCGCGCAACGACGGTGTCAACGGTCTGAAACTCTTGAGTCCCATAAATCGCTATGCCAATTCAATTTTGTCGCCCGCCTTGAGGGTGACAATCGCCTTTTTCCAGGCGGGCGTCCGGCCAAACTGCACCGTGCGCTCCCGCCGCGCTTTGCCGCGAACATTCAGGGTATTCACGCGGAGCACCTTTACCTTGAACAACTGCTCGACCGCGTGTTTGACATCCACCTTGTTCGCGTGCTTTTCGACGACAACCTGGTATTGATTCAACGCTTCCGTTTGGGCCGTGCCCTTTTCCGTGACCCGCACGGTCTTGACGACGGTATAGGGATCTTTCATCGGCCCTGCCCCAACCGCGCGCCCAGTTTGTCGAGCGCGGCTTTTGTCGCAACAATTTTCTCGAAGCGCAACAACTCGTACACGTTCACGGAATCGGCCGGTTCGACCTGTACATTCGGCACATTCCGCGACGCCAGCTTCAAATTGCGGTCCACCTGGTCCGTCACGACGAGCGTGGGCGCATGGTCCTTCGCGCCAATCGCCGCCATGATTCCGGCGAATTCTTTCGTCTTGTGGTTGGCCAGTTTCAATTCGTCCACCACCACGATATCCCCCGCCAACAACCGCTCGCTCAGCGCCTTGCGGAACGCCAGGGCCTTGACCTTCTTCGGGACGTTGATCGTGTAATCGCGCGGTTTCGGACCGAACACCACGCCGCCGCCACGCCACAATGGCGATGCAAACGAACCCGCCCGGGCTCGTCCCGTACCCTTCTGTTTCCACGGTTTCTTGCCGCTGCCGTGTACTTCACTAATCTGTTTGGTACTGGCCGTACCGAGGCGTTGGTTCGCCATATACGCCGTCACCGTGTCATGGACCGCCTGGGTTCCCTTGCCGTCCTTGACCAGCAACTCGTCGGCAAACTCGACTTCGCCCTTGGACTGACCGGAAATGGTAATGACGGGCACCTTCATTTCGCCGCCTTTGCTGCCGGTTTTGCCTTCTTCAACGCGTGTCGGACCACCACAAACGCACCGCGCGCGCCGGGTACCGCGCCTTCGATGAACAACAGGTTCTCCGCTTCACGCACCTGGATCACCCGCAGGTTCTGCGTGGTGACCTTGACGTCGCCCATGTGACCCGGCATCCGCATGTTTCGGAATACGCGCCCGGGGAACAAGCGTTGCCCGATGGCGCCCGACCGGCGATGCCAGCCCTTTGCGCCGTGGGTCATATCGCCGCCGGCAAATTTATGACGCCGCACGACACCTTGAAACCCCTTGCCCTTCCCGGTGCCAATAACATCCACGTACTGACCGGGCTGAAATTCTTTCACGGTAATTTTATCGCCGACGCCAAACTGTATGGGCTCATCCGTGCGGTACTCCCGAATAAACCGTGCGGGCGCCGCGTTGGCTTTTTTGCAGTGGCCGATCAGCGGTTTGCTCGCATTGCTTTCCTTGCGCGTTCCCAAGCCCATCTGCACGGCGTGATACCCGTCGTTTTCGGGCGTCTTCTTCTGCAGCACGGTACAGGGACCCGCTTCAATGACGGTGACGCCGACCAGGTTGCCGTTCGCGTCGAACAGTTGCGCCATGCCGAGTTTTGTTCCGAGGAGTTCCATGACTAGATCTTGATCGTGATATCCACGCCGGCGGGAAGGTTCAGTTTCTTTAATTCGTCCACCGTCTTGGCCGTGGGATCGATGATGTCGAGCAACCGTTTATGCGTCCGCATTTCAAATTGTTCCATCGACTTCTTGTCGGCATGGGGCGAGCGGTTGACCGTGTGCCGCCAAATGTCCGTGGGCAACGGGATTGGTCCCGCCACCTTCGCGCCGGTCCGTTTGGCGGTTTCCACGATGTCATGCGCCGATTGATCGAGCAAGCGGTGGTCATAGCCTTTGAGACGGATTCTGATGCGCTGATTATTCATTTCTTCGACCCGCCCTTCGGAGTGCCGTTCTGGTCAAGGATCTGCGCGAGAATGTTCTCGGGCACCTTCTCAAAGGCAGCTGGCTCCATCGAGTAGCTGGCGCGGCCCTTGGTCAACGACCGCAAGGCCGTGGCATACCCGAACATCTCGGCCAGTGGAACCGTTGCATGAACAATTGTTGAACTCGCCCGCGACTCGATATGGCTGATCTTGCCGCGGCGGCTGTTGAGGTCTCCCACCACGTCGCCCATGTGCTCTTCGGGGGTGATGGCTTCGACGTCCATGATCGGCTCGAGCATGATCGCGCCCGCTTTGCGGGCGGCTTCCTTGAAGGCAAAACTGCCGGCCATCTTGAACGCAATTTCGGAACTGTCGACTTCGTGGTAGGTGCCGTCGATGATCTGAATCTTGATATCCACCATCGGATAACCGCCCAACACGCCCGTCTGCGCCGCCTCGATAATGCCGTCTTCAACGGCGCCAATGTATTCCCGCGGAATTGCGCCGCCGACAACTTCATCCTCGACGACGATGCCGCTGCCCTTTTCACCGGGCTCGATCGTGACGACGGCGTGTCCGTATTGGCCACGACCACCCGATTGGCGGATAAATTTGCCTTCGGCTTCCGCGGACTTGGTGATCGTTTCGCGATAGGCGACCTGCGGTTTGCCCGCCGTGGCGCCGACATTGAACTCGCGGAACATGCGATCCTTGATGATGTCGAGGTGCAACTCGCCCATCCCGGAGATGATTGTCTGGCCGGTTTCGTGGTCGGTCGTGAGTCGGAAGGTCGGATCTTCTTCGGCCAGCCGTTGCAAAGCGGTGGACATCTTGTCGCGGTCCGCCTGGGTGTTCGGCTCGATGGCCATGGAAATGACGGGTTCGGGGAACGTGATCGATTCGAGGAGAATGGGGTGGTCCTCGTCGCAAACCGTGTCGCCTGTGGTGATATTCTTCAGGCCAACCAGCGCGCCGATGTCACCCGAAAAACATATGTCAATCTCCTGGCGATGGTTCGCGTGCATTTCCAAGAGCCGCCCGATGCGCTCGCGCTTGTTGTTGCGCGGATTATAGACGGAAACGCCCTTCTTGACCTTGCCCGAATACACCCGGAAGAAAATCAATTTGCCGGCGTACGGATCGGTCCAGATCTTGAACGCCAGGGCGCAGAACGGGCCGCTGTCATCCGCGCGACGCGCGTCCGGCTGCTTGCTATCGGGGTTGGTTCCAACCATGTCAGGAACATCGAGCGGGGACGGCAGGTAATCGACTACGGCATCGAGCAGGGGTTGCACCCCTTTGTTCTTGAATGCCGCGCCACAAATGACCGGCACCAGTTCGTTGTTGATCGTCAGACGACGGATCCCCGCTTGTAACTGTTGCTGACTGATTTCCTTGCCTTCGAGGTAGAGGTGCATCAGCTCCTCATCCTTTTCCGCCACCGCCTCGACCAGTTTCGCGTGGGCTGCGTCCGCCGCCGCCTTGAGTCCGGCGGGAATGTCCACGGCGTCAAATGTCGCGCCGAGTTCTTCCCCCGACCAGATCAGCGCCTTCATTTTGACGAGGTCGATGATTCCCTTGAAATCGGCTTCCTTCCCGATCGGGATCTGAATTGGCACCGCATTGGCGGCCAAACGCTCCCGCATCTGGGCGACCGCCGCCTCAAAGTCCGCCCCGGTGCGGTCCATCTTGTTGACAAACGCGATACGCGGCACCTTGTACTTGTTGGCCTGCCGCCACACCGTCTCGGACTGGGGTTCGACCCCGCCCACCGCACAGAACACCGCGCAGGCGCCGTCCAGCACGCGCAAACTGCGCTCGACCTCGACGGTGAAATCCACGTGACCGGGCGTATCAATAATATTGACGCGATGCTCGCGCCAAAAGCAGGTCGTCGCCGCGCTGGTAATCGTGATCCCCCGCTCGCGTTCCTGCTCCATCCAGTCCATGGTCGCGGTGCCCTCGTGCACCTCACCGACCTTGTACACTTTGCCGGTGTAAAACAGGATGCGTTCGGTCGTCGTCGTCTTGCCGGCGTCGATGTGCGCGCAAATCCCGATGTTTCGGGTGCGTTCCAACGGCACCAGTCTGTCCGTCGCTGACCTCGCCGCCTGCTCGGCTGGCTGTTTCGGTTGTTCTAACACGGCCTGCATTGATTCTTTAATTCGTACGACTGTTCGTTTCCTGCCAAACGGCGCGAAAGCACATCCGTGACTCGTCCCACAGAGTTGAATTCCCTCCGGACTACCAGCGGTAGTGCGCAAACGCGCGATTGGCCTGCGCCATCTTGTGCGTGTCTTCGCGCTTCTTGACGGAGGCACCCGTATTATTGGATGCGTCCAAAATTTCTGCCGCCAGAGCATCGGTCATGGCCGTGCCCTTGCGGGAACCCGCGTACTGGATCATCCAGCGCATCGCCAAGGCTTCCTGGCGGTCGGTTGACACTTCCACCGGCACCTGATAATTCGCGCCGCCGACACGGCGCGACTTGACCTCGAGCCTCGGCTTCACATTCTCCAGCGCCGTCTGCAACACGTCGAGCGGATTCTTGTCCTTGGCCTTCTCCGCAATGCGGTCAAACGCGCCATACACAATGCGCTCGGCCACGGATTTCTTTCCACTCTTCATGATACACGTGATCAGCCGCGTGACCGTCTCGCTGTTAAAGCGAACGTCACGGATTCTCGGCCGTCGATCTGCTCGTCGTCTACGCATACTCGAAATATTTCAGTGTTATGCGGCAACCTTCGCCGCTGTGTCCTTCGGGCGTTTGACGCCGTACTTGCTCCGGCTTCGCCGGCGTTTCTCGACGCCCATCGCGTCCAATGTGCCGCGGACAATGTGGTACCGCACGCCGGGCAAATCCTTTACGCGTCCACCGCGCACCAGCACAATCGAGTGCTCCTGCAGGTTGTGGCCTTCGTCCGGAATGTACGCGATCACTTCCACGCCATTCGTGAGACGCACTTTGGCGACCTTCCGCAAGGCCGAGTTCGGCTTCTTCGGCGTGCGCGTCATCACCTGCAGACACACCCCCCGCCGTTGGGGACACGACCCCAGCGCCGGCGCCTTCGACTTGGCCTTTAGTTGGCGCCGCCCTTTGCGAACCAGTTGGTTAATTGTCGGCATTTCTTAATTCCTTGACCGCCGCCGTTGCCGTGAGGCAAGGAGCGCGAACGGTATCACACGCACTTCTCGTACGCAAGCCCTTTTGCGGCACCCCGCTAGATGGCTGCCTCCTCGGGTTGGGCCTCGACTCTCTCTTCCCGCGGCGGCTCGACCGGCTCCGCCAAGGGCACCAATTTGAGCCCCCGATGCTTCCCAAAGCCAGTTCCGGCTGGAATCAGGTGCCCCATGATGACGTTTTCCTTGAAACCGCGCAGGTGATCAACCCGTCCGAGCGTCGCCGCCTCAGTGAGGACGCGCGTGGTGTCTTGGAACGACGCCGCACTGATAAACGACTCTGTTTCCAGTGACGCCTTGGTGATCCCGAGCAACACCGGTTGGGCTTCGGCTGGTTTGCCACCCGCTTCCGCCACTCGCTTGTTCTCTTCTTCAAACGTCACCTTGTCAATCTGGTCGCCCCAGAGGAATCGAGTATCGCCGGGATCAACGATGCGAACTTTCCGCAGCATCTGGCGGACGATGATCTCGATATGCTTGTCGTTGATCTCGACACCCTGAAGGCGGTAGACCTCCTGGACATCGTTGACGAGGTACTCCTGCAAATCCTGCGGCCCGCACACCTCGAGGATTTCGTGCGGAACCACGGGGCCTTCGGTCAGTTGCTGACCCTTCTTCACGGAGTCGCCACGGAACACGATGATGTGTTTCGAGTGCGGGATGAGATGCTCTTCCTCCGCCCCGGTCTTCGGGTCCTTCACAATGATCCGGCGCTTGCCGCGCACCGTGCCGGCAAAATCCACGATGCCGTCGATCTTGGCGATCTCGGCCGCGTCCTTGGGACGGCGCGCCTCGAACAATTCCGCCACGCGCGGCAGACCGCCCGTGATGTCCTTGGTTTTGAAAACCTTTCGTGGCGTTTTGGCGACCAGCGCGCCCGGCTCGATCCGGGCACCTTCTTCCACCACAATATGCGCTCCCGCGGGAATCGCGTAGAACGCGATCACTTCGCCCACGTCGTTCACGAGATTCACTTGTGGATGCAGGTCTTCCTTGTGTTCGATGACGACCGTGCCCATGAGGCCGGTGGCTTCATCCAGCTCGCGCTTGACCGTAATGCCTTCGATCAGGTCGTGGAACTTGACCACGCCTGCGACCTCCGAAAGCACGGGGACATTGTACGGATCCCACTGGACGAACACGTCGCCCTTCTTGACACGACCGCCATCGGCGGCGGCGATTTCCGCGCCCACCACGACCGAGTATCGTTCCAACTCCCGACCTTCCTCGTTGCTGACGACGACCTGGCCGTTCTTGTTGAGCACGACCCAGTTGCCTTCCGCGCGTTGCACCGCGCGCAAATCCTGGTAGTGAACGACGCCGTCATTCTTGGCCTTGATCTGCGGTTGCTTGAACACCTGGCTGGCCGTACCTCCGATGTGGAATGTCCGCATCGTGAGTTGCGTACCTGGTTCGCCGATGGATTGCGCGGCAATGATGCCGATCGCCTGGCCGAGTTTGACCAGCTTGCCCGTCGCCAGATTGCGACCGTAACACATGCCGCAGACGCCCCGGCGCGATTCACAGGTGAGCACCGACCGAATCTTGATGCGCTCGATGCCGAGCTTGTTCACGGCTTCGGCGGCGGCTTCGTCGATTTCGGTGTTGGCCTTGACGATCTTCTTCTTGTTCACCGGATCAACGATGTCCTCCGCGGCGATCCGTCCGATGATGCGCTCGCTCAACTTCACCACTTCGTCTTCGCCTTCGTAGATCGGCTTGACCCAGATGCCGTTGACCGTGCCGCAGTCCTCTTCGAGAACGATGACGTCCTGCGCCACGTCGACCAGTTTGCGGGTAAGATACCCCGAATCCGCCGTCTTCAGCGCCGTGTCGGCCAGGCCCTTGCGCGCGCCGTGCGTGGAAATGAAGTACTCCAACACGCTCAGGCCTTCGCGGAAGTTCGACAGGATCGGCCGCTCGATAATTTCGCCCGAGGGTTTGGCCATCAACCCGCGCATGCCGGCCAACTGCCGGATCTGCTGGCGCGAGCCGCGGGCCTTGCTGTCCACCATCATATAGACGGGGTTCAACTCCGCCCGTCCCTGGTTGTGCTCCATCGCGGCGTACATGATGTTGGAGATCTTGTCCGTCGCGTGGGTCCAGATGTCGATGATCTTGTTGTAGCGTTCGCCGTCGGTAATGATGCCGCGACGGTATTGCTTCTCGACATCGGCCACGTCCTTCAGGGCGTCGTTGATCACCACGGTCTTTTCCTTCGGCACCACCATGTCATCGATGCCGATGGAGATTCCCGCGAGCGTCGCGTGTTCGAATCCCAGCGCCTTCAATTTGTCCAGTACCTCGACGGTCCGATGATGGCCCGCCGTGCGGTAACACTGCCAGATGACGTCGCCCAGTGACGATTTATTGATGGACCGGTTAATGAACCCGAGTTCCGGCGGCCAGATCTCATTGAAAATCACGCGGCCGACCGTCGTTTCGATGACCTTCGACGTCGCGTCGCCGTACACGGTGGGGCGACCGTAGTCAGGGTTTTTCATCCGGATACGCTCGTGAATCGTCACGTCGCGCTCGTCGCGACAGAAAAAGACCTCTTGCGCATCCGAGAACAGCTTCAGCCGAGGGGCGGCACCAGCGGTTTCCTTCTTGCCGCCATGGGTCAGGTAATACACCCCGAGCGCGATGTCCTGCGTCGGCGTCGTGATCGGTTTCCCGCTAGAGGGCGAGAAAATGTTGTTCGGCGCGAGCATCAACAGCCGGGCTTCGAGTTGCGCTTCCACCGAGAGCGGAACGTGCACCGCCATTTGATCGCCGTCGAAGTCGGCGTTGTACGCGGTGCAGACCAGCGGGTGAATGCGAATTGCGTCACCCTCGATCAATTGTGGCTCGAACGCCTGAATCGACAGCCGGTGCAACGTGGGGGCGCGGTTCAGGAGGACCGGATGGCCCTTGCTGACCTCTTCCAGGATGTCCCAGACCTCCGGTGACTGGCGCTCGATCAGTTTCTTTGCGGAGCGGATCGTGTGCACCAATCCCATCTCCCGCAGGCGGCGAATAATGAAGGGCTCGAACAACACCAGCGCCATCTTTTTCGGCAGACCGCACTGGTTCAACTTCAATTCGGGTCCGATGACGATGACCGAACGGCCGGAGTAATCGACGCGTTTGCCGAGCAGGTTCTGCCGGAAGCGCCCTTGTTTGCCTTTGAGCATGTCGGCCAACGATTTCAAGGAACGGCTGCCCGCGCCCGTCACCGGCCGACCGTGTCGCCCGTTGTCGAGCAGGGCGTCGACGGCCTCCTGCAACATGCGTTTCTCGTTGCGGATAATGACGTCGGGCGTGCGCAACTGCAGCAGGTTCTTCAACCGGTTGTTGCGGTTGATCACGCGGCGATACAAATCATTCAAATCGCTGGTGGCAAAGCGCCCGCCTTCCAAGGGAACCAAGGGACGAAGATCCGGCGGGATCACCGGCAACACTTCGAGAACCATCCACTCCGGACGCATCTTGGACGTGAGAAATCCCTTGGCAAGCTTGAGCCGCTTGGCGATCTTCTTGCGAATCTGTTTGCTCTTCGTGGCATCGAGCTGATGTTCCAGGTCATGACCGAGTTTGCGCAGGTCGATCTTTCCGAGGACTTCCTTGACCGCTTCCGCGCCCATCTTGGCGGTGAACCCGTCGGAGTATTGCTCGCGCGCTTCGCGGTACTCCATTTCGGTCAGGAGCTGTTTGTCCTTCAACGGGGTCTTGCCCGGATCAACGACCATGTAGTCTTCGTAGTAGAGCACGCGTTCGAGGTCGCGGGCGGTCATGTCCAGCATCAAGCCCATTCGAGACGGCATACACTTGAAAAACCAGATATGGCTGACCGGTACGGCCAGTTCGATGTGTCCCATGCGCTCGCGACGCACGCGGGCCAGGGTCACTTCCACGCCACACCGATCGCAAATGACGCCGCGGTGTTTGATGCGCTTGTACTTCCCGCAATTACATTCCCAATCCCGCACCGGACCGAAAATGCGTTCGCAGAACAGGCCGCCTTTCTCGGGCTTGAACGTACGATAGTTGATGGTCTCGGGGTTTTTCACTTCCCCGTGCGACCAGGAGCGAATCGTGTCCGGCGACGCCACGCCGATGCTGACGTGGTCGAACACATCTGCTTTTTCCAGACCGAGCGCCGCGCGGGCGGCGGCGGTGGCCGCGGCTGTCGATGGAATGGAAGTACCAGGTTTGGCTGCGATCATATCTTGCTCTCGCCTCCGTTCTTCCCGACGCGAACGTCGAGGCATAGACTCTGCATTTCTTTCATCAACACATTGAACGACTCGGGTGTGCCCGCCTCGAGTGTATTGTCCCCCTTGACGATCGATTCGTAAATCCGCGTACGGCCCTGCACGTCGTCGCTCTTGACTGTGAGCAACTCCTGCAACGCGTAGGCGGCGCCGTAGGCTTCCATGGCCCACACTTCCATTTCGCCGAAGCGCTGGCCGCCGTACTGCGCCTTGCCGCCGAGCGGCTGTTGCGTCACGAGCGAGTACGGTCCGACCGCGCGCGCGTGAATCTTGTCCGCCACGAGGTGGCCCAGTTTCAACATGTAGATGTAGCCGACCACAACCTCCTGATCGAACGTCTCGCCGGTGCGACCATCGTACAGGCGCGATTTGCCATCGGCCTTCACCCAGTCGAACCCATCGATCTTCCGGGCCTGCTCGATCATTTCCCCAATTTCCTTTTCCGTGACGCCATCGAAGACCGGTGACGCGATCTTCAACCCCAGCGCTTTCGCGGCCACGCCGAGATGCGTCTCCAGCACCTGACCAACGTTCATGCGGCTGGGGACGCCCAACGGATTCAACACGATGTCCACCGGGGTGCCGTCCGCGAGGAACGGCATGTTCTCTTCCGGCAGGACCTTGGCGATCACACCCTTGTTGCCGTGGCGACCGGCCATCTTATCGCCCACGCTCAGCTTGCGCTTGCTGGCGATGTACACCTTGACCTGCTTGATGATCCCCGGATCGACATCTTCGCCGCTCTCAATGCGGTCGAGCTGCCGATCCCGTTCCATATCCAGTTCGCTGAACCGATGTTCGAATTCGCCAATGATCTCGCGAATCTTGATGCGGATCGGTGATGGATCAATTTCAATATGGTCGTACACGGTCGCGAGCTTGCGCAACAGCGTCTTGGTGATCTTGCGATTGGCCGGGATGATGATCTCGCCGGTCTCGGCATTGACCACATCCAACGGAATCTTTTCGCCGAGGAGGATGTTGCTCAACTTCTCCGTGAGTTCCTCGCGCAATTCCGTCGATTTCTTCTTGTGGTCTTCCTCGATCTGTTTCTTCTGCCGACGAATCTCGGTCGGCGTCAGGTTCGGGCGGCTCGGCTCCTTGCGGGCCGACACCTTCACGTCCATGACGATGCCATACGTGCCGCTGGGCACCCGTAGCGAGGTGTCCTTCACATCGGCGGCCTTTTCACCGAAGATGGCGCGCAACAAGCGTTCTTCGGGCGCCAGCTCGGTCTCCCCCTTCGGGGTAATCTTGCCGACGAGAATGTCGCCGGGTTTGACTTCCGCGCCGACGCGAATCACGCCATCGTGTCCGAGGTCTTTCAAGGCTTCTTCGCCGACGTTCGGAATATCACGCGTGATTTCCTCGGGACCGAGCTTCGTATCCCGAGCGCCCGCTTCAAATTCGTCAATATGGATGGACGTGTACACATCCTCCTTGACGAGGCGCTCGTTAACCAGGATCGCGTCCTCAAAGTTGTAACCGCACCACGGCATGAACGCCACGAGCACGTTGCGCCCGAGCGCCAGTTCGCCGTCTTCACAGCACGGGCCATCGGCCAGTACCTGGCCCTTCTTGATCTTCTCGCCGTGTTTGACGATTGGTTTCTGGTTGAAACACGTGCCGGCATTGGACCGCATGAACTTGCGCAATTCGTACACCCAGATGTGGCTCTCGGGGTCCGTCACGATCTTGCGTTTGCCTTCCGGAATATCGCCGTCCTTGGTAATGATGATGCGGCGCGCGTCCACGCTGGCCACGACACCGGATTCTTCCGCCACGATGCACACCTTCGAGTCGCGGGCGATGCGTCCTTCCAGACCCGTGCCAACCAGCGGCGAATCACTCTGAAGCAGCGGCACGGCCTGCCGTTGCATGTTCGATCCCATCAACGCGCGGTTGGCGTCGTCGTGTTCCAGGAACGGAATCAGACCCGCGGCGACGGACACGAGTTGTTTCGGCGACACGTCCATATAATGGACGCGCTCCGGCTCGACTTCGACGAAGTCGCCCTTGTACCGGCAGGAAACCTTTTCGATGAGGAAGTGACCGCGGGCATCGACCGGGGCATTGGCCTGGGCGACGACATAGTTCTCTTCCTGGTCGGCGGTCAGATAGTCCACCTGGTCGGTGACACGACCGTCCTTGAGTTTCCGGTACGGCGTCTCGAGGAAGCCGAATTCATTGATCCGCGCATACAAACTCATGGCGCTGATCAGACCGATGTTCGGCCCTTCAGGAGTCTCGATCGGGCAAATCCGTCCGTAGTGCGACGGATGAACGTCGCGGACCTCGAAGCCCGCGCGCTCGCGCGACAACCCGCCCGGCCCGAGCGCCGACAACCGCCGTTTGTGCGTCAACTCGCTCAGCGGGTTTGTCTGGTCCATGAACTGGCTGAGCTGGCTGCGCCCGAAGAAATCGCGGATGACAGCCGACAGCGCCTTGGGATTGATCAGTTGCTGCGGCGTCATGGTGTCGGTGTTGACGTCGAACAACGTCATGCGTTCCTTGACCACGCGCTCGGTGCGGGCGAGGCCGATGCGACACTGGTTGGCGAGCAATTCGCCCACGGTGCGCAGACGGCGGCTGCCCAAATGGTCGATATCATCCACCGAACCCTCGCCCTTGCGCAGGTTCAACAGATATTTGATCGCCTCGATAAGGTCTTCCTTTTCCAGGACGCGGCTCTCGAGGTCGGCACTGCGGTTCAACTTCTGATTGATCTTGTAGCGGCCCACCCGACCGAGGTCATAGCGGCGGGCATCGAAGAAGAGCCGCTTGATCAGCGCGTTGGCATTCGCGATCGTCGGCGGGTCGCCCGGGCGCAGCCGCCGGTAAATATCCTTCAGCGCTTCCTCCTGGTCCTTGCAAGTGTCCTTCCGCAAGCACTTAACGATGCACCCGTCGTCCACGGAAATGTCCACCACCTTGACCTTGTCCACGCCGAGATCGATCAACTGACGGGCAATACTCTTGCTGAGCGGCTCGAACGCCCGCCCCACGACCAGTTGCTTCTCCTTGTCCATCACGTCGGCAATGAGCACCTTGGTGGTAATCTCTTCGCCACTCGTGACGTCCTTCAGCTTCACGTCCTCGATCTGGTAGAACAACTTCAGAATGTCCTCGTCCGAGCTGTACCCCAGGGCGCGCAGAAACGTGGTCGCCAGGAATTTGCGGCGGCGATGGCGGCGGTCGAGATAAATATTCAGCAAATCGCTGTTGTCAAACTGCACTTCCAGCCAGGATCCGCGGTCCGGGATGATGCGGAAGCCGAACAGCACCTTGCCGCTCGTGTGGATCGAGGATTCAAAACAAATCCCGGGAGACCGGTGCAACTGGCTGACGATCACGCGCTCCGCGCCGTTGATGACGAAGCTGCCCGACGGCGACATCAGCGGGATTTCGCCCATGTACACCTTCTCTTCCTTCGTCCCGTTCTTGTCCTTGAGACGGAAAGTGACATGCAGCGGGCCGCTGTAACTGATGCCCTCCCGCAGACAATCCAGCCACGACGTCTTCGACTCGCCGATGGAATACTCGACGAAATCGAGCGTGGCCTGGCCGTCGTAGCTCGCGATCGGGAACACTTCCTTGAACACGGCCTGGAGACCGACGCTCTTGCGGCGGGTCGATGCTTCCGCCTGCAAAAACTCCGCGTAGGAATCCGTCTGCGCCTCGATCATCGGAGGCGGCTGGATTACGTCGCCCAACTTGCCGAAATATTTTCGTTCAGCCATGAATTACTTCCCGGGCATCGCTGCCCACTGACTGCTGTTTGCCAACCGTTTATCGCGGGAGCGCGGTGTTGGCCGCGCCCCCCCACCCACATTCCCGCAACCGCACCACCGCTACTTGAGCTCGACCTTGGCGCCGGCTGCTTCGAGCTTCTTCTTGATTTCCTCGGCTTCTTCCTTGGTGGCGCCTTCCTTCACGGTCTTCGGCGCGCCTTCCACGAGGTCCTTCGCTTCCTTCAAGCCGAGGCTGGTCACCGCGCGCACTTCCTTGATGACGCCAATCTTGTTGGCGCCGGTTTCCTTGAGAACGACATCGAAAGTCGTCTTGACCTCGGCGGCCGGAGCGGCTGCTGCGCCGGCCGGGCCTGCCGCCACGGCGACCGGGGCCGCCGCGCTGACGCCCCACTTCTCTTCGAGTTTCTTGGAGAGTTCGGCGGCTTCCAACACCGTCAGGCCGCTCAATTGTTCCACGATTTGTTCCAGATTTGCTGCCATGTTCGTATCCTTTTCTCGGTATCGTCGTGTTTCGAAGCCTCGAAACGCTTCCCCCCGAAAGCCTCCGGGGCGACGAGGAACCCTTGGTTGTTGCTGCTATGCGGGGGCGCCGGCCGGTGCCGGTTCTGCTCCCGTTTTGTCGGCGTGCGCCTTGAGCACACGCGCAATCTGAGCCGCGGGCGCGCCGAGCACGACCGCAATCCGGGTCGCCGGCGTCTGTAACAGGCCCACCAATTGCGCCCGTAACGCATCCAGCGAGGGCAAATCCGCCACGGCGGAAATCTCACTCGCGCTCAGCGCTTTCTTGCCCAACGACCCGACCTTGAATTTCGGTTTTTCTGCAAATTCCTTGCCGAACTGCTTCAACACTTTCGCCACCGCCCCGATGTCGGCCTTGTCGTGGCCCACCACCACCGCGGTCATCCCGCCAAAGTCCCGGTCAAGATCCGGTAGCTCGGCGCCCTTCATCGCGTGGCGCAGCATCGAGTTCTTGGCCACGTGATATTCCGCTTTCGCTCCGCGCAACCGCTTGCGCAACTCGGCAAACTGCCCGACGGTCATCCCCTTGTACTCCGTCACGATCACAAACGGGGACGCGCCCACCTGCTTCTTCAAATCTTCGACAATCAATTGCTTTTCTGGTCTCATGACAATCCCTGCCCCTCAACGTCAACTCGCCGAGAACTCGTGATGATCGATCGTAATCCCCGGACTCATCGTACTCGACAGCGTGCAGCTCTCGATAAACTGGCCCTTGGCTGTCGCCGGCTTCGCATGCGTCACGGCGGTGATCACCGCCCGCGCGTTTTCCTCGATCGCCTTGCCCTCGAACGAAAGTTTTCCAAACGACACGTGCAGGTTGGCGGCCTTGTCCATCTTGAATTCGACCCGGCCCGCCTTGACTTCCTTGACGGCTTTGGCGGTGTCGTCCGTGACCGTGCCGGTCTTCGGGTTGGGCATCAAGCCTTTCGGGCCGAGCACCTTGCCGAGTTTGCGGACTTCCTGCATGGCTTCGGGGGTCGCGACCGCGACATCGAAATCGGTCCAGCCCTCCTGGCACTTCTTCACCAGTTCCTCGAACCCGACAAAATCGGCCCCGGCATCCTTCGCCGCCTGCGCCGCTCCGCCTTTGGCGAACACCACGACGCGCACCTTCTTGCCGCTGCCGTGCGGAAGCGCGACGGTGCCGCGGACCATCTGGTCGCTCTGCTTGGGGTCGACCCCCAACTTGAACGCCAGTTCCACCGTCTCGTCGAACTTGGTCTTCGGCAGTTTCTTGAGCAGGCCCACCGCGTCGGTGATTTTGTACTGCCGTTTCGCGTCGACCTGTTTGACCGCCTCATTGTAGCGTTTGCCGTGTGTAGCCATAAAAACCTCGTGCTCCCCTAATCGACCACGTCGATGCCCATGCTCCGCGCCGTGCCAGCAATGACCCGACACGCCGCGTCCTCGCTCGCGGCGTTGAGGTCGGCCATCTTCGTCCGGGCAATTTCCAGGACCTGTTTGCGCGTGACCTTGCCGACCTTGTTGCGGTTCGGCTCGGCGCTGGCCGTGGCGATGCCCGCCGCCTTCTTGAGCAGGGCGCTGGCGGGCGGCGACTTGGTGATGAACGTAAACGTCTTGTCCTTGTACACCGTGATCACGACGGGAATGATCGTTCCCGCCATCTTCTGCGTCGCCGCGTTGAACTGTTTGCAGAACTCCATGATATTGACGCCCTGCTGGCCCAAGGCGGGGCCGACCGGCGGCGCCGGGTTCGCCTGTCCCGCCGGAATCTGCAACTTGATCATGCCTGTGACTGGTTTTGCCATGTTCCCTCGCTAACCGCGCTCGACCTGCCAGTATTCCAACTCGACCGGCGTCGACCGCCCGAAAATCGACACGGAAATCTTCAATTTGCCGCGGTCGGGATCGATCTCGTCGATTACACCCGTAAAGTTCTGGAACGGGCCATCGGTGACCTTGACCGTCTCGCCCTTCTCGAACGCGACCTTCGGCGCCACCTTTTCCTGACGTTCCTCGATTTGCGCCAGAATGCTGTCCACTTCGTCCTGCTTGAGCGGGACGGGCCGGTCGCCGCCAATGAATCCGATGATGCCCGCCGTTTCGCGGATGAAATACCACGATTTCTCCTGCAACTGGTTCTTTTCGTCGAGCAACTTCATGTGGACCAAGATGTAGCCGGGATAAAACTTCCGCGTACTGGTTGTCTTCTTGCCTTTTTTGACTTCCGCAACTTTTTCCGTCGGGATCAACACTTCCTTGATCCATTCGGTCATTTCTTCGATTTTGATCCGCTTCTCAATGCTGTCTTTCACCTTCTGTTCCTGCCCAGAAAGCGTGTGAAGCACAAACCACTGAAATTCCGATTTTGTCGTTGTGTCCATCTCGTTTCTTTCGTCAACGTCTCGTCAGCAGGGCGACGATCCGCAAGAACACCAGGTCGGCCAACGCGACGAATATGCCGAGCACCAAGATCGTGGTAATCACCACAATGGTCGAGTCGACCAATTCCTTGCGCGTCGGCCAGGAGGACTTTTTCAGCTCCGCCCAGACCTCGACCACGAACTCCTGCACTTTCAGAAATGGGTTTGTCATGTCTCGCTACTTCCGCGTCTGCCGCCCGGTTCCTCGCTTCGGTCTCCGTACGTCCCTGGCCTGGTCCCTCCGGATTGGCACGCCAGGAGGGACTTGAACCCCCAACCTACGGTTTTGGAGACCGTCGCTCTGCCAATTGAGCTACTGGCGTATCCGCCCTGCGGCCTCGTCCGCGCCGAACCTCCGTTCCCGCTCACTTGGTTTCGCGGTGCGAGACGTGTTTCCCGCACTTCGGGCAGAACTTGCGCAACTCCAGCCGCTCGGAACCTTGCGCCCGCTTGTTCCGTGTCGACGTGTAATTGCGGTTCTTGCACTCCGTGCAGGCCAGTGTGATCAATTCTCTGGGCATCGTGCGTCAGCTCCGAATCCTCGTTCCTACTCCAGAATCTCCGTCACGCGTCCCGCGCCGACCGTGCGTCCGCCTTCGCGGATGGCGAACCGCATCGTCTTTTCCATGGCGATGGGCGTGATCAATTCGACCTCCATATTGACGTTGTCGCCCGGCATCACCATTTCGACGCCTTGCGGCAACTTCGACACGCCGGTGACGTCCGTGGTGCGGAAATAAAACTGGGGGCGGTATCCATTGAAGAACGGCGTGTGCCGGCCGCCCTCTTCCTTGCTCAGGACGTAGACTTCCGCCTTGAACTTCTTGTGCGGCTTGATGGACGCCGGCTTCGCCAGGACCTGGCCACGCTCGACGCCTTCCTTTTCAATACCCCGCAGCAGTGCGCCGATGTTGTCGCCCGCTTCGCCCTGATCGAGCAGCTTGCGGAACATTTCCACACCGGTCACGACCGTCTTCTGCGTCTCGCGCAAGCCGACGATTTCCACTTCTTCGCCGACCTTGATCGTGCCGCGCTCGATACGACCCGTGGCGACCGTGCCGCGGCCCGTGATCGAGAAGACGTCTTCCACGGGCATCAGGAATGGCTTGTCTTTTTCGCGCACCGGGTCCGGTATGAAATCGTCCACCGCCTTGACCAGTTCCAGGATCTGCTTTTCCGCTTCGGGATCGCCCGCCAGGGCTTTCGTGGCGCTGACCCGGATGACGGGCGTCTTGTCGCCCGGGAACTGGTACGCGGAGAGCAACTCGCGCACTTCGAGTTCGACGAGGTCGAGGAGTTCAGGATCGTCGACAAGGTCGACTTTGTTGAGGGCTACCACCATCGCCGGCACCGCCACCTGCCGTGCCAGCAAGACGTGCTCGCGGGTTTGCGGCATCGGACCATCGGCGGCGCTGACCACGAGGATCGCGCCGTCCATCTGGGCGGCGCCCGTAATCATATTCTTGACGTAATCAGCGTGGCCGGGGCAGTCAATGTGCGCGTAATGCCGCTTGTCGCTCTCGTACTCGACGTGGGCCACGGCAATCGTCACGGTCTTGGTCTCGTCACGGACGGTGCCGCCCTTGGCGATGTCGGCGTAGCTCTTGATCTCGGCCTTGCCCTGCTTGGACAATACCTGCAAGATCGCGGCTACCAACGTCGTCTTGCCGTGGTCAATGTGACCGATCGTGCCAACGTTGGCGTGTGGTTTTGTCCGTTCAAATTTGCCTTTTGCCATGGTCTCCTCCTGTCTGCCTCTCTAGATTATGTGACCTGATGTCTCCGTCGCACTGTCATGCTTTCCGTCGATCCAAACTCCGCTGAGTTTCTGGAGCCCACGATCGGGTTTGAACCGATGACCTCGTCCTTACCAAGGACGTGCTCTACCAACTGAGCTACGTGGGCGACATTTGTCCCGAAGGCGTTGCCGTGCAGCCGCCTCCAAAAGTTTCCCCGACAACCCGCAAGATCACCGATTCCACTAGACACAAAAAGACGCTAGAACCCACCTCTGCTTCCTCAATTGCCCCTATACCAGGAAACAGTTGGCGGGTTCTGCTACGCCCTATGTACTTGCTCTACTGTGTCACCCCTCCATTGGGGTGTGCTCACTATAGTAAATTCCAAATACATGTCAACACTGGTTTCAAAGAAAAATTCAGCGCCAAAATCGCCCTCCAAAACGAGGGAATCCGCCGCGCTTTCCCGCCGACAGTCGGGTTGAAAACGTCAAATCTTTGTCCCGGCGGGGATGACCGCGTTCTTGGGGATGATGACGATGCCGTCACGGATGTAATAATTCGGGCCGTCAAAATCGGGCGTGCCGGTCTTGTCGGTGATCGTGACGCCTTCGCCGATGTGGACGTTCTTGTCGATGATCGCCCGCTCGATTTTGGAGCCGCGTCCGACGCTCATGTGGGGGATCCCCATGGCGTCTTCCTCGAGCATCTCATGTTGGGTCTCGAAAAAGTCGCTCCCCATCAGGATGGTATCGCGCAACATGCAGTCGCTGCCGATAAACGAGCGCACACCGACGATGGTGTTCTCGATGCGGGACCGAAGAATGATGCAGCCGTCGGCGATCAGCGCATGGCGCACCTGGGTCTCGACAAGTTTCGACGCCGGCAAAAACCGCGCGTGCGTGTACACGGGCGCGTTGCGGTCAAAAAAATTGAACGACGGTTTGAGCGAGCACAGGGCCAGGTTCGCCTTGAAAAACGAGCCGATGGTTCCCACGTCCTCCCAGTATCCCTGAAAGACGTAGCCGGATACGCGATGGCGGCTGATGGCGTCGGGAATGATGTGCTTGCCGAAGTCGGTCTTGTCGTTGTCCAGCACTTTGCGGAGAATCTCGCGGTTGAACACGTAGATCCCCATCGACGCCAGATACTGGTCCTCGCTGGTGGTGATGCGCAGGTGCGACAACAGCGGGTCCTGGATCTTCAGCTCGTCCAGCAGCGCCTCCTCGTGCGGTTTTTCGACGAACCGCACGATGCGTTTTTCCTCGTTGACCTGCAGGATGCCCAGCGAACCCGCGTCGCCGCGGCCCACCGGGATCGCGGCAATCGTGACGTCGGAATAGGATTCGATGTGTTGTTGCAGGACCTTCCGAAAATCCATCCGGTACAGTTGGTCGCCCGAGAGAATGACGATGTATTCGTAGTCCCGCTCGAGGAAATACCGCAGGTTCTGGCGCACCGCGTCCGCCGTGCCCTGGTACCAGCCCATGTTGTCGGTGGTCTGTTGCGCGGCGAGGATTTCCACGAACCCGCGCGAGAACCGGTCGAACGCGAAGCTCTGGTGGATGTGCCGGTGCAGCGACGCGGAATTAAACTGGGTGAGGATGTAGACGTGGCGGATATTGGAGTTGATGCAGTTGCTGATCGGGATGTCCACGAGGCGGTACTTGCCGGCGATGGGCACGGCGGGTTTCGCCCGCTCTTTCGTCAACGGAAAGAGCCGGCGTCCCTCGCCTCCGCCCATGATTACGCCGAGCACGTTGGTGGGCGTGACCGGTCTGAGTCCCAATGGCGCCATGGCGCGATACTAGACACACCGACTGGGCGCGTCAATTGACAATCTGTCGCGCCTCGCAGAGGCGCGGCTACACCGGACCAGCGCCGTTGACAATCCATAATCCCCCGTTGACAATTCCCGCCGCCCGAGTAAGTTATTGGCATCGGCGGTACAAAAACAAACTGCGATACGAAGTCCACGCCATGGTGATTCGCCTCGCCGCCGATGCCCGGACATTTCGGGCGGTGGAATCCCCGTCGCGCGACTTCAGACAAAGGACCGCACCATGTGTGGCATCATCGGCTACATTGGGAAGAAACCCGCCCAAAACGTTATCCTCGAAGGCCTGCGCCGCCTCGAATACCGCGGCTACGATTCCGCCGGCCTCTGCATCATTAATAAGGAGCAGTTCCAGCTCCGCAAGAAGACCGGCCGCATCAACGATCTGGCCGCCCTCCTCGCCAAACAACCCGCCAAAGGCGATGTCGGCATCGGCCACACCCGCTGGGCCACGCACGGCCCGCCGACCGACGCCAATGCCCACCCGCACCTCGACCAGTCCGGCAAGATCGCCCTCGTCCACAACGGGGTCATCGAAAACCACCAGCTCCTGAAGGAACGGCTCCTGGCCAAGGGCCACAAGTTCGTCTCCGAGACGGACACGGAAGTTCTCGCCCACCTCGTCGGCGACCATTACGAGCAGGTCCGCGCCGAGCATCCCGGCGCCGACGGCACGTCGCTCACCGAAGCCGTCCGCCGCGCCCTCAAGGACGTGGTCGGCACCTACGGCATCGCCGTCGTCCACGCGGATCATCCCGACCAGATTGTCGGCGCCCGTCGCGGCAGTCCCCTGCTCCTCGGTGTTGGCCGCGACGAAAACTTTCTCGCCAGCGACGTGAGCGCGATCATCGCCCACACGCGCCGCGTGGTGTACCTGAACGATTTCGAGATCGTCACGCTCACCCGCGACGATTTCCAGGTGTCCACCATCGAGGCGGCGACGGTCAGCCCGCAGATTCGCGAGGTCGAATTCGCCGCCGAAGAGGTTGAGCGCGGCAAGTTCCCGCATTACATGCTCAAGGAGATCTTCGAGCAGCCGCGCGCGGTGCAAAACGCCATCCGCGGCCGCCTCAGCCACGAGGAAGCGACGGCGCGTCTCGGCGGGTTGAACCTCTCGCCGGCGGACCTGCGCGCCGTGGACCGGATCATCTACATCGCCTGCGGCACGGCCCTGCACGCGGCGATGGTGGGCGAGTTTTTGATGGAAGACCTCGCGCGGATCCCGACCGAGTGCGATTACGCCAGCGAATTCCGCTACCGCAACGCGCCGGTCGAGAAACACACGCTCGTGTTCGCCATCAGCCAGTCGGGCGAGACCATCGATACCCTGGCGGCGGTGCGCGAATCGCGGCGCAAAGGGCACAAGACACTCGCCATTGTCAACGTCGTCGGCTCGACCATTGCCCGCGAAGTCGATGGCGGCACCTACATGCACGCCGGGCCCGAGATCGGCGTGGCGGCCACGAAGACGTTCACGTCGCAGGTCACGATCATGACGTTGCTGGCGGTGTTGATGGGCCGGATGCGGCATCTGGCGTCCACGCGGGGCGCGGAGATCCTGCGCGGCCTCGAGGAAATCCCCGCCAAAATGGAACGGGCGCTCCAGTCGAGTGATGCGATTGCCGCTGTCGCGAAGAAGTATTGCGAGGCCAACAGCTTCCTGTTCCTCGGCCGGCAGGGCAACTTCCCCGTCGCGCTCGAAGGCGCGCTGAAGCTCAAGGAGATCTCGTACATCCACGCCGAGGGTTATCCCGCCGCGGAAATGAAGCACGGCCCGATCGCGCTCGTCGACCCGCGCACGCCGTCGGTGTTCATCTGCCCGAAAGGCCCGGTCTACGACAAGGTCATGGCCAACATCGAGGAAGTGAAGGCGCGCAAGGGACCCGTGATCGTCATCGCGACGGAGGGCGACGAGAACATCCGCAAGAAAGCCGATGACGTGATTTACGTTCCCGACACGCTGGAGTGCCTGCAACCGTTGCTGACGGTGCTCCCGTTGCAACTGCTGGCCTATCACATCGCCGTGCTGCGCGGGTGCGACGTGGACAAACCCCGTAACTTGGCCAAGAGCGTGACCGTCGAGTAGACGCCTAGGTCAGTCATTACTGTATTGTGGAAGTCGAGGAGCGGTAGACAAGGTGGTAACCGTCACGTCCCCAAACAGGGTTTGCGAAACTCATCCATCATGAGCCAAGCCTTGAAGCCCTGAATTTGCTTGCCGGTGGGCTTGATGTAGTGATATTCTTCGCCCTCGGTGAGGGCGACGTAGCCAAGATGCTCGCCAGCCCTGTTTCGGGTTCGAGTTGTCGCGAGAATGGACTCGAACCATAGTTCCGTCATCACGGGCGTGTCTGGTACCGAACGCCCAAGGAAGTCCTGTAGCCTTCAATTCAAACTCCACTCACAACGGGCCTGCCAGCTTCACTCGGCGCCCGTCCATCCAACGTGTCCGGTAAACAACGACTGAGAGAAGCCAAACATGAAATCGACAACACAATGCAGCCCGATGAAAACAAAATTCAATTCCATCCTTCGCGCCGATTGTCATTCATTCGGCGCAATGGTCTGTGCGGGAGCGGTTCTGCTAATTGCCGCCAGCGCGCCGGCGCAGAACCTGTTCGAGTCGGATGACAACAGCGGCTGCATCTATGAATTCACGCCGAACGGAGGGTCAACGACCTTTGGCTCGGGGGTGTATGAAGCTGATGAACTGGCCTTTAACAGCGCGGGTAATCTGTTTGTGGATGATCGGCACGGCAACATCTATGAATACGCGCGGAACGGGGGGTCAGCGACCTTTGCTTCCGGGTTGGGTGAGTCTGCTGGACTGGCCTTTAACAGCGCGGGTAATCTGTTTGAGGCGGATGAGGGCAGCGGCAACATCTATGAATTCATGGCGAACGGGGGGTCAACCACCTTTGCCTCCGGGTTGAATGAGCCTCATGCACTGGCCTTTAACAGCGCGGGCAATCTGTTTGTGGGGGATGAGGGCAGCGGCAACATCTATGAATTCATGGCGAACGGAGGGTCAACCACCTTTGCCTCGGGGTTGAATTCCTCTTATGCACTGGCCTTTAACAGCGCTGGCAATCTGTTTGTGGGGGATATAGGGTTTGGGGTACATCCCGACAGCGGCAACCTCTATGAATTCACGCCGAACGGAGGGTCAACCACCTTTGCCTCCGGGTTAAGGCCTACAGCACTGGCCTTCAACAGCGCGGGCAATCTGTTTGTAGGGGGTTATGGCAGCACCAACATCTATGAATTCACACCGAACGGAGGGTCAAGCACCTTTGCCTCCGGGGGGTTTGGACCCAATGGACTGGCCTTCCAACCCGTGCCGGAACCCTCGACATTGGCGCTGCTGGCCGTCGGCCTGCTCGCGCTGCTCCCGTTGCTGCGCCGACGCGCCTGACCGCTGCTGTGAAGTATCCGGCGGGGGAGAGCACGCAGACCGTCATAGCACAGAACTTGTGAGCGGGAGGTTGAATTCGACCGGCTGCCAATTTGGTTACCACATCGCCGTGCTGCGCGGCTTTGACGTGGACAAACCCCGCAATTTGGCCAAGAGCGTGACCGTCGAGTAGACGATCGGGACTACGCTGTTGAGTCGGTCGCGTCGTCGGCATTCACGCGGCTGTGTCCGGCTGAACTACCACGTCTGGTTCTTCGTGCTGAGGCATTAACTGCCCAAGCCGTGCGTGGTTGGTAGGTCGGATACAAACCAGCGCTACCATCAAACAGCCGTAATCCGAAAAGTAATCTCAAATAATGAACCTTTTCGCGTGCTCCCGTTATTAATGGGCAGACCTAACATCGGGAGCCCATTATGAAAACCGCAACACTCACCTGCCTCGCGTTGCTGATTGTAACCATGCCGGGTGCGCGCGGCGAGCCGCCGCGCACGGACATCAACCCGGCGCTGCTCTATTATCGAGCGTTTCTTTTGGCGCCGGATTTGTCCCCGGCTGACCATGACTACCTGTTCACGACCAATTGGCAGGGCCAAACGCTCCCGGAACAACTCGGCAAGATCGTGGCTCGCTACGATAATCAGTTCACATTGGTGCGGCAGGCGGCACGACAAACACTGCCCTGTGATTGGGGCATCGACATGAGTCCCGGACCAGCGGTGCTGCTTCCGCACCTGGCCCGCGCCAAGGCGATAGCCCAGGCGGCGCGGTTACGCGCGATGTGGGAGTTGCAGCATGGCGATCAGGCCGGCGCGCGCGATGATTTGCTCGCGGCATTCGTGCTGGGAAGAAATGTCTCGCGTGACGGCATTTTGATTAGCGCGCTGGTTCAAATTGCCATGGAAGGCATCGTGTGCAACACCGTGACGGAGAATTTCGGCCGGTTCTCACCGGAGACCTTGAAGCAGTTGGTGGATGGATTCGATGCCGCTCCGGCCCGGGGCACGATGGCCACGGCCGTCGCGACCACGGAAGCGCATTGTTTCTCTGATTGGATGGAAACCAGGGTGTTGGACTTGCGCAAGCAGTATCCCGGAAATGATGCCAAGGTGCTGGAGAGCCTCGGACAACAGGTGGACGACACCAATTTCTGGCCAAAGGTTGCCAAGGCGGCGGGAGGAACGACGGATGGATTTCTCAAGCTGGTCCGTGACATGCAACCGCTGTATCCGCGGCTCGCCAGGATCATGACGCTGCCACAGCCAGAGTATGAAGACCAGATACAGAAGTTCGGCGCGGAAATTCGCGGATCTCAAAATCCTTTGGTTCCAATCTTCTTCCTCGATCTGCTGCAGCCACGTCGGAAGGAATTCACAATTCAAGCGGTCGAGGCAATGGTGCGCGCCGCGGTGGAGTACAAACGGCACGGCGAATCCGGATTGAACAGCGTGATGGATCCCTTCGGGAAGGGCCCCTTCGCCTTCCAGCGTTTTGTGTTCGACGGGGTGGACTATGGATTCGAACTCAAGTCCGCCTATGCCGGACGACCCGAATGGCCCTCGGCGCTCATCTTTGTCGAGAAAGAGGGAACTCCATTTTACGTTGATGGACCGCATATTGGTCAGGCGGTGAAGCCATGATTCACCAAACAAGAGATTGATGGGGCGAACAGTTCCACGATGGAACCGTCCCCGGTTTTCAGCTAGAATCGACATGTGTTCAGCCTGAGTCCAACGTTCGTGGAAAGCGAATTCCCCGACACGCAGAGCCTTCTCGATCAGGCCCGGGCCGGCGACGCCGAGGCGTTCGGCGAGATTTGTCGCATCCATGGAACCCGGCTGTTGCGACAGGCCGTCGCGCTTTGTGGCAACCTCACGCTGGCCGAAGATCTGGCGGAGGACACGCTGGTGGAAGCCTGGAAGGGGTTGCGCCGTTACAACGGGCGCTGCCAGTTTTTCACCTGGCTTTGCGCGATCCTGCTGAATCGTTATCGCAATGCCCTCCGGGCAAATCGTCTCCGACCGGCGGCCACGCCCGCCGCACGGGATCAAGATGAATGGGAGAAACACGCCGGCAATCTGGCCGACCACGCCGCCCGGCCGGACCAGGCCGTCGAGCTGCGCGAACAGGCTGTTCTTCTGCGACGATGCGTCCAGGCATTGCCGGCCAAACACCAGCAGGTCATCTATCTGCGTTTTTACGTGGATGATTCCTTGGAGGAGATTGCCGCCGCGTTGGGTTGCCCGGTGGGGACGGTCAAATCCCGTTTGTTTCATGCCTTGGACAAGCTTCGGAAAATGGATGCTTTCAGCCGCCAACTGTCAGATTTCAAACCGAAAGGCGGGATGTGATGAAACCTTGTCCTCAAAACCGAAAACTCATTGTCTGGCTGGCATTGAACGCCCTGGATGCGCGGCAGACGCGGGATCTTCGGGCGCATCTTGAAACCTGCGAAGGTTGTCGCGGCTATCTGGATGAAATTTCCAACGTGACCGAAGCGCTGGCGACGGAGGAGGCAAATCCTGATGTTCAGGCGTCCGAAAGATTTCACCAAAAACTGGCCGGCAAATTGCAGGCGGCGACACCGGATTCCCTTGGGGAAATCCTGGCGGCGTGTTTTCGGGGAACCCTGTTGAACTGGCGCGTGGCGTTGCCAGCCATCGCGGTCTTGGTGGCCGTCGGCGTGACCGTCGCCACCCGGCGGCAACCACCGGATGTTTCTTCGTCCCCGCGAGCCGGTATTCAAACCGCGCCGGTATCAGGCGCGCACGATGATCTGGCCCCGACCATTGCCAACTACCACAGGGTTGCCAATCAGTCCTTGGACAAATTGGATGCCTTACTGACCCGACAAGGCAATCGGGCATTGCCACCCATGCCAATCTATACAGCTTCGACGCTCGCGCTTGCGAAAGGACCTGGGTAGGCGCGCGCACCACAATTACGCGCTTCTTCCAAACCGTCTTGACAAGCCCGCAGACCGGCCCGGATACTCGCGAAGTATGGGTTCCCTGACCGAACCAAGTTTGCCTCGCTCGCGGAACGTCGAAAACAGATTTCCACCAACAACCAACTGAATCGCCATCATGAAGAGACTCCTGTTCCTCGTCGTTCCGGTCCTGATCGCCGTGCCCGGCCATGCCCAGTGGAATTATCCGCCGACAAAGACCGTCGATGCCGCGGACACCTATTTCGGGAAGACGTACACCGATCCCTACCGCTGGCTGGAGAACCTGAAGGACAAGGATGTCGAGGCGTGGTTCAAGGCCCAGGCGGACTTGACGGATGGCCTGCTCGCAAAGATTCCCGGACGTGATGCGTTGACGCAGGAATGGCTGGCGTTGGACAAGCTCAAACCGGCGGATTACTCGTCGATCACGTACGAGCACGGCCGGGTTTTTTACAAGAAGACCTTGGGTGGCGAAAACGTGGGCAAACTCTACTTCCGTCAAGGGTGGAATGGGACAGAGAAACTGCTCTTCGATCCCGCCACGTATAAAGCCGGTGTGGTTACGACCATCCAAAGTATTGCTCCTTCCTGGGACGGGAAACACGTCGCCATGGGGCTTTCGTCGGGTGGCGCGGAATGGTCGGAGATCCGGGTATTGGACGTGGATCGGGGAACCCTGCTGCCCGAGAGCATCTACCCTTCCTACGGGCCCAGCGGGTGGATGAAGGACAGCAAGTCTTTATTCTATGATGCGGGCAAGGTGGCGGACATCAAGAGCCTCGAAATCGAATTGAACCGCAAAACCAAAGTGCACAAGCTCGGCACCGACATCGCTGCGGACAGAGACGTCTTCAGCGACGAGAGCAACCCGGAACTGGGGATCACCGCCAAGGAGATTCCGTCTGCTTCCGTTGACGAATCATACCCGGACTACATCGTCGGCATCGCGGACACCGTCCAACGCGAGCTGCGGATTTTCTATGCTCCCGCCTCCGAGTTGAAGCACGCGAAAATCAAATGGAATGTCCTGTGTAACCGTTCGGACAACCTGGTCCGCGGGCTCGAGTTCGACCGCGATTACGTTTACGCCGTCACCCATGCCGGTGCGCCCAAGTACAAGGTCGTTCGGACGAACGTGAAGCATCCCGACTGGGACCACGCTGAAACCGTGATTCCCGAGGGGACCGACTCGATCCGCTACATCACGAAGAGCCGGCACTACCTATTCATTGTGTACTCCAACGGGGTTGTCGACCGCCTCGTCAAATACGACCTCGCCACCGGCAAGACCGCGGACGTCAAGCTTCCGTCGTCCGGGACGGTCGGCGTTAGTTGTCCGGATTGGCGGACGGACCGTTGCCTGCTGAGGATCACCTCCTGGGTTTCGCCCCAGACGATTTACGATTTCGACGCGCGGAAGGACACCTTCGCCAAGAGCATTTTCAACACGGACGTGTCGTATCCCGGCTTCGAGAATTTGGTCTCCGAAGAAGTCGAAGTGCCCGCGCACGACGGCACCCTGATCCCGCTCTCGATCATTTACAAGAAGGGCATTCCGCTGGACGGGTCAAACTGCTGCATCCTCACCGGCTATGGCGCGTATGGGATCAGTGCCACTCCGTACTTCAGTATTCGCAATTCGGTGGCGCTCCGCGGCGTGGTGGTGGCCATTGCGCACCCGCGGGGCGGCGGCGAAAAAGGCGAAGCGTGGTACAAAGCGGGCTACAAAACCACCAAGCCGAACACTTGGAACGACTTCATTTCCTGCGCCGAGTACCTTATCAAAAAGGGATACACCAGTCCCCAAAAGCTCGGCGGGACCGGCACCAGCGCCGGCGGAATCCTCATCAGCCGCGCCATCACGGAACGCCCCGATCTGTTTGCGGCCGCTGTTTGCAATGTCGGATGCGCGAACGCGATGCGCATGGAGTTCTCCCCCAACGGCCCGGTCAACACGCCGGAATTTGGCACCGTGAAAGACCCCGCCGAATGCCAGGCCCTGTTCGAGATGGACGGAGTCCAACACGTCCAGAAAGGCGTGAAGTACCCGGCGGTGATGGGCGTGGGCGGCTGGAATGATCCCCGCGTCGCCGCCTGGGAGCCGGGCAAATTCGTCGCGGCGGTGCAGGGAGCAACGGCCTCGACCAATCCCGTCCTGATGAAGGTGAACTACGACAACGGCCACTTCACGGAAGAGAAGCTCGTCACCTTCAAAAACTTCGCCGGCCAGTACGCCTTCCTCCTCTGGCAGACCGGCCACAAAGACTTCCAGCCGGCGAAGTAGACGAATAGAGCCTCGGACGCGACGGAGCGCGTCCCTCCATTAACGGCAAAGGAGGACACCGCCCAAATGACTGCAGCAGAACCACAGAAACTGGAATCACTGGTGGGACAAAGTCTGCCTGACCACCACCAAAATAAACCCGGGTTGGCCTACCACTGACAATTGACAAACAGTACCTCCGTTACCGCACATGGCAGATTGTTGTTGACACCGCGTTGCGCTTGTGAAAGTTTTCACAACGGCGAGGGAGACGCAGCCACGACGCTCGCCATCCCGGTTTTGGGTTCGAGTTGGAGGCGAGAATACACTCGAACCATAGTTCTGTCATTGCGCGCGTGTCCGGTACAGAACGCTTGCGCTACCCCTGTAGTCTCTTAACAATTCCAAACTGGGGGCCGGTGCGCCCTGTTGACTCGTCATTCAGTCATCCAGACCAATCCAAGGAGAAACTATGAAAACCAAGATCCTGCGTCTCCTCATCCTCATCGCGCTGATGTTACCCGTGCGCCTGCTTGGAGATAGTATCAATGTATACATAACGGTTGATAACGGCTACGCTTTCGGGTTTGGGAACGTTAATGGTATCAATGCCGCCCAGTTTTACGGGGGCATTGACAACTGCTATCCGCAGTCGGTCTTCGGCCCAACCTGCTATGTGTTCGTGCCTCCAGATAATCCCGGTACAGATCCAGGTCCGGAGATTTACAACCTCAACGTCGACAATCCCGCCGATGTTTACATTTACATCGTGGCTTGGAGCGATGATGGGGGGTACCAAGGGACAGTCGCCAGTTTCACGGACCCTAACACGGGAGTCACCGTCACGACCAGTCCGAGTTGGCCGTGGCAAGTTTTCGCCACCGGCACAAACATAACCCCCAACTGCTCTGGTTCCGGCTCGCACGGACCTACTTTGGCCGCGATTAACAGTGAGATCGCTATGGCCAACGCCAGTGCCGGGCCGCCGGGCTCCTCCAGTGTCGGCTGGGTCGGCAACAACGGCTGGGTCGGCGGAGTTTCTTACGCACCCGGATCTCTGGACAATGGACGTCTGGATTTCAGTGATCAGTTCAATGGCAATCGCTACCCCGTAGCCGTTCCGTCGTGCATTGGTTCGAACGCCCTGTGGATGGAGTACAACCCTGAACCCACCAACGCTACATGCAATCCTTTCATATGGGGCAGTACCGAAGACTACAATACCACTCCGAACTTCCTGCGTGAATACCTCATCTACCGTATCGGGCCTCTGGGCTCGATCATTTCCTCCACCAACACATGCACCAACGCGTGCCTTGTGCTCGACTGCCCGAACGACATCGTGGTAACATCCAGCGTCCCCATCCCGGTGTATTACTCGCCTTCGGCCACGACTTGTTGCAGCAATGGCACGCTGTCGGTGGTGTGCAGTCCGGTTTCGGGCAGCACCAATGATCCGAACACGACCACGACGGTCAGCTGCACGGCAACCGACTCCTGCTCGAACAGTTGCACTTGCAGCTTTACAGTCAGGGTGGTGGTACCCATGACGGCACCGGGTCTATACTGCACCAACCAGACCATCCCTTGTAGCAGCCCAGTGCCGACCAACCCGCCCAGTTACTACGACCCGAGCTGTAGCAATGCGTCGGTGACCCTATCTGGTAGTTGGACAAACTCTAACGGCAACGGCTACGACCCCTACTGCAGCACGCAATACGTTTACCAGGTTTGGCAGCTGGAGGATAGCTGCAGCAACAACCTCGTTTGCACCCAGATGGTGACGGTGTTGCCCGCGACGCTGACCTTGACCTGCACCAACATGAGCATCGTTTGTGGCTCCTTGTTGCCGACCAACGGGTACACAGTCAGTCAGTCGTGCGCTGCCAGTTTGACGGTCAGCCAGGGTGGCAGTTGGACCAACTCCTTCGACTGCTGCAGCACGGGAACCATTTACCAATTATGGAGCGCCCACGATTATTGGTGCACCAACCTCAGCACCGTCTGCACCCAGACTGTGACGGTGCTGCCGAACACCATTCCGTATCCAAGCAACATCACGGTTTATTCCTGCTCCGATGTTCCAGTGTTCTACACCAATTTCATCCCCAGCAGTGTTAGTTGCACCAACAAGGTCGTGTTCGATCCGCCCTCAGGCACCTCCTTCGCCCACCAGACGGTCAGCCCCGTCAACTGGTCCGTCTATGACTGCTCCGGCACCAACATCTGCTCCTCTGGCTCCTTTTGGGTGTTCGTCTTCTGCACCAACTGCTGCCCCTGTATCAATTATACCAATTCTACCTGTACCAATTATACCGTCACGGTGTTTCCCGGAAGCAACTACTTGGCTGACGTCCTGTGCCAGGGAACCAACAATACACTGGCGGACGTGTTGCCCTCCGTTTCAAATGGAACTGAAGTATGCTTCTGGAACCAATGGACCGAGACATTCACTCCTCCCGATTCCTTCAACTCCCAATGGCAAAACGGCACCGAACCGCTCGTTCCCGGTGAGGGGTTCCTTTTGGTCTCCACCAATCAATATACGTATACGCTCACTATTTACGGATGTGAACCTACTTGTCCCGGCCTTTGCGCGCCGCTCGACTGCTCCAGCGGCACCATGCTCGTCGGCGGCTATGGCCTCACACCGCTTGCCTTTTCCAACATGTTTTGCATGCCGATGACCTACCAGACGGAGGTCTTGGCCTGGAACCCGACTAATCAGGTGTTCACCACCTATACCTGCGGTGGGACTTCTTGGTCACCCCCCTCGGGCCCGCCGCTGCTGCAACCCGGCTATTCAGAGTTTGTCGAGGTGCAGCCTTGCCCTACCAATCTGCCTTCCTACCAGAGTTGGGCAAATCAATACTTCGCCTGCACCAATTGCGCGATCGCAGATCCCGATGCGGATCCGTTCGGCAAAGGGATGAGTAACACCAACCAGTTCCTGGCGGGCTTCAACCCCACGAACGCGGCGGCCTACCTGCACATCATCAGCATCGCCAAAACGAATGGCACCGACATCAGCGTCACCTATCTGGGAGCCAATGGCGACACGAACTACGTGCCGGGGATCGCCTCCCGCACCAACATCCTTGAGTACTCGACGGGCGCGGCCAATGGCGGCTACACCAACAACTTCCTGCCCGTGCCCTCTGGTGGCGCGACCAACATCCTCAGCGGCGGCATTGGATTGGGCGCGGTGACGAACATAGTTGATCCAGGCGGTGCGACCAACCGTCCGTCGCGGTACTACCGGGTCCGCGTGCTGTTGCCATAAACACGATCGGAGGAGCGCAGCCGGGCGAACGAAACGGCAACGAAACAACAACCGAAGCCGCTCGTGGCGAGGAGCGCTCGCGACGAGCCGCGTTCACGACTCGGTGAACCATCCCCGGCTGCGCTCCTGATCGCAACTATCCCGTTGCCATACGGTATCCCTCGCGCCTATTCTGGCCGCGTGAACACGAAGCGGATCATCACCATTCGCGAATTCTTCCAGATGTTCCCGAACGATGAGGCGTGCCTCCAATACATCTTCACCGTCCGCTACGGCCAGGGTTATCGGTGTCCCAAATGCCGACGCCGCGCCCGCTGGTATCGCCTCCGGGCCGAACGCGCCTGCTCCTGCCAGTGGTGCGGTCATCACCTCCACCCGACCGCCCGCACGCCGTTCGCCGACAGCCGCACGCCGTTGCAGCTCTGGTTCTATGCGATCTACCTGTTCGCCACGTCCCGGTACGGTGTTCCCGCCGTCGAACTCCGGGAAGAACTCGGCGTCACCTACAAAACCGCCTGGCGCATGGCCCGCCGCATCCGCCGCTTCATGGCCGGCATCGCCGACGCCCCGCTCGACCTGTAGCGCGCGGTCGCTAACCGCGGCCCTGCGCTACAATGGATGAACCTCCCCTTGATACGGCCAGTCCTCCACCCGGGCCGTCAAGCCCGCCCGGACCGGATTCTGCCTCACGTATTCCCATTTCTCCGCGTAACTCTCCTCCGAACGCAACACGTGATCGAAGAACTCCCGTTGCCACACCCGCGTTGTCGTGTTGTAGCCGCGGGCGCTGACCGCGGAATCTGTAGCCGCGCGCGGTGAGCGCGGTTCCGTTTGTGCTGTCGCCTCCGTTGTAGCCGCGCGCGGTGAGCGCGGCTTGTCGTTAATCATCCCGGCATCAGAGCCGCGGTCGCCGCCCGCGGCTACAGCCGGCCCGAACTCTCGCGCGATTCGCTTGCTTGTCCATTCTTTCCATGCCCCAACGAAAACCGACAACGTCTTCGCGTTGTGTTCCGCCGCGCAGAAAAAATGCACGTGATCCGGCATAATGACGTACCGGCCCACCATCCAACCGTGCCGCTCACCAGCGGCGCGCCATTCGGCGGTAAGAATGTCGGCGACGCCGGCCACCGCCAGGACGGGCCGCCGTTGACGGGTACAGGTGGTCACGAAATAGACCGGCGATCCCAACCACACTCGTTCCAACCGTCGCAGGTGTTTGTGTGGATCCTCTGGCATACGAGAGCGTTCCATACGAAATGCCGCGCCTGGATGCAACCTCGGTCCGGCTGTAGCCGCGGGCGCTGACCGCGGCCCGTCGTTACTCGTCATGGCGTGATGGCGAACCGATAGAACCCTTGCGGCGCTGACGCTCCGCCGAAATTGGTCAGGGTCATGAGCGCTCCGACGCTGTTGCTGACGCACCCACCCGCGACATTCGACCAGTTGGCCGGGCTTATCGAATCACTGAACTGCAATTGATACGTCTCGCCGGCCACCGACGGGATGGCGACGACCATATCCGTGCCGGATAACTGGACCCCGGAAACCTGATTGGCCGGCGGGTTGAGCGGCACGGAAAGTTTGAACACGCTGCCCATGAAACTCGCCCCTCCGTCATACGTCGTCCCGTAGAAGCTGCCGTCGCTGCCCTGGATGAGCCCGCCATACGGCTTCGCGAAGACACGAGCGTAGTACAAGTTGAAGACATTCGCAAACGCGCCCGCCGGGCTGATGGCGAACACGGTCCCCGCGCCCTGGAGTCCGGACGTGCGGGTCGTGCCGTACAGATTGCCGTCGCTGCCCTGAATGAGCCCGTTCGGGACGAAACCGTTCGTGCCACCGCTAAAAACATGCACACTGGCAAACGCGCCCGAAGAACTGATCCCGAAAACCGTCCCGTATCCCTCATCGTAATTCGAGCGCGACCCTCCCTGTTGCGTGGTCCCGTAGAGGTTGCCGTCGCTGCCTTGCGCCAGTGGCGCCTGGGGAGCCGCCCCATCGGTGAAGCTGAAGGAATACAGGCTCGTGAAGTTGCCGCTCGGGCTGATCCGGAACACCGTGCCGCAGCCGCTCGAGCAATTCGTGCTCGTCCCGCCCAGGACGGTCGTCCCGTAGAAATTGCTGTCACCGCCCTGCGTCAGCCCGCCCGACGGCCAGCGCCCGTCAACGCCGGTGAACAGGTAAAGGTTCGTAAACGATCCGCCGGGACTGATTCGAAACACGGTGCCATTGTCGTTCGTCCCCCCGAGGACCGTCGTCCCGTAGAAATTACCATCGTTACCCTGCACCAGTCCCGCTTCGGGAGCCGCCCCGTCGTTCCCCGTGAACGAGTGAAGCGTCGTCAAACTGCCGCCCGCGGTGATCCGGAACACCGTGCCGCATCCTCCAGAGCCGCAGCTTGTACCCGTACCGCCCGCCTGGGTCGTCCCGTAGAAATTGCCGTCGCCGCCTTGCACGAGTCCGCCTTGGGGAGACCCCCCATCACCGCCGCTGAAGGAATACAGATTTGTGAAGTTGCCGGCCGCGCTGATCCGGAACACCACCCCGTACCCGTTTCCGAGATTCAGCGCCAGGTTCCCACCTTCGTACGTCGTGCCATAGAAATTGCCATCCGTGCCTTGTATGAGCGCAGCTTCCGGCTCGTTCCCATCGGTGCCGCTGAAGGAGTAAAGAGTCGTCAGGGTCTGCCCGCAGATTCTCCAGGACAAACCGGTCAGAAACAAGAGGACGATCGCAAAACGTTTCGCCGCGGTCATGGTCACGCTCCCATTCGAAGCCATGCAAGTCTGAGGCGACCTGCGACCGCGGAACCGTCAAAGGCGCATACGCTTCTCGTCCTTCCCTTCTACACCTGTCGGGTATGCCTTGTCGAGCCGAAAACATCTTTGGACGGTCGCGTTCCGCCCGAACTGTAGCCGCGTCCGCCGTTGTAGCCGCGGGCGCTGACCGCGGCCGCCGTTTCCCCCTGTAGCCGCGCTTGCGCTGTAGCCGCGGGCGCTGACCGCGGTTCCGTTCGCGTTGTAGCCGTGGGCGCTTGCACGCCTCAGGCGTGGCCGACCGCGGCCGCCGTTTCCCCCGAATTTCGTAAATTACAATCAGCTGGCTTGCTGGGGCGGGGAGTTTGGCGGGATTGGGGGGCGTGGGTCTCTGACCAATGGCCGGTAATTATTATCCAGGAATCTGCCGATGATCATGCCGGAGGTCAGACCGCCGATAATCCATCCTGCATAAACTCCTGGCACTCCGAACCGCGCCCCGAATAGATAAGCACATGGTAAACCTCCGATGCCCAAGGCAACGGGAGTGCGGAGCCGATACCGGAGGGTCGTGGATAAATGCGACCGCTGGTTGCACTTGGGACAAACATGCTTGCCGTTTGGGGAAAGAAAGTAACGCCGCCACGTCAATGCAAACTCATAATCGCAATGCGGACATTTCATGACGTCATCTTCTGGTTCTTCTTTGAGCTAACCGCGCACCGCCTGCACTGTAGCCGCGCGCGATGAGCGCGGCCGCCGTTTCCCCTGTATCCGCGCTTCCGCTGTAGCCGCGGTTCCGTTCCCCTGTAGCCGCGTCCGCCGTTGTAGCCGCGGGCGCTGACCGCGGCCCCCGGTCTCCCTCCTCCCTCTATCCCTTCTTCTTCCCCCTCGCCTTCCCCAACGCCATCGACTTCACCACCGCCCGAAACCGATGCTTGTGCGTGTGCGGATGCGTCTTCTCCCGCTCCCGAACAAACTCCGCCAACTTGCCTTTCGCCCGGGCCTGTTTCAGGTGCACAATAGCTAGGCCTTCTGCCCGCTGCGTTGAAGCCTCGTAGCTGCGACAAAGTTCGTAACAGACTTGTTCCATGTCGGTCTGGGTTTGATGATTTTCAACAAGAGTGCTTCCAAATCCCTAATACGTCGCTCTTGCGCAGAGCAGCTTCTGCCTGTGACCAAGAAAACAGAGAATTCGGTGAATGGAATCTTGCCTCGGCGTATGTGGCCCTGAATCCGCGAACGAATGCTCTTGGTAGCAAGACCAACGTAGATTAGCTTCTTGTTTTTATAAAGCGCGTACAGTCCGCAGCCTCTCGCCCTACCCCGGATGACCTCACACCAATCCTTGAAATCCTTTCTCTTCAGATCGCGTCGGTATCTTCGAATAACTCGCCCTTGCTTTTGTGTTGCTCGCATCGCTACTCCTCCCTCTCGGATCCGCATGGTGCGACAACCGGACCAAAAGGTAAAGTCCTCTCCGTTCCGTATGCCAATGGGATAATCGCATCCCACCTCCGTCATCTTCTGTAAAATAAATCGCTCCGCTTTTGGCCATTTCTTGCCGATTCGAAAGAAAAGCTTCCAAAGCTCCCAAACCTTCCAAAGTACGTTCACGGATTTTTTTCCCTGAAGGTAATCTCCCGCCCGTTGTGAATAGGAGAAATAAAAAATGAACTGGATGACGCGGATTGCGATTCTGTTCGGACGAAAAAAATTCGAGGAGTTTGCCCAGGCCAATCCCCAACTGCCCGACGACGCGCTCGCCGTCGCCAACACGCTCGATACCTATGCGGTGGTGAACACAGCGATCCAGAAGCAGGCGGTGATGAGTGTGTACTGCCAGGACTGCCGGTTCCCCGGCTCGGCGCACGCGAACGACATTCGCGACCCGCACGCGGTCCCGATCCAGCGTCAACTCCTGCAGGTGGAAATCATCTGCAACGGCGATCCGCCGAGCGGGGCGTCGCTCGTCGTGCAGTTGCTCTTTGGCGGCACGGCGCAGAGTCCGACGTTTGCGCTCGGGGCCGGGAACGATTACGCGCTCATCAACGCGACGGCTGACAACACGGTGCTCCCGGCCGGGACTCCGTGCTCGGCGCAGATCGTGACGCCGAGCGGCGCGAGTGATGTGGTCGTCAAACTCTACTGGCAATTGGTGATCCCATGAAAACGAATTTATGTTACGACGAAGACGCGAAGGGCACGAAGGCAGGACGATGGAGCGTCACCGCGATAATGCCGTGTGTGTTCTTCCTCGTGATCTTCGTGGCTTCGTGGTGCGAGTGTTTTGCCGCGAACGACTACAACATCAAAATCCTCGTCGGGACGAACGTGATCGGCGACGCGGAGCAGGTCAGTTTGCCGGCGGGATCATCGTGCACGATCACGGATTACCTCAACGGCGTGCGAGAGGCCATCATCTCATCGCTGGCCGGCGTGGGCGGCGGCGGCAGCGCAGCGCCGTTTGTGCTGCTCACCGACAACTGCATCGACCTGACCACCGTGGGGACTTCGGGGACGAACATCATCGGGGTTAGCTACGGCTGCTTGCACGGCGAGGGCTTCCTGATGATGGACGATCTCAGCACGCTGGAGTCAGAGGTTGGCGCGATCGGAGCGGTAACGAACGGGACGGTGCTTGCGGCGGAGCCGGGTGTCTTGCTTACCTCGCAGGGCGCGGGTACCAACGGCATCGGCGCGGACTTCTCGCTGGTGGTCAGCAACCAGGCGCTGATCAACGCCAGCAACACAATCATGAACGCGTTGAATGCGCTGCCGACTGGAAACCTGACCAATGGCGAGAACGGGGTGAGGCTCAATGGCGGGTCCGTCGTCTCGACAGCGGACACGACGGACTTTTATCCGCGCGCCAGCAACCCGGCTGGTTACGTCACGAGCGCGCAAGTGACGAACGGCAATATCGTCTCCGCGGGATTCGGGATCACGACGACGCCCGGCGGCCAGAACACGCAGATCGTGTCGGTAGCGAGCGGGATCTTCCCGATGCTGGCCAGCAACAATACGTTCACGGCCAACGAAATTTTCAACGGCGGCTCAATCACTGTCGACAACGGCGGCCTGTTCCTCGGCGCGGGCGCGCCATTGAGCGTGAACAATGCCGGCGCGACGTTGACGACGATGACGGTCAACAACGCCGCCACGTTCAATTACTTCGCGTGGTTCCAAAGCAACGTGTGGGACATGGGTGCTACGGTGATCTCCAACACCTTGACGGTCACCGGCACGACGACCATCCCGGGGCTGTCGGCAAACGCGAATGGCACAAACACGATGACCGGCGTGTGGGTGTCGAGCGCCTCGCTTGTGGGGTCCGGCTTTGGCCCGGCGCTGACCAACGGGTTGGTCGGGACATTGACGAGCGCAAGTCCGCAGTTCGGGACGTTCTCCGCGGCGAACAATAACGGGCTGGTGACATTGACGCTCAACCCGGGGCTGTTGACGAACGGTCTGACGAGCGCATTTTGGATGAACGGCCCGAGCGTCTTCAGCAACAACGTGACGGTGACGGCTCCATTCCTTGCCACGAGCACGGCGACGATCAGCAACAATGCGACGATCACGGGCACGCTGTTCGTCAATGGCGCGATCAGCGCGCCAGGCGGGTTTGTCGGGATCACGACCGGCTCGGTCGCGTCGGTCAACGGCCTGGTATCAAACGTTACCATCGCCGTGTCAGGCCATCCGACGATCTCGACCGTGGCCTCGGGGACGGGCGGGACGATCACGATCAGCGACCCGACGCAGTTCGCGTCCACGAACACGTCGACCACGCTCCAGCCGGCGCCGTTGTTCTGGGACACGAAGTACGGCGCGCTACGCGTGAGCAACAATTTCGGGGCGACGTTCATCAACACGCCGGACCTGTCAACCACGAGCAACGAAAACGTGACGTTGACCGACTACTTCGTCAACACAACCACGAGCGCGTGGATCACTGTGAACGGGACGAACGCGTGGACGTGCGTCAACAGCAACAACTGGCTCTGGATTCAGAGCAGCGGGCCGCCGATGCCGAACTGGGGCACGTATTACCTGAAGGCGATCCCGACCACCAATCAGTCATGGCGCTGCCGCGTGCTCGTTCAGCCGATGGTCGGTGAGAATGGTTCTTACTCGTTTAACGCCGGCTTCGGTCCTGTCGCGGCGGAGGGCACGAACGCAAATCTGCACGCCTTTGTCATGTGGCGCGGCTCGGCGACCACTCCCGAACTTCGGGCGTTTGTCAGCGCAACCGCCATATCCACATTTGCCACTCCTGACGCCTTTGACAGTTCCTCGGAAGCGCAGTGGTGGCAAGGGCCGATTAGCACGCTGGAGCTTGGCCCCCCCGCGCCGATCTGGCTGCAAATCAGCTACGACGGGAGCAACACGATGAAGTACACATACAGTCTCTCCGTAAATGGTCTGCCGCCGCCGATCACGCAGAACGGGCAATATTCGTTTATCAAGACCAACCAAGCGGTCAACCCTCAGTACGTCGGCATCGCCGTAATCGACTCAAGCAGCACCAAGCCGACGTTTGCGATCAAGGCATTCGTTTTCGAACAGCCATGAAAACACTTCTTGCCCTTGCTTTACTGATCGCAGCCCCGCTCGTGATGGCCGTCGCTGCCGCGACGTGGACCATCCAAACATCAGGGTCGCCCGGCGGTCCATGGACGAATGCGGCGAGTGGGACATCGGCGCAGATGTTTGCACGGCTGGCGGTGTCGAATTCGGTCGCGGCCACGGTCGGGATCGGTGGCGTCGTAACGATCACGAACCCTTCGACAGGCTCAGGACAGGCTGCCGCGGCCGTCCTCAGCAACGGCGTGCTGACGATCACCGCGGCGATCGCGTCGAACAGCCTGAAACAGATCCAGGGTATGACGTCCACGAACATCGCCTTGAAACTTAATTTGGTGGGGCAATGAGTGGCCACAGATGCACACGGATACGGAGGAATGAAACAATGAAGCAATGGCGGAAACGCTCGCTGGCGGCAATCTGTGTCAATCTGTGGCTAGCCGGAATTTGTCTGGGCCAAACCATCGTCTCCTCGATCACGCTGAGCGGGTGGGTAATCGTGACGAACGCGCCAGCGCCGCCGCCGCCGCCGCCACCACTCGGGCAGGCGACGAACATGACCGGGTATTTCGTGGATTACATCGGCGGGAGCGACTCGAATCCGGGCACCAACGCCGCGTCGGCATGGAAGCACGTGCCGGGTGATCCGAGCGCGACGGGAAGCGCGGGGACGGCGACGCTCGCGAACGGGAGCGTGGTGTGGTTCAAGGCCGGCACGGCGTACAAACTGACGGGCGGTTACAACGGGTATTACTCGGTCGGGATCGTGCCGTCGAACAACGTGACGTACGCCTGTTCCTCGAACTGGGGTTCTGGCGCGACGATGAATTTCACCGATGGTTGCACGACGCAGCGGTACGTGGCGTTCTACGCGAACGGGAACCTGGTGGGGACGACGTTCAGCAACCTGGTGTTCGGGCCGATCGGCGGATCGAGCAACGCGGTGCCGGCGGATGGCGGATTGCCGGTGGCGTCGAAGCAGGGGTACGGCATCATGGTCAACGGCGGCAATTACGTGAACGGGGTGACGATCATCGGCTGCCTGTTCGACCAGCTCGGGTATTACACGAACGTGTGTCCGATGGATGGGAACTCGGTCGGGACGTCCGACACCGGGCCGTCGTCGACGGGCGTGTACGTGACGGGCGCGCAGGGCGCGGGCCTGACGATCACGAACTCGACATTCCAGCGCGGGGCGGTGGGGATTGACCTGGTGATCGAGGGCATGATGACGAACGTGAGCATCGTCGGCTGCCAGCTTGGGCAGTCCGAGATCTGGGGCATCGACATCGCAGGCGTGTCGGGCCTGGTGGATTACCTGACGATCCACGGGAACACGTGGACGGACCCGGGGCACGCCTATTCGCCGCAGTACTGGCGGGGCTACATCGACACGGGCGAGCCGCACCAGGACCCGATCTTTTTCCGGACGCAGTCGGCGTCGGCGGGGACGCACAACAATATTTGCGGGAACACCTGGCAGGTGGCCACGTGGAGCAACTCAGTGTTCACCGCGTGCATTTACCTGGAGTACGCCGCGAGCGCGAACATCTACAACAATTTGTTCAACATCCCGATGGCCGGCAGCGGCAACGTGTTGTGCATCTACACGAACACGCTCGGCAATCTGATCATCACCAATTCCAACGGCGGCGGGCAGGCCCCGCCGGTGCAGGTGAGCTACGAGGTGAACACGGCGTCGGTGATCCGCGTGGTCAACAACACGATGATCGTCAATTCCGCGACCGCGCCGAACAACAACGCGATGTTCTGGGGCGTGTGCGGCGGGTGCGACAATTCGGGTGGAGCGTATCTTCCGCCGTACGCGTGGCCGACCAACGGGACGCTGCAGGTCGAGAACAACCTGGCGTATTCATTCTCGACCACGGGCCAGCAGGGCGACCTGCTCGTGCTCGGGACGGTGACGAATGCTTATCCCGTGGCGATGTGGACGGTGGATTACAACGACTGGCATAGCGCAGGCGGCGCGACCGATCCGTATCTGTGGTGGAACAACGCGGTCGGATTCAACGTGAACGGGGGGCTGTCCGTCGAGCGGAGTGTCGGCTTCGACGCGCACGGGCTGACCAACGATCCGCAGTTTGTCAGCTTGGCCTTCAGCAGCGGCACAAACTCGACGGGGAACATCTGCCAGCTGCAGGCGGGTTCTCCCGCGATCGGCGCGGGCATCAACCTAGCCAGCCTCAGCAACACCTGCCCCGGCATCGACCACGATATCCGCGGCGTCGCCCGCACCAACTACAACGGCGGCTGGACCCTTGGCGCCTATCAATACTGAACTACTTAACGGTAACGTCCCTTACGTTGCTCTTGGATGGCGGCGGGCACATGGCTGGAGACATTGCGGGAAACCATGGCGCTGGCTCGCCCAACGTGAACCGCGCCTCGACACTCTCCCCCGTCAGGAACGCACACCTTGCCGCGCCTGACGACGGATCGCCCGGAGATGGCCGTAGCCGACGAGTTTGCGGCGTTGTTCGTCCCAGAGGCGGAAGGTGAATGATTTGAAGCTCGAGAACAGCGTGACCGCCGGTACCGTGTTAAACAGCGGCTCCGCCTTGTGGCATCGCTCCAGGTTGTAATTCGGAATCCGCGGACTCAAGTGATGGATGTGATGGAACCCGATGTTGCCGGAAAACCATTGCAGCACTTTCGGCAGTTTATAGAACGAACTCCCCTGCAACGCGGCCGCCGTATAATCCCAGTCGTCCCCGCGCTCCCAATACACACCCTCAAACTGATGCTGCACGTAAAACAGCCACACGCCCGCCGAGCCGGCAATCACGATCAGCGAGAACTGAATGATCAGGTACGCTTTCCATCCGAACACCGTGCTCATCGCCGCCGCCACTCCCAAGATGGCCAGGTTCGTCCAATGGACCGACCGACGCTCGCGCGCGGCCGTACCGTTGGTGGGAAACCGCTGGTGAATCAGAAATAGGTACATCGGCGCCAGCACAAACAAGATGACCGGGTTGCGCGCCAACCGATACGCGAACCGCCTCCAGCGCGATGATTCGAGGTACTCTTGGACGGTCAGCGTCCACACGTCGCCGCGACCCCGCCGATCCAGGTCGCCCGAGCTGGCATGATGGACCGCATGTTCCCATCGCCACAAATAATACGGCGTGAACGTCAGCACGCCGGTGACGATCCCCCAAAAATCATTCGCCTTGCGCGATTTGAAAAAAGAACCGTGCCCGCAGTCGTGAAAAATGATGAAGACGCGCACCAAAAACCCGCCTGCCAAAAGCGCCAAGGGTACGGTCAGCCAATACGACACGGACAAGCTGAGGTACATCAAATACCAGAGGATGGCGTAGGGAACCACCGAGTTGGTAATTTGCCACGTGCTGCGCCACACCGAGGGCTCCTGGTACTTGGCGACCACTTCTTTCCACGGCATCGCGTTGGCTTGACGTTCGCTCTCTGTATGCACCAATTGATCGATCATGTTTGCTCTTTCTGCGGGATTCCCCGAAACGGGCAAGCAGAACGACCTCCCCGAAGTTCCGCCAGCCAGATGAAGTATACGCCCCACTCTAGCCGTCGGCAACACTCAATATCAGAAATATCGCGCCATTCCGCTGTATGCGGGATCGAACCGCGTCATTTTACGGCCCATGCGCACAGACCAGCCTCATCCAGCGCGCGCACAAGATGTTTCACGGCTGACAGAACCAACCGAACGACGCCCAGGCTGCGAACCACTGCTGAACCTGCGCCGCGGTCGTTGTGGCGGCGCTGCGGCCGCGCTTGAGCAACACCGCACAGGCCTTTTCCAACGTCGTCCCGCGCTGCAACGTGCGCAAGACCTGAAACTGTTCGCGCGTCAACGTCTTGTAATACACCGAGCATTTCATCCGATGAACGGCGATGTATTGGCGTTCCGGTTTCAGGCCGCGTATGTTCAGCCGCACGATGTGCCGCTGGTGAATCTCGACGGCGTTACTGGCTTCCGCGCGAAGCCGATCATCGCCTTTCTTGGCGGCGAGCAGCAGGTCGTCGACGGGGTAATGGACTTCCAGCAGCGCCATGTACGGCTGCAACCCCAACCGGACCTTCGACGGGTTGCGACCCAGCAAATCGTCCACATGAACGACCGGTTTCGCGCCCTCGTCGAAGGCGACAATGTGGGCCCACTCCAATCGCACCATGTCCAGTGCCAAACGCCCGTGCGGCGCGATCCATTTCGGCTCGGCGCGCAAAAATTTCTCCAGGCGACTGCCGAGGTTGCGTAGCGTGAAACACGCGGATGGATAACGCGCGAGGTAGGCGCGAGCCAGACGATCGAATTTCCTCTCGCCGATTACCGCCCGCAAGCCGGGATAATCGTCGTAGAAGCAGTCGAGGATGCGGAACCAGTATTGGCGGTTGTAAATCTCGAGCCGCTCGAACGACGTGAGCCGGTCGTTGGGCTTGATGAGCGCGTTGGCGATGGGAGCAGACTTCTTCTGCATCCGGTCGCCGGGCGCAAGCGACCGCATGATCGCGCCGGCCATGAGCGCCTGCAGTTCGCCGAGTTGTTTGGCCGAACCGGCCCTAGGCGCGCGCCGCGCTCGGCTCGATCGCATGGATGAACTGGTTCGCTTTAAGCGCCTCATGATGGACCTCGTCGAAGGACGGGATGCTGTCGTCCCATTCCAGCAGCGTTGCGGTTTTGCCGACCAGCTTGGTGGCGTGGGCGTACAATTGCCACACCGGGTCGAGCACGGGATGATCGTGCGTGTCGAGAATGTACTTCTTGAACTTGGAGTGGCCCGCGATGTGGATCTGCGCGACGCGATGGTGCGGGACGTTGTTGACGTACTCGTAGGGATTGAAATCGTGGTTCTTCGACGACACGTAAATGTTGTTCACATCGAGCAGAATCCCGCAATCGGCCAACTCGACAACCTCGGTGAGAAATTCCCACTCGGTCATCTCCGACGCGTGAAATTCCGTGTAACTGCTGACGTTCTCGACAGCAATCGGGATTTCGAGAAACTCCCGCGCGGCCCGAATCTTTTCCGCCGTGACCTTCGCCGCGGCGAACGTGTACGGCATGGGCAACAAATCGTGCGTGTAGCGGCCATCGACGCTGCCCCAGCACAGGTGGTCGGAGAGCCAGGGCGTCTTCGTGCGCTTGACCAGCGCCTTCAGCCTCTTCAGGTGCTCGCGGTTGAGTTTGTTTGCGGAGCCGAAATACATCGACACGCCATGCTGAACGACGCGGTATTGTTCGAGTATCTGGTCGAGCACTTCCAGCGGACGGCCGCCATCGACCATGAAATTCTCCGAGATGATCTCAAACCAATCCACCACCGGCTTCCGCGTGAGAATGTGCTGGTAATGCGGCACCCGCAGGCCGATGCCGATGCCGTAGTCGGTGAATCCGTTGAATGGGTTGGCGGGCATGGTGTGAAGGGGGGCGGCTCGCGCCGCCCCCACTTGAATCACATACCGAGTCGGCTGACTAGCTCGACTTGTTGGTGTTGCAACCGCCCTTGCCCTTGCAGGAGTTCTGGCCTTTGCAGCCATTGTCCCCGGCCTTGCAGCCGCCCTGCCCCTTACAGCTGTTCTGGCCCTTGCAGTCGTGCTTGCCAGTGCTGCCGCTGTCGTCCAACTGGCCCCAGCTCGTCAGGCTCGCGCCCTTCGTCGCCGTTGTGGGCTGCTGGCTGGCATACGTTCGCGCGACCGCGCCGGTCATCAAACCGGCAAACGCTGCGCCTGCGACCAATGCTCTTGTGGTCCTCTTCATTACGTCTCCTCTGGTTGGGTGTTTGGTTTGTTCCGGGCCACCGTCCCCGTCACGCCACGGGGGAACGGTAATCCGCTCACACTGCGGAAAATGGTCTGAGGGAGGAAGAGGTGGAAAAGACATGGGATCGAGCACCGACCGCGTCGGGACAAAGGTTGTCTCATGGCTCGCATAGGCATCGTCACCGGGCTCCCAGCATATCCATAGGATGCTTGTCAGGTCGGTTGGTTCCATTCATTTTCGCCAAACTGCCACCGTAGCCAAGACTACGATTTGAAAGCCAACTTGGATTTGTTAAGGCAACGGTACGCCCGCCGTGCCTCCACGATTTTGACTCACGCCACCGCAAACACTAGCCGAACATTGCCTCGAAGGCAAACCGAAATGAGGCGACTCGGCTGCAATTACGCCCTTTTCTGGCCTCGAAGCCGGGCGATAATCGCATCCAGTGAGAAGACTCCGGGCCCGAATACCAGCACGATCACCGAGGTCAGTAGAAACAAGAATTCCGCCGCGGACAGAAAATCGTCGGGTTTGTTGAAGATATTCTTCACGGCGTCCGAATCCGCCGTGAGATAGGCCACGATCATGGTGCAAATCAGGGGGACAGTGGCGATGCGCGAACCCAATCCAAGCAGGAGCAGGAGCCCGCCAACGCATTCCGTGCTGCCGGCCAACGCGGCGTTCAGTTTCGGCATGGGGATGTGTAGTGTCGCGAAGAAACCAGCGGTCTTGTCCAGATGCATCAGCTTGCCCTTCCCGGTTAGGAAGAATTGCCAGCCGAAATACAGGCGCAAGATCAGCAACACCGGCGATTGCAGTTTCGAGATCAGACTTACCCACAACCGATAGAGTTTCGTCATAGAATCAGCGTCTCCTGTCCGACGAACCGCCCGAGTTGCCGTCACCATACTCGAAACGTCGAACAATTTCAATCGGCCATGAAGGATTAGAGGATTCCCGGGAGGGTTCCGGTTGGATCAGCAGGCGTGAGGTTGCGTTGAAACTCCTCGCGGAGGGTCTTGAGTCGGTCGGGGGTGAATTGCTGGCGAATCTTGAGGACCTCGGCTCGCGCAAGCACATCGCAGCGTTCGTTCATCTCGTGGCCGGCGTGGCCCTTGAGCCATTTCCACGTGATGCGATGCCGGGCGGATTCGTCATCGAGCTCCCTCCAGAGATCCTGGTTCTTGACAGGTTGTTTGGTCTTCGTTTTCCAGCCGAAGGATTTCCAATTCTTAAGCCATTCGGTGATACCGTTGCGGACGTATTGGGAATCGGTGAAGAACTCGACTTCGCAGGCCCCGGGCAACGCGCGGAGAGCTTCGACCGCCGCCTGAAGTTCCATGCGGTTGTTGGTGGTGGCCGGTGCGCCGCCGCTGATCTCCTGCTGATGATCGGGCCAGGCAAGAATCGCAGCCCAACCGCCCGGCCCGGGATTGCCTTCGCACGCGCCGTCGGAATAGAGCGTCAGCTTGTTCATAAGGTTGTCAGGCGAGGCTCAGCGTAACACGAAGGATGCGAACTCGACACGAACTCAGCGCGCGGCTGGATCCCGGTTCAACTGGTTGATCAAACTCGCGGCGTAGCCGGCGCCGAAACCGTTGTTGATATTGACCACGGTGACGCCGCTGGCGCAGGAGTTCAGCATGGCCAGCAACGCCGCGACGCCGCCAAAGGACGCGCCGTAGCCGACCGAGGTGGGCACGGCGATAACGGGTTTGTCCACAAGTCCGGCGACGACGCTGGGCAGGGCGCCTTCCATGCCGGCGACGACGATCAACACGCTGGCATCGAGCAGTTCCTCGTTGAGCGCGAGCAATCGATGAATGCCAGCCACGCCCACATCGTAATATCTCTTTACGCGGTTGCCCATGATGTCGGCGGTAACGACAGCCTCGTCCGCCACGGGAATGTCGGTTGTCCCCGCGCACAATACCGCCACCGTGCCGCCGCGCTTGGGCAATGGTTTGCGTACGACCGTCACCGCCCGCGCCGCTTCGTGATACTTCGCCTTTGGGAACGCGCGTTTCACGGCGCGAAACGTCTCCTTCGAGGATCGCGTGGCCAGCAGGTTGTCGTTGTGGCGCAGGATGGTCCGCGCGATTTTGGTGACCTGCGCCGGCGTCTTGCCTTCGCAGTAGATCACCTCGGGAAACCCTTTGCGCAACGAGCGATGCCCGTCCACGCGCGCGAAATCGAGATCGTGAATCGCCAACGATTTCAGTTGTTTGATCGCGCGATCGGTTGACACATGGCCGGTGCGCGCATCGTGCAGCAACTTTCGTAGCTTCGGCTCGTTCATGGCGTGGCAGACTTGGCGCGGATCTCTTTCGCGCGGGCGTCAATGGCCGCCGCTTCGGTGTTTTGGTTGAGGGCGCGCAGGGCGATGGCGTAGTTGTCGAGAACCTGTAACAGCCTCGGGTCGTTGGAGCCGAATGCGTCCTGTTGGATGGCCAGCGCGCGTTTCAAGGCGGGTTCGGCATCCGTGTAACGGCCTTCCGAAAAGTAGAGGGCGCCGAGATTGTTCAGGTCGTTGGCGAGATCGGGGTGATCAGGACCGAGAAGTTTTTCGTCGATCAACGCCGCGCGCCGGTACAACGGCTCCGCGATCTTATACTTGCCTTCCGCGCGGTACACCTCGGCCAGATTGTTGGCATCGGAAGCGACGGTGAGGTGTTCCTTGCCGTAATTCGCTTCGTCCAGTGTCAGGGCGCGTTGGAACCGCGCCTCGGCGGCGTCGTACTTCCGCTGTTGGAAGAGAGCAAGGCCCAGGTTGGTCAGGTCCTTGGCGGCTTGTTGGTTGCTGTTCTTGGCCCGCCCTTTCTCGTCGATGGACAGGGCGAGGCCAAAGGAGGATTCCGCTTTCTTGTACTCATGCAAGGACACCTGCACGGCACCCAGGGCGCGCAAAGTCGCGGCAATAGCGGGGTGGTCGGCAGCCACAGCCTGATGCCATTTCTGCAACGCCCCAGACAATAGCTGTTCCGCCTCGGTGTGTTTGCCCTGGGCCGCGGTCAACGCGCCCAGGTTGCTGAGTACGGTGGCAATGGCACGGGGATTCTGGCTGGATTGTTTCTCCCAGATGGCGAGCGCCCGCCGATAGAGCAGCTCCGCTTGGGATAGTTTCCCTTCGGCGCGGTACGCTTCGGCGAGATTATTCAAATCGATGGCAACGTCCGGGTGGTCAGGGCCGAGTGTGTGTGCGTCGATTTCGATTGCCTGGATGTAAAAGGGCTCCGCGTCCGCGTAACGGCCAAGACTGTCGTACAGCATGGCGAGATTGTTAAGGTCAACAGCGACATCCGGGTGTTCCGCCCCGAGCAGTTTCTGATCGAGAAGCAGCGCCCGCTTCTGCAACGTCTCCGCCTCCGCGTAGTTCCCCGAAGCGCGCTGGTATTCCGCGAGGTTGCCCAGCGCGGTCGCGACTTCGCGATGGGATGGACCAAATGTCTTTTCCGCGACTTTGAGCGCGTCCTGCCCGACGCGAACGGCCTGGGCATATTTCGCCTGGCGATACAAATCGTTGGCTTCGGCGGTCAATTTCTTCAGGGCGGCTTCCTGGGCTTCCGATGGAAAAGCGGCAAGAAGTAAAGCCAGCGCTGTGATAAGACCAACTTTCGGGTTCATGGCGGACATACACTGTATGCTAGCAGCCGGGCCCGCACACCGCAACTGCGTTCACTTCGCCAGCAACGCGAACGCCTTCGCCAACGGCAGGTCGGTCGCGAGCACTTCCGCTCTGGCATTCCTCCAATCAAAATTGCCGAAACCGGTCATCGCCAGCGAACGTTCCGTCTCACGCGGTAACTCCACGATCACATCTGGCATCAGCCCCTTGTCCTGAAGAATCTGCTTTGATGGCCGCATATAATAAGCGGTGGGCATCACCAACACCGAGCCATTTGCCAGTCGGGTCGACACGGCCAGAAACCCGCGGCCAAAGGTCTTACTGCCAACAATCCGGGCGCGATTGTTGTCTTGCAAGGCCGCCGCAAAAGCCTCGGCCTCCGCCGCCGTGCCGCCGTTGACAAGCACTACGACGGGGACCGTCGCTTTTGCGCCTTCGTCGCTGACGAACCCGGTGTGCATGGCCGGGACCGCGTATTCCAGCGCGACGATCTCGGCGCCCTTGGGCAGAAAAATCGATGCGGCAGGCTGAACGGCGAGAAACCCGCCGCCGGGATTGTTTCGCAGGTCGAGAATGATACCGGTGGCGTGTTCGCCTTTGGCAAGGGTCATCGCCGTGCGCAGGTAATCGGCAGTATCCTTCGAGAATCCAGCTAGACGATAGTACGCGACGCCTTTGTCGAGCATTCTCAGCGCGGTCATGGAAGGTGAACCGCGCGCCGCCCGATGGAGGTGCAGCTCGCGTACGCTCCCGGAGATTGGATCGATCACGCGCAAACTCACCTCGGAATCCACGGAACCACCAACGAGACGTTCCACTTCGGAGTGGCGCGCCAGGAGCGTGGACGAATTGTCGATGGCAATGATCTGGTCCCCGCCCATCATGCCAGCGCGTTGCGCGGGGCCGCCATCAGATGGGGAAACAACCGTGGGGATGCCTCCGCGGATGACAAACCTCAGCCCAATGTCCGCCGGGACCGCATTGGATTCGGTGGTCGCCATCGCTTCCTCGGGCGAGAGCAGGTCGGCCTCCGGATCGATGGACCGGACAAAGGCGCGCAGGGCGACCGTGGTGTACCATTCCGTATTGACGCGCGATGGTTGAACGTAATTCTTCTGGAGCGTGTCCAGCAATTCCGTAAACCGTGACAGGGTCTCGAACGACGACGGCGTGGGGGTGATGACGCGCGGCTCGTCTGCGGCGCGAACGGACGCCGCGACCAGCAGCACGCATCCCACCAGGGACGTTGTCCAACGCACCCCTCGGGCATGACTCGACAGGCCCATCACGCGAGTTCTTGACCGCTGATGGCATCCGCGATCTTGAATTGCTCGAAGTGGAACGTCGGGTCAGCGCGGAAGCTGAGTTTGCCGTTTAGTTTCTTCTCCAACTCGATGAGCACGGTTTCGTCCTCGGTGCGCAAGCGATTCAACACCTCCGGATGAACGTAGATGCGAAGTTGCGGCTGCTCGTGCCGGCCCTGCTCGCGCAGTTTGCGGAGGAGTTCGGCGACTTTCCGTTGAATCTCCACGGACATGGACAGCGCGCTCTTGACCATGCCTTTGCCCTTGCAGTACGGGCAATCCTCGTAGACGGCGCTGGCCATGCTCTCGCTGTGCCGTTGCCGGGTCATTTCCATCAGGCCCAACTGCGAGATGTTCAGGATGCGGGTCTTGGCTTTGTCGCGGCGGACGCCTTCCCGCACTTTTTGGGTGACCTTCTGTTGGTCGTTACGGTGGCGCATGTCGATAAAGTCGATCACGATCAACCCGCCGATATTGCGGAGACGAAGCTGACGGCAAATCTCCTCGGCAGCTTCGAGATTGGTCTGCAGGATCGTTGTGTCCAGGTCCTTCTGTGATTTGTGGCGACCGGTATTGACGTCGATGGCGACCAACGCCTCGGTTTCATCAATGCAGATATAACCGCCCGATTTCAGCCAGACCTGGCGGCGGAAGGCGTTCTCGATCTGCTTCTCGACGTTGAACCGGCTGAAGATCGGCGTCGGCTCATTGTAGAGCCGCACCTTGTTGCGCGAGCGGCGGCTGATCTGGCCGATCATGTTGCGTATGCGTTCGTTGGCCAGTTCGTTGTCCACCACGATGCGATCGACTTCCTCGGTGAGGAAGTCGCGGACGGTGCGCTCGACAAGGTCGGGTTCCTGAAACACGCAGCACGGCGCCGGCTGGGTCTTGATCTTTTCCTCGACCTGTTTCCATGTTTGCAACAGCAGTTCGAGGTCCCGGATGAAGTAGCGCTTCTTCTGGTTTTCCCCGACGGTGCGGATAATGACACCCATCCCTTCGGGAATGCGCAGGCGCTGCAAGACCTTTTTCAGGCGCTGGCGTTCCTTCTCGTCATCGATCTTGCGCGAGATGCCCCGTTGCGCGTTGAACGGCATCAGCACCAGGTAACGGCCCGGGATGCTGATGTTGGTCGTGATCCGCGGCCCCTTCGTTCCAATCGGGCCTTTGACGACCTGCACGATGACCTCCGACCCGGGCGGATAAAGCTGCGGGATATCCTTTTGGGAAATCTTGGGCTTTTGCGGCCCGCGCTCGCCCTCCGGCGTTTCGAGCAGATCGACCCGCTGGTCGAGTTGCTCGGGAATGATGTCCCAATAGTGCAGGAACGCGTTTTTCTCGAACCCGATATCGACGAACGCGGCTTTCAGCCCGGGTTCCAGGTTCTTGATCCGCCCCTTGAACACGCTGGCGACGATTCGCGTCTCGGTCGTCCGCTCGATGCTGAACTCTTCGAGTTGGCCGTCCTCGAGCACGGCGACGCGGTTTTCCAGCGCTTCGGCGTTGACGATGATTTCCTTGAAGATTCGTTTTTTGCGCCGTCCGCTAAACAATTCCTCGCCCTTCTTCAGTATCTGTTTGATTGCGTCCACAGTTAATAGATCCTCCTATGAATCCACACGTTTTGTAACAGCCCGAGGGCGGTCATGCTGGCCAGCACGAACGATCCTCCGTAGCTGAGTAATGGCAGGGGCAGACCGGTGACCGGCATCAGGCCGATCGTCATGCCCACGTTGATGAAAATATGGAAAAACAGCATGACCACGACGCCCGTGGCCAGAAGCATTCCCAACCGGTCGCGCGCATTGGCGGCGATCCGTAGCCCGGAAAACAACAGTACGGCATACAACAGAATGATCACGACGCTGCCGATGAATCCTTCTTCTTCGGCGATTACGCTAAACAGAAAATCGTTGGGGGTCACCGAGCGGGGCAGATAACCCAGCAGGTTCTGCGTGCCTTGTAGATACCCCTTGCCCGTCATGCCGCCCGACCCGACCGCGATGAGCGATTGGTTGAGGTTCCAGCCGGCGCCAAGCGGATCGTAGTCGCGATGAAAGAATACCGTCAGACGGTCCTTTTGATAGTCTCGACGGCCGGTCCTGTTTTCCTTCAACTTCCACATAATGGGCAGACCGACGCCGGCGAGGACGATTCCCAATGCTACGGCCAGCGCCAAATGCTTCCCTCTCACACCGGCCACGAACATCAACCCAAAACAGATCGGAATCAAGACCAGCGCCGAACCCAGGTCCGGTTCCAGCATGATCAGCACAAATGGCACGGCCATCATCACGACGGTGACCCAAACGGTTTTCAATTGCCGCCGCGATTGAAGCGTGTGGTGGAACAAATAATACGAAACCGTCAGGAGTGTCGCGAGCTTGGCGGTTTCCGCAGGCTGGATCCCGAAACCATGCCATCCCAGCCATCGTCGCGCTCCGTAAATCATCTGGCCGGTCATGAGAACCAACACAAGCAATCCGATGGCGACGGCATACCAAACCGTCGCCCATTGGCAGATGAGACGGTAGTCCACCAACGACACGACCAGATAAATCAGCAGGCCGACGACGAACCACACCATTTGCATCTTATAGAAATCCCGGATCGGTTGTCCGGGACCATGGTACGAGGCGCTATAGATAAACAGCACGCTGGCGACTGCCAGGGCAGCCATGGCGCTGAACAACAACCAGTCCATCCGCCGGACCAACTCGGTGTAGTACTTAATCTTCATACACCCTGCCCTCGACCGCACCCGATCGCTCTCCTTCTTTCCCAAAAACCTGGGCGAAAATTGCGCTGGCCACGGCCGCCGCTGTATGACTGCCGTCACGCGCCGCCTCAATCAACACGGATATTGCAACCTGCGGCTGGTCGTAGGGCGCGAACCCGATAAACCACGCGCGGTCCCGCGTCGACTCCTGGCCGGCCACCTTGTACTGGGCTGTCCCCGTCTTGCCCGCCACGCTCAGGCCCTTCACGGCGGCTCGATGCGCCGTGCCGTAGGATTCCTGAACGGCGCCGAGCATGGCGTGACGGACCAGTTCGATTTGTTGGGGCGTTGCGTCGAGCCGGGCGCGAACATCCAGTTGGCCCTCGTGAACCACCTGACCATCCGCCGTTTCGATCCGCTGGACGACATACGGATGAAGGGCTGTGCCCCGGTCCGCGAACGTGGCCGCCACGCACGCCATCTGCAACGGCGTGACCAGCAGGTAACTTTGGCCGATCGATAACTGCGCCGTGTCGCCCTCCCACCATTGCGTCCCCTGCTGCTCGCGTTTCCAAGCGGGGGTGGGCACGAGACCCCGGATCTCGTTGCCGATGTCAAATCCGGTCGGCTGACCGAGACCAAATTCGGCGGCCATCTTGGTGATCGCATCCACTCCCGTCTTCATCCCCTCTTCATAAAACCAGACGTCGCACGATTCTGTAATTGCCGAGTAGGCATTCAGAGGGCCGTGCCCGCTGTGGTTCCAACAATGGAAGGGATGTTTCTGCCAGTTGCCAATCACGATGGACCCGGAACATGTGACGGTGTCCTGCGGCGAGATCGCGCCCGACGCCAGTCCGGCCAGCAGCGTGATGGGTTTGAACGTCGAGCCGGGTGGATACCGCGCGCTGGTGGCGCGATTGAGCATCGGATGCCCGGGATCATTGAAGACGGCATTGATCGTTTGCGCGGGCGTGCCGGGGTTGAAGATGTTGGGGTCAAAGCTGGGCAGCGAAGCCATGGCGAGGACTTCGCCCGTGCGGACATCGAGCAACACCACCGCCCCGGAGAGTTCCTTGCCGTCGGACGACGGTGCCGCGGCCAGTTCCTTCTCGACGATCCGTTGCAGCCGCACATCGATCGTAAGCGTCACGCGACCGCCTTGTTCGGCCTCTTTCTCGCCGAGGTCCTCGGCCACGAAACCCGCCGGATTCACGCGGATGGTGCGGCCACCGGGCGAGCCGCGCAGGTATTCGTCGCAAGCCCTCTCGACGCCCTGACGACCAACACGGTCCGGCTGGTAATAGTAGAACTTCTCAATCTCGTCTTCATCGTTTTCGTCGGCTCGGCCAACGTACCCCAGCAAATGCGCCGCGAGTGGACCCTGGGGGTATTGCCGAACCGGCATCACGATCAGGTCCGCGCCCGGAAGATTGCTGGCGCGTTCAGCAAAGGCGGCGACCTGTTCGGGGCGCAGATCCCGCCACACCGGAAGGGGAAGCGGTCCGCGCCGTTCATAGTGGGACAGCACATCGTTGTCGGTAATCGTCAGCGGCATGCCGAGCGCGGCGCTCATCACACCGAGATTGGCCTGCGCCACGCGCACGATGTTTGTCTTCTTGGAAACGTGGCCGAGTTGGTCAAGGTAGATGGCCACATCGTAGCTCGGGCGGTTGTTCGCGAGGATGACGCCGTTGCGGTCAACGATCTCGCCCCGCGCGGCCGGGACGCGGATGCGGCGCAACGATTGGTTCTCCTGCTTGTTGTCGTAATCCCCGCCGCGCACCACCTGGACGCGCCACAGGGCGACGACAAGTACGAGCAGGCCGGACGCGATGATCGTCCCGACAGCCCGCAGCCGCGGGTTATGCTCTCGGGCTGGCGCGCTAATGATCATTCGAACCCCCACGCCAGGCGGGCGTAATCAAGGACGAAGAAGATCACGACCGTCACCAGCCCGGCGAGGGACGCGGCCATGAACATCTTGAGCACGTTGCCAAACGAGATGCCGACGGCGAAGAAAGCGATAATCGACCCGGTCATGGAGATCAACGCGCCCGCGCTCCACTGCATCCACGGCAGGTCGCGGTCGAGAGCTTCGCGCAGGCCGGTCGTCACGATGGCGGCGATGCCGTACGCGAGCGCTGAGATGCCGAAGGGTGCGGCAGACAACGCGTCCTGGGTCAACCCCGCGACCAGTGCGAGCGCCAGCGCGCGCCGACGATGTGTGGTCAACGCGGCGTAGGCAACGAGCGCCGGCAGAAGTTCCGCATGCACGCCGCCGAGCCACCAGAGCGTTGGCATCCGTGCTTGCAGGGCAACGGCGATCAGGATTCCCGCGATGGCGATGAGCGTATTCATTCCTGTCCCGCGATCACAATCACCTCTTCCAAGCGGCGAAAATCCACCGCGGGAGCGATGTCCACGTCCTGGTACATGCCGGTTTGTCGATTGATCCGGGCGCGGGTTGTGGCACCGATGAGAATGCCCTTCGGGAACACGCCACCGAGACCGGACGTAATCACACTCTCGCCCGGCGCAACTTTCGCGTCGCGGTTCACATAAGTCATGGTCAGATGCGGCGAAATGTTGAAAGCTGTCTCGACCCCGGACACGACCCCCGGCTCGCGCGTGTCCTGCAACAGCGCCGCCGCCTTGCAATTGGGGTCGATCAGCAACAGGACCCGCGCCTGACCGCGACTGACGGAAATGGTTTTCCCGATAAGGCCGTCGGCGTTGAGCACGGCCATGTTGTCAGCGAGACCGTCATCGCTGCCGCGGTCGATCTGGAGGCTTCTCCACCAGTTGGACGCGTCGCGGCCAATGACGCGCGCGGTGACGGTGCGAAAGGCGGTGTGTTGCTTCACGTCCAGAAGCTGACGCAACCGGAGGTTTTCGCGGCCGGTTTCGCCAAGGGCCCGGACCTCCTGGCGCAGCAGGTCGTTGTCGTGGCGCAACTGCTCGTTTTCCTTGGCGAGGAGACGGCGCGACTGGACAAAGGGCAAATAGTCGCCCAGTTCCACGAACGGCGTGCAAAGTTGTACGAACACCATACGCAGCTTGCTCGAAAAACTGGTCGGTTGGCCGAGAAATACAATCCAGCCTGCCACCAGCAATCCGATAATGACCCAATTTCTACGGTTCAAACAAAACTTCCGTGCGGTCTCAGCGGTCCATGACCGCCGTCAACGAGCGACGCCTGCGAAGCATCGCTACAAGTTCATGTGGGTGTGGTAGGGGCGGGCGCTTACGATGAGTTCTTGGCGAGTTTTTCAAGGTAGCCGAGTTCCTGGAGCACAACGCCCGTGCCCATCGCCACCGCGCTGAGCGGATCGTCGGCGATGTGAACGGGCAGCCCCGTTTCCTCGGCGAGCAGCTTGTCGATGCCCCGAATCAGCGCCCCGCCACCCGCCAGCACGATGCCGCGGTCGACGAGATCAGCCGCCAATTCAGGAGGGCAGCGCTCGAGCGTGACGCGGACGTTCTCGACAATCGTCGAGACCGGCTCCTGTAACGCTTCGCGCACTTCCTCGGAGGTGATCGTCAAGGTCTTCGGCAGTCCGGCCACCAGGTCGCGTCCTTTGACTTCCATGGTCAGCTCTTGTTCGAGCGGGTAGGCCGAACCAATCTTGATCTTGATATCCTCCGCCATGCGTTCGCCAATCATCAAATTGTAAGCGCGTTTCATATACTGGATGATCGCTTCATCCAGTTCGTCTCCTGCCACACGCACGCTCCGGCTGAGCACAATACCGGCCAGGCTGATCAGAGCCACCTCGGTCGTGCCGCCGCCAATATCCACAATCATGTTGCCCGCCGGCTCTTGCACCGGCAGCCCAACGCCGATGGCGGCCGCCATCGGCTCTTCAATCAGGTAAAC
>JBEKBH010000018.1:0-68580 GCA_050015495.1 Verrucomicrobiia bacterium
GTTCTGGCAGGCCCTACGGGGTGATCACGGCGCGGTAGAAACGCTGGGACGGCTGCACGTCCATGAAGTCGGTAAGAATCAATGGGCCGCCGATACTAGGGGTCGGATCGCCGGTGTTGATCCAGTTGGTGGGTGACATCGAGGCCGTATACTGCAATTGATAGGTCTCGCCGGCGACGGAGGGGATCAACACTGCCATACCCGTGACATTGAAGACGGTGAAAAACTGGAGGGCCGAGATCTGGTTGGCGGGCGGGGAGAAGGGAACCGTAAGTTTGAAGATCGTGCCGACGCCATTTATCCCGCCGAAGACGGTTGTGCCGTAGAAATTGCCGTCAGCACCCTGGATGAGGGCATCCTCCGGGAACGCGCCGTCAGTACCGCTTGCGAACGAGTGCAGGTTGGTCAGGCTGCCGCCGTAGAAATTGCCATCGCTACCCAGTACAAGCGCGGCCCAGGAGTTGGCGCCGTCCGCGCCGATGAAGGAGTGGAGATTGGTCAGGCCGCCGCTCGCGGTGATCCGAAAGACCGTACCGGATCCACTGGTTCCGCCGAAGTAGGTCGTGCCGTAGAAATTGGCGTCGGTTCCCTCGACCAAAGCGGCTTGCGGACTGGCTCCATCGGGACCGCTGAACGAGTGCAGGTTGGTCAGGCTACCCGACGGACTGATCCGGAAAACGGTGCCCGAGCCGCTCGCCCCGCCCAGGTAGGTCGTCCCGTAGAAATTGCCATCGCTGGCCAGCAACAGCCCCGCATAGGGGAACGCCCCATCCGGACCGCTGAACGAGTACAAATTGGTCAGGGTACCAGCCGTGGTGATCCGGAAGACGGTGCCCGAGCCGTTCGCCCCGCCGAAGTAGGTCGTGCCGTAGAAATTGCCGTCGCTACCTTCCACGAGCGCCGCTTGTGGATTGGATCCATCGAGACCGGTGAAGGAGTGCAGGTTCGTCAGCGTGCCTGTCGGAGTCATCTGAAACACAGCGCCGCATCCGCCGCCGCAATTGGTGCTCGTCCCGCCTTCAGCGGTCGTTCCGTAGAAATTGCCATCGCTGCCCTGCACCAGCTCGGCCGAGGGTCTGGCCCCGTCGGGACCGGTGAACAAGTAGAGATTGGTCAGGCTGCCGGTCGGGGTAATCCGAAAGACCGCCCCATTATTGCTTGTCCCGCCGGAACCGACCGTCCCGTAGAAATTGCCATCCGTGCCTTGGACGAGCGACTCGAATGGGAAGAATCCCTGCCCACCGCCGCCGAATACCCAGAGATTCGTCAGAGATTGACCGAGCGCGGCGCCGGGATGCGCGGCCAGGGCCACGGCGGTGATGGAGATGAGAAACCGAAGAATCTTCACGGTCTTCCCCCTTGGTCTTGACTGGCGCCCGTACCCATGAAGTGTGTTCCCTTATCAAAACGACTGCGCGACGGGAGGAAGCAACTGAATTCCAGAAAATGGTTGTACGCCTTACAACCGCTGTCACTCGCTTGACAGCTTGCAACCCTACCCGATCAAGGCAATCTGTTACCAAACCGGCCGCCCCAAGTCCAGCCTTATTCGAGTGAGTTTTTCCGCCTGATTTAGGAATTCCCTGGCTTGCGGGATATATGCCACAAGCGGTCGTTCGTCAGCCAGAGGGCAGGGGATGCGCCGAAGAAGTGGTGGGCCCGGTAGGACTCGAACCTACGACCAAGGGATTATGAGTCCCCTGCTCTAACCAACTGAGCTACAGGCCCACAAGCGAACGCTCGGAAAGCAAATTTACACCAGCCATCGGGACGCGCGAGACAAAAAGTGTGCTGCCAACAGGTATTTGGCGCGACCTCGTGTCATTTCGGCCACACCAGAAACATCTGGCCAGAAAATGGGCGGTCGTGTAGGTTGATGACTGTTGTACGTTCCGCCCCGTAGCGTCAGGAATGATACGATGTTCGCCAACGTTCAAGGATACTGCCACGGCACGTCCCGGCGAGATGCGCCGAAGAAGCTGGGGAAGAACGACGCGCAGGTCCCCGTTCCCGTTACGGGCGCATTCCACCTGGCTTCCAGCAAATTATTGGTGCGCCGGGCCATTGCCGACGGCTGTCAGTGGGCGAAAGGAAGGACGTTGTGAGCGGGTCTTCCGTGATTCCGATCGAACGCATCGAACAGCGGATTTTCCTGCTGCGCGGCCAGAAGGTCATGCTCAGTCCGCATCTGGCGGAACTGTACGGAGTCGAGCCGAAAACGTTGATCCAGGCAGTCAAGCGGAATGCCGGGCGCTTCCCATCCGATTTCATGTTTCAGCTTACGCGGCAGGAGGTTCTGCGTTCAAGGTCACAGATTGTGACCCTGAAGCGCGGGGAGAATATCAAGTATCTGCCGTACGCGTTCACCGAACAGGGCGTGGCGATGCTGTCGAGCGTGCTGCATAGCAAGCGCGCTGTCCGGGTGAACGTCGGGATCATGCGGACGTTTGTGCGTCTGCGCCAGTTGCTGGCGTCCCATGCCGGTCTCGCCACGAAACTGGATGAGATGGAGAAGAAGTGCGACGCGCAGTTCAAGATTGTGTTCGAGGCGATTCGCCACCTCGTGAGTCCGCCGACCGCGGCGCCGCGCCAGCCAATCGGCTTCGGCGTTCGCGAACGGCGCGCAGCCTATGGAGTGCCGCTGCCGGCTGTTTCGCTGAATTCAGTCCCGCGCAGGCAACGGGCATAAATCTGCGCATGCCGACCAACAACGAGCCGAGGGAGTTGCGCGACGCCGAGGGAGGCGCAGGGGCGTTCGCATGAAGAAAGCACCGTTCACGCCCGAGCGTGCGCTGACGGTGTTGATGGCGAAGCGCGGCACAGTTGAAGTCTGACATCACAAAGCAACGATGCGCAGGTACCGGCTTCATGTCGCTCGGTGGTGAGAATGAAACAATGAAAATCCTCCTTTGCAATGTCTCTTGGATGAAGTGGTACTCCGGCATAAGCGAGGATGATACACCCAAACATGGTGGCGATTATGTGCGAAAGCATGGTTATGGACACGAGGCCATCAACTTCAAACCGCACAACGGAGTCATGTACGGCTTCGTTCAGTTGCGAACAGGAACGATCAACATCAACCGACTTGACCCCGATTCGCTTGATAAGGTCGAAGATGTCCTTGTGGTTTGGCGGGCGAGATCCAATGAGGGATCAGTCGTTGTCGGATGGTACAAGCACGCGACGGTCTATCGTCAAAACCAGAAAGCGTTTTCAGAGCGTTCGTTCACATACCGGGGTAAGACTATTCGACCAGAGTGGATAGTGAAGGCAGACGCAGAAAACTGTTTTCGCGTGCTCCCTCGCCAGCGAGTTTTTAGGGTCCCGGTCACTCACAAGGGATTTGGGTCGCAGACCTTCATCTCGTTCTTGAAAGCCGACATAAAGGAGGTGAAGGTATTCAAAGCGGAATTGCTCAACTACATTGCGCAGGTCGAGAAAGGTGTCTACGTTGCCCCTAGAAAGGGCAGGAAATGGCGCATCGACCAAGCGCGGAAGCTAAGAATAGAACGGTCCGCGATCAATGTGGTCAGCGATTACTACATCAACAGGGGCTACGACATCAGGTCGGTGGAAAAGGAACATGTCGGATATGACCTGGTTGCATCATTGGTGCGACGCAGACTTTTGATCGAGGTCAAGGGGACTTCCTTCACTTCCGATACCGTCATCACTGTCAATCTGAGTCCGAACGAATATCAAAGGAGCAAATCCCAAAGGCGACGGTATCGGATTTGTATCGTAACGGGCTGCCTGAGTAGCCCCATCGTACACGAATTCGTTTGGAATGATTCCGACGTAGAGTGGCAAGATGAAAACAGTGGTACATCTCTCGGCGTTGCCGAAGTCATCTCCGCGAATCTGACGATAACGAGGCAACAAGTGAGTTAGCACGCCGTCGTGCAGACGAACTGAATGCAGGGCGTGATTTGCCTCCTGCGCTTACGATGCTCATTTTCTTGGGGGGTACCCGTACTACCGAACGACTGAGACCCTTCGACAAGCTCAGGGTGACGACGCTAACAACAATGGGTACTCACCGGTAAATCGCGTGGGTGCCGATGTCCACGCTCCAGACTGTGTCGCCTTCTACATAGAAGACAACGCGCAGGTCGCCTTCGATCGAGATAGAATAAACTGTCACTCCGTATTCAGCGGTGAGGCCGTGGATCTTGTGGGGACGGAGTCGCGGGTCGAAGGGATCGCGTTCGAAGGTCTCCCATGTTTTGCGTGCCGACTGCTTTTGTCGGTCGGGTAAGCGATCAAATGATTTCCAGAAGCGGTGCGTCGCCTTGAAGTGATAGCTCACTTCCTGTCGCCCGGATACGGCTCGAAAAGAGCCCGTTTCATGTCGACAACGCGCCCTGCCTTGACGTCTTTCATGCCCTCGCGAAAGGACTCGGGAATATCCTTCGCCTCAAGGCTCTGAAGGTACTCGACCACCTTGACCTGTTCGTCCAGCGGCAAACGCTTGATTTCTTCGATAATTTTGGCAGCTGTCACACAATTACAATAACCCGGCAGAGCGAAAGCTGCAAGCATGGTCGTGGTTGCAGTTTGAACGGGGCGTGCTAGTGTTGTGTCGAAACGGGCAACCAACATGAAGGAGAGCAGATGAAGAGATTTTTGGCATTGGCGGTGGCGGCCGTGGTCGTGATGAGCGCGGCGGTGGTGTACGCGGGGGAAGGCTGTTGCAGCGGGATGTCGGCGAAGGGCGCGTCCTGCGGTGGCGATCTGTTCAGCAAGTTGAACCTCACGCCCGATCAGAAGACGAAGGTGAACGCATTGATGGCCGAGTGCCACAAGGCGACCTCGACCTCGGAGTTCCACCAACAGTTCAGCAGCGGGCTGGAGAAGATTCTGACACCCGATCAATTGGCGCAATGGAAAGCCATGGCCGACAAGGCGCCGAAGAGCGGCGGCTGCCCGTTCATGAATTCGACCGCGCCGAAGACGGACAAGACGTAACGGTCACAGTGCAGATTTTGGAGCGACAAACCCCGGCATGAAAGTGTCGGGGTTTTGTTTTGGGTTGATTTGTCGAGTGGTTTTGCCACCCTGAGACGAAATGGGAGGGCGCGGTTATGGCGGATGAGAAACCGATTGTCGGGCGGACGAAGCACGGCGAGCTGACGCTGGACCAGATCGCGGAGTTGCAGCCGGGGCTGGGCACATTGATGCGCGACGTGAGCGACCGTTACTGGATCGCCTACTACGCGGCGAAAGGCGGCAACTGGGAGCTGGCGGCGTATCAACTGCGCGGCGTCCGCGGTCTGTTCAAGAAGGGCAACCTGACCCGCCCGAAATACAAGGGGATGGTCGAGGAGTACACGAAGAAGATCCTCGACCCACTCGACCAGCGCGTGGCGGCGAAGGATTTTGCCGGGTTTGAAACGGCCTACCGGGAGGGGATCGATCTGGCCAATCAGATGCACGCCGCGACCAAGCACGGTGAGATTGTGTGGAAACTCCCGCCGAATCCGCCGCAGCACCTCGACCTCGGGCCCGCTTCCTAGGCGCGGACATTTCTTGAGTTTGGACGCAGGTGACGAAGAAGGTGGTACCGCCGGAGGGAGTCGAACCCACACACCATTGCTGGTACTGGATTTTGAGTCCAGCGCGTCTGCCAGTTCCGCCACGGCGGCGACGGCGCACTTGTACCAGCGTTTGACGGTTCCGTCAATGTCGTGCTGGAGGGAGCGGTGTAACGTCGCTGTCCGGGCCGGTTACCCGGGTCAGGAACGTCCGCAATTTCTCGCGCAGGCTTCCAGGAAAACGTCATCGATCGTTTTTCGTTTGGCGATGGCGCGGTCGATGATCTCGTTGTAGATGTCGTCCTCGACGACAATTTGTTGCGTGGAACCCGGTTTTTCGTCAGACCAGGCGACGAACAGAGGGGCACGTTGACGCAGCGCACGAAACACCGGAGTAGAGATTTTCAACACATGTTGACCCATAGACTTCACCCTTCATCATAATAACTACCATACCGGCCGGTCGTACTGCATGGGAAGTGCCAGCGCGCTGGATCTGGCTTGCGGGGAGACGCAATGGCCTCAGGCGAAGGGGATTGCGCGAAGAACAGGCGCGTTGTGCGCTGTCGGCGCGGCTGACACGATGGCAAGGGCGGGCTCTCGACCGGGACAGTTTGTCGAAGCGGCGCCCGAGCGCGGACCATTCGCGGGATGATCCTACGATTGCTTTGTAATATAGCGCTGGATCGAGTCGACAAGAACAAGTTTCTTGCCGCCGGACCCTTTGTGGTCGAGCCATCGCCATTCCAGCGCTCCTTCCTCGCAGAGGTTGTGGACCTTTTGGACGGAACAGGTGATCAATTCCGACGCATCCGCGACGCAGACCCACGCCGCCGGCCGTTCCATGCGCACATGAACTTCGCCCGTGCTGGGCGAGGGGTGCAACTGGACAAACCACAACTGTCGAAAAATAGACATTTCCGATTTCGGGAATTTCCCGTAGGGTGCTCTCATTGTTGCGCAGCCGATCCGGCGTATCGGAGCAGGAAACGGTCGAAACTCGCGTCAATATCGTTTCTTGCTTGTGTTTGAGGTGGGGTTGTGGTTCTCTCCACGGTGAGCCTATGCAAACACAAGTACGCCATATCGGTACAACCTAATATCGAAAGGCGATAGACATGTCAACATCCAAATCCGATAGCCGTCGAACCTTCACGACCAACTTCCGTACGCTGATGGCGGCGACGGGGTGGAGGCAGGTGGAGGCCGCCGAACAACTCGGCATCAGCCAGGGGTCCGTGAGCGACTTCGGCTCCGGCAACCGCGTGCCATCCACGAAGGGCATCGAATCCCTTGCGTATCGTCTCGGGATTCCCGCCGAGATGTTTACCTCCGCGCCCATCCCGCCCGAGCGGATGCACAAGCTCCTGTCGGGCGGCCGGGGGCCCAAGGCGTCCGAACGGCGCGCCGTGCTGTACACCGTCAGGCCATACGACCCGTGGTTCCGTTCGCTCAAGCACCGGTGGCATCGTTCCCCGGGAACTCGCGACGAAATCCGCGTCGCCGTCCGCGTGCTGTTCGGCGGTGAGTCCAGCAAGGTCATCGATTGGCTGGAAGAAAAGTAGGGCGCCGGTGAGCGCCGCAGTGGACTGATTCGCGGAGGGGCCGTTGGCCTGGCTGTGAAGTGTGCCGCGGTCGATAATATTCCTGCGGACGGGTTGTAAGTCGAAAAAGTTGAAACTCCGTGCAACCGTTGTGCGTCTCGGCTACTCTAAACCGAGATGCACCGGCACAATACAGTCAACGACGAGACGATGGTGGCGCGGCGGCGCAGCGCGCGGGAGATTTTCACGCGCGTGTCCGCCTACGTTCGCCGCTATCCGTGGTACGCGATCGGGACGATGGCGTGCGCGGTGGTGACGACGCTGTCCACGCTGGCCTTCCCGAAACTGACGCAACTGGTGATTGACGAGGTGATCCGCGCCAAGCGGGGCGGGCTGCTGGCACTGTACACCGGGCTCGTGCTGCTTTCCTTCTTCCTGCGCGACCTCTTCAACGTGTTGCGGCTCCAGCTCAACAACCGTTTCGAGCAACGGGTGATCTTCGATCTGCGCCGGGACCTGTACGACAAGCTCCAACGGTTGTCGGTCCAGTATTACGACCAGCGCGCCTCGGGGGACCTGATGACGCGCGTGATCGACGATGTCAACGCCGTCGAGCGCGTATTGATTGACGGGATCGAGCAGGGCACGGTGGCGCTGCTGGGGATTGTCGGAGTGGGCTACATGATGTTTCGGTTCAACGCGCATCTGACCGCGCTGGCGATCCTGCCCATCCCGCTGCTGGCGGCGGGTGGATTGCTGTACACGCTGACGGCGCACAAACGCTATCGGCTCGTGCGTCAGGCGACCTCGGCCCTGAACGCGCTGCTGCTCGACAACCTCCAAGGGATTCGCCAGATCAAGGGATTTGGGCGCGAGACGCACGAGTTGGCGAGATTCGAGCGCAAAGCGAGCGACCTGCGCACCGCCACGCTCAAGGTGATGACCGTGTGGTCGATCTATTCGCCGGCGATGACGTTTGCGGGCGCGCTGGGATACGTCATCGTGTTGTGGTTCGGCGGACGCGCCGTGATCGCGGACCGGCTGACGCTCGGACAGTTTGTCGGGTTCCTGGTCTATCTCGGCATGTTCTACGATCCGATCCGGTCGTTGCACGGCTTGAACCAGATGTTCCAGGCAGGGCGGGCGGCGGGCGAACGCGTTTTCGATATTCTCGACGCGCCGGTCGAGGTCGGAGAGAAGGCCGGCGCGAGTGAGTTGGGACGAGACACAGAACCAACCCCTCACCTTGGTCCTTTGCCGCAAACAACAGCGGCGTCTCGCGGACTCGGCTCCCCCCCAGGGGAGAGGAGACCGGAATTGGTTGCCCTCTCCCTTTCGAAGGGAGAGGGTCAGGGTGAGGGTTCCGTCCATGGGCGCGTGCGCGGCGAGGTCGAATTCCGACATGTCGGGTTCGAGTATCGCGCGAAACTCACGGTGCTGGGCGACGTCAACATCCACGCCCGGCCCGGCGAAACGATCGCATTGGTCGGCCCGACGGGTGCGGGCAAGAGCACGATTGTGAATCTGCTGCCGCGGTTCTACGACGTGACGCGGGGACAGATTTTCATCGATGGGCAGGACATCCGCGAGGTGACGCTCGACTCACTGCGGCGGCAGATCGGCATCGTGTCGCAGGAGGCGTTCCTGTTCAATGGCACGATCCGCGAGAACATTTTGTATGGCCGGCTCGACGCCAGCGAGGCGGACATGATCGCAGCGGCGCAGGCGGCCAATTGCCACGAGTTCATCATGCGGTTGCCCGAGAAATACGATTCGCGCGTGGGTGAGCGCGGCGTGAAACTCAGCGTCGGCGAGAAACAGCGCGTGAGCATCGCGCGGGCGTTGCTGAAGGATCCGCCGATTCTGATTTTGGACGAGGCGACCGCGAGCGTGGATACTGCGACGGAGAAACTGATTCAGGAAGCGCTCGAACGCCTGATGGCGCACCGCACGAGTTTCGTCATCGCCCACCGGCTCTCGACCGTGCGCAATGCCGACCAGATCCTGGTGTTGAAAGCCGGCCACATCATCGAGCGCGGCACCCACGAAGAGTTGATGGCGCTGAATGGGCTGTATGCGAGCTTGTGCCGGGTCCAGTCCACCGCGGTGACGATTGAAGAACGGCTGGATGAGTTGGAAGTGGACGCGGCCGCGAGCTGAGATTGGGGGCAATTATGGCTAAGATGAGAGTGGTACAGGTGGCGCGGTCGGTCGGTGAAAGGCTGGTATTCGGGCACGTCGATCGATTCGCAGGATGCGCTGGCGTTCAGCGCGTTCAGCGGCGTGCGGTCGATGAACGAGGTCTTTCCGCTGGAACGCGCCGCGGAAGCGTACGACCGCATGATGAGCGGCAAAGCCCGGTTCCGTGTCGTGCTGACCACCGGCCAGTAGACGGTTTGGAGGGGGACGTTATGGGCGCTGGCGTTTGAGGAATGCGCACAGAGTCATCGCGCCGAAGCCGAGGAGGAGGAACGTGGACGGTTCGGGAATGAGATCAGCCATAACCTGAGTGGGATTGAGGTTCCAGCCGTAACTGTAGGTGCCATCCTGTTCGCCCGCTTGGAGTTCGATATCGAGGCCGTTCAACGCGGTGAAATAGACCAGTTGCGGCCCGGGCTGTTGGAGTTCGCCGCCCTCGAGGCCGGTGAGGGTGACGAAGGCCGGATAACCCGAGGTGGAGACCTGCTGGAACAGCAGGAGCATTCCCGTAAACAGATTGTAGCTCAACGGCCCGGTGTAGGTCTGGCCTCCGGTGACGACGGAATAGTTGCCGGTGACCGGGAGCGAGCCGAGCGAAGCAGTAAACTCGTAGCTTTGGATGGCGGGGACCCAGAGCAACGGTTGAAAGCCTGTATCGAAGGACAGGGCGCTCGGCACGTTCAGGGTGACGGTGACGTTGGCGTCGACGAATTGCAGGCCACCGGATCCGTGCACAATCCGGCCATCGTCGAACGTAAAGCTACCGCTTCCGCCGAGGGACACCGAGCCGACTTCGCGGATGGTATCGGCAGTCAGGTCGAGATACACGGTGTCGTTGAGGATGCCGAACCCGGCATTGCCCGAGCCGTAAGCCGACGTGGAGCCCGCCGCGTCTTCGACGGCGAGTTGGACGTAGCCATTCACCGGTGTGGAGGCAAAATAGATCTGGGAACGCGCCGTCTGCAGAACTCCCAGCGTCATCGCCAACGACAACAAAATCTTCTTTGAGTTCAACCGATGTTCCTCTTCGACCCGCAACTCAATAGGGCGAGGTTCCGATTGCCACCGCCTCCGAGGTTGAGAGTACTACGTCCAGACCGTCGGGTCAATTTCAAAGGGGACAGCGAATCGGGATCGGAGCGGATTGTGACTGGCCTCTGGCAAAACTCGACGCGTCACTGCGTGAACGACAACCCCCGTCATGGTATCTGGGACGTTGGCGACGACGAAATCGGGGCAGTGTGGGGTTTTCGCCTGCGGGTCATGATGTTGAAGCTTTTTTCAGGAGATTACGCCGCCAATACGGGAAGAGCGGTTAATGCCTGCACGGTAGATGGTTACAGTGGCATGATGGCCGAGGTAAATGCTCTCACGAGCGGCTTTTTTGACCCTGACTTGAAACGATGGGCCGAGTATGCTATTTTCCTCGCGAGCCTGAGGTGGGCTCGCTGCAGTATTGTGGTAGGGAAATAGGGATCTATGAACTGCAACATGGGTGACGTGTTGTTCCTCATTGCGTTTGGTACGCCCTTGCCGGGCGAGACCGAACATCTCGAATTTCCCTGCCACTAAGAAGTAATCTCAACGTTGTAAAGGGTCCGTCGAATCTGACATATGAAACATCTGCGTTTAATTCTGCTGAGTTCGAGTGTGGCGTTTGCCTGTGTTGTGCCGAGAGCGTTCGCGGTCGTCACATGGTCCAGCGATTGCCCGACATCGTTCGCGCTGACGATCAGCGGCACCGGGCCAACCGGTGGAGGAAATTTCACGTCGCCATCCGGGCAGTGGGATTTTGAGGATAGTTTCGATGTCTTGGACTTCTCCACATCCCTCCAACTCCAGCAATGCGGCAGCTCGGTGGAGTTTGCTCCGTCGGGAGGGAAGGATATTTTTCCCGGCTACTCCGGGTTTGGTTACGTGAACGGCGACAATTACGAGAGTGGCAACACATCGAGCGGCCCGGGGAATACGCTTCCGGGCTGGAGCGTCGACAGCTTCATTACGTATGACGTGGTGAATCCGCATAATCCGGATACGTGGCGGTGGACCGTCGAGTGTCAGGGTTCGGGTCCCGGCCTCGCGGATTCCGGATGCAAGCCGCCCGTGTCAGGCTGTGGAATCGTGGTTCCCGAACCCGGCACTCTCTGGCTGGTGGGCGTAGGTCTGTGCGGGCTGGCGTTCGCGCATCGGCGCGGCTTGGGTCGCCGGGCCCGGAGCTGAACGCCGCGGGCAACGTGTCGTGCGCACTGGTGTGACGCCTACGCCGCCGCGCTGGCTGACTCCGGATGGGGCGGCGTCGTTACGGCCGGTTCTGCCAGTCCCAATCGTTTCAACACGAGAGAGCGGAGATCGGTACCGATGCGATCGCTGTCGATGAATTCGTCGAGGCGATGTTGTGTCTGGGTGTGGTCGCGGATCGCGATGAGTGCCACCGTCTTGGTTTGGGGATTCGTCTTGAGTTGCTGGAGAAGGGTGAACGCGTTCGGCGCGCGCCCGTCAAGGATGATGAGGTCGGGAGCGCCCCGCTCGGCGGCGCCGACGGTTTCCAACAGCACGGTGACAACGGAGCAGAGCACCTGGGGGTGATTGACCGCGGTCGTGATTGGCGCGGCGGCCTGGGGGCTGCTGGTGAACAGGAGGATCTTCTTCAGTCCGCATGCCGCCCGCAGGTGGAGGACAATGTCCTGGAGTTTGCAGGTGCCCTTGGCGAAGAAGTGGCGTGCGCCGAGTGACGTGGCATGCTGGACGTCGTTGGGGGTGCCGCGGTTCGACAAGATGAACACGGGAATGTTGCAGAGCGCCGGGTCCTCGCGCAGTTTCGTGAGCACTTGGAATCCGTCCATCTTCGGGAGCATGATGTCGAGCAAGATCACGTCGGGGTGAATTTCCACGGCGCGTCCCAGACCCGCCACGCCATCGTCGGCCGTCGTGACCCGAAAGCCCTCGCGCTGAAGCTTGTCCTGGAAAATCCGTTGAATGTGGAGATTGTCCTCCACCAACAACAGGGTCGGCATGGTCAGTTTACCTCCAGGAGATCCGCGACCCTTTCCAGCACGTGGTCCACCTTGAACTCACCCTTGTAAATGTATTCGTATTCCCGGGTCTCAATTTCGGCGGTCTCACGCTCGTCGAGCATCAGACCCGAAATGATCAGCACTTCGACGTCTTTGAACTTGGGGCGTTGGGTCATGTATTTCATGACACCCCAGCCATCCGTGTCGGGCAGGTTCAAATCGAGGAGTACCAGATCGGGCTTGTCGGCCTCCAACCGGGCGATGGCTTCCCGGCCCGTAGCCGCTTCGTAAAGCCGGTAACCTTCTCCATCCAGGACGCACTTGAGCACGTCACGAAAACTCTCTTCGTCGTCCACGATCAACACGTTTTTCCGGCCGTTGATCGCGGCGGCGCGCACGCTGCGCAACACGTCGCGCGGGCTGGGCGCGGTGGCAACGGTGACCGGCGTCCCAACGCCGCCCGTGGCCTCGTTGGAGAGGAAAATGATGGGGATGCTGTTGGTCTCGGGTTTGGTCTTCAACTCCTGGAACACCGACCAGAGTTCGGCCGAAGAGGTGTGCGCGTCGAGGAGAACGACCAACGGGCGCAGCTTGACGGCGAGCGCCACCGCTTCTTCGCCGTCGCGCGCGGTGCGGACATGATACTCCCGCGAGCCGAGCCCGGCCCCCAGGATGCGCGCAATGTCTGGTTGCTCGCTGACGACGAGCACGACGCGTTTTTCGTCGCCGCTAGTCGACGGCGCCGCGGAACTGGCGGCGGCAATCCGCGAGCGCAGGCGTTGGATGCCTTCGATTTCCTCGAAATTGTGCGGAAGGGAGATCGTGACCGTCGTGCCCTTGCCGGGTGCGCTGTGGATGTCGACACGCCCCGAGAGAAGATCGAGCAACTGTTTGGTGATGTAGAGACCGAGGCCGGTGCCGTCATGCGAACGGTGCGCCGAGCTGTCCACCTGATAGAACTTCTCAAAAATCCGTCCCAGTTTGTCGGCCGCAATGCCGATACCGGTATCCTGCACCGAGATAGAGACCCGGGGGACCGCATCGGTGTCGCCTGACTTGGTGTTCGGGTCGGCGGCGATGGCGATGGTCACCTTCCCATGGTCGGTGAATTTGATCGCGTTGCCGACAAGATTGATGAGGATTTGTTTCAGTTTGCCGCGGTCGGAGCGGATGACGGGATGGTCGATGAGCACGACCGAAGTCAGCACGTTGTGTTTCTCGTCGGCGATGGACTTGAGCTGGCCGATCACCTCGCTGACGAGGTCGCGCAGATCGAACGATTCAAGAATCAGGTCGGCGCGGCCGCTTTCGATGCGCGACAGATCGAGAAGGTTGTTGACGAGACTGAGAAGGTCCTGGGCGTTTTCGCGGATGAAGCCAACGGCGTCCTCCTGCTCGTCGGTGATCTGGCCGTACACGCTATCGAGCAGCAATTCGGTATAGCCGATGATCGCATGGATCGGGGTGCGAAGTTCGTGGCTGACGTTGGCTAGGAACTCGGCTTTGAGCCGGTTCACCTTTTCCCAATCGGGCGCCTGCTCGCGCGCGTTGTCCTTGGATTTGCCTTTCGCTGTGCTCACGGAGTTACCGTCCCGTCCGCGATGGTGGCCCCTGTCGGCTTGTGTCCCCGATGGGCAACCGCGCGGACCTTAGCCGCACTGGCTACGACTCTTGCGGAGCCGGGACCTGGCTTTCCAGTTCTTCCTGAAGGCTGACGGCGCCCTCAAACAGCTCGGTAAAGCCGCCGATGGTCGCCGCGATCTGCGGGGCCTTTTCGAGGCAGAGCTGGCTGAGTTTTTGGCACTGGGCCGGGTTGCGCTGGGTCAATTCCGCCATCGCCATGATGACGGCGACGTTGTTATTGATCGAATGGCGGACCGTGCGCAGGTTCTGGTACAGTGCTTCCATCTGCTTTTGCAACTGTTCCGACTGTTTACCGTTTTGCTTCATGACACCTTGTTCAAATTCTGCTGCCGAGGCATCCATGGTTCCCTGTATCCCTTGGGTTCATTGTTTTCTTGCGTGGCATTAACCACGTCTCCCCTACCTTGAGCAGGTGATATGCCAGCGGGTTTCGTTTGAATTTCGCTAGGAATAGGGCAATTACCTGTGCTATAGTCGGAACTTTGAGAACCTCCAGATTTCGGGGGTTTCGGCCATGTCCAAAGACAAAATCATTATTGCCGGTGCGCGCGAGCACAACCTTAAGAACATCCATCTCGATCTCCCCCGTGAGAAGTTGATTGTGGTGACAGGGTTGAGTGGGTCGGGGAAGTCAAGTCTCGCTTTTGACACGATCTACGCCGAAGGCCAGCGGAAATACGTCGAAAGCCTCTCCGCGTATGCCCGCCAATTCCTCGAGCAACTCCAGAAGCCCGATGTCGATTACATCGAGGGCCTGTCTCCCGCCATCGCCATCGAACAGCGGTTTGCCGGCAACAATCCACGATCCACCATCGCCACCACCACCGAAATCTACGAGTATTTGCGATTGCTCTTTGCCAACATCGGCAAGCCCCACTGCTACCGCTGCGGGCGGCCCATCACCACCCAAACCACCAGCCAGATCGTCGATCAGATCCTCGGGTTGGGCGAGGGCGCCCAGCTCATGCTCCTCGCCCCGCTCATCCGCGGACGCAAAGGCGAGTTTCGCGATGTGTTCGCTCGCATCAAACGCGAGGGATTCGTGCGGGCGCGGGTCGACGGCGAGATCCTCGACGTGACCGAGCCGGTCAAACTCGACAAGCGCCGCAACCACAGCATCGAGTTGGTTGTTGACCGCCTCGTCGCCGCCCCCAAAACGCGGGCGCGCCTCGCGGACTCCGTGGAGACGACGCTGAAATGGGGTTCGGGTCTGTTGATGGTGCTCTACCGCGCGGCGACCACGCCCGTGACCGTGCCGTGGTCGGAGCGACTCTTCAGCAGCCAGAACGCCTGTCCCGAGTGCGGGATCAGTTACGGGGAATTCACGCCGCGCCATTTCTCGTTCAACTCGCCGGACGGCGCGTGCCGGACGTGCCACGGGCTTGGCACCAAATTGTTCCTGGATCCCGATTTGGTCGTGCCCGACCGCAACAAGTCCGTGGCCGATGGCGCCATCGTGGCGTGGCGGCGCGGCGGTCGGCGCTTGCTCATCTACTACAAGATGCTCTTGCGCGGCCTCGCGAAGCATTATGGCGTGGACTTCGAGGTGCCGTTCAAGAATTTGCCGGAAAAAGTGCAGAAGGAATTGCTCCACGGCTCCGGCGGCGAGGAAATCGAGTTCACCTACTGGCGCAAGGGCGCGTGGCGCAAGATGACCAAGGTGTTCGAGGGTGTCATCCCGAACCTCGAACGGCTGTACGAGGAAACCGATAGCGAGTTTACCAAGACCCGCCTGCAACAATTCATGGTCGCCATGCAGTGTCCCGAGTGCAAGGGGGCGCGGCTTCGCCCGGAGAGCCTGGCGGTCACGGTCGGCGGCAAATCCATCATTGACGTGACCCGCCTGAGCATTGGAGAAGTCCTTGGCTTCCTCGGATCGCTGGCGTTGTCGGAATTTGAAGAGACGGTCGCGGGCGAAATCGTGAAGGAAGTGAGGTCGCGGCTGACGTTCCTGCAAAACGTCGGCCTGTCGTACCTCACGCTCGAACGGCAGAGCGATACGCTGTCGGGAGGCGAGGCGCAACGGATTCGGCTGGCCACGCAGGTCGGCGCGGGTCTGGTCGGCGTGTTGTATGTGCTCGATGAACCGAGCATCGGGCTGCATCAGCGCGACAACCATCGTCTGCTCGATACGCTGAAGGGGCTGCGCGATCTCGGCAACACGGTGATAGTGGTCGAGCACGATGAAGACACGATTCGCGCCGCGGATTACATCGTCGATCTCGGTCCGGGGGCGGGACTGCACGGCGGGTACGTCGTGGCGGCGGGTCCGCTCCAGAACATCCTCGACTCGCCGAAGTCGCTTACGGGACGCTACCTGCGCGGCGAACTCCAGATCCCCGTGCCGAGGACGCGCCACGCGCCCAAGCGCGGTTGGCTTACTGTCCGCGGCGCGCGCGAGAACAACCTCAAGAAGATCGACGCGCGATTTCCGCTCGGATTGTTTACCTGCGTGACCGGCGTGAGCGGTTCGGGCAAGAGCACGCTCGTGGACGATATCCTGCGGAAGGCGTTGTTCCGGAAATTCTATCGCGCCAAGGACCGGCCCGGCGCGCACGAGGCGATTCTCGGCCTGGAGGAACTCGACAAGGTCATCGTCATCGACCAATCGCCCATCGGGCGCACCCCGCGCTCGAATCCCGCCACGTACACGGGCGCGTTCAACCACATCCGCACGCTGTTCGCGCAATTGCCGAACGCTCGCGTCCGCGGGTACGGCCCGGGCCGATTCAGTTTCAACGTGAAAGGCGGGCGCTGCGAGACCTGCCAGGGCGACGGGATCATCAAGATCGAAATGCACTTCTTGCCGGACGTGTATGTCACATGCGAACAGTGCGGTGGCAAACGCTACAACCGCGAGACCCTCGAAATCACGTACAAGGGCCGCAACATCGCCGATGTTCTCGACCTGACGGTCGATGAAGCCGAGGAATTCTTCCGGGCCGTGCCGAAGATTCGCGACATTCTGCAGACGTTCCAGGAAGTCGGGCTGGGTTATCTGAAAATCGGGCAGCAAGCGACCACGCTCAGTGGCGGCGAAGCGCAACGCGTGAAGCTGTCCACGGAACTGGCCAAGAGGGCCACCGGCCGCACGCTCTACATTCTGGACGAGCCGACCACGGGCCTGCATTTTGCCGATATCGCCAAGCTGCTCGAAGTGCTCAACAAACTCCGCGACGCCGGCAACACCGTCCTCGTCATCGAGCACAACCTCGACGTCATCAAGTCCGCCGACTGGATTGTCGATCTCGGCCCCGAAGGCGGCGGCGCGGGCGGCCGCATCGTCGCGGAAGGTACTCCCGAGCAGGTGGCCCAGAGCAAACAGTCGTACACCGGTGAGTTTCTTAAGAAGTTACTGACACGCGAATTCGCCCCTGCGTGAAAGGGAAATACATGATTCACGCGAACTGCATTAAGCGCGAATTCGGTGGGCCATGACCATCGCAGACCCCGACCCGAGCGCAACTGTCAATAGTCGATGACTGACCGCTTGTCGGCATAGCTCTCTGGTGGCCATTAGGAATTCTGGTATTGTACCCAAGCCCATCAACCCAGGCCTACTTACCCATCCCCCATCTTGCTACTTCCTCAGCGGTTCTGGCAGTAATAAAGAACTCCTTCGGTTTAAGAGGGTCATCTACGATTTCAATTCCGAGGCCGTCCGTCCGCGCTCTTGCCGCTCCTACAATGATCAGCGGCTGATGGACGGGGATCACCCACTCATAAAAGGCCCGCTGATTACAATCCCGCCAAGGCTCAACATTAGAGGGTGGAACTTTAGCATAGTAAAAAGGGTCTTTCTTGCTACACCGCTTGTCCAAGGTCGCAACGGCCTCAAAGATCGCTCCATCAGGCCGAATCAGAACCGATCCAGAATCGTCGTGCAAGTGGAACGGCATCATCTGCTCATCTCCCCCAATTGACACCCACTTGCGCTCGTATGTCACGCCATGTCTTTCGAGAGTATGGCCACGTCCGGGAGGCAGGCCAGTTCGGGAGCCAGGTGTGGACGGATCGCACCATAACAGTTCCGCCGCGGCCCACTTGTGATACACCACACAATCGTGCTCCGTTAGATAACTCTCCAGCAGTGGAGGTTTTGCCTCAACCGTTCCACTCAGTTTCACCACTTGCCCACTGACGACGCCTGCCGCCTTCGATGTTGGCGTCCCTTGCGTGAGCTTTAAGAAGCGACGCCGCTTACGGGAAAACAAGGGGAGGAACAATACACACAAGAGAACTAGGACACCTCCAACCAAGCCATACATATCATTTCTCCAATGACGTCATGAGCGCTGTAGCGGATTCGTGCAACGGGAGGCTGCCGTTGTTGAGGCCACAGATTCGATGACGAACAGATGTCATTCCTAATGTCACCGTCCATGGTGCAACCAACTGCTCAACGTAATTAAAATCATCAAAACTCCAAACACCAAAAACACCATCCCGTAGATCTTGTACATCTTCCTAACCTTGGCGGTACGTTCTGGGGTGACTGAAGGCCCAAGAGAAATCCGTCCCAAGACGAAAATAAAATACAACCCTGCAACGCAAGGCAGGAGAATGAAAAGAATAAGCTCGATCATACACTTGCCTCCCTTTTTATACTCCGATGCTAACAGTCTATCCCACAACCCGTCTACTTAGCGGACCGGATTATGCCTCAACGGTATGAATCGACATTTCCCATATGACCTACGGCCCGCGACCATCGTGGGCCATTCAGTTTTATTGGCCGGCATTTTATCCTCTCCGACAGTACTATCAAGCCTTTTTGCGGCTCCAAGACCGGTTTGCTGACTTTGGGGGAGACAGTTTCTGCCCGCCAGTCCTTGGGGTCCAGCGAATCATTTGTTTGGTATCATCCTAGCAGTCTCCGGTAGACATCTCGTCAACGTGCTGGCGAAGCGCGTCTGGCGTCTGCTGTTGTTCCTGTACGGGGCTGAGCGGCTTCCGTAGCTGCGACCGAAACCGACAGCCATTTGCGGTGTTCAATTCTAGACAGCGTCCAGTGAGCAAGGAGATGGCGCGGTTATGGGGATCTTCGATGATGCCGACTTCAATTCTTGCGGCATCGTGAACATTCTGTCATAACTGGAGTCCAAGGAAGTGGCATGAGGAGGGGATACATCATTCTCGCGGTGTTGTTGGCCGGCGGCGAGATGTGTCGCGCCGCGGCGGCAACGCCGGACGAGGCGCGGTCCTACCGCGTCGCGGAAGCCGCGTTCAAAGACGGACTCAACGACCTGGCCGAACGACAATTTGCCGAGTACCTGGCGCAATTCCCCGATTCGGACCGCGCCGATGGCGTGGTGCTGGACCTGGCGCAAGCGCAGTTGAATCAAGGCAAATGGGAAGCCGCGGTCAAGACGCTGCAGGATGCACTGGCCAAATGGCCCACCGAGAGGCGTCCCGATGGTTTTCGGTTCTGGCTGGCGGAAGCGCTGTCACGGGGCGAACGCTACATCGAGGCCGAGCAGCGGTATTCGGAGGTCATCGAAAAATATCCCCACAGCGCCTATCGGCCACAGGCCCTGTACGGCCTCGCATTCAGCCGGTTCAAGCTCGGTCATTTCAACCCGGCGATGCAGGCGCTGGACGAGTTGGACAAGCTCGGCCCCAAAGTGGACCTCGCGCAGGAAGGCGAACTCCTCCGCGGCCAGGTCCATCTTGCACTCCAGCAGTTTGACAAAGCGGAAGCCGTACTCGCCACCGTCGTCAAGAAGTATCCGAATACGCGCGCGGCGTTTCGCGCCGATATCTGGCTGGGGGAATCCCTCTCGCAACGGAAGCAGGCGGACGAAGCGCTCAAGCGCTACGGGGCGGTCATCGATTCTTACAAGTCCAGCCCCAACAAACCCGTGACGGGCGAACTGGCCGCCAAGGCCTGGCGCGGCGAAGGGTGGGTGTATTGGGGGAAGCAAAAATTCAATGATGCCGCCCAGTCGTTTGCCCAGGCACTGGCGCTGACGCAGGACCGCGGGCTGAAGCGTGAGGCAATGCTCAAGCTCGGCGAATCCTACGTCCGGGCCGGACAGTTGGCGGATGGCGTGGCGAAATTGAAGGCGTACCTGCAATCGACACCGAACGATCCCCTGGCCGATGAAATTCAGATGACGATTGGCGATCTGCTGTTTAGCAGCAACGATTTCACCAACGCCCTGCCGGAATATACCAACCTGATCGACAAGTATCCGCAGAGCGCTCTGGTGGCCAAAGCCAATCTCGATGCGGGCTGGTGCGCGTGGAAGCTCGATAAGATGTCCGACGCGCTTCCGTATCTCCGTCAAGCCGCCGCGCTCGCCACGGATCCTGCCATTGCTGCCGAGGCGCTGTTCAAGACGGGGGACGCCGAGTTCGCCCTGGGCCAGTACGCCGATGCGATTGGGGATTACCAGCGCCTGATCAGCACATATCCCGAAACCAAGCTGCTCGACCGCGCCATGTTCCAGCTCGGTCAGGCGTACCAACGCACGCATAACGGCGAGGCGGCGGTCCACGTGTTCGAGTCGCTCGTGCAACAGTTCCCCAACAGCGCGCACGCCGCCGAATCGCAGTTCAGCATCGGAGTGATCGACGGCGGCCTCGGCAGGGAATCGGATGCCCGGGCCGCTTTTGGAGTGGTGGTGACGAACTATCCCCAGACTGAATGGGCGGCCAAGGCCGGTCTGGCCATCGGCGAATCGTTCAAGCGCGAGGGCAAGTATGACGACGCGGCGGTCGAATTCGAAAAACTGATCGCCACCGCGCCCGATACCGAGCTGGGACAGCGCGCATTTTACAATCGCGGCTGGTGCTACGCGCTGAAAGGGCAGCCGGAGAAAACGCTCGCGGACTTCAATGAGTTCCTGAAGAAATTTCCCCAGTCCGTCCTCGCGCCGGACATCCAGTTTTGGGTGGCCAGTTACTACATGAAGCAAAAGGATTACATCAAGGCGCAGGAGCAGTTCCAATTGCTCGTCAAGAACTACGCCGGCAGCCAGGGGGCCGACACCGCGCAGTACATGGCCGGGCGCGCCGCCTATCTGCGCCAGGATTACACGACTGCCATTGAATTGTACGAGGCGCTGTTGAAGAATTTTCCCGACTCCGGGTTGCGTTGCGACGCCCGGTTCGGGGAAGGCGACGCGCTGAGTGAACTCAACAAGTTTGGCGACGCGCTGCTCGTATTCGATGCGCTGACCAAGGATTTTCCCGATTGCTATCTCCTGTCCGAGGCGTATGGACGCAAAGGGGACATGCAATTCACGCTGGGTCGCTTTGAGGAGGCCATCCCGAGTTATCGGCGTGCGTTGGACGCCGCGCGGGAGGGCGACCCGGTGCTACGCAACCAGTTGTACTACGACATTGGCCGGTCGTTCGAGAAGGCGACGAAACTGGAGGATGCGTTTGAATGGTACAGCAAGGCGGTGTATGAAGAAGCGGCCGCGCCGGACCCGAACGCGCCGCCCGAGCGTTTCTGGATGTGCAAGGCGGGTCTGGCCGCTGGTGGAATCAAGGAGCAGCGTCAACAATGGCGCGATGCCATTATTCTCTACCAGAAACTCGTGGGACTGTGTCCCGATATGAAACCGTTGCTCGAGGAGCGCGTTCGCAAGCTGCGCGTCGAGCATTTGATCCTGTTCTGAGCACGCAACTTGCTCGGTTTGGCGTTGAAACTGTGGCATAACTGGGGTAAGCAAAGGTAAGACATGCTGACGATTATGGCAAAAGGCGGGCCGTTGATGTGGTTCATCCTCATCTGCGCCATTGGGGCGATTGCGATATTTTTAGAGCGGCTGTTCCATTACCACCGCGCGCAGATTCATACGAACGATTTCGTGAATGGCATCCTGAACTCCCTCAAGCACGGCAATGTCAAGGAGGCCATCGACACCTGCCGGGACACCGCTGGCCCGGTGGCGCAGGTGGTCATGGCGGCGGTGCTCAACCACGATCGATCACGCGACGAGATTCGGGAGGCCGTCCAGGACACAGCCCGCACGGAAGTGACGCGCCTCGAGCGCCACCTGCCCGTGCTCGTGACCATTGCCCAGATCGCGCCGTTGATCGGCTTTCTCGGCACGGTGTGGGGCATGATCCGGGTGTTCATGGTGATCGAGATCACCCAGGCGACCACGGCCGGACAACTCGCGGGTGGCGTCTGGCAGGCGTTGCTGACGACAGCCGGCGGGCTGGTCGTGGCGATTCCCAGTTACATCGCGTATAACTATCTTGTCAGTCGTGTGCAGAATCTGGTGCTCGACATGGAGAAGGCCGCCAACGAGACGGTCCAGTATCTCGCCCGCAAAGAAGAAGGCGGCGAACAGTCGGCGAAGGTGGTGGAGATGCGATGACGTTCAAAACGCACTGCCAGATGTCCAAAGGGATGGTGGATCCCGCGCCATTGGTGAACGTGGTGTTCTTGCTCCTGCTGTTTTTCGTCCTCAATTCGTCCCTCGTGATGCAATCGGGCTTCGGCGTATCACTGCCGGCGGCGGGGATGACACCGTTAACCGGCAACTTCCAAACCCTCGTTGTCACCGCGGCCCGGGACGATCTGCTCTTTTTCAACGATCAACCGATCTCCATCGATAAGTTGGAGCAGGCGTTACGCGAGGCTGTCCAACAAACCCGGGTACGCGAGTTGATCATCAAGGCCGATAAGCAGATCTCTATTGGGACCGAGACGGAGATCATGAGCGCCGCGAATCGGGCGGGCATTACGACGGTCAACATGGCCGCGCGCCCGGAGGGGCCCGCGGCGAGCCCGGCGAACTGAGTGGCCATGAGGCGCGTTCCCAAGCTGTCCTTCGCGCAAGGGCAACTGATGCTGTGGATTCTGGCCGGGTCCATCGTGGCGTTCGGGGCGATGTTTCTTTTCTTCCGGGTTTCCGGCGTTTCGCTGACTGCGGCTGCTCGCGAAGTTCCTCGTATCAATTTTATGCCGGCGCCCCGTCAGGATCCTTTGTTGGTGGCCGAACCCGCTTACGTCGTTGCCGACGTATTCGACCCGAGCCTGATGTCGTTACCCAGTTCGCACGGCTTTTCCGAGCACCTGTGGGCGCGGAGGATCGAGGCCAGTCAGCGCGATTTGGGTTGGAACCAACAGCCGGCGTTTCTGGGTGTCACGGCTCCGGGTGCGCCACTGCCGCTGCTGCAGCCGGTGCCGGTCGATGCAGCCGTACTGACAGCAGCGGAGAAGACCCCGGCGCTTTCCGAGGAGTCGAACGACGACGAGCCGCTTGGGCTGCCGATCTCGGTCAATCGATCCGTCTACCGGGTGCTCGGGGCGTTGGAGAATCGAAGTGTCGCATCGGAACCATCCCTACCGACGATCAATAGCGCCGTGCCCCTCACGCCCACCCAAATTCGTGTCGGTGTCAACCCGGATGGTCTGGTTCTCTACACGCTGGTGGATCGGTCCAGCGGGGATGATGGCGTGGACGCTCAAGCCCTGGACATCGCGCGGCAGTTTCGTTTCGAAGCCGAGCACGTCAGCGGCGCGCCCCCGCTGACCTGGGGCGTCTTGCGGTTTCTCTGGGCGACCCAGCTGCCGTCGGTGACCAATAGCGACACAGCAGCGTCATCGCGGCATTGAAGTGCCTCGACTCCGGCCAGTCTTTTTTCCCAACTTCTTGCTCACTTGAGGATTGTCTTGGTTCCCGCCGGTCTGTATGAATGAGAGTGCGAGAGGGGGCGCGGTCCCGAATTTCATCGGGGCCAGCGAATACGCCCGCCAAAACCGAAAGACAAGGCAGTTGACCGTCTGAAAAGCATGGAGGTTTTCCACCATGGGCATGTGGATTGGAAGAAATCGTAAGGCCCGCGTTACCTACGGATTCGACGAGATTGCGTTGGTGCCGGGATCGTTCACCATTAACCCCAACGAAGTGGACACGAGCTTCCAACTCGGCCCGCACAAAATCACCGTGCCCATCATGGCCAGCGCCATGGACGGCGTCGTCGACGTAAGGTTTGCCATCGCGATGGGCAAACTCGGTGGCGTCGCTGTGCTCAACCTCGAAGGCGTGCAAACACGCTACAAAAACCCCGAGGAAGTCCTCGACAAGATCGTCAACACGGGCAAGGAAGAGGCGACACACCTTCTTCAGCGGATCTACACCGAACCGATTCAGGAAGAGCTCGTGGCCGCCCGTGTCAAGGAGATCAAGGACGCTGGCGTGTTGTGCGCGGTCAGTTCGATCCCGCAACGGGCCGAGCGTTTCGGCGCGATTGCCCAGGAAGCCGGTGCCGACATCTTCGTGGTGCAATCAACCGTTTCCACGGCGCGCCATATTTCCAGCGAGTACAAGACGCTTGATCTCGCCGCGTTCTGCAAGGCCATGCGAATCCCCGTGATCATCGGCAATTGCGTGACCTACGATGTGACATTGGAACTGATGCAGTGCGGACCGGCGGGCCTGCTCATCGGCGTTGGCCCGGGCGCGGCCTGCACGACCCGCGGCGTGCTCGGACTGGGCGTGCCGCAGGTCACGGCGACGGTCGATTGCGCCGCGGCGCGCGATTACCATTTCAAGAACAACGGAAAATACGTGCCGATCATTACCGATGGCGGCATGAGCAAGGGCGGCGATATCTGCAAGGCGTTCGCTTGCGGGGCGGACGCCGTCATGATCGGCAGCGCATTCGCCCGCGCCAAGGAAGCGCCGGGCAAAGGATTCCATTGGGGGATGGCCACGCCCCACGCCAACCTGCCGCGCGGGACGCGCATCCGCGTCGGCGTGACGGGCACGCTCAAGCAGATCCTCTTCGGCCCCGCCGACCTCGATGATGGCTCGCAAAACCTCGTCGGCGCGCTGGCGACCTGCATGGGCAACGTGGGAGCGCGCAGCATCCGCGAGTTTCAGGAGACCGAAATCATCATTGCCCCCGCCATCAAGACCGAAGGCAAGGTTTTCCAGACCGTTCAGGGCGTCGGCATGGGCAGTAAGTGACCTATGCCTGATAAAGACTCCATAATCCCGATCGAACGGGTTGAGCAGTGCATTTATGTGATTCGTGGGCAAAAGGTGATCCTCGACGCGGATTTGGCGCGCATCTACGGTGTCAGCACTGCGAGGCTCAATCAACAAGTCCGCCGCAATCGGAAGAAGTTTCCCCCTGATTTCGTGTTTGAGTTGACGCGCGAAGAATTCGACAACTTGATGTTGCATTTTGCAACATCAAGTTCCGGCTATGGCGGGCGGCGTAAATTGCCCCTCGCATTTACCGAGCACGGGGCCATCATGACCGCGACGGTGCTAAACAGCCCGCAGGCGGTGCTGATGAGTGTACTCGTCGTCCGCGCCTTCGTGCAAATGCGTGAGACGTTTGCCAACCATCACGAATTGGTCCGCCAGTTCGTGGAATTGGAGCGTCGCCTGACCGGCCACGACGTCGCCATCCGCCATCTCTTTGATGTGATTCGCCAACTGCTCGGTCCGCCGGAGTCCAAGCCCGAACTGCCGAGAAGACAAATTGGTTTCACCGTGCGGGAACGCAAAGCGGTCTACCGCGACAAGAGGAGAAAGGCAGCGAGATGACCGATGTCAAACATATGGAGCAAATCGTCATTCTCGATTTCGGGTCGCAATACACCCAGGTGATTGCCCGGCGGATTCGGGAGTGCCGGGTCTTCTCGCAAATCCTGCGGTTTGACACCTCGGCGGCAAAACTCGCGGCCCTCAAGCCGCGCGGCCTGATCCTCAGCGGCGGACCCGCCAGCGTGTATGGCAAAGGCGCGCCGCATGGTGACCCGGCGATCTGGAACCTCGGCATTCCGGTCCTCGGTATCTGTTATGGAATGCAATTGATGGCGCATCAACTCGGTGGCCGGGTCGAAAAAGGTGACAAACGCGAGTACGGCCACGCGGAAGTCGAGATCACGGGGGATTCCCCCCTGTTCGCGACGATGGATTCCCGCCAACAGGTGTGGATGAGCCACGGCGACAAAATGACGAAAGTACCCGCAGGCTTCGTCTCCGTCGCGCACAGCCAAAACTCACCCTACGCGGCGATCGCCCATCCGACGCGCGGACACTTCGGCCTGCAATTTCATCCCGAAGTCCATCACACGCCCAACGGGAAGCAGATCATCTCGAACTTCGTCCACGGCGTCTGCGGATGCGGCCGGAATTGGACGATGAAATCGTTCATCGACCACACCGTGGAAGAGATTCGCACCACGGTGGGGCCAGACCGCGTGATTCTCGGGTTGTCGGGCGGGGTGGATTCCAGTGTGGCGGCGGCGCTCATTCACAGGGCGATCGGCAATCAACTCACCTGCGTATTTGTCAACAACGGCCTGCTTCGCAAAGCCGAAGCGGACGGCGTGCGGCAGGTATTTGGCCGTAACCTGCACATCAAATTGCACTACGAGGACGCCACCGGCGTGTTTCTGCGCAAGCTGCGTGGCGTGACCGATCCCGAGCGGAAACGCAAGATCATCGGCCGCACGTTCGTCGAGGTGTTCCAGCGGGCGACGAAGAAAGCCGGGGCGGCGCGGTTCCTGGCCCAGGGCACGACGTATCCCGACGTGATCGAGAGCGTTTCTATCGCGGGCAACCCCGCGGCCATGATCAAGTCCCACCACAATGTCGGTGGCTTGCCCAAGAATATGAAATTTGAATTGCTCGAACCGCTTCGGGCGCTGTTCAAGGATGAAGTTCGAGAAGTTGGCGCGCAACTCGGCCTGCCGCGGGAAGTCGTCTGGCGTCAGCCATTCCCCGGGCCTGGCTTGGCCGTGCGCATTCTGGGCGCCGTCACCCCGCAACGCCTCCAAATCCTTCGCGAGGCGGATTGGGTGGTCATCGATGAGATGAAGAAGGCCGACCTCTATTACAAGATCTGGCAGACGTTTGCCGTGCTGCTGCCGGTGAAGACCGTGGGCGTGATGGGCGACGAGCGGACGTATGACAACGTGGTCGCCATCCGCGCCGTGGAAAGCGTCGACGGCATGACCGCCGATTGGGTGCGGCTGCCGTACGATCTTCTCGCGCGGCTTTCCACCCGTATCATCAATGAAGTCAAGGGCGTCAACCGCGTTTGTTTCGACATCTCCAGCAAGCCTCCCAGCACCATCGAGTGGGAGTGACGGGGGATGGCTAATGGCTGATAGTTGATGGGGATGGGGTGGAAGATCGAGCCACTGATTCGCACGGATGGCCACGGGTTTTTCACCACGAGAAGCCCCATGAACTTCCCCTTGAAAACGGCTCGCGAGGAGCCGCGAGCAGCAAATGTGGCTAATACTCCCTTAGCCCTATACCTAGGCGACGCTCTTTGACCGCCATATTGGAATATTTTGCTGCTCCCTCAAGGTCTGGAAACAGGCTCAGATAGTTGACGTTCATCTTGTTCAGGCATCTCAGAATGGCCGTCCTCTCCGTATTGGGAATCATGACCTTTGTCATTATTCGGGGGACGAGGCGGTCGGGCGGGAGGAAGCCACGCAGTTCGTTAAGGCGCTTCCAGTTCGCCCGTATCCAAGCCTCGACTGACGTACCCTCGGGAGTGCGCATGTGCCAGCCGCCCTGGCAATTCATTCGTCGGTTCTCGGTTGATTCGGGGCGATATATCCGCAGTTGCTTCGCTTTCAGACGTTCGTACTGGGTTGTACAGATCGCTTCCCTCATGTGCTGCGCGATGTCGGATTGCTCCAGAAGCTTGGCCGTATCACCTCTGAGCCCGAAGTTCTGCTCGATGTACTTTTTGAATTCGTCCGAATATGGGGGGTTCTCTAACTTGTTCTTGAACGGCTCCATGCCGTCCCGCTGCGTTATGTGATAGTTAACAGAGCTGACGCTCTCCCAGTCGATCGCGAAAATCGCTCGGAAGCCGGCGGCGCCATCCTCGGGTTCTGCGAAAGCAAAAAACAGGGCAACGTATGGGTAAACTGTCCAATCCGTGAGTGGAGTCGCTAAGCCGTAGTGTTGTCCGAGGGCCCACAGTTTCGTCTGAACCTCCTCCGCGTGTGGGTTCTTGTTTGACATGTCGTACTCCGTGCTTGAGGACCTCGCCACCGCGTTACGGAAGATCCACAGCTTATCTACGTCTCTTCCGCCAGCGCGCTCAAGAGTGGAGGTGATTTCCCATTCTGCGCGCCTCTGGCCTCGCCACAGATACCTGCAATCGAAGTCGCCAAAACCGAGGTTAGCGAATTGGCAAAAGATGTCAAAATTTGGGGTTTCGACGACGCGTATCCCCTCTGAGAGGGAAACCTCCTTCCACGGCCCAACGTCCCAGTTGGATGGGATTTTCATCCGAGATCATCTCCTCCGTCGCCTTCTTTTGCGCCTTGGCCTCGCACTCGCAGGCGCTTTGGCGGGCATAAGGCAGCCGAATATGGAGGCAAATATTAGCAGGTGCGCGGCGGCTGGGCAATAGCGGAAGGGGCTTCCGCACAGTTATCAATTTCAGAGTTGATTTTCATATCCGTATGCGATATGATGCGTCGGTTTGTGCATGATTTGTTGATGATTGAATGAAAGCGCCGAGAACGAAAGACGGGATACGACGACACAATGACGATTCTCGACCGCGAATGAATGCGGATGGACACAAAGGCGTGGGGTATTGGGGGCGTTTGAATGCGCCGGGGACGAGTTTGAGAGGGAGATTGCGACAGGGAATGGGGGCCAGGGGGATAAATTACCAAACGAACCCAATTCTGATCAAGCCGGCGTGGAAAAGTTACCAAAACGAAGCCAATAACGAGCCCAATTTCAGGGTGGCGCGCTGGGGTATCCCGCACTGGCCGAGGCGAGGTGAAAGAACTGCGCAGCTGCAATGTAACGCCTTGGAGGCGAACATGATATGGTGTGTTCTCGGCCACGCTTGCGCAGTGGGGCGAGTGTCGAGTACCATTCCGGCCCAATTCACATGAAAACCCTGCGATTCGATCAACCGGATTTCGCTGGCGCTGTCGCCGAGGCGTGCGCGGCATCGAGCCTGTTTGATCCGCAAATCGAGGAGCGCGTGCGCGGGGTCATTGGTGACGTGCGGAGTCGGGGTGACGATGCGCTGGTGGAATTGACGGAGCGCTTCGATCAAGTCCGTCTGAAGCCATCCGAATTGCGCATCACGGGAAAACCGGTAAAACCGGAATCGAAGTTGGCTCGGGCGATCGCTGCTTCGCACAAGAATATCGCTGCTTTTGCCAAGCGGTCGTTGCGCAAGAATTGGCGGATGCGTAACGCTCAGGGTGGCGCCGTCGGCGAGAAGTTCGATCCGCTTCAACGCGTTGGCATTTATGTGCCAGGCGGGACAGCGCCGTTGGTGTCGACCGCGCTCATGACGGTCACACTCGCGAAAGTGGCGGGTTGCCCGGAGATCGTCGTCTGTTCGCCGCCGCCGGTTAATCCATCGTTGCTTTACGCGGCCCACATCGCGGGCACGACGGAAGTTTATCAACTCGGTGGAGCGCAGGCCATCGCGGCGATGGCGCTGGGGACACAATCGATTCGGCGTGTCGTGAAGATTTTCGGTCCGGGCAACGCTTATGTAACCGCCGCGAAGAAACTGCTCTTTGGTTACGTCGGCATCGATTTGCTTTCGGGGCCGAGTGAATTGCTGGTCGTGGCGGATGAATCGGCGGAGCCGGCGTTCATTGCGGCGGACCTGCTGGCCCAAGCCGAGCACGGCAGCGGGTACGAACGCGTGTGGCTCGTGACGACATCGACGCGGGTGTTGGAGGCGACACAAGCCGAGATAGAGAAGCAGGCGAGCGGTCTCAAGCGATGTGAATTTGTTCGGCGCGCGCTGATGAATGGTGGCGTTTGCGTTCTGGCGAAAGACATCCAGCAGGCCATCGCTATCACCAACCAATTTGCTCCCGAGCATTGCGAGTTGATGACGAAGAACAATCGGAAAGTGTTGAAGGCGATCAAGACTGCGGGTGCCATCTTTCTCGGCCCCTACACGCCGACGGTGGTGGGTGATTACCTTGCGGGTCCCAGCCACGAGTTGCCGACAGGCGGCGCCGGGACGACGTTCGCCGGACTGACCGTCGACCAATTTCAGCGGCGCACGAGTGTCATTGAATTGTCCTCTTCGGCGCTCAAGAAGTCGTTGCCGGCGCTCGAAGCGTTTGGGGGCGTCGAGGGATTGGATGCGCACGTGGCATCAGCGCGGATTCGGTTCCCATGAGCTTGGTCCGCCGTCAGATCGAGCGGATGAGCGCGTATGTCCCCGGCGAGCAGCCGAAGATCGCGGGTCTCATCAAGCTCAATACCAACGAGAATCCGTATCCCCCGTCGCCGAAGGTGCTGGAAACGTTGCGCGGGGCGATCGACGGGAAGTTGCGGTTGTATCCCGATCCGACGTCTTCCGGCCTGCGAACAAAGCTTGGCAAGATTTACGGCTTCGATCCGGACGAGATCGTCATCGGCAACGGATGCGACGACATCCTGAACCTGTGCGTGCGCGCGTTCTGCGGCGAGTGCGAGAAGCTCGCGTACTTTTGGCCGAGCTATTCATTGTATCCCGTGCTGGCAAACATCCAGGGCGCGACGCAAGTGGAATTGCCGTTGGACGAAAACTTTCAGATCACGGCGCACCCGCCGTTGCTCGCGAAGCTTGCGGGCGTGAAACTGGTATTCATCACCCAGCCAAATGCGCCGAGTGGCGTGTGGCTGCAGCGCGTCGAACTGCAACGCGTCATCGAAGAGACCGAAGGGGCGGTCGTGATCGATGAGGCGTATGTCGATTTCGCCGCCGAGGACTGCCTCGACTTCGCGCGGGAATACGACAACGTGATCGTAGCGCGAACGTTTTCGAAGGCATTTTCGTTTGCCGGGATGCGCGTCGGTTGGGCTGCCGGGTCGCGCGAGTTGATCGCCGCGCTTGACAAGGTGAAAGACAGCTACAATGTCAGCCGTCTCAGCCAACTCGGCGCGGAAGCCACGCTGGACGAGTGGGGCTATTTCCAGGGAAACGTGAAGAAGATTTGCGCCACGCGGGAACGCACCGTCTCGGCGCTCGCCAAGCTGGGTTTCTTCGTTTATCCTTCGCAAACGAATTTCCTGTTTGCGCGTCCGCCGGCGCTGGTGACCGCGAAACAGTGGTTTGATGAACTGCGCGCGCGGAAAATTCTCGTGCGATGGTGGGACGCGGATCGGATCCGCGATTTCGCGCGAGTGACGATTGGAACGGACGAAGAAATGGACAGGTTTTTGGAAGCTACGAAGGAGACCGTTGAAAAAGCGAACCGCTAGAGTTCGACGCGATACGGCGGAAACGAAGATTTCACTGGCCTTGACGATTGATGGCAAGGGAAAGGCGAATGTGTCGACGGGTGTGCCGTTCTTCGACCACATGCTGACGTTGCTGGCGAAACATTCGTTGTGCGATTTGACCATTAAGGCGAAGGGCGACCTCGACGTGGACGCGCATCACACGGTCGAGGACATTGGTATCGCGCTGGGGCAGGCGTTCGTGCAGGCTCTCGGCGACAAACGCGGGATTCGGCGCTACGGCTGGGCGGTGGTGCCGATGGACGAGACGCTGGCCCAGGCGCGCATCGCTCTGGATTTCAGCAACCGACCGTTCCTCGTATTTGAAGCGAAGAACTGGAGTCGCATCGCCAACGTGTCGCTCGGTCGGAAACATGAATTTCGTGTTGGTTTGGTGAAAGAATTTCTGCAGGGCTTTGCCAACGAAGCCCGGTGCAATCTGCACGTCGATGTGCTGCGCGGCGACGAGCCGCATCACGTCGTCGAGGCGATTTTCAAAGCGCTGGCGAAAGCCCTCGATCTCGCCTGCCAGCGCGACCCGCGCGTCAAAGGCGTGCCGAGCACAAAGGGGAAGTTGTAAGGGCTCAGTTCACCACGAAGACACGAAGGTCACGAAGATGGAATTTGATGAGTTGTCCAAGATGGTGATTGGCTATGCCTTGGAGGTTCATCGGAATCTTGGACCGGGTCTTCTTGAGTCCGCATACGAGCAGTGTTTGGCGCACGAGTTATCGTGCGCCAAACTGCCGTTCCAAAGACAATTGGATTTGCCCGTCGAGTACAAAGGCGTGCGATTGGATTGTGGCTACCGGATCGACTTGCTTGTAGATGGGAAATTGGTCGTAGAATTGAAGAGTATCGAGCAATTGCTGCCGATTCACGAAGCCCAGGTATTGACCTACATGAAACTGGCACGAGTTCCCACTGGATTGCTTATCAATTTCAACGTTCCGCTACTAAAGCAGGGGATCAAACGGTTTGTACTGTAGTTCCTTCGTGCTCTTCGTGGCTTCGTGGTGAGGATTTATTATATAAACTTCGACGTGCGGCTGGTGGAGCGGCCCCACGTGCGAGGTAACGGCAACGGCTCGGCGGGAGCTTCGCCCTCCAGTGGTGTCCATTCGTCCTCGTAAACCAAGTCGAGCATCGGCTCGGGGATATTGTCCATCTTGATTTCCATTTCGCGTTGGGGAATGAACGGACATTTGGGTTTCTCGCCGACCAGATACGCCGCTTCCCGTTCCAGCAGCATGCGCGTGCCGGTTTTGACACTGCGTTTGCCGTAACTTGCCTCGATTTCCTCCAACGCATGATGCAATTCGCGGCGCTTGTATTCCACGTCGTTGTTGAACATGTCGGGTTCGAGTTCCAGCGGTTGCATGTTCCAGAAATTGATGCAGACCTGGCGGATCGGCTGTTCCTGATGGGCGACAAGCTGACGGAATAATTGTTCCACGTAGGGATTGATCCGGCGCGGCTCGAATTGCGCCGACGGAAATTTCACACTCGCGCCGTGGCCTTCCATGTCTTTGAAACGCACGTACACGCCCATCTCGCGGGCCTTGAGATTTTCACGGAAGAACGTCGTCATCGTCCGCTCGGTCTGGTCGAGCAAGAACAGCAGGGCGGTTTCGTAGTCAGGCTCGTCGTCGGGCAGGGTGGTGGCGCTGCCGATGCAGGTGCGGGGCTTGTTGGCCAGCGACAAGCGTTCGCGAAATTGTCCCGTGGCCAGCAGCCAGAGTTCGAGGCCGAAGAATCCGTAGCGTTTCTCCAGCAATCCCAACGGCAGATGCGCTACGTCGCCGAGTGTCCAGATGCCGAGTGCGCGGAGCGACAACGCGCGACGTTTGGCGATCCCCGCCAGTTTTTGGACAGGTATATCGCGGACGAACTCGCGTTCCATGTCCTCGTCTTCCGGGACTTCGCAGAAATTGTCGGGCTTGCAATGTTCGGTCGCCAACTTCGCCAGCCAGCGTGAGGAGCCGAGCCCCATCGACACCGGCACGCCAACTTCTTCGCTCAATTCGTTCCGCATGCGGGTGATCAGTTGCGCCGGTGTGCGACAGCGGAACACGGCAGGCGAATCGGTGAAATCGAGGAACCCTTCGTCGATGGAGGTCGGCACGAGCAGGGGAGTGTAGTGGCGCACACGCCGGAAAATTTCCAATGAGAGGCGTCGGTAATCGTCATAGTGCGGACGCACCAGCACGCCGTTAGGACATTTGTGTTTGGCCTCGAAACACGCCATGCCGGTGATGATGCCGTAGGCTTTCGCGAGGTAGTTGGCGGCGATCACGATGCCGTCGCCGCGTCGTCCCCCGCCGACAAAGACAGGCTTCTTTTTTAGCGATGTATCAAGCGCGATCTCGCACGAGGCAAAGAACGAATCGCCGTCGATATGAAGGATTCGTTGGCGTCGCGCCGTCATACCACACAAATGTGTGGTATTTAAGGAAGATTGTCAATCAAGGACTCGATATACATCTAGGGTGTCTAGTCCGACAAATTCCGGTGCATCGTCTGGGAATGGGGCTTGGCACCGGCGTTGTCGACCATGAGGTGGAAGGTGGTGCCGGCGTGAAAGGCGAATCGCTTCGAGAGGAGGGATTCGATGCGATCGGCCAGGGGACCGCTGAGCTCGTCAATTTCATCGAACCGGATACGGACAGTTGGGTTGAACCCGTGCTTCGGCGCAAGGAGATCGGCGAGCACGTCGGATTGGGCGACGGTGGCATCGCCGGCCGTCTGGTCGGCTTGGTAGCGGCGCACGTCGAAGTTGAGTGGCGTGTCGGACGGATAATTCGCGAAGGTTTTGGCGCGTTCGCGTGTGCAATGGGCTGCGTCATCGAATTGCACGATGCAATGGAGCGGGTTGGGAAGATACAGGTCGGCGGTGATCGTCGTGTCGCCCCAAACGAACGGTTTATCGCGTTCGGCGTCCGCGTTGAAACGCCGCCGCATCAGCGATGCGACGGCGTCGAGCACGGCGCTTTTCGTAATCGTCACAACGACTTCAGGCAATCATCGAGCATGACGTGCAATTGCGACACGGTGTCGAGCGTCTCATCGCCCATGTGCGCGAGGCGGAACGTCTTGCCCTTGATCTGGCCGTACCCGCCGTCAATGAGCACCTTGTATTTGTCCTTGAGCGCCTTTTGCAGTTTGGCCACGTCGATGTTCTTGTTGTTCTTCACGCAGGTGAGCGTGAGGGATTCATAACCCGCTTTCGGGAAAAGCTCGAACCCGCGCGACTTCGCCCACTCGTGGGTCTTCCGCGCCATCGCGGCGTGGCGGGCGTACCGGTTCTCGATGCCCTCCTTCTCGAACTGGCCGAGCTTGAACTGTAATCCGTAGATGTGCGCGATGCTCGGGGTCGACGGCGTCATGTTCTTGTCATGGTTCGCCTTGAACTCGAGGAAGTCGAAATAGTACCCGCGGCCGGGAATCGTTTCGGCCTTCTTCAACGCGCGTTCGCTCACGGCGAGCACGGCGAGGCCCGGCGGCATCGCCCACGCCTTCTGCGTGCCCGCGAGCAACACGTCGATGCCGAGGGCATCCATCTCGATCTTCACGGCGGTCATGGAGCTGACGCTATCGACGATGAACATCACCTCGGGATATTTGCGCATCACCTTTGCGATGTCGGCGATCGGGTTCATCAATCCCGTGGACGTTTCATTGTGGATGAGGGTGAGCGCGTCGAACTGCCCGGTCTTCAATTTCGCATCGATCATTTCCGGCAGGATCGGTTGGCCCCATTCGACCTTGAGCGCCTCGGCGTCCTTGCCGCAACGCTTGCTCACGTCGAACCATTTGTCCGAGAACGCGCCACAGCAACAATTGAGCACTTTCCTGCCGACGAGATTACGGACGGCGGCCTCCATAACGCCCCAAGCCGACGACGTGGAAATGAAGACGGGATTCTTCGTGTAGAGAATCGCCTGCAATTTCGGCTGGATCGCGGCGTACAGTTCCTGGAAACCGGTTCCCCGATGCCCGATCATGGGCTGGCTCATGGCCGCGAACGTATCCTCGGCAACCTCCACGGGGCCAGGGATAAACAACTTCACATGGGGCTTGGTCATGGGCGTCTTCCTCTCATTTCTCGTGACAAACGGGGCGAGCTAATGGGTATAACGTTTCCCGCGAAATCTCAACCCCTTTTTACGAGAGGGCTGCCGTCATGGATGACCTGGAGGGAAGTCTTCGGGTCGTCACCGGGCAGTGCGTTCTGATTGCCCGTGCTGTTGATGTTTGTGCACGTTGGGCACGGCAGAGCATTCCAGCCTACGCAATCGGCTCGCGCGGTTGCGAAGTCGTTGTCTCGTAACTTATTTGGCGAGAAGGCGCTACGCAAGCACGCAAGTCTTCGCTTGAGCAGGTTCGGTTTGATTCGTGCTAAAGAGGAAAGCGGTTCTTGGCCCTTAAAAGGAGGGGGCGCGAGATGAGGAGTCTAGTGAAAACCAACAACCTCCTCGCTGATGAGCTGATTCGATCCCAGCGAGAGGAAATTGAAAAGTATCGTTGGATCGAGAGCGAGAAGGCGGGCCGTGATATCGGGTGGAAGCGGGCCAGCGAGGAGTGGAAGCAAAGGCATTTCTCGAGTTGGAAGCGCAACATCCGCGAGCGCGGTCTGGAACCGTCTCTGTTTGAAATCCTGTGGTCGCAGCAGGAGGAAATCGAAACCTACAAGTGGATTGAGAGCGAGAGACACGGGCGCGATATTGGCTGGGAGCAGGCGGTCACCGAATGGCAGGACCGTCATTACCGCGCGTGGAAGGATCACTTGTGGGCGACCAGCTTGAACGAATTCGATCAGGCCGGACGGGCTGCGGTGAATGTCGCCTCCAGGACGATATCCGCGAAACGGCGGCGTCCGTTTTCGGCGGAACATCGCGAGAATCTCGCGCTGGCGATGCGGGCGTGGCACGAGAGGAAGAAGACCCGACAGGTCGGCGAGGGCTGAAATCGGGGTCTTCAGGGCCGGTGGCACCGGCGTTCAGGCTTTGCCGCCAAAACTCACGTAGTCGTCGAGATCGAGCAGGTCGGCCCACGAGACAATGTCTTCCCGCTCCTTGCTGAGCTTCGCCAGCATCCCGTTGAAATACTCCCGTGACTCCAAATCGGCCGGGCCGCGCTGCCCTTGGAGGGCGGTCCACTGGGCGATTTCCCATGGCTCGCGCTTGTTCTGGGAGTGGGCGGTGACCCACTCCAGTATTTCCCCGTCGCCCTTGCCGAGAGCCAATTGCTTCTTCAGGTCGTCGGCCTTGATGCCCGCGAACTCGAACAACCTCTGGTCGAGTGGACAGGCGAATTTGTACTCGCCGTTCTTGCCGGCGATGGTTGCGCGGCCCTTGTCGAGGCAGCGCGGCAAAATCGCGTAGCCGCCCAGCGTCGCACGCGGGCTGCGTGGCGGACGTTGGGTCAGATCCGGTGCATGGATGCTTTTGGATTTCATAATTCCTCTGGGAGCTTGGATGCGCGCATTGTGAGTTTGGTTTCGGGTGGATCAGGCGAACGGGCTTCGTGCCAGAAGCCATACGGTCGAGATTGATGAAGCTTGACTCCAAAAACCCTTATTGGATAAGGACGAGAGGCCGGATGGTTCGGCGGGCAACGGGATCCTGAAACGGAGGCTGTGGATGAGAGGAGTGGCAGTATGCATTGGAAATCTTCGATGGCTGCGATCGGCGGCGTGTTTCTGGTATTCACCGTGAAAGCACGCGCTGACGCCCTTAAAGCAGTCGTACTCTGGCCCGAAGGCGCGCCGGGCGCTCTCGGGACAAATGACTGGGACGTGCCGACGCTGACTCCGTATATTGCCGATCCAAAAATCGCCACGGGGGCGGCCATGGTGGTCTGTCCGGGGGGCGGTTACAGCCATCTGGCCGGTCACGAAGGAAAAGATTACGCGCTGTGGTTGAACGAGCATGGTGTCAGCGGTTTTGTGCTGAAGTACCGACTCGGCACTCACGGGTATCACCATCCGCGGATGTTGGAAGACGCCGCCCGCGCGGTACGATTGACCCGATCACGGGCGAAAGAGTGGGGGATCGATCCGAAGCGGGTGGGGATCATGGGGTCGTCCGCAGGCGGGCATCTCGCGGCGACATTGATGACGCACTTCGACGCGGGCCAGGCGGACGCTGCCGATCCCATCGAACGGGAGAGTTGCCGCCCGGACCTGGGCGTGCTCTGCTACGCGGTCATTACCATGGGGGACAAAGCGCATGGCACTTCGAGGAAGCTTTTGCTCGGTGACAATCCGTCACCCGAATTGGTGGACTTGTTGTCGAACGAACGGCATGTCACGCCGCAGACACCGCCATGCTTTATCTGGGCCACATATGAGGATGCGACCGTGCCGGTCGAGAACAGCCTGATGTTTGCCGAGGCACTGCGAAAAGCGGGCGTGCCGTTTGACCTGCATATCTACCAACATGGGAAACACGGCATGGGGCTGGCGGGCGGTCATCCGTGGACCCAGGATTGCCTGTTCTGGCTCAAATCGCAGGGGTTCGTCAAGTGACGGGCCGGACATCGTGCGAGAGCAGCCCGAGGCTCTCGAAGCGCAGGTACAATTCGCGGCAGGCCCACGCATCGGTCGCCGCATAGCAGAGTTGGTTGGGCGAGAGATTGACCCGCGCCCAGTTGGACGTTTGCGGCCCTTTGGTGATGCGCCCGCCGAGGAACAACCCCGCCAGATTCCGCAGGCCGGTCTGCTCCATCCCGCGGCGTTTGGCGATGTCGCCGAGATCCACCACATTGGCCGGCGTGAACGGGAAGAGCTTCTGCAGGTCCGCCAGATCGCGCGTCAACGCGACCCCGGCCTTGATGATGGTCGCATTGCCGAGCACCTCGGTGAGCGCCTGCGAGCAATCGAGTCGCGCCAGTTGGAACAAATGCACGGTGTGGCTCGTGGCGATCTGCACGAGGCTCGGCGCGTGCGATTTGCCCTTGCGAAACGACGGACGCGATTCTGTGTCGAACCCGACCACCCGCTCGGCGCGGATTTCCTGCACCGCGCGCTGCAACTCCTCGTCCGTGGACGGGGAGCGGATTGGACCGCGGTACCGGACGACCGGTAGCGCCATCAGTTCCTCGTGAGGAATCGTCCGTCGCGGCCCGGCCTCGTCGTGTTTGGCAGGCGGATGATGTTTGTCCTCGGTCATTTGCAACGCATGACGTTACTTCAAATTGCCAATGACCGTCGAGCGGATTCCCCCGCACGGATGGCCAACGGCGTCGCGCCACCAGACCCGCAACGCTATGTCAAAGAGTAGCTTGTAGCATTTACATTGACGCTTGGATTACTGTTTCATCGTCCAGCGGAATTTGGGTTCGTTTCGCAAAACCCCCTTTTCCCGGCCCCAACGGCGCCCTGTTTGCGCACCGCGCACCCGGAGCCATGGCCCCGGAGGACATCCGGACGCCGGGGAGCGGAGCGCGGTGATCTACACCCTACTGGGCAGTTGTCGGCGGCACGTAATAGATCCGCTCGATTATTTGAAGGATTTGTTCACACGCCTGCCCTCGGCGAAGATTACGGAGATCAAGCAGTTCGCGCCATCGGCGTGGGCCGGGGCCAAAGCTACGGAGAAATTGCTCGCTCAGGCTGCTTGAACAAGTCGGCGGCCGGTCAAACATAGGCTCCGGCTTTCAACTTTTAGAGCCGAATACAACTGGATCAGTATTGCGCCATTGATATAATTGGGGTGAATTGGATCGTTCAGGCGTTGCGACGAATCACCGAATAGTCCTAAGCAAACGTGTCCGCGTATCATTTGTGCCGCGCGTCGATGATTTTTTGAAGGATTTGGCGGTGGCCGGCGTAATTCTGGGTGAAACTGGATTGATATTATGAAAACATATCTGCTGCTTCTTTCGATCGGAACGCTGTCGTTTAATTTGGCTATCGCCCAGCCTGTCAATTTGTCCGCTTTGCCGGATGACCGGCCATTGACAAAGGCGGATTTGCAAAAAGCTTTGACTACTTCAACCAATTCACTGCCGCGATTTGATTTGGATTTCCCGGGGGGCACGCCCAGGGACCTCGTGCAAGCCATCGTAAAGGCAACCGGCAAGCCGCTGAATGTAATTATTCCCGACGAATATGCCGGCTGGAAAATACCGGCTGTATCGGTGAAAGACGTGACCGTCGCACAGTTGTTCGAGGCATTGGATCGCACTTCCATCAATCTGGAACGCCATGTATGGACCGACTATACGAAACAGGGCATGACCCCGTCTTCAACCTATTTTGAATACGAATCGCACTATTGGTTCAGAACCGAAGGTGCGCGCAACGAGAATTCAATCTGGTACCTGTATTATGAAAAGCCCCCGGTTCAGGAGGAACCGATCGTTTGCCGGTATTATCAACTGGCGCCTTATCTTGAAGCCGGCTACAGCTTGGAAGACATCACCACCGCAATTGAAACAGGCTGGCACATGCTGGGAAAAACCAATCCGCCGAAATTGAATTTTCACAAAGACACCAGGCTGTTGATTGCCGTCGGCGCGCAAGACAACTTGCAATTGATTGATGATGTGCTCAAACAATTGTCCATAGGAAAGCCAAAAGAAAAATCGAACGACAAAGGCACGGATAAATCCAAAGACCAGTGAACCTTTTACTGAATGACCGTCGTTAGCAACCATTTCGCCGGAGCGAGCATCGCTCCGGCATTTTTGAGTTCGCCAATCGAAACCGTCGCGAAAATGGCGACAAAAGCAGAGCCGCCGTCGGACGTGCAGACATTGACCGCCCGGATGTCGCGCGGCGACGAAGCGGCGTTCCACGAATTTTACAAACTTTATTTCAACCGGCTGCTCCGTTACCTGTTCGTGGTCGCGGGCGGACAGGAAGAAATTGCGCGCGAGGCGCTGCAAGTCACCTTCGTGCGCGTGGCACGTCATGTGCGGCGGTTCGATTCCGAGTCCGCCTTCTGGAACTGGCTGGCGATGTTGGCGCGCAATTGTGCCGTGGACGAAATGCGGAAACGGAATCGGTATCAGAGCTTGCTCGCGCGATTTTTCCAGCAACGACCCGCCGATGCGGATTTGAAAAGTATTGATGCAGACTCGCACTTTTCGGAATTGGTGCAAGACGGGCTTGCGAGTTTGCCTGCCGACGAGCGTGCGCTGCTCGAACAAAAGTATCTGAATGGCAAAGCCGTGCGCGAACTCGCCGATGAATGGCAAATGACGGAAAAGGCGATGGAATCGCTCTTATTGAGGGTTCGCCGAAAATTGAAACATGCGGTGTGTAACCGACTGCAAAATGAAAACAACGACTGAATCACTGATTGACGAGTTGCTGGAAGATTCCGTGTCGCCGGAATTTCGGGTTGCCCTGCTGAACAAAACTCTGCAAAGCGCGCGGCAACGAAAGCGTAGGCGACGTTTTGGTCTAGCGTTGGGCACCGCTGCGTTTGCAGGAATCTTTGCGCTCACGTTTTTGGAAGCGCGCAGGCCAACGACTGTGCCGAATCAAATTCGTCAGTCGGATTCAAGTGTCGCGAATTCACAACAATCAAGCCCGGTGCAAATTGTCAGCACAAAACCAGATTTTGTCGAAAATACTGTTTCTTCAGATTCCTATTCGGCTTTAACAGTGGTTCAAACAACTGAGTCCGCACGACCAAAGGAAATTGATAACAAACAATTGCTGGCATTGTTATCGGGCAAGTCGATAGCTTTGGTTCATCAAGGCACGCACCAAGCCGAATTGATTTTGTTTAATTCAGAAGATGAAAGTGGATTTCCGGTTCAGGGGCCATGAATTCCGAAATCATCCTCTGTCTCGCGCCCGTTTTGAGCCGCGGTTTTCGCCGGTTGCTGTCTGCCTGTTCATTCTCAAGTCCCATGCCAATCATTTCCGTATTTCCTCAGCCGGATACGACGGAACGGCTACCTCATCAACCCGACCAGCGTTTCACCCATTTCGGCGGGAGTTTGGGCGACGGCGATGCCGCAGGATTCGAGCGCCTTGATTTTGTCGGCGGCGGAACCGCTGCCGCCGCTGATGATCGCGCCGGCGTGGCCCATGCGGCGGCCTTTGGGTGCCGTCGCGCCGGCGACGAACGCGGCGACGGGCTTGGTGAAATTGTCCTTAATCCAACGCGCCGCCTCTTCTTCGGCGTTTCCGCCAATCTCGCCAATGACGATGACGGCTTCCGTTTGCGGGTCGGTCTCGAACATCTCCAGCAAATCGATGAAATCGAGCCCCTTGACCGGGTCGCCGCCAATGCCGATGCAGGTGGATTGTCCGATGCCGCGCGAGCTGAGCTGCCACACGGCCTCGTAGGTAAGCGTGCCGCTCCGGGAGATGACCCCGACAGGGCCGGTCTTGTGGATGTAGCCGGGCATGATGCCGATCTTGCAGGCGCCGGGCGTGATCACGCCGGGACAATTCGGGCCGATCAGCCTGACGCCGGTCCCCTCGAGCGCCCGTTTCACACGCACCATGTCGATCACGGGAATGCCTTCCGTGATCGCAACGATCAATTCGATACCGGCATCCGCCGCTTCGAGAATCGCGTCCGCGGCGAAGGGCGCGGGCACGAAGATGCAGGAAACGTTTGCGGCGGTTTCGCGGACGGCTTCGCCCACGGTATTGAACACGGGGATCTTCTGCGAATCGAGGTCGACGACTTCGCCGCCGCGCCCCGGGGTGACGCCGCCGACGAGTTTCGTCCCGTACTTGAGGCATTGCTCGGCGTGGAATTTGCCGGCGGTGCCGGTGATGCCCTGGACGATCAGCCGGGTATTGGCGTCGACCAGGATGCTCATGGACGCACCGGGGCGTGCTTCTCGTGGACCACGGCCATCAATCCGGCGATGCGGAAGCCGGAGTTCTTCCACTGGAACGTCTCGACGGAGGTGTCGTGCAGCGCCTCTTCGTACTCCTGCAAGAAGCCGTCGACTTCGTTGTCCGGTATCTCGACCACCAGCGGGCGGTCCACATTTTCGTAATACAAATAGAGTTTCATGTTGGTTACTTCGCGGCTTGGACGATTTTCTGCGCGGCGTCCGCCATGGAATCCGCGGGAATGATGGCCAGACCGCTTTGCTTGAGGATTTTCTTGCCCAGTTCGACATTGGTGCCTTCGAGGCGCACGACGAGCGGCACGCGGACGTTCACCTGCTTGACGGCGGTCAGGATGCCATTGGCGATCACGTCGCATTTCATGATGCCGCCGAAAATGTTGACCAAAATGCCGCGCACGTTCTTGTCGGCGCAGAGAATCTTGAACGCCTCGGTGACCTGCTCGGTGGTCGCGCCGCCGCCGACATCGAGGAAGTTGGCGGGCGAACCGCCGTAGAACTTGATGATGTCCATGGTGGCCATGGCCAGGCCCGCGCCGTTGACCATGCAGGCGATGTTGCCGTCCAGGCCAATGTAGTTGAGACCGAACTTGCTCGCCTCGACCTCACGCGGGTCTTCCTCGTTGAGGTCGCGCATGGCCTGGATGTCCTTGTGGCGGTACAAGGCGTTGTCGTCGAAATTCATCTTCGCATCGAGCGCGAAGACACGGTCATGCGGGTCGATGACCAGCGGGTTGATCTCGATGAGTGACGCGTCGGTCTCAATGAACGCGCGATAGACGTTGAGGATCAAATTCACCGTGGCCTGCAGATGAGGGCCGCCGAGGCCGAGCGCGTAGGCAATCTTGCGCGCTTGGTAGGGTTGGACGCCGATGGCCGGGTCGACCGGCTCTCTCAGGATTTTCTCCGGGGTCTTCGCCGCAACGGCTTCGATGTCGACTCCGCCCTCGGTGCTGGCCAGAAACGACGGACGCGCCAGCGAACGGTCGATCAAGATGCTCAGGTAGAACTCGCGTTTCGGGGTGGTACCCGCTTCGACCAGCACTTTGCGCACCTGCTTGCCGAGCGGCCCGGTCTGGTGCGTGACCAGCACTTTCCCGATCAACTCGCGTGTCGCTTTCGCCGCCTCGGCGGGCGACTTGACCAGCTTGATGCCGCCGGCCTTGCCGCGTCCGCCCGCGTGAATCTGTGATTTGACCGCGATGATATCGGTCGTCAGCTTGCGCGCGATCGCTTCGGCTTCCTCGGGGGTGGACGCGACGCCGCCATCGGCGACAGGGACGCCGAAGCGGCGGAAAATCTCTTTGGCTTGATATTCGTGGATGTTCATATGCGCCAGACCGACCAACAGAACCAATCTCGCTCCGATCCGCAACGACAGCCGCGCGTCTCACGCACTGCATGGCTAATCTATGGACGGGCGCGCGCACCGTCAACGGAAAAGTCGAGTGGTCGGCGGGGTTCGGGCGCATCTTCAGACCGCTATCATTGTAGCGTCGGCTGTCCTCAGCCGAAACTCTGTGAGTCGCCGCCCGGATGCGCTGAGGACAGCGCACGCTACACCGGCAACGGACGCGACACTTCGAGGCTCAGTGCAGGCTCCACGCGTCGCCGTGTTTCCATTTGCCTTGAAATCACCGGTCGTTTCGTGCGACCTTCCCGCGAAACAAGGAGGAACGGGTTTGCGTCTGTTGGCACGATCTCGATCGGTTGTCCTGTGTGTTGCCGTGCTCGTCGCGGCGGGCAGCGCATGGGCACAGCCGGGCACACTCCGGGCCTACCGATTCGGCAACACGTACTACGTCCCGGTGAACGATGTCGCCAGTTACTACGGACTCGGTCGCGACGACCGCGAGTTGGTGAATCGGGCCGAATTCAAGACCAGCTTCGGGCACTTGGAGATGGAAGCGGATCACCGCGATATACTGGTCAACGGCGTGATCCATTGGCTGTCGGAGCCGATCATGGCCGAGCGCGGCCGGCTGTGGATTTCCGAACTGGACATTCTTAAGACGCTGGATCCGGTGTTGCGGCCCGGACGATTGCGGAAAGCGGGAACATCGATCCGCACCGTGGTCATCGACCCCGGCCATGGCGGCAGCGACCGGGGCACGCGCGGGCGTTACAGTTTGGAAAAGGAGATGACGATTGACGTGGCCAAACGGGTCAATCGCGACCTGGCGGGAAGCGGTCTGCACGTCTGGCTGACACGCACGACGGACGAGACGGTCCCGTTGGAAGATCGCGTCGAGTTTGCCCACGCGAAAGGGGCCGATTTGTACGTGAGCATTCATTTCAATTCGGGAGGATCGGCGGAGGGGATCGAGACCTATTGCACGGCGCCGGCCGGCGCGAGTTCAACCGCGAACTTCAACGGAACCGGCAACGACCGCGATGCCGGGGCCGACACCAGCGCGGTGACCAACAATCGCCTCGACGGCCAGAATGTCTGGCTGGCTCATTGCGCGCAGAAATCGTTGCTGCAGGCCACGGGCGCGCTGGACCGCGGGGTGCGGCGGTCGCGGTTCTACGTGCTGCGGTACGCCGATTGTCCTGCGATTTTGATCGAAGCTGGCTTTCTCTCGAGCCCGACGGAAGAACGGCGCATTCTGCACAGTGACTATCGCGACACACTGGCCCGGGCCATTGCCGATGGTATACTCACGTACAAGAAGACGGTGGACTCGCCGTAGGGGGAGAGACGCTTGATTTGGTGGGTGCGGCAGGGTGGGAAAATGAACCCTCACCCTGTGACCCGCCTTCGCCAGACGGCAGGCTACGGCGGGCACGCCCTTTGCCGCAAACGACAGCGGCGTCTCGCGGACTCGGCTCCCCTTGAAACGGGAGAGGGGAACGCACTTGATTTCCTCTCCCCCCGGGGGAGAGGATCAAGGTGAGGGGCAGCTCGTTAAATGAACTGTGACAGAACGGTCGGTGGGGAGACGTCATGAAACGAATTATCGCAGTCGCTCTGGTGATGCTGGCGTCGGCGTGCAGCTACAGCCATATCGGGCCGGAGAGCGGGATATTCAGTCGTCCCACGCCGCCGGTGGGCGCCGGTTCGCTCGAAAGCCAGGTCGGCCCGCTGGTCTTGCAGATCAGCCGTCATCTGGACACGGTCATTGGCGGACCAGACAATGAAGAAGACCAAACGCTCATCCTGCAAGTGCATGGCTATCGTCTGAACCAGAGGCTGACGATTCCCTCGGACAGCGTCACGCCAGATTTTACCGCTCGTCGGTTCGGACCGACTTCGAAGGGCGGGACCTACAAGGGTTATCTCATCATCAGAAAAATCACGGCGGACAGGGTCGAGGCGTATCTGCGTCTCGACGTTACCGCCAGCACCATGTCCGGCAAGTACACGCAGACCGCCAAATACCGCGGCAACTACACGTTTCGGCACGACGACGAGGATGTCGGCCAGCCATCGCCCAGCTTGTAGGCGAGGGATCGCTTGCGGCGTGTCGCGGATATCCAGAAGCCCCCGCCGTTGCGTTCACGTTGACCGCCAAGGGGCTTGACTCCCAGTTCCCGAAGGGGTAAGCGAGGGGTTCATTCGATCGTAACGTACCACCGCAGTGAGCCCTATGTTGGGGAGAAAAACTATGCAAATCAAGGATCACGTATTCATTGTTACCGGCGCTTCGTCCGGGATCGGGCTGTCAACGGCAATTGCCCTGACGGATCGCGGCGCGAAAGTCGCCCTGCTCGCTCGCAGCCGTGACGCCCTGGAAAAACTGGCGCAGCAGCTTCCGGGCAGTTTGCCTGTCACGGTCGACATGACGAGGTTTGATCGTGTGCGGGAAGCCGTAGGCGCCGTGCACCAGCATTATGGCCGCGTCGACGGGCTCGTCAATAATGCCGGGCGCAGCTATGCGGCCGCCATCGAGGAGATTGACGCCGTCCTATTTGACGAAATCTTCCATCTCAATGTGTTGGGACCGATTGTCGCGATGCAGGCCGTGATTCCGGTGATGCGTGCCCAGGGTGGCGGTAGCATTGTCAACATCAATTCAGGGACCGCGTTCATGACTGTTCCTCAATACAGCGTGTACTCGGCTTCGAAGCGGGCGCTGCTTGGATTCAGCCTCACGGCCCGCGCCGAGTTGGAAAAGGACCGCATCGTCGTCAGTGAAATCTACCCGTTCATCACGGCCACAAACTTCGGCAAGAACAGAATGGGGAATCCGGCCGGCGGCGGGCCGGCGTCCAATTACGGCGCTGGTGACAAACCTGAATTCGTTGCCGGTCTTGTCCTGCGAGCCATCGAAGAAGGGCAGGCGCAGTATTTCGCGAATGATCGGCTCCGGAAAATGGCCGGGGGCGCAGCCTAGGAGGCACGGTCGGCCAGCCATCGCCCAGGTTGTGGGCGAGACAGCACGCAGGACGTGTCGCAGATAGGAGATTAGGTTCTGGCTCGTCGCCTTGATGCGATTAGTTTGAGTGGGTCGCCGCGTGTGGCCATTGGTCGACGCACTGCTTAAATAAAGCGAAACTGGCGGACCTGTTTGCTAAGTCTATTGGGTCGAGCCGCTCGAAGACAAGGTGGAATATCCAATCAAAGGCGTTGGGAAAACCATCTCGGACGATTGAGAGATATGTGAGGTCCTTCAGCTGGGGTGGTGGTTGCGAAGTGCCATGAAACTGGCGGGCACCATCTGAGTCCTGCCAGGCAAATCGCGGAAGGGCGTTCGCTTGGCCGCCGAGAGCGGTTAAGAGTAACCAAGTTTCAAGCATTTCGACGGGGATCGCGATCGCAACCGGGATTGGCCATTTGGAGTGGTCGTAGCCCAAGGTTTCGTGGAGAGTGGCGAGGAGGGCGGCGTAGCGGTCCTGCTTGTGAGAGTCTCGGTTCGGAAGGGCTCTTCGCTGTTCTGGAGAAAGGGCTTCAAGAGCTGCGGCGTGGGGGGCACGGTCATTGTCCAAGGCGATGAGGAGGTGTGCACCGCTGCCCTTCTGCATTTGTTTGATTTCGGAAAGGACATACGGCAGTGCCTTGCGAACTTCGGTGATGCCGCCGCCTTGCCGTAGGCGACGGGGCACTGGTGTGAAGGGTGCACCTGTCATGCGTTCAGCGCAGGCTTCGTAGAAGAGGTCGTCGGTGTCGCTCTCAGTCAGAAGGTACAAGGTCTTCATGGCTTCTTGGGGCGAAGAAACTCGGGTACCCCACCGAGGAAGCCTGAGAACCACAGATTTCCAAGCGGCATATCGGCTGGGGCGTCGACGCCCCAGTGGATTCTCCCTAACTTCTGAGCCAACGTGGCGAGAGTGCTCGCACCATCCTTCTTTTCTACGACTACGACTGCTTGTGGTTCCTTTTGAAAGCAGTCAACTAAATAAGGGTTATGGGTGGTGCCAATAATCTGAATGTGCTGATCACGTGCAATCCGTTGCATGAGTGTAATGACCTGTTCGAATACGCGCGGGTGCATTCCGTAGTCGATGTCTTCGAGACAGATTACGGGGGGCTTGGTAGATTGATGAATAATGGCGAGTAAGCCAATGATGATCCTTGTCCCGTCAGAGAGTTGGTTGGCGTGTACCGGGGTATCAATACCTCGCTCTTTTACTTGCATTTGCTTATGGCCGTTCTGGTTTTCCACGTCGGCAAAGCTGAGCTTCAGGATTTCCGGAACATATGTGATTAATGCCTTATGTGCGGCCTGGAACAATTCCTCCTGATCGCCGTTCTTCAGAGTTTCCAAAGTGCGCGTGGTGCCCGAGCCATCTGGCAGGATATATGGGTTTGCGACAGTTATCTCCGTTTGAGAGATTTTTGCGGGGTCGAGGTGAAATATCATTACTGAACGCGAGTGGGTCTGGTTTCGTAAATGGGACGGGGGGAATTGATTGCAGATCGTGTCGCCGTTGTCGGTCGTAAATTTGACCGAGACGGGTTGAAGAATGTGATTGAAGTGTTTGGGGAGTTCGTCACCACTGGGGGGGACTCGTCCCTCTTGGGGCTTCCTGTCAATAAAAGGGCCGCAGTCACGGAATGCGCGCAGAAAGTTTGTCTTGCCAGCGCCGTTCGCACCCAGGACTAGGGTGAGTGGAGCAAGATCAACTTCAGCGTCGACAAATGATCGATAATTCTTTAGGTGGATGTGTTTGATCATACAGGGGCTTTTTATAAGAAATGGGTGCAAAAAGCGAATAGTTTTGATGTGGCGTGTGATTTCGGGTGAACCGTTTGAGACGTAGATGGTGGGCGTGCGCGAAATGCGACAGGCGTAGCGGGGACGGTGAGGGAGGAGCGGAGTCCAGAGCGTGCGACGGTCGTTCCTGCAATGGTCGAGAATCGGCCACGACAGAGCGTGGCCCTCCAATTCGTACACTACCCAAATCTCCTCCCGCCGTTGACACACCCCCGTGTGCGTGATACTTTTGCCCGCTCTTGGCGGGGCGGACATGACGGAGACCCAAGCAAATTACAAAGATACGCTGAACCTGCCGCAGACGGACTTCCCGATGAAGGCCAACCTGCCGCAGCGCGAGCCCGAGATGTTGGCGCGCTGGGAACGGGACAAACTATACGAGAGAATCCTGGCCGCCCGACGCGACGCGCCCCTGTTCGTCCTGCATGACGGCCCGCCGTTTGCCAACGGCGACGTGCACATCGGCCACGTCCTCAACAAGACGCTCAAAGACGTGGTGATCAAGTACAAGAGCATGCGCGGGTTCCGGGCGCCGTACGTGCCGGGCTGGGATTGCCACGGTCAGCCCATTGAATACAAGGTGAAGAAGGAACTCGGCAAGGAGGCCGACCAACTGTCGCAGACGGAGCTGCGCAAGCGCTGCCGGGCCTACGCGGAGAAGTACGTGGATATCCAGCGCCAACAGTTCAAGCGACTCGGGGTGTTCGGCGATTGGGAGCATCCGTATCTCACGATGAGCCCGTCGTATGAGGCCGAGGTCATTGGCGCGCTGGCGGATATGGTCGCGGACGGTTTCGTGTACCGCGGGAAGAAACCGGTGTATTGGTGCGCGACCTGCCGCACCGCGCTGGCCGAGGCGGAAGTGGAATACGCCGACCACGTATCGCAGTCCGTGTACGTGAAGTTCCCCGTCAAAGGCCGTGAGAACGAGTTCGCGGTGATCTGGACGACGACGCCTTGGACATTGCCGGCGAACCTGGCGATCGCGGTCAAGCCGGAGTTGACGTATGTCCGCGCGAAAACGTCGGCGGGCGAGACGTGGATTCTGGCCGAAGGACTGGTCGAACAAGTCGCGAAGGCATGCGGCGTGGAGCTGGCCGTCCAGGAAAAGCTGTTGGGTCGGGACCTCGAAGGCATGGTCGCGCGTCATCCATTTATGGACCGCGATTCCCCAATCATCTTTTCGCCCTACGTGACATTGGAGCAGGGCACGGGTTTGGTGCACACGGCGCCCGGGCACGGCGCCGAGGACTACGAGCTCGGGCAGAAGTACGGACTCGACACGCTGGCGCCTGTCGATGACGGCGGTGTGTTCACCAAGGAGGCCGGGCCGTTCACGGGTCAGTTTGTGTTCAAGGCCAACCAGGCGATCGTCGATCACCTGCAAGCGACGGGGGCGTTGGCGGGGCGGGCTGAGATCAAGCACTCGTACCCGCATTGCTGGCGGTGCAAGAACCCGATCATTTTCCGGGCCGTGGAACAGTGGTTCATCGCGGTTGACCATCGTGATCTGCGCCGGAACGCGCTGGACGAAGTGCGCAAGGTCAAATGGGTGCCCACGTGGGGCGAGAACCGGATCACGGGCACCATCGAGCAGCGGCCGGATTGGTGCATCTCGCGGCAGCGCGCGTGGGGTGTGCCGTTGCCGTTCCTGGAGTGCGCCGATTGCCATCAATCGGTCCTTGATGCGGGATTGATCCGGAAGTTCCGCGAGAAGGTTTTGAAGGATGGCGTGGATATCTGGTTCGAGCGGAGCGTGGCAGAACTGTTCGGCGACGTGAAATGCCCGTCATGCGGTTCGGCCAACCTGAAGAAAAGTCCCGACATCGTGGACGTGTGGTTCGAGTCGGGCGTGAGCCATCGCGCGGTGTTGCGGATGCGACCGGATCTGGCGTATCCGGCGGACGTCTATTTGGAGGGAAGCGACCAACACCGGGGTTGGTTCCAATCGGCGTTGCTGACGGCGGTGGCCACGGAGAAACGCGCGCCGTTCCAGACGGTGGTGACGCATGGGTTCCTGGTGGTGCAGGTCGAAGAGACGGGCAAGAAGCAGAAGGTCTCGAAATCGGCCGGCAAGCCGGCGAAGTCCGACGACTACGTGAAACGGTACGGCGCCGACGTGTTGCGGCTGTGGGTGATCTCGGAGGATTACCAGACGGACGTACCGTTGTCGGACGAGATTTTCGAGCGCGTCTCGGAGACGTATCGCAAGGTGCGCAACACGCTGCGCATCCTGCTGGCGAACGTTCACGATTTCGATCCGGCAAAACATGCGGTGCCACGCGAGAAACTGGCGGAGATCGACCGCTGGTTGCTGTCCTGTTTGCAGGGAGTGGTGGCCAACGTGCAGGATGCGTACGAGCACTACAACTTCCACGCGGTCTATCATGCGATCAACGCGTTTTGCACGACCGAAATTTCGTCCTTTTACGTTGACGTAATGAAAGACCCGTTGTATACGCTTGCGCCCAATTCGGCGGAGCGGCGGTCCGCGCAGACGGCGATTTTTGAGACCGTGGCGACGCTGGCGAAGTTGCTGGCGCCGATCATGCCGTTCACGGCGGACGAAGTGTGGAGCTTCCTGCCGGGGCGAGAGACGGAGTCGGTGCACTTGGCCGGTTTTCCGAAGGTGGACCAGGGTCTGCGGGACGAAGAGTTGGAACAGCGTTGGAGAAGGGTGCGCGCCGTGCGGGCGCGGGTGGATTTCGAATTGGAAAAGGAGCGCCAGGCAGGTCGGATCGGCAAATCGCTCGAAGCACAGGTGGAGATCGGGCCGGATAACGAAGCCACCTCGGGGTTGCTGAGGGCGCTGGGGGCGACGTTGGAGACGGTGTTGATCGTATCGCAGGCCCGGATCGGTCAGCCGACGGGCGGCGATCTGGGCGTGAAGGTCAGCCGCGCGACGGGCGGGAAGTGCGTGCGTTGCTGGCGATGGACGGACGATGTCGGGATGGACGCGGCGCATCCCGGGTTGTGCGGGCGGTGCACGTCGGTGATCAAGGCGCTGGCGTGAAAATTGCAGCAGGATGGGAAACTTTATGAAGAAGCAGTCCAAGAAAACCGGGTCGGGTAAACCAAAATTCAGTTCAGGGAAGGGAACCATGGGGACAGCGAAAACTGGTCACAAATCCAAGGTGGTGGCGGTAGCCAAATCGAAGTCAGCGCGGGCGCAAGCGGGGAGCAGGGAAGCCGAAGTCGCTGTGGCGGAAGCGGAGTTGAACCGTCCGCCGAAGACGTTGAAGCTTTCCAAGGAAGATGCGGCCAAGTTCAAGAAACTGCTGCTCGATTTGCGCGATCATCTGATCGACGGCGTCAATTTTCTGGCCAGCGATAACCTCAAGCGGTCGCATCGCGATGCGTCCGGTGAATTGAGTGGGTACAGCCTGCACATGGCCGACGCAGGCACGGACAATTTCGATCGCGAATTCGCGCTGAGCCTGGTCTCGAACGAGCAAGAGGCGCTGTATGAGATCGAGGAGGCCCTCAAACGGCTGGAACACAGCACGTACGGGATTTGCGGCAATTGCGAAAAGCCCATTTTGAAGGCACGGCTGGAGGCAGTACCCTTCGCGCGGTTGTGCGTAAACTGCCAGTCGACGGTCGAAAAGGATCCGCGGCGGCCCGTCGTGCAGGGACCGATGTTCACCGAGTCCGCGGAGGAGGAAGGCGGCGAGGCGGAGGAGGCCGAGGAGTAGGACGCGAGGCGCCCCCATGCAATGGGTCGCACTCATCGCCGTCGCAATTGCCGCACTCGACCAGTTCAGCAAATGGCTGGTCGTCCGCTTCATCAGCCCGGAAGAAACGCGCGTCGTCATCGCGGGCTTCTTCAGTCTGGTCAACTGGCGCAATACCGGCGCCGCATGGGGTATTTTTCAGCATTATAATCTGCTGCTGACCGTGGTCTCGCTGGTGACGGTGCTCGTGCTCTGGTTGTTCCGTCATTCCTTTTCACTGGGGCGTCCGGGCCCGCGGCTGGCGCTCGGGCTGGTTGCGGGAGGGATCATCGGCAACCTGATTGACCGCGTTCGCGTTGGCTCCGTGATCGATTTTCTGTATTTCTCCATCGGGCAATACCACTGGCCGGCGTTCAACGTCGCCGACAGTTCGATCTGTGTCGGCGTGGGGTTGTACATCATCCTGTCGTGGCGGGCGGGTGGGTCCACGGAGAAGCACCACGCCGCGATCTCGTCGTAGCGCGGTGCTCGTCGTGCCCTATAAATCGTACGCCGCCCCCTTGCGCCGGTCGAATTTCGCCAACTGGCGACAGCCTCTCCGCTTCAGAAATGCTTCCACCTCGGCGAACTTCAATCCGACCTGGTCGGGCGCGTGCGCGTCGGAGTTGACGGTCAGCGGGATGCCCAGCGCCAGCGCTTGTTCGGCCACCGTGAGGGCGGGATACGGCTGTGGTTCGGGAAGTTCAGGATGCCGATAACCCGACGTGTTGATCTCCAGGCAAATATCCGCTGCTTTGATCTCCTCCAACGTGCGCGTGATGTCCTCAGCCTCGCGCTCGCCGGGCAGGCACCCTGAGCGTTTGGTCACGTCAAAGTGGGCGACGATGTCGCACAGCCCGCTCCGCACCATCCGACGCATCCGATCGAAATAGCGCGCGTAGAGCTGGTGCGGGTCTCCGTCGTACTGGCGCGGCCAGGAGCTCTCACGGCATTCGTTGTCGAGGAAGTGGATTGACCCGATCACGTAGTCCCAGGGATACCGGGCCAGCTGCTGTTCCAGGTAATCTTCGAGCCCCTCGAGGTAATCCATTTCCAACCCCAGCATCACGTCGATTTTGCCCCGATAACGGAATCGCAGTTCGGTCACGCGTTCGACGTAATAGTCAAGTTCGGCCTCGGTCATGCGCACGTTGGCGCTGCGGCCGCCGGGGAGGGGATTGTGGTCGGAAAATCCGACCTCGCGCAGGCCGAGGTCGATCCCGCGCTGGACGTAATCTTCCATCGGCCCTGCGGCGTGCTGGCACAACGGTGTGTGCATGTGATAGTCGCACTGGATGGACATGGCCGTGGACTGTAACGGCGGAGCGCCGCGTTGACAATGACTTTGGCGGCTTCTACTATGCGCGCCGCATGGAAACCCCCATCGTCTTCGAGTCCAAGGGCCAACAGATCGTCGGCATGCTGCATCTGCCCGAGGGGCACGGTCGTTGTCCGGCGGCGTTGCTGCTGCACGGCTTTACCGGCACGAGAGTCGAACCTCACCGCATGTTCGTGAAGATTTCGCGGGCGCTGGCCGAGCATGGCGTTGCCAGTGTGCGGTTTGATTTCCGCGGATCGGGCGACAGTGCTGGCGATTTCGAGGACATGACGATCCGTTCGGAAGTGGCCGATTCCCTCGAAGCGATCCGATTTCTGGCGCGGCACAAGCGCGTCAACTCGCGGCGCCTCGCTCTCATCGGCATGAGCATGGGCGGCGCGGTCGCGGCGCACGTTGTCGCCCGCGAGAAACACCGCATCCAATCACTGGTACTGCTGGCGCCGGTGGCCGAAGGCGAGGGCATTCTCGACGAGTTGTCGACGCCCGACGCCGTATCCTCGCTGGCGGAGACGGGCATCACGGACCACGAGGGCAATCTGGTGGGGGTCGGGTTCATCCGCCAATTCGCCGACATGAGACCGTTGCGCGAGGTGGTGAAATGCCAATGCCCCGTGCTGCTCATTCATGGGGCGAAAGACGAGACTGTCCCTGTGCACCACACGGACATGTACGAGCACGCGCTGCAAACTCACAAGCGCGTCGTCAAGAAGGTCATTATCCCCGGCGCGGACCACACCTTCAACAGGCACATCTGGGAGTCCCGCGTCATCACCGAAACCGTCGACTGGCTCGGTGAGACGATGTAGCAGGGGCGCCTGTGCGCGACCTATGACCCTTGGGGAAGCTCTTCCTCCGTCATCGCGAACCACAACGAGTCCGCCCATTCGCCATCAATGAAACGATCGCGGAGACACTCGGCTTCATTTCGCATGCGAAGCTTTGTCAACAGGCGGACCGCGGCTGTGTTCCGGCTGTCGCAGGTGGCGGTCACCCGATGCAGGCCGATGTCTTGCAGGCAAAACGAAAGCGCTGCCTGAAAGGCTTCGAAGCCGAAACTCTGGCGCTTGAAACTGTTGTTGATCTGGATTCGAAGAGACGCTTGCTGGCGATTCGAATCCACATACTTCATCCACAACAGACCGATCAGTTTGTGACCGTCTCGTAGTACAACGCCGAGGGTTAGCTCACCCGAAGTGTCCGAGAGTTTTTCCTTCACCACGCGCTCAAGCCAGAGTTTGACCTCGGCTTCATCCATGGGAGGGCGCTCTTCGTAACGAAATGTCTCCGGGTCCGACAGGATTTCGAGTGCGTCGGGAAAATCCTCGAATTGAAACTTGCGCAAGACCAATCGAGGGGTTTCGATCGGGAGCGGCGGGGCGAAGCCTTCCTGATTGCCGCTACGCGGGACGATAACGTCCTCGCCGCAATACGGGCAGGGCTGTGCGCTGCCGGCGCAATCCTCGGAATACTCCACCGAATTGCCGCACTTCGGGCAGGAAAAAGTGATGGAGGTTTCCTCGTTCAAGTTCCGTTTCGACAGCGTCTCGTCGGTTATGATGCCCACGACTGTGCGGTTTGGTCAAGCGCGTCATATCATGTAGCGAACGGCCTTGCGGGTGTGCTAAATTCACTCCTTATGCCATTCGAACTTGTCAGCAAATACAAGCCGCGCGGGGACCAACCCCAGGCGATCCAGGCGTTGACAGATTCGCTACGGGCGGGCAATCGTTATCAGACGCTTCTCGGCGTCACCGGCAGCGGCAAGACGTTCACGATGGCCAACGTCATCCAGCAATTGGACCGGCCCACGCTGGTGATCTCGCACAACAAGACGCTCGCCGCCCAACTGTTCAGCGAGTTCAAGCAATTCTTCCCGCGCAACGCGGTCGAGTATTTCGTCAGTTACTACGATTACTACCAGCCCGAAGCCTACATTCCGCAGACCGACACGTACATCGAGAAGGACGCCAGCATTAACGAGCAGATCGAGAAACTCCGCTTGTCAGCGACGAGTTCGCTGCTGTCGCGCCGCGACGTGCTGGTCGTCGCCAGCGTCTCGTGCATCTACGGGCTGGGTTCGCCGGAAGATTACTTTGAGATGATGGCGCTGCTCACGGTCGGCAACGAAATGTCGCGGGATGACCTCCTGCGCAAGCTCGTGGACATGCAGTACAACCGCAATGACGTCGATTTCAGCCGCGGCAATTTTCGCGTCCGCGGTGACACGGTGGAGGTGTGCCCGAGCTACACCGAGGAGGCGGTGCGGGTCGAGTTTTTCGGCGACCGCGTCGAGCAGATCACGCGGTTTGATCCGCTCACCGGGCACAAGATCGAGTCGGTCACCACCTTCTCGATCTATCCCGCCAAACATTGGGTCATGCCATACTCGAAAATCGCCCGGGCGCTCGACGCCATCAAGGCCGAAATGAAAGACCGCGTCGCGTGGTTCGAGTCGCAGAACAAACTCGTCGAGGCCCAGCGGATTTACTCGCGGACGACGTACGATCTGGAAATGCTCAAGGAGATGGGCTTTTGCGGGGGCATCGAGAATTACTCGCGGCACCTGAGCGCGCGCGCAGCGGGGGAGCGGCCGTTCACGCTCATGGACTTTTTCCCGAAGGATTACCTGTTGCTCATCGACGAATCGCACGTCACGGTGCCGCAGATCGGCGGGATGTATGCCGGCGACCGCTCGCGCAAGACCACGCTCGTCGAACACGGATTTCGCCTGCCGTCGGCGCTGGACAATCGCCCCCTGAACGGGGCGGAGTTCGACAGCCTGATTCGCCAATGCGTGTATATGTCCGCCACACCGGGGCCCTACGAACTGGAGCGCAGCGCGGTGGTCGCCGAGCAAATTATCCGTCCGACCGGGCTCGTTGATCCACCGGTAACCGTCAAGCCGCTCAAGGGCCAGATCGACGATCTGATCGAGCAAAGCCGCGCCCGGGCCGAGAAACACGAGCGCGTCCTCGTAACCACATTGACCAAACGCACCGCCGAGGATCTGGCGGATTACTTGCGCGAGGTCGGCATCCGCGTGAAATACCTGCACAGCGAAATCGACGCCATCGAGCGTGTCGAGGTGTTGCGCGGACTGCGGGCCGCCGATTTTGACGTGCTGGTCGGGATCAATCTGTTGCGCGAGGGGCTCGACCTGCCCGAAGTATCGCTCGTGGCCATCCTCGATGCCGACAAAGAAGGTTTCCTGCGGAGCGCCACGTCGCTCATCCAGACCGCAGGCCGCGCCGCGCGCCACATCAACGCCGAGGTCATCCTCTACGCCGACGTGATGACCGATTCGATCAAGAAATTCATCGCGACGACGGACTATCGCCGTGGCAAACAGCTCGCGTACAATCAGGAGCACAACATTACGCCGAAGAGCGTGAAGCGCGAGTTGCAACTCAGCCTTGCCGAATTGACGAAGGCCCGCGAGGTGGAAGCGTCCGTGGTCCGCGAATCGGGCGGCAATTACCAGACAGCCGAATTGTTGCGCGAGCTGGAGGCGGAAATGCTTGAAGCTGCTGAGGACCTCCAGTTTGAGAAAGCCGCCATCTTGCGTGATCAGATTGCCGAGTTGAAGAAAGGCGGAGACGACGGAAAACCGCAGCACTCCGGCGCGACCGGGCCGGTTACGAAACGACAGGTGAAATACGACCGCAAGTTGAAGGTGAATGTGGTAAAGAAGTCCCGACCGGCGAGGACCTGATGACTGCTCTGCCACGAGAATTCATCCAGAACATTGTGCGCGCGGCGCTCGCCGAGGACGTCGGCGCGGGCGATATCACGACCGAAGCTGCGATCTCCGCTGACGAACGGGCGGAAGCGTGCCTCGTCGCCAAGAAGCCTTGTGTCGTGGCGGGTCTGCCGTTGGTGGAAGCGGTGTTTGCGCAAATCGACCCGGAGGTTGCAGTCAGATTGCTGGTCGTTGACGGCGACTTTGCGGGGAAGGGGACGCGTGTCTGTATCCTGCGCGGTTCCGCTCGGGGAATCCTGACCGGCGAGCGCACGGCGCTGAATTTTCTCCAGCGGCTTTCCGGAATCGCGACGCTGACTCGTCAGTTCATTGATGAAATCGCTGGCACAAAGGCTAGAATTCTGGACACACGCAAAACCACGCCCACATTGCGGGCGTTGGAGAAATACGCGGTGGGGGTCGGTGGTGGCACCAATCATCGCCTGGGTCTCTACGACGCCGTCATGATCAAGGACAATCATCGCGTCATTCTCGCCCGACTCGGTCCGAAGGCCCTTGGGGATGCGGTCGCGGCGGCACGCCAAAATCATCCGACCGTCCCCATCATCGTCGAAGCGGACACCTTGGAGCAGGTGGAAGAAGCGCTGGCCGCCGGTGCCAACCATATCTTGCTCGACAACATGACTCTGGACGAATTGCGCGACGCGGTGCGGCTGGTCGGCGGTCGCGCCAAGACGGAAGCCAGTGGCGGCATCACCCTCAAGACGGTCCGCGCCATCGCCCAAACCGGGGTCGATTACATCTCCGTTGGCGCTCTCACGCATTCGGCGCGCGCGGTGGATTTCTCGCTGGAGGTAGTCGATAAGGAGATTCTGTGACCGATCCGGGACAGGTGCCTCCGCTATTGTCGGCAGCCGTTCGACCTCCGAAGAACCAACTGCGATTATTCGTGGTGCGAGGCACGATTGTTGTGCTGTTGATTGCGGTGGGTCTCCTGTTGTGGAAGCCGTGGAATGCGCTGGATGATTCCCTGTTTGCGGCCTCGCACCGAGGGCACATCTTACAGGTCTCGTACTATTTGCTGCGAGGGGAAGACGTAAACGCCCAGAACCCGCGGGGGTATACACCTTTGATGGGGGCCGCTTGGAATGGGCACATGGAGGTGGTTGATCTGCTGGTACATCACGGGGCAAACCTCGATCTGGATGACGATGACGGCGAGACAGCGCTCATTTGGGCGGCGATTCGTGGTCAGGACAATGTTGTCGAGTACTTGATTGGCAAGGGGGCATCATTGAACCGGCAAGACTTGCGGGGAAACACGGCCATCATCTGGGCCTTGCAAAATGACCATTCGTCCACGGCTCGGATCCTTTTGGAAGCCAAGGCCGATATTAATCTGGAGAACCGGGACGGTGAAACAGCGTTGACCAAAGCAGGCCAGCGCGGGCTCACCGGCATGGTCAGTATGCTCAAACATCACGGAGCGACGAGGAGGGGCGTGTCAAGCGGTACAAGTCCGTATCCGACAAAACCTCTTTCTAGCTCGCAATTGTGGGCATTGGCAACGACAGCCCTGCTCGTTCAGTATAACGGCGACAGTCACGAATTACTTGGGTCAAGGCCATCTTGGGATCACATGTGGGGACAAAATGGATTACGTGATTGGTGGGGCGTCAACGATCGGCAGGACGCGATCCGTACACTCGACTGGCTGTGGAACGATGGGCACCGCCTGAGGTATCAGGCGGAAGATCTATCGGGGCGTGCGAAGTCGCAGGCGCCCACACCGTACCTTGCTTGGGATTACTGCCGTCTGATCTGGGTGGCTGGGGTATCGCACGTCGCAGGGTATTTGACGGAGGAAGAAGCTTGGGGAAGAATCATGCCCGCCGCGCGCGCGATACAAAGCAATTATTCGTCGTGGCGGGAAATGGGGGAGGATTACCTCCGAGGCCGTCAACGTTGGAATGGCAAGCGCGATTCCCAATTTGATGCCATCTTCCAGTTGCTGGTAGATCCAAAGAATTCGAGCAGCCCGTGGAACAAGAACGATTGGGGCACTGATTTGACCGATGTAACCACGAATTCCGTCGTCATCGGCCGCTAGCGACGCAATTCTCTGGACGGGTGGCAAACTCGCTGGCTACAGTCATATCGCGATGAACACGGGCACGGCGATTTTGGAGGCGTTTTACCAGGCGGCGGGACAGTTCGTGCGGGCCGATGATCTGGGACGGCAATTGAAACTGCCCACGACGGTGGTGACGACGGAGGTCGCGGAACTGGAAAAGCTGGGGTACACAATCGAATCGCATCCGCATTTCGGTTATCGCCTGCTCGGCATTCCCGATCGCCTGACGGCGGACGACATCAAAGCCCGGCTGAAGACGAGGTTGATCGGCTCGGAGATTCTGGTATTCGAAGAGACGGCGTCCACGAACGACGTGGTCGAGCATCTGGCGAAGTCAGGGGCGCGCGAGGGATTGGTGGTGTTCGCCGAATCGCAAACACGCGGGCGGGGACGGCGCGGGCGCGCGTGGGTGTCGCCGCGTGGAAAGGGGCTGTGGTTTTCCGTGTTGCTGCGACCGACCCTGCCGCCGTCGGCCGCCAGCCGCCTCACTGTGGCAGCGGGCGTGGCCGTGGCGCGGGCGATTCGAGAAGTGGACCGCGTGGATGCGCGCATCAAATGGCCGAATGACGTGATCATTGGTGATAAGAAATTGGCAGGGATCCTGACGGAGTTGCGAGTGGAGGCCGACGAAATCCTGATGGCGATTCTCGGCATTGGCATCGACGTGAATTGTGAACAAGACGATTTCCCGAATGATTTGGCCCAGATTGCCACGTCACTCAAGCTGGAGTCGGGGAGAGCCCACGATCGCGTGGCCCTGGCAGCATGCGTGCTGGCGGCGTTGGACGAGTGGTATCAGTTGGCCCTCACGGATTTCGAGCCCGTCGCGGACGAATGGGCCAAACTATGCACGACACTGGGTCGGCAAATTGTGGTGACCATGGGCCAGCGCCGCATCGAAGGCTTCGCGCAAGCGCTGGACAGCGATGGCGCGCTGGTCATCCGGTGTGACAGCGGACAAACGGAACGAATCCTCGGCGGCGATCTGGTGGTGGAACGCGCATGAAGAACGAGCGTCCGTTCTTGCTGGTCAACATCAACAACACGAATACCAGTTTCGCGCTGGCGAATACCCGGCGCATCCTGCATGTCATCAAGGTGCCGACGGCATCGGCGCGAGAGGTCCCATTCGGGCGAGCAGGTTTCTCCGGGATCGTGCTGTCGTCCGTCGTGCCGGCGGTGGCGAAACGCGTGCGGTGCCTGTTGCCGATGCGGCCGCTGGTGGTGAGTGCGGACATCGACCTCGGAATCGGTGTGCGCTACCCGCGCAAGAAACAGATTGGTGCAGACCGCCTCGCCAACGCCGTCGCGGTCGTCGAACTGCACGGTGCGCCTGCGATCGTGGTCGATTTCGGGACGGCGGTGACATTCGACATCGTCAACGGGCGCGGCGAATACGTGGGCGGCGTGATCGCCCCGGGCCTGGCATCGGTCACGGAATACCTTTACCAGCGCACCGCGTTGCTGCCGCGCATCACACTGGCCGAACCAAAATCGGTAATTGGCAAGAGCACGGTCGATGCGATGCGGGTGGGCGCCGTGATTGGCTACCGCGGACTCGTGCGAGAGATTCTCGGCGCCCTGAAACGCGAGCGCGGCATGAAGCGGGCGATCATTGTGGCGACCGGCGGTTATGGCGACCTTATGGCGAAGAAGATTCGCGAGATCGAGCACGTAAATCCGTTGTTGACCCTGGAAGGTCTGCGGTTTATCTACCTGCGCAACCGGCCCGACTGAGAGTGGGCTCCGGCGAATCACCATGAACCGAATCGATGGGAAATTTCGCACGTTGCGCGCCGACGGGCAGAAGGGCTTTGTCGCGTACATCTGCGCGGGCGACCCGAATCTGCGAGCGACGGCGGAATTGGCCCGGGCGTTCGAGCGTGTGGGCGTGGACGTGCTGGAACTGGGCGTGCCATTCAGCGATCCGCTCGCGGATGGCGTGGTGAACCAGTTGGCGTCCGAACGGGCGTTGCGCGCCGGGACGACGTTGCGCGGGGTGCTGAAGACAGTGGCATCCCTGCGGCGCGGCGATCTTCGAGTCCCGATTGTATTCTACGTGTATTACAACGTCCTGCACCATTACGGGCTGAAGAAGTTTGTGCGCGATGCAGCGGCGGCGGGGGTCGATGGGGCGCTGGCGCTGGATCTGCCACCCGAGGAGGCGGATGCGTACGAGAAGCTTATGAAGCGTGCGGGGCTGCATCCGATTTATCTCGTCGCGCCGACAACGCCCGTTGAGCGCATTCGTAAAATCGCGCGGCACGCCAGCGGGTTTATCTACTACGTCTCACGGGAGGGTGTGACCGGCATGCAGAAATCCATGGCTCCGGCGGTGACGACACACGTCGCGACGATTCGCAAACACTCGAAATTGCCCGTGGCGATCGGCTTTGGAATCTCGAATCCGTCGCAAGCGCGAGCGGCGGCGCGAACGGCGGATGCGGTGGTGGTCGGCAGTGCGATTGTGAACCAGATCGCGGAACACGGCAAGGACCGCCAGATGGCGCTTAAGGTGGCACGGTTTGTCGGCGCGATGGTGCGCGGTGCGAAGGGAGCGAGGTGAAATGAACTGGGCGATCATCATGGCGGGTGGGTACGGCGAACGGTTCTGGCCGAAGAGCCGGCGGAAGCAGCCGAAGCAATTGCTACCGATTGTCGGCGACAAGACGATGATCCAGCAGACGGTCGAGCGTGTGCGTCCGTTGGTGGGCGACGCGCGGATCGTCGTGGTGACCAACCGCGAACAGGTATCGCTGGTGCACAAGCAGCTTCCGCGGGTCAAGCACGTGATTGGCGAACCGATCGGGCGGAATACCGCGCCGTGTATTGGGGTGGCGGCGGCCATCATCGGCGCGCAGGATCCTGACGCGGTGATGGCAGTGCTGCCGGCGGATTCGTACATTCGCGATACGGAAGACTATCGGCGTGTTGTGGGTGACGCGTTGAAACTGGCGGCGACACGGGCAGTTCTGCTGACCATTGGGATCAAACCAACGTCGCCGCACACAGGGTATGGATACATTCAGGTTGGCGAGGATCTTCCTACCAAACTGGCGACAAAGTTCTGGAAGGCACGGCGGTTTGTGGAAAAACCGGACCGCAAGACGGCCGAGGAGTTTCTCGCCAGCGGCGATTATCTGTGGAACGCGGGTATGTTCGTGTGGTCATCGCGTGCGATCACGGAAGCATATCGGAAATATCAGCCGACGTTGTGGGAGGCGTGTTTGCGAATCCAGGCAGCGGCGGGCAAGAAGACGTTCGCGCGTGTTCTGGCCCGCGAATACCCGAAGATGGAGAAGATTTCGGTCGATTACGCCATCATGGAGAAAGCCGACAACGTCGTGGTGGCCAACGGTGATTTTGACTGGGACGACGTGGGAGATTGGCCGGCGATAGGCCGTCACTACGAGAAGGATGGCAGCGGAAACGTCGCGCGCGGTGCATTCGTGGGGATCGACGCTTCGGAATGCATTGTCGTGGGCGACAACAAGCACCTTGTCGCGGCGGTCGGCGTGCGGGATTTGGTGATCGTGCACACGCCGGATGCCACGCTGGTTTGCCACAAGAGCGACGCGCAAAAGGTGCGCGAGATCGTCAAGAAACTCGGGGCGGAGAAGAAGTACAAGCGACTGTTGTGACGAAATGCGGATCCTCGGCGTTGATTTTGGCCACAAGCGCATCGGGCTGGCACTCAGCGATGAGACCGGCACGATCGCGCAGCCGCTCGATTACATTGATGGCGGTGCGATAGCCAAAGTCAGCGTTGAGTTGGCGCGGTTCTGCGACGAACGCAAGGTCGGCAAGATTGTGGTAGGAGTGCCCTTGCGGCTGGACGGAAAACCGAGCGAGCAGACCGAGCGGACGCTGGCGTTCATTGCGGAATTGCGGCGGGCGACGACGATTCCCGTGGCGCAATGGGATGAGCGGCTGACGAGCGTGCAAGCCGAGCGCGCGTTGCTGGAAGGAAACGTGCGGCGCAGCGAACGCAAGCAGAAGATCGACAAACTGGCCGCCCAAATCATGTTGCAGAGTTACCTCGATGCCACGAACCAACCTCCAGCCGAACCGTAGGCATTTCAAGCTGACCATTGCGTACGACGGGACAAATTACGCGGGTTGGCAGTTGCAACCGAGCGGCAGCACAATCCAGGAGTTTGTCGAAGGCGCATTGGCGAAACTGGCGGGAGGCGCGGTGCGCGTCCACGGATCAGGCCGGACAGACGCAGGAGTTCATGCGAGAGCGCAGGTCGCCAACTGCTCCTTCCGCACTCGACTGACGACGGCAACGCTTCTGCGAGCGTTAAACGCCAACCTTCCCGTGGACATTCGTGTGCGGCGGGTGCAGGAGGTGGACGCGCGATTCCATGCCCGATTCTCGGCGAAGGGGAAGGAGTACCGGTACCAAATCGACTGCGGGGCCGTTGTTGATCCTTTCATGCGCGCCTACGCGTGGCATCACCCGAGGCCGCTGACTGTCGTGGCAATGCGGCAGGCGGCGCGGCTGTTGAAGGGACGTCACGATTTCGCGGCGTTATCGGCGAACCCCATGCGGACGGTGAAAACAACCGTGCGGACGGTGTCAAGATTGTCGGTAACGAAGCGCGGAAATCTCTTGACCATCGCGGTTGCTGCCGATGGATTTCTTTACAAAATGGTGCGGTCGATTGTCGGCGCGTTGGTGAAGATCGGCGAGGGACGGATGACGGTCGAGCAACTGCAGAAGTTGGTGAAGGCGAAGAAGCGTAGCGCACAGGTTGAGACCGCACCGGCACACGGGTTATTCTTGTGGCAGGTTGATTACTGAGATGAATGTCGTCCTTGTTGAACCGGAGATTCCTCCGAACACGGGAAACGTGGCGCGGCTGTGCGCAGCGACGCAGGCAACGCTTCATCTGGTCGGACCGCTCGGTTTTCGCCTCGACGACAAGACGTTGAAACGGGCGGGCATGGATTATTGGGAGCACGTGACATGGAAATATTGGGAGTCGTTGGACGCGTTACGGGGTGATGCGTCGAAGGATGCACGGTTCTACTACGTCACCACGAAATCGAAGCGACCGTACACGCAGCCGAGATACACGGCTGACGACTATCTGGTTTTCGGGCGGGAGACGGCGGGACTGCCGAGGGCGCTGTTGGATGCGAACCCCGAAACGACGATCACAATCCCGATGTTCCATCCACAGGCGCGCAGTCTCAACTTGGCCACGGCGGTCGGCATCGTGTTGTACGAAGCGGTTCGGCAGGTGAAGGGATTCTAGGCCGGCCCAGCGCGTCGGATGGCGACACAGTCGCCGTCACTTGTTTTTCTCTGACGACGAGCCCTTTTGAAGGTTGTCCAACAGGTTGCCGATGGCTTCACCGGCGCCCTGAAGAGCCTGACCGGCCTGGTTGGTCACATTGGTGAGGTTTTTCTTCAAGTCATTCGCATTGATGCCGATGTCGGGAATGTGCACCTGGCCCAAAACGGTGAGGAGCACGAGCCGAGAGATGTCCGTGGAATCGGTGATGTTGTCGTAGGTGCGATCGAGGTTGAGTTTGATGTCGCGCTCGGATGGCTTGGGACGGCTGAAATCCTTGATGGTGACGGTGCCGACATGGATCCGCAGTTTATCCACGGCGTACTTGGTGGAACTCGTGCTGCCCGGCGGCGAGACGACGCCTTTGAGTTTCTGGACGTTGGAATCCGCCTTGGTTTTGACGATGACGAGTTGCTTGATGTTGATGAGCATGTCGTTCACATGCGGCACGCCATGGAACATCGAGGGGAGTCGGTAATCAACGTAGAGCTCCGGCATGTCCACAAACATCGGCTCGGTAAACTCCGGTGGGTTCATCAGCTTGAGGTCATGCACGTCCACCTTACTGGAAAATAGCTCCAAATCGACGGCGCCGATGGTCAACGGGAAGCCTGTGATTTTCATCGCGCCGTACTCGACGGATTTGCGCGCGATGAGATTGCGTGCCAGGAACAGGATGGCAGCCAGCACGACCAGAGCGGCAACGACCCCCCAAAGCAGTTTCTTCATGATTGGCTTATTAGCCTAAATGGCCGCGGCTTTCAAGCGAGCATGACCGATCAACCCCGGTTCACAACGGCACGAATATCGCGGAGCGTTCGCAGCAGCTTGCCGACCTCACGCAAGGGCAATTGGCTGGCGGCATCGCTGAGGGCGCGGTCGGGATGGGGATGGGTTTCCAAGAAGACACCGTCGCAGCCGGCAGCAACAGCGGAGCGCGCCAACACCAGGGCCATGCGACGGTCCCCGCCGCTAAACCTGCCGCCCTGTCCGCCGCCGGGCATTTGGACACTGTGGGTGGCGTCGAACACGACGGGCCAACCGAATTCCCGCATGATCGCCAAGGACCGCATGTCGGCGACGAGATTGTTGTATCCGAACGACGAGCCGCGCTCGGTCAAAATGATGTTATGTCCGCCAACCGCCGTGATTTTGTCGATGACGTTGCGCATGTCCCACGGCGCGAGAAACTGTCCCTTTTTCACATTGACGCAGCGCTTCGTGCGCGCGGCGGCTTGGATCAAGTCCGTCTGACGGCAGAGGAACGCGGGGATCTGCAGCACGTCGGCGACCTCGGCCACCGGCTTGCAGTGCGCGATTTCGTGGACGTCCGTGAGAATCGGCAGGCCGAAGCTCCGCTTCACCTTGGCCAGAACCGCCAGCCCGCGCTTGAGACCAGGGCCGCGGAAACTATCGCGCGCGGTGCGATTGGCCTTGTCGTAGCTGGCTTTGAAAACGAGCGGAAGATCAAGGTCGTCGCAGACCTGGGAAAGTGTTTCGGCTGTCTGCAGGGTCATCCTTTCGTCCTCAATCACGCATGGCCCGGCAATGATGAACAGCGGCGCGCGTTTGCCGCCGAGAGTGAGTTTGCCGATACGGACGGTGTTCATGCCCCCCTTTGCTTCAATGCCGCTTCGATAAAGCCGCGGAAAAGCGGGTGTGGCTTGTTGGGCTTGGACAGGAATTCGGGATGGAACTGGCAGGCGATAAACCACGGATGGTCGCGCAGTTCGATAAGTTCGACGAGGTCGTATTTCTTATATCGCCCGGCGACGGTCATGCCCGCCTTCATTAGTTGATCACGGTAGGTGTTGTTGAACTCATACCGATGGCGGTGGCGCTCGGAAATCTCGTCGGTTCCATACAGGTCGCGCGACTTCGTCCCCGCGACGAGCTCACACGGTTGGGCTCCGAGCCGCATGGTTCCGCCCTTGGCCTCAATACCCTTCTGTTCCTCCAGCAGGCAAATGACGGGGTGGGGCGATTTCGGATCGAACTCGGTGGAATTGGCGTCTTTCAATGCGCAGACATTGCGGGCGAATTCGATGACGGCGATTTGCATGCCGAGGCACAGGCCGAGGTAGGGGATCTTGTTTTCCCGGGCGTACTGCGCCGCGAGAATCTTGCCTTCAATGCCGCGATTGCCGAAGCCGCCGGGCACGAGGATCCCAGCCACGCCCTGGAGATGTTTCTCCGCGCCGTCCTTCTCGATATGCTCCGCATCGACCCGCAGGATGTCGACCGCGCAATCGTTGGCGGCGCCCGCGTGTTTGAGCGCCTCGTACATGCTCTTGTAGGCGTCGATGAGCTGGATGTACTTGCCGACCACCGCGATGTGCACCTTGCGCGACGGATTGATCATGCGCTGGAGCATGTGTTCCCATTCGGTCAACGGTTTGGCGGGCGCGTCGAGGCCGAGGTAACGGCAAACCAGTTCGTCCACGTTCTCGGCGCGCAGGTCCAGCGGGACCTCATAGATGGAGTGGGCGACATCGAGTTCCTCGATCACGCATTCGACGGGAACATTGCAGAACATGGAAATCTTCTGGCGCACCTCCTTGCCGAGCGTCCGTTCGCTGCGGCAAATCAGAATCTGCGGCACGATACCAATCTCGCGGAGCTTGGCAACGCTTTGCTGGGTCGGTTTCGTCTTGATCTCGCCGGCCACGCGAATGAATGGCACGAGCGTGACGTGGATGAACAGGGAATTCTGCGGGCCGGCTTCGAGGGCGAATTGCCGAATCCCTTCGAGGAACGGCAGTCCTTCGATGTCGCCGATCGTGCCGCCGATCTCGATGATGACGACATCCGCCCCGCTTTTCCGGCCGACGTCGCGAATACGATCCTTGATCTCGTTGGTCACATGCGGAATAACCTGGACGGTTTTCCCGAGATAATCGCCGCGCCGCTCCTTTTCGATGATGCGCGCGTACACCTGGCCGCTGGTGAGATTGTTGAGTCGGGAGAGTTTGGCGTGTGTGAACCGTTCGTAGTGCCCGAGATCGAGATCGGTTTCCGCGCCATCATCGGTCACGTACACCTCGCCGTGCTGGAAGGGGTTCATGGTGCCGGGATCGACGTTCAGGTACGGGTCGAATTTGGCGAGGGTGACCTTGAGGCCGCGGTTTTCCAGCAACGTGCCCAGGGAAGCCGCCGAGAGGCCTTTGCCGAGGGAACTGATGACACCGCCAGTGACAAAGATGTATTTCATTCCTGACTCTTCAAGATTTCCTCGACCAACTCCACGTCCTCGGGCCGGTCCACGCCGATGGAATCATGGGGCGTGATCCACACCTTGATCGAAACGCCATTTTCCAGGGCGCGCAACTGTTCCAGTTTCTCGGTCTTTTCCAGCTCGCTCGGGGGCAGCTGCACAAACGTCAACAGGAACTCGCGCTGAAATGCGTAGATCCCGAGATGCTTGTAGAACTTCGCCAGCGTCAACCACTCCGACGCGTCGCCGGTCTTCGCATCGCGCACGAACGGCACCCGACTGCGGGTAAAATACAACGCCGCGCCGTTTTGCGCGAGCGCGACTTTCACGACGTTGGGATTATCGAGATTGGCGGCGGATTCGAGTATGCGCGCCAGGGTGCCCATGACGCATTTCGGGTCAACCTGCATCCCGGTGATGAGCTGATCGATCATCTCGGGCCGCATCAACGGTTCGTCGCCTTGGATGTTCAGCACGAGGTCGCAATCGTAGGTGCGGGCGACCTCGGCGACGCGGTCCGTGCCGGTGGCGCAATCGGGTGAGGTGAGTATGGCGTCGCCGCCAAAGGCCTCGACGGCTTCGAGGATGCGGGTGTCTTCGGTGGCGACGATGACCTTGTCGAGGCGTTCGGCTTTGGCCGCCTGCTCGTAGACGCGCTGCACGAGTGATTTGCCGCCGATCATCGCCAGCGGTTTGCCCGGAAACCGATGCGCACCGAACCGCGCTGGAATGACCCCCAACGTGCGAACCTTCATGCCATACCACCTGGATTCATCGGGCGCAGTGTAGCAGAACGGCGGTGGGTGACAAGCGTTGCCAGTGGTGGTCGTGCGCGGAATGGCACGGTCGTAGCTGCCGGTGCGGGGAAACGCGACGTGATTGGGCTTGTTTCCAGCCGTTATTATGGGTACAATGAACACCAGTTTGGCATGAAGGGTCCAAAGGGAAAACGGAAGGTGGGTCTGGGGCTTCTGGTCGCACTCGTACTCGTCCCTTGCGTGGGGGCGGTGATTTTGGAGGGGACCGGCGATCCGTCGT
>JBEKBH010000019.1:0-66597 GCA_050015495.1 Verrucomicrobiia bacterium
GAGCAGACCAAGAACCTGTCGCTTGAACTGCAACGCCGCGAGTGTCAAGCCTACTGCCAGCGGAACGGATTCGCCGTTGACCGGATCTTTGAGGAGCGCGGCGAATCCGCCAAGACCACGGCCCGGCCCGAGTTTCAGGCCATGCTGGATTATTGCGCCAGCAACAAGGGCAAGATCGGCGCGGTCGTGGTCTATCACACCAACCGCTTCGCCCGCGATGCCCGCGACCATCTCAATGTGACGTTTACCTTGGGCGGCTCCGGGATTCGCCTGCATAGCGTGCAGGAGAGGCTTGAGGATACAGCCGCAGGACGCTTTATCCAGACCATGCTGGCCGGTGCCAACCAACTAGACAATGAACAACGAGCCGACCGTTGCAAAGCGGGTATGAGGGCGGCGGTGGAGAAAGGCCGCTGGCCGTTCCCCGCACCGCTCGGATTCTGCAATGAGCGCAACGACCTCAAAGAGGCGACACTTGTGCCCGATTTGAAGCGCGCGCCGTTGATTGAGGAAGCCTTTCGATTGTACGCAACAGGGCTGCACAGCAAGCAGGATGTGTTGAACAAGGTCACGAGCATGGGGCTAACAACGGCGGAGGGGGCCAAGCTCACGTTGTATGACTTCTCGAAGATCCTGCGGCGGCCGATTTACGCCGGTTGGATTGTCGTCGAGAAATGGGGGCTAAAGGTGCGGGGGAATTTCGAGCCGATCGTGTCTCAGGACCTGTTTGACCGGGTTCAACTCGTGGCTGACGACCGTCGTCCCAATCGCCCTAAGAGGTACACGCGGGACCGTGGGGATCTACCGCTGCGCGGTGCGTTGCGGTGCGGTAGCTGCGGGCACACCATGACGGGCTACTTTGCGACGGGGCGACTTGGCGGGAAGTTCGGATACTATGGCTGCCACAACAAGCTGTGCACCCGACGGGTGACCGTGCCGAAACGGAAGGTCGAGGAAAGATTTCTGGAGCACATACGCGAGTGGCAACCTACGCCGGGTGTCATGCAGATGGTCTCGCATGTTGTCACGAAACGATGGAACTCACGGCAAGACCTCGCGAGGTCCGGCGCGGCACGTCACACCACGGCCATTCGGGAGATCGAGGGGAAGTTGACCAGACTGGAGAATGCGTACATCTACGAGCGGGCCATCGACCGTGAGCGATACGAGCAGCATCGCGCTGGCTTGGAGCAACAATTGACGGCTGCACGCGTCGCCCTGTCCGATGCTCAGACCGACGACCTCGACTTGGAAGGCGCATTGCGGATGGCGAGCACGGTGCTGACGAATGCCGCGACGGTGTATACGAAGATGACTCCCGTCAACCGCCGCAAGTTCCTAGGGGTTCTAAATCCGAGCGGATGGGAAGTGGATCGCTCGGGAGCAATTAGAACCCCGACTAAAGCCTTCGTCTATCGGTGCTTAAGTGCTGAAAACATGCAGTCAGGTCTAAAGTGGTACGCCCGGAGGGATTTGAACCCCCAACCCTCGGTTCCGAAGACCGATGCTCTATCCAGTTGAGCTACGGGCGCACAAGCACTTACGTAAATTTAGCTTGCTTTGGTTGGCATTGGTTGGCATAGTGTCACAAAACCAAGAGGGGGCAACCCTCACACGGGAGACACGAGAACATGACAGCAACCAAGCAGGACCAAGTTTCATGGCCACCGATTGTACCCGTTCAATTCGGTTCGGGCAAGAGCGGCTTCCAAGTCGCGTTTCAGGTCAAGGGTAAGCGCGTTCGCAAGAGTTTCTCGACGATCCAGGACGCAAAGAAGTACGCCGCTGAGCAGCGCGCCTTGTACCACCACGAAGGATTGAGCGCATTTGCCCTGACCGCCGCCGACCGGGCTATTGCCGAGCGGTGCATGGCGAAACTGGCGCCGTTCAATGTCGGCTTGGAGGAGGCGGTTGACCACTACATTGCCACCGTCGTCAAATTCCGAGAATCGCCTACCGTGGCGGAGATTGTCGAGAAGATCATCGCGCAGGCCAAAGCCGATCGTCGCCGTGATCTCACCGTGATCGACCTGCGGCACCGGCTTGGCTACTTCGCCGACTCCTTTGGCGACCGACGCCCTGGCGAGATCGGGCTGGCGGAGTTGGAGCAGTGGGCAAACAACCCGGTCCTATCACCCAGGTCCCGTCGCCACAATCTGACCAAGGCTTCGCAGTTGTACCGCTACGCCATAAAACACGACTGGTGCATCGAGAACCCCATCCCGAAATTGACCCGCCCCAAAGTCGAGCAGGCGGAGCCGCACATTCTGGCCGTCGAGGAGTGCGCCCGGTTGCTGTCGCTGGCGGAGCAATTCAACCTAACCGCGTTTGTGGTGTTGGGAATTTTCGCCGGTATCCGGCCCGATGAACTCAGGAAACTGGACTGGTCCAAAGTGAAGCTCGCGGAGAAGCTGGTGCGCCTTGATGCGCGCGTTACCAAGATCGGGCTGCGCCGAATAGTCGAACTTCCCGACGTAGCGTTGTCGTGGTTGCTGCCAGTCGCCAAAAAGAGTGGGCTAATTATTGGTGCCAAATCATCCTTCAAGAAGCGGTGGAAGAAACTCCGCCGCGCTGCCGGTTACGGCGTGCACGGCTCCGAAACGGACAAGGAAAAGGCTGCGGGCCTGAAACTGCGGGAGTGGGGCAACGATTCCATGCGGCACACAGCCGCTAGTTGCTGGTGTGCCCACAGCGGCGATTATCCCAAAACCGCCGCCATGTTGGGGCATAGTCTCGACGTGCTGCATCGGCATTACCGCGGGCTCGTCACTCCCGCCGACGCCGAACGGTTTTTCGCGTTGCGACCGGATGCTGATGGCGCTGAGAAAATCGTGGCGATGAAGGCCGTGGCGAATGATTGAACCGACGATTTGCGCATGTCTGCGCCAACTAAGGAAAAGGCTCTTCAATACATCCACAGTGCCCTCGCCCAAACCACAACGGCTTTCCGTCGCCTGCTCTTGGCGCAGGAAGCAGGACTATCTGGCAGGGTTGAATAGGCTTGAAATCCATTTCTAGCAATGTATTGTGATGTCTAGCAATAATCAGCTAGAAGTGGTTAGAGGTTTATAGAAATTCACGGAGATCGTCATGGACGCCATTAAAAATCCGTTCTCCCCCGGCGCAGGCTCTCCGCCGCCCGAACTGGTCGGTCGCGAGGGAATCCTTGAGCAGGCCCGTGTTCTCCTCGGTCGTGTCAAAGAAAAGCGTCCCGAGAAAAGCATTCTCCTCACCGGTCTGCGCGGCGTCGGCAAAACGGTGTTGCTCAATGAAATCGAGCGCCTCGCCATCAAGGCTGGCTACCGCACCTTGTCATTGGAAGCACACGAGGACAAATCGCTGGCGGCGATGCTCGTACCGCCCCTGCGCAAACTGCTGTTCGAGATGGATCGCGTGGCGGGTGCGGGAGACAAGGCCAAACGTGCACTGGCCGTGCTCAAGGGTTTCATGGACGGAGTGAAAGTGTCGATGGGCGAAATTGAAGTCGGCTTGGACATTGACCCTGAAAAGGGTGCTGCGGACAGCGGCGACCTCGAAAGCGACCTGCCCAGTCTGTTACTCGCCGTGGCCGAAGCTGCCGAGGAACGGAAAACGCTCGTGGCGCTGCTCATCGACGAACTGCAATATTTCAGCCCGAAGGAACTCAGCGCGCTCATCATGTCCATGCACAAGATGCAGCAGCGCCAGCTGCCGATGGTGCTGCTCGGCGCGGGCCTGCCCATTCTGCCCCGTCTTGCCGGTGAATCAAAATCCTACGCCGAGCGGCTGTTCAGCTTTCCCGACATTGGCGCGCTTTCCGAGCCCGACGCCATCAAAGCGTTGCAAGACCCGACTAGAGCCGTCGGCGTAGACTTTGAAAAGTCCGCGCTGAAGGAAATCTTCCGTTTGACCCAAGGCTATCCCTACTTCCTCCAGGAGTGGGGTTATCAATCGTGGAATCACGCCGAGGCCTCGCCGATCACCTTGCGCGTTGTTCAGGAAGCCACCGGGACAGTGATTCAACGCCTCGATGCGAACTTTTTCCGCGTTCGGTTCGACCGGCTCACGCCCGGCGAAAAGCAGTTTCTGCGCGCCATGGCCAGCCTTGGATTGGGCTCGCATCGCAGCGGCGACATCGCGGATGCGCTCGGCGTGAAAATCAACAGCCTTGGCCCAGCGCGGGCGAACCTGATTCAGAAGGGCATGATTTACAGCCCGGCCCATGGTGATATGGCGTTTACAGTGCCATTATTTAGCGAATTCATGTGCCGCGCCATACCTGCTTTTCGGTCGAAAGCAAAACGATAGGCTGTGCGATTGAGCCGCGCCCGCAGCTCAATTCGCTTGGAACCAACTGTTCTGGTCGTCGGGAAGAGTGGACTGAGTAGAAATCACATCGAAGCCGACAAAATCAACATGTTGATCCGCGCGTAGTATGTTCACCCCTCCCACGTGCCGGCCTAGAATGGAGGAAACCTTCTCTTTCAGATTGCCTGCTCGCACGCGGTAGGACGATCCATCCGAATCGATAAGCAGCAGAAACTCCGCAGGCTTGGGAATCTCGTCCAGACGATAGGAAGCTCCGCCATACGAATCCGCCGGCGCACGCACATATAGGCCAGAGTTTTTCACATTCGGCCAATTAATTGAATAGCTGTACCGTTTATCCGCCTTGAGTTGCTGCACACTCGATGATTTCAACACTTCCGGGCAGTTTCTCAACTGGACGATTTTATCGCTTGTGGCGTTACCAAGATAGTGGGCGTAAGGGTTGCGCACTTTGCTGCCATTTTCAGTAAATTCTGTGGATGCCCAGTGTTTCGTGGTGAAGAGCCAGCCATGGTAGTCTTGGGAATACATTTGGAAGGCAAGCCCCCACTGCCTCAATTGATTGGCACAACTGGCGGCTTGGGCGTTCGCCCGGGCTTTGGTCATGACCGGCTGAAGTAGTATCGCCAGTATCACGACAATCGCCACCAAGACCAGCAATTCAATAAGGTTGAAGGCAGTGTCTTTGCTCGTATTGCAGCGCAAACCTTCAACGGAATCCGCACCAGAATTATTGCTTATTGAGTTCATGTCCAGTTCCCCCGCCGGACGCCGAAGTACACTGCGATCATTCACGGAGTGTACAGCTTTGTACTAACATTGCAACGAATATTGCTATTATTGTCTTGCAGACCAGAATCAATTGCATCATAAGACGTGCTGTTGTTGTGTGAGTCTTAGCAGTTTTGCAATGATCGAATGCCTTGAGTTTGGTTGCCCCTGTCGAGAACAGGAGCGGCCGAGCGCAGAGTGAGGGGTGCCTGCAAGGCTTGGCGGGGAGGAGAATGCGGTCTCGTGAGGAAGGTCAACATTTTTCTACACATCCTCGTTAGTTTGAAGCCCAGCCAATTTTGCCGGTCATCTTTCCCACCTTGCACAGTGCTCCTTCATTTCCGACGAAAACTGCTTGCTTGTCACCACACTCTCCCAAGCGAAGAACCAGATCCGTTATAAGCTGAACCGATGGTGTGAGAATGAGAAAACGTGTCAAAGCCGTCGTTTTATTCGGAGGAATGGTGTTGGTGCTGTTGGGGGCAAACCTCGTAGCGTTAGACAACAGTGCTTTGTTTAGCTACTTCGGATGGAACGGATTGCTGATCGTATTCGGACTGGGTCTTGCGTTGGCAGTAACGGGCTGGCTCGGTAGCGATACACTGCCATTATCGCGTGCTTTCTTGATTGTTGGCGCGCTCTTGCTCGTGTCTGCTATCGGAGTGGGACAGATTTGGATACTCCGTCCAACGTCCCAGACTGAAGTGAAGGCGATCAAACCGACCTCAACGTTTCAGAGCGATCTTGAGGTTAAGCAACGGCTGCCTCTAGTCGAGTCGGTGCTACAGAATGGCGATTGGGCGAGTTCGGAGAGTTTACAACTCCTCCAACGGTGCCGGAAGCAGTATCCGAAACAAATCAGCGACATTGAGAGGTATGAAGCAGCTTGGTATTTCCTGCATGGGGACGGGGTGCGGGGTGAAGAGACGCTCGGTCGGCTGGGCATGGAAAACGAAGTCGCGTCCTTTTATGAAGCGAAAGGGGATTGGGAGTCGCTGCGACGGATCAACGAGGGGAAGTATTCCCTGACGGGACACCCGACTCCAGGTTCGATGCGCACAGCCGCTCTATTGGCGCTGAATCGGGGTAATCAGCTCGCACAGCCGGGACGGCACCTAGTTGAAACCTGTTTGCAGCCTGGAAGAATCCGTGAAACACAAATAGAACCGCTTTGGGATCAGGTTCGCGTCCGGCTTGGTCGAGACATTTCCCCGGCCGAGTACTACTGCTGTTTGGAGAATCTCGCACACGTAGCAGAAGACAGAACTGTGCTGAGCCGCCTGTTCTTCGAAATATGCAAGCTGGAACAGTTGCACCCTGAGTTGCGGACACGAGCCACCGCGTTGACAGTACCACTCAGTTAGTGAAGGAGGGACATCATGACTACTCAACTTTTCCAAACTATCGCGACGGAGTCGATGTTGTCTAACTATCGAGTCTCTCATAGCTGGCGAACTTTCGCCGCACTGTGGCTAGCGCTTGTTAGCTTGCATCCCACGATCGTGTCGGCCCAAATCGATTCGAACTCCAGTAGCACAATCTTGGGGTTCCAAGTAGTGCAATTGCCGGAAGCGTGGTATCCGTTGGGTCCTTCGCTGGAACCTTTTCCTGTCGCGCGCGGTCAGGTGAACCAAGTTAACAGCAATCAGGCAATCGTAGTGTGGGATTCTTATTTCAGCAATGGCCTCACCAACAGTACCCAGTGGAATGCAAATCAGTGGGTTAACTACGAATTGCGGATGACTAGCGGTACAAACACCGGCCAGCGCTACACAATTATAAACAGCGGCTTCAATTCACTTACCATTAACAGAGACCTGTCCGCTGCCGGAGTTGCGCCGGGAGACGCTTGGGAATTGCTCCCCACTTTGGAAGACTACTTGGGTAATCAATTGATTGATGGTGACATTGCAGGTGTTTATAGCCAGGGTAATCTGGTGGAGTTGTGGTGCTCGGACTCGGGGGAGTGGTTAGATGCGGAAGGTCAATCGGCAGTTTTCAGCGCGGTTACTGGCGAGGGGTTCTGGCTCGACCTAGTGCAGACCAACGGTACCCGTCGTCTAATGCTGCTCGGCAAGCTGAACGGTGATGTTGGCGGAGTATTTGTGAGTACAGGATTGCAGGTGATTTCGTTTCCTTCGGTTGAACCTCCACTTAACCTAGACTCTCTGGACTGGCTGGCTCTTGGTGCAACCGCGGGATCGCAGCCAGACCAATCCGATCAGTTTAATGTGTACGATGCCACAAGCAGGTCATCCCACGCTTGCTGGCTGAATGTGGCGACCGGACGCTGGCAATGGCAGGATACCGGCACTGATGCTGGCAGTACACCGTTGCTACCAACCGCCGGATATGTGTATCAACATGTCGGAACGGGCTTTTACCTCCGATGGCGCTAAGGGGAATTTGAGACAATGCAAAACGTGAAGAACCTATGAGGTAACCGATGAACCAGCGAATCTTTTCCCGGGCCACTTGGGCACTTTGTGCGGTATTGACTATCGCGCTAACCGTTCGGCTGTTCTCTCAAACCAATGCATCGCCAGCCCTTGACGCACGCTTGCAGGTTAATCCGGATGGATCAGTCTCCGTGATTTTCAAAGGAGTACCGGGCCAACTATACCGGATTGAAGCCTCAGACACGCCTAACGACCAAACATCGTGGAACATTGTAGCACAAGACATCGAAGCGGGAGCAGGCGTGACGGTTTGGACTGATACGACTGTGGCAGGGGTCGCACAACGTTACTACCAAGTGATCCCCCAATCCTTGGCACGCCCGACGCAGGTCAACCCGACGACCGCCGAGCCGACTCAGGAGGCTTCGCAATCGTTACGTTACGTCGCAGCACCGCAAACGATCCTGGCGTCTCAGCAGTTAGCCAGCAATTGGTGGGTAGACGTGAAGGAGGCGGCAGACAGCGGCAAGATGATAGGAGCTCTGGGTGCTGGGAGTAATGCAACCGCGTTGGCAGTGCTGGGCGACTACGGCGTGGCCGCAACTACTTTGGCTGCGATGGGACAACAGATAGCGCAGACGCCGGTGCGGGCCTCATTGAAGGAGCCGTTTCTACGAGCGATTGCCTTCGACAGCTTGGGTCGTTCTGCGTCGGAGGTGAACACACAACTGCAAATAGCCGCTGACTTGGGTTACACTAATCCGTTCTGGGTCGCGAAGGCTTTTTTGCCGGATTGGCCGGCGCGCTACGACAAACAACTTGCGAAATGCCCTGTGCCTCCGATCGCAGCCCTGGACATGCAACTAACTGAAGTCGATGCGATCAGGTACTTCAAGTGGTACGACCGCTACGCCGACCGGATCCACTCGGTGGTGTTGAATTGGTCTCAAATCAACAACGAGCAGTTCAAATGTAGTGCCGATGTCAGTGACGCCAACCTAATAATGGGCGGCTTGTACAAATTGATTAAGGCTCGTAACCCAAATGCGTTCGTGTGGGTACTGGTGCTCTGGAACGAGGACAACACCGACGCACTTCTATTAAAATCTCTGACATTCACTCCCGACGGCTTGATGATCCGAGATCTCCGCAACTTCCGTTCACCGTTTGAACGAGCTCGTCGTAAATATCTATCCATTTTGTCAGCCGATACCCCTTTGCTTGTAGATGACTTTTACGGATATTGGAGACAAGACTTACCGTGGCTACATCCGACGCCGGCTTGGAGTCAGAAAATTGGTGCATTAATCGCGCCCGATCTTCCGCGTATGGAACAGCGACTCCAAGACCTTGGCTATCGAGGCTTGGCGCCGAACCACATGCTGATCGAGGCAGTCCATAACGCCCAGAATAAGTCCCAAACTACGGTGTTACCATGAATCCCTGTATCAATTTCTTGAAGGCCTGCAGCGGTAGCCCGCGATCAATGATTGGGATCGCCACGTTTCGATGTTTGCGGCGGTCGTTGTTGCGCCCCCTTGTTCACGGGGTCAGATGCGAACTATCATTGTTGTCGTTCCCACGCTCGGCGTTTTGTCGCCTCATTTGTTGGGTAGTGGTGCTCGCCTTGAGTTGCCAAAGCGTCTCCTTCGCTTGGGGCGGCGGAGGCGGTGGAGGCGGTGGAGGCGGTGGGATAATCGTCCCTCCTCCCCCTCCCCCCAATCCGGAGCCCGTGTTTCCCCCGCCGGACGATGATAACAATAACAATGATCCGTATGACCCAATCGACATGGCTAACGGACGGTTGTACATCAGTGATGCAGATATCGGGGCCTTGGCAGGTCCTGGCGGTCAACAAAACGCAACCCTGGCCTTTAACCGCTTCTATAGTTCCAGCGACAGCACTAATGGCCCTCTTGGAATTGGTTGGACTCATAACTACAACGTCTCGCTAAATGGTGGATATGCGGGCGCGACTGTTCGCACGTGGGATGGTGAACAAATCACCTACACCCTCACAATGGATGGTTATTTCCCCGACGCCAAAGTAGACTCAACCCTGACGAATATTGGCGGCAACCTCGTCTGGATACTAAAGCACGACACAGCATACACGTTCGATCACTCCAATAATAATCGTCTGATCAACATTTCGGAACGCAAAGGTAACTCAATCACGCTCGCATACAACGACCAAGGGTGGCTTAGTACAGTGACGGATGGTCCCGGCCGCCAACTCGTGTTCGTCTACAACGCCGACGGCACAATCCACTATGTCATTGATCCGAGTGGGAATACGAACACCTACACCTATAGTAGCTTTCACCTGATTTCCGCCAGTGATTCCAAAGGGACAAAGGCCATTTATCTTTACCTGGATCCGGATCATCCAAATGGGATCACGGAAGTCGAAGATGGTAATGGAAATCCACGATATTACACGTACGACGCGGCTGGCGATGTGCAGACTGCGACCAAGGCCTCGGGATTAGTACAGACCTACACCTACGATGTAATCAGCAACGTGACGACGGTGACTGTCAATGGGCAGACCAATCAAACTGTCAAGCTGGACAGTAACGCGCAAATAGTGGAGGTTGTGGATCCTGCGGGTACGAACACTTACCTTCGTGACATGACAACGACTGTGGTAACCAACACGACCGACCATATGGGTAACAAGACGACGATCGGATATGACACCAACAAGAACCCAGTCGTAACAGTCACGGCGTTACTTAAAACCAACGCAGTCAATATCGGGGCCCACAACTTAACAATAGCCCTGACAAACGCCGTGGGAGCTGTTGCCGCTTGGCAACGTGATAGCAAGGGCAATGTGACGAATGCGACGGATGCTTGCGGCAATACGAGCACCTTCACATATGACGCCAGTGGTAACCTGCTCTCAATTACTGACCCTAATAATAACACAGTTCAAAAAGCGTATGATCAATTCGGGAATTGTACCAATGTCACTGATGCCTTGAGCCACAGCACCTCGCTCGGGTATGATATAAGAGGACGTCTGATCAATCGCACGGATCCCTTGGGTCGCACCGACTCGCTTGTTTGGGATGTTCGCAACTGCCTGAGTCGATGGATTGATGCTGCGGGTGAAACCAACCTGTGGACCACTGACGGCAACGATAACGTGCTCAGCTGGCGGGATGGACTGGGTCATACTATGTCGTTTGGTTACAATTGGTTTCACCAGTTAACTAGTATCACTCTGCCTGGTAGTCCGAATGCCTTTGTGACGTTTGGCTTCGACCAGTGGTATAATCGTACCAACATTACTGATGCAATGGGTAATGGGACCACCTTCGGCTATAACTGGCTGAGGCAAGTTACGAGTGTGACGGACGCCTTAAGTAATGAATGGATAATCAGCCGAAATCCTAATGGATGCATTACGGTCGTGATCGATCCAAACAACCATACAAACGAGTTTGCCTATGATTCGATGAACCGGAGAACGGCTTGGACAAATGCTTTAGGACAGGTCGCCACGTATGTGTATGATGGCTTGGGCAACTTGAGCACCGTGACCGACGCACGAACTAACTCGGTGTTGTTCGAATTTGCCTCCTGTACCAACCGACTGCGAAGGATCACGTATCCTGACACAACGATTCAACGGTTGGAGTATGACGGCGTTGGCAACATGACCAATTACATCAATCGAGCCGGCGAAATGGTGGCGCTGACCTACGACGCTGCGAATCGCCTGAGTCAAAAGGCATACGCTGGGACAACTGGAGTAATCGGTTTCGGTTACGACGCGGCGAATCAATTGACCGGCATGGTCTGGACGGCGGGAACACAAACAAACTCAGTCGTCGCGTATGGTTACGACTCAACTGGGCGGTTAACGAACGAGGTGCAAGTAGTGGGGCAAACCACCCCTCTCAGTGTCGGCTACCAATATTATGCGGATGGAAGGCGCAAGCAGTTGACGTATCCCGATGGCACGTTCATCACATACCAGTACAATGCTAATGGATGGTTGACCGCAATCCTGGACAGTGGTACCAGTACAGTCGTTGGTTATGGCTATGACGCAGCGGGACGACGAACGAACCGTACGGTATCAGCAAATCTGAATCGCTCCCTTGTCACGGTTTACAATTACGATAATGTCAACCATTTGACGAACGTTTGCAACCAGCAAGTCTTCGGGACTACGATCGTTACGAATTCGCAGTATGGATATGGGTACGACGCTGTGGGAAACCGGACATGGGTCAAACGCGCCCAGCAGTCGAACTTGGGCGACGTATACGCCTATGATGCCGCCAACCAGTTGACGAACGTTGAATACAATGCCACCCATCCGGATACGGTCACTCCAAGTGCCTGGAACAATCAGACCTGCTATGCCTTCGACGCAGCGGGCAATCGCACCAATGTCGCCCAAATCACCGGTCTTCCCGCTTCGCCCGTCACCAACTTGACCGCGTACGCGGCCAACAATCTCAACGAGTTCACCAATGTCGGTGGGACAAACCTGATCTACGACGCTAAAGGCGACCTGACTAGTGACGGAGTATGGACGTACACGTATGATTATGAAAACCGGTTGAGCAGCGCCAGCAACGCGACGATGGTGATTGTCTACACGCACGACGCCGCCGGGCGGTTGGTCCGGCGGCAGACCTCGGGCGCCAGCGCGTCCACGAACGTGTTCTGCTACGCGGGCTGGCAGTTGATTGCCGAGTACGACGGCGTCGGCAACTTGCAGGCCAAATACGTTTACGGCATCGACATCGACGAGCCGGTGCGAATGCAACGGGGTTCGACTAAGTTTTTCTTCGACTCGGATGGTTTGGGTAGCGTGACGGAACTGGCCAATTCGCTGGGCAGTGTGGTTGAACGGTACAGTTACGACGTGTACGGCACGCCGACGATCTATAATGCCGGTGGGACGATCGTCACGGCGTCAGCCTATAACAACCGCCTGATGTTCACCGGTCGCGATCGCGACCCCGATACCGGGTTGTATAACTATCGGCTCCGGTATTACTCGCCGGGTTTGGGGAGGTTTATGCAGCCGGACCCCGCCGGCTTGTCTGGTGGGGATTTGAACTGGTACAGGTATTGCCAGAACAATCCGATGAAATGGTTGGACGCTTTCGGCTTGCGTAGCGGATGGACAAGGTGGAAGGAAGGTTTGATTGGAGGCGCCAAACTGCTTACTGGGATAGGGCTGGCTTTTGGCGACGCCCCAGCGCCTTGGCTGATTCCATTGACCGCCGCAACATCGATCGGTCTTATAATAAAAGGCGGCATGGATATTTTGGATGCGGTCAACGACGGTAGCGACACCTTGGCAACGAATATCGATAACATGCCGACAACACCCATGGAAGACCTATCCTATGCCGCTTGGGGGGATATAGGACCGGGTGACCTCGCCGAGGATTTTCTATTCTTGGGAGCCGACTGTTATTACGACGCCAGTGCGTATGATAAGGCCTTGGACTTGACTTGGCTTGATTACGACATGGAGGACGTGGATGACCCTTGTCCCTGAAATTGTGAGTGCGGTAAAAGGACGTGGACTATGCATGACTGGATAGATTGGGTTTTGTCAGCGGCTTTAATCGTATGGGGAACTTGTGGGTATTATGCGACCTACAAGAAGCCCGAGCGCAAAAGAGCCAAGCGAATGGCCATTGCCGCGATGGTCGTTGGGTGGTGTTTGGTGTGGTACGGTTTGATAATCCAACCTCGCCTGCACTAGTGGGGATCAGGTACTGGCTGAACTCGTGACGAGAAGCAGGCGCGCCATGCAGGGAGAGCAAACTCATCGGATTACTCGAATCGCCCTGCAATTTCATGTGGTCGTGTTCCGGTTATGAATTGAGGTTCGCTCTATGGGATTCCTTTCTGGCACAGTGTTCTCAGAGAGTCTCATGGAATGGAGAGAACCGGCGGAATACCAGCGGAAGAGGGGGCTGGGAAGCTATTTGGGCGGACCATTGATTATATGCCTCCTTCTTTTAAGTCATTTTGAGTTTCATCACAAGCAGTCGATTTCACAGGCCCGCAAGGACGCCATTACAATAATCGGTGCGGTAATTCTATGTGTGATCCCATTCCTTCCGTCTCCCCGTCATCAAGTGCGCTTGATGACAGATGGCATTAAGAGACAGGGAGGAATGAGGGGAGGCTTCTTTTGGTCATACTACGACGACATCGAATCGGGCAAGCTTTCGCACGAAAGCCGCCGAGGCTCTGAGTTTGACGTTGTGAGTCTAAAAATGAAGAAAAAGGGCCGGTTGACCATCCTGAGCCCTGTCCAAGACTTAGCTATCCCGGAGGATGTCGATGCAAATGCAGTGTTACACATCCTACAAAGTCGCGGAGTGCGCATCTTAACTGAGGAGAGAACGTAATCCTTGTGATATTGCGGGCGCACTGTAAGCCAAATATCTTTATAGCACCGGTATCGACGAGCCCGTCCGTGTGCAACACGGCTCGGCATCCTGCGAGGAGACCATAAATGAACCAAGGACAAATCGACTCTGGTATGGTTAACGATGAGGGTCTGTGCGGAAAACCGTCATACACCATAGCCAATGGAGCCGGCTGCAACCTTATTGAAGTGGTGGTCTTGGCACTTATCATCTGGATTCTGGCCACACTGTTATCGCCGGTGCTGGCAAAAGTTCGGGCGAAAGCCCAGGCCGCCAGTTGTGCCAACCGAGTAATGCAGTGGGGACTTGCCTTCCAGCTCTTACGCTCAAGATTACCATGGTTGGCTCTTTACCACGAAGCACTGGGCGTCCACCGATTGTGATTACAACGGCACCACAGTGCGTAATCCTTATGCTCGCTATTTCGGCGGTGTCACAAGCGACCAGATCATTTAATTATTAGCCCGTGCGTAATTGTCTAGGTATCAGAAAGCAGCGTATGCCGTCGTCGGGGTCTGAAAGAAGGAGCGCACCAGGCTTGGGCAACGCTGCAAGAACCGCAGGTGCGACATCACCGCGTAGCGCAAGTGCGCGGCGCCTTCGATCACCATGCGGCCCACTCCTCGCTTTTCAGGTCGTTCCAGACCAAGTACGTGTCCGACCCCGACATCGATCAACCGCTGCGGATGCAGCGAGGGGCGGTCAGATATTATTTTGAGGGTGATGGAGTGGGCAATGTAACGGAACTGGTGGGTGTCCTTGGCAACGTCCTTGAGCGTTACGGCTACGACGCGTACGGTACTCCCACGATCACCGATGCCAGTTGAACCTACGCAACGGTTCCGCCTGCGGAAATCACCTGATGTTCACCGGGCGTGACCGCGACCCGGATACCGGACTTTACAATTTACGCCACCGCAATTATTCGCCCGGTTTAGGAAGATTTGTTCAGCCAGATCCGATTGGAGTGAGAGGGCGGGATGTGAATCTATATCGGCACACTAAGAACAATCCGATCAACCTGTGTGATCCCTTCGGGTTGTCTTGGGGATCTATAGTCGGACATTTCGTCATCGGCGCGGCGGTCGGGGCAATTGTAGCAGGTGTGGTCGCTGTTGCTGCACCAGTTGTTGCGGGAGCACTTGTTTCGTGGGGGGGGTTCTGCAGCACTGGTAACAGGAGGAGCGTATTTGCTTGGAGCAGCGGGAGGGATTTATGGTATATATAGTGTTGGTAGGGATATTTCGAATGGTAACTGGGATGAAACCGCCTATGACGTCGGATGTCTCACGGGAGCGGGACTCGTTACCGGTATAGGTGCGCTTGCAGATGGATGGGCCTGGGACCAGGATATGGCGGACAAGCTCAATTTCGATTTGGGAAGTCTTTGGGATTGGCTCGGCACTCTGCCGACAGACTCTGGGTGGGACATGGTAGGAGGGGGTATCGGGGCAGGATTCGGAGAGCTGCTGTTCGAGCCTGATTGTCCATATTAGGAGACTGCAACTCATGCTGTTTACGTTCTTATGGTTGGCGAGTTGTGTGGTTCCAGTACTCGGCGCGGTCCATACCGGAAGCACCACGGGGGGGGTGCCGGGTGCTCTGATAGGCTTGGGCGTGGGTGCTGCGATGGGCTTCGGGAATTTCTTCGCAGCTGGGAGGCTGGGCAAGGCTTTGAAACACTGGCGTGCGCGCGCCAAAGAACAACGGCGCTCATCTGCATCGGTCGAATGTTTTTTGGGACTGGCGTATTTCGGGTTGTTGTTCTGGATCATTGCCTCCGAACTCTTGGGAATGTATATCACAAGATTTATCGCGGGTGTGCATTTCCAGAATGTAAAGTTACCCTTGCCCAATTGATGAACACACCTGATAGCGTATAAGCGTTACCGGTCCCCAGCGCTAATGAATTAGGACAAAAGATACTCGTACGCACGTGCTGCTCTCAATCGGCTTTTCGGTCGGACATGAGTTGCATATCATATCGCGCTCGCGGCAAGCGAGATTGTCCGTGACCAGCAGTGAGTACGTGTGATTAGGCGTGATTTTCGGTAGCGTCCGGCATCGCGTCCAACGTGTGACGGTGAAGCCCGCTTCAACGCGTTCAACGGCGATTTAGAGAGTCGCTTTCGCACCCTGTCACGTTCGCTGTCGCAGGCTCAGGCCGAATGAGGCCAAAGAGAGCCGGAATACGACGAACACGCAGGGACTACACGCGGCCATCCCGGCGCCGTCACCGAACAAGCAGCCCATTGTAGCCGTCAGACCACGATCGGTTGTCAGGGCCCACCCTACGACGAACCCTTGCTGAACGGGGTGACGATGATGGAAGCGACGAAGGGTCTGCTGTGGTCGAGATCGGCATAGCGTGGACAGGACGTGGACCGTGGCAAGGGTGTTTTCACGGAGCAAATCGGCCAGCCGACCGAGACGCCAGCCCAAGATCACCACGTCGGCGGTGGAGAAGGCGAGCGCCAGTCTCTGCGGCGGCGCGTCCTTATTTTCGCCCGCGTCGGGGTTGGGTTCCAAGGTGTTACCAGCTAAATTGCCATCGTCGTTTTGGCTGAACTGGTGTCGTAGCGCTCTTGCCGAAACACTGCATTGCCGCGCTTGGGTGGTAATCATACGACGGGCCTAGCGGAGCCGAATGATTGATGACGCTAGAAGTGTGCGATGAAAGCTTAGGGGCGAATTCGTTCGGCGGCGGCGGCACGGGCGTCAAGGAGGATCGGAAGCTACGACCCGAAGTATCCTTGATGCCAAAGCCGCCGCCATATAATCGCCCGCGTTTTCATCGCTTCGTCAGGGCGCGAATAAGCCGCAAAATCGCCGGCCACGGTACGGCCTGTGCGTGGCCTGGTCGTGGAATTGCCGTTCCGATTGGCGCGGACCGGATGAGATCACAGGCTGGTTGGGGATATGGACGCTGTGAGGGCATGCACGGGACTCGGCGGTGGACTATCGAGGACAATCAGCAGTCACGGGTTGAACACGACCAGGGACTGTTTGTGGAAAGTTCGTGGTAATTGGTTGGCACGTCTGTGGAACACTTAAGGTTGTGACATGGTCGCAGTGTGGCCCCTCCGCGTTCACGACATGTTCACGGCAAGGTAATCAGCGAGGACATCCGCCAAATCTTCCTCGGAAATTCCGCGTACACAGCGCGGATGCTGTGTGCAAAAGATGGCCTTGTGGACACAAGGGGTACAGCGTCCAGTCTCTAACCCAACCGCATAAGTTGGGCATCCCGGTGCGCTTCCCATGCACACTGAATCAAGCAGCAAGTGCGGGGAATGGCAGAATCCAGTGGGTTGCTTGTTCAGTAGACAGCGTGTAGCCCATGCTGGTTGTCTCCGTGGCTTGTGCGTGGAGTGTGCACAGCGATTACGTAACGCATGGTGCCGCCATGATGACAAAAGCGTTGGCAGCAGTCATGGTCGGAGAGCACACTGAGCGGCCGACCCGAATCGGAAAGCGGAACGGAGTTGTACCGCGTTGTCGTGTACGCGGGGAGACGGAAGAGAAGCGACGATGAGGGGCGGGTGTTGAGTGTGCCAATTGACCGAGACCGTCGCTTGGGCTCGCCTGCATTCGGGTCTGCTCCGCGTTTGGCAGACTCGAAGAAAGCAGGCAAGTTCAAGCGCGGGCCTGGCACTGTTGTCCCGTCCTGCGGTATCCAGGGTCAATTATTGGCCTTCGTCAGCCGTGAATTCTCCGCGGCAATGCCATGCTTGGCCAGTCTACTTTGTTCGCCACTGCGAACACTTTGAGCGGTGCTTCGGCCTATGCTCTCGAAAATGAGACCCGTTGACGTAGTTGGAGTAATAAGCCGGTCACCGTCGTTAGCTTGTGTAGCTGCTACACGTGTGAGCCGTTCCTTTCAGGCACAATGCCCCTATGAATATCGGCCCCCAGCGAGAAAGGTCAGCGCAGGTTCGTGTGGTTCCCGCCGCTGCAATCATGAGTGGGCATTATCCGAAACGAAGTCCCCGGAGCGTCTCAAAAACCTGTCCAGCATAAAATGAAGAATTTTCTGCAAACAAAGCTAACGGTGGAAAACCGGAGAGACTTCCTGCAAAACCAGACCTTGGCGCAGTGCCAGATCTCGATTTCACCCGTGCTACTGTCGCGCACGCGATTCAGAAAGAGTAATGGCCTGTGAAGACATTGAACAGTGAACAAACCAAGTGTGGCCGATTGAACGCCAGTCGAGTTCCATTCCTAGTGTAGGTGGGTGCTCATGCTTACTACCAAAGCACAATACCGACTCGGTGACGCCAAGGAGTACTTCTCGGAACACTTGAGCGTCGGTGACTACTACAGCGAAGGCCAACAGGTCTTGGGGCAGTGGTATGGCGGGGGAGCAGAAAAGTTAGGGTTGTCGGGCATCACACGGCAAGACGATTTCGTCCGTCTCTGTGAGAACCTTCATCCGCAGACCGGTGAGAAGCTGACACTGCGCCAGAACACGACCCGTTTGGAGATTGGTCCCGATGGCCAGTCTCGTCAAAACACGAATCGACGGGTGTTCTACGATTTCACGTTTTCGCCGGCCAAATCGGTGTCCATCGCCGCTCTGGTGGGTCATGACCCGCGCATTGTCGAGGCGCACGAACAAGCTGTCGGGGTGGCATTGAATCAGTTGCAAGCCTTCGCTGGCACTCGCGTCCGCAGGAAGGGCCAATGCACGGACCGAACCACGGGTAATATCGTGGCGGCGGTGTTCCGTCACGACACCTCGCGGGCTCTCGATCCGCAACTGCATACGCACTGCATTGTCTTCAATGCCACGTACGATCGGGTCGAGGCCCGCTGGAAGGCGCTGCAAAACCACGACATGCTGATGGCGCAGAAGTTTGTCGAGAACGTCTATTACCATGAGTTGTCCCGCGCGTTGCGGCAATTCGGCTATGGTATCGAGAATCAACGGCGAGGGGATTTTGAAATCAAGGGCGTCTCACCACCGCTGATTGAGAAGTTCTCCAAGCGGCATCAAGAGATTGACCAAAAGACCCGCGAATTGCTGGAACGCCAACCGGAGAAGGCCAATGGCAACATCGCGGTTATCCGCGACCACATCGCCCACAAGGAACGGGCTCGCAAGACAAAGGGCATCACCTTGCCCGAATTGAGAACCAATTGGGACCGGCAATTGACTGCGGATGAAAGGGCGTCGCTCGGACGGCTAGCCACCGAGCAACCATCCGTCGTGGCATCCAGCGAGGCGATGGCAGAACGGGCCGTCTTGTGGGCTGAGGAGCATCTGTTTGAACGCCGTTCAGTGGTACTGGAACACGAACTGTGGCGGCACGCGTTGGAGCACGTGCGAGGGCAGAATGTGGATTTGGCTGAGATTCAGGCTGCGACGCGCCGGCGCGGCTACGTGCGGTACAAACAACACCCTGGCCGGGTCACGACCCAGGAAGTGCTGCAACAAGAATGGGAGATTGTGTCCATGGCGCGGGATGGCATTCGTCGATGTGCGCCACTGTGCTCTGGATACTCCATCCAGAATGCCAGCTTGGATTCCGAGCAACGCCAAGCCGTTGAACGCATCCTGTGGTCGCGCAACTTCGTCACTCTGTTTCGAGGCGGGGCCGGGACGGGCAAGAGTTACACATTGCGGGAAGTGCACGGCGCTCTGCGCCAAGACGGACATGCGGTGATAGTCATAGCCCCGCAGCGCCAACAGGTCATGGAACTGGAACGCGACGGCCTTCAAGGCGTGCAAACTGTCAGCGCGTTTCTCGCTCGCGGTGCCATGCCTCGCGGGGGCCTACTGCTGGTCGATGAAGCCGGACAAATTGGCGGCCGGCAGATGCACCAACTCTTGAGCTTGGCGCAAGCTAACGATGGCCGGGTGGTTCTCTCCGGCGACACTCGCCAACACGGTGCGGTGGAAGCCTCCGATGCGCTGCGGGCCATCGAGAAGTATTCGACGCTACAGGCTATCGAACTGACCACGATTCGGCGTCAAGACCCAGCTCGGGGGAAGACTGAGGGCGAACGCTCGCAGATTGCCCAATACAGGCGAGCCGTGCAAGTGGCATCGGAAGGCAACCTCGACGCCTCGTTTCGTCGTCTGGATCAACAAGGGGCGGTCGTGGTTTGTTCGCCCCAAGAACAAGCCGAGCGCCTTGCCCAGCAGTATCTGGCCCTGGCCGGGCAGCGCCAGTCGGTCGTGGTGGTTTCGCAAACTTGGTCGGAGATTCATCGGGTCAATGAGAAGGTGCGCGGTGCCTTGAGATCCCGTGGACTTCTCGGGTCTGAGGATAGGGTGGTGGTGGCCTTGGAAGCAGTCGATCTGACCGACGCCCAGAAGCGAGACCGACGATTCTACAAAGACGATGCAGTCTTGGTGCTGAACCGGAACGCCGGCGGATATCAGAAGGGCCAGACCTGTCGGCTGTTGGCCATTAGCGACAGAGGGTGGATTCTGGAAGGTTCGGACAAGGTTCGCACGGTGGCGTTCCGGTTTGCGGATCGGCTCACGGTGTGCCAGCCCGCGGAACTTGCATTGGCAGCCGGTGATCGTTTGCAATTGAAGGCCAACGCTCGCACGCGGTCCGGCCAGCACCTCGCCAACGGCGAACTGGTCACTGTGAAGTACGTCGGCGCTGACGGACGAATCAGACTGACCGATGGGCGTGTCTTGGATAGAGACTATCGGCTATTTGTGCGCGGGTTCGCCATCACGTCCTATGCGTCGCAAGGCAAGACGGTCGATCAAGTCTTGTTCTCAGATTCCGCCATCCAAGCCGCGACCAACCAGCAGCAGTGGTATGTGACCATTTCCCGTGGGCGGAAAGGCATTACCATCTTCACCAGCGACAAGGCGCAACTGCGCGAGAATATCCTGCGGTCTGGTGACCGGACGTTGGCGATCGATCTGGCAAAGGACAGCTATTTGCGAAGGCTCGGTATGCCTCGCTGGTTAATGGCGCGCTGCCGCCACAACCTGTCGTATGCCGAGGGAGTCCGGCAAGCCAGGCTCGACGTTCATACCAAGCTACGCGAACGCGCTCTCAGACAAACTCAGGGAATCAAGGTCTGATGATCAAATACAGTCAGAACGAGAATCGCCGAAGTCAGCCTTGCTGGAACCGGGACTACCAGACGCAGGCCCTGCGGGTGGAATTGGCGGATGGGAGTTCGTACGTGTTTCCCTATACTCGTCTCGCGTTTGTACGATTCGAGCCCGGAAACGAGCACGACACGGTTCGGCTTCGCTCGGACACTCACGAAATCCAAATCGTCGGAGAGAACCTGCGACCGGTGGAATTGGCGCTGCAGAAGTTCGCCGTGGATTGGGTGAAAGACTCGGTCGAGCGCTACGACATCGAACCAAGCGACGACTCCGTTCGCATCACCAGCATCACCGTCAGCGAGCTAGAAGGGTGAACATGACCAGCGCAGACGCATGAATGGCACGGCGACAATTGGTAACAAGGGTACGGCGGCACCGCTACCACGTTTGTATCTGCGCCCGGACGAGGCTGCGCGCGCCATCGGTGTTTCTCGACGCACTCTGTCGGCGTGGCAGTCCGCCCGCGTTATCAGCTTTCGCCGTATTGGTCGCACAGTACTGTTTTCCGTTGCAGACATTCAAACGGCGATTGACCGCTTCCGAATCGCGGCCGTCGGCGAGTTGAGTCCTTGCCGCCAGCAAGTCGGTCCCAGCGCGGTCGCCGCTCCGGCCCCGACTATTAGCAGTGAGCTACCAACACGCAAACGCCAGATGCAGCGCATAGCACTGGTACCGGCCGTGAAGTAGCCAAGCTGCCCAACGTATAGCTTGATGACACCGGCGCTTGCGGCACGTCCACCAGACTCGCCACACTGCCGGCATAGCCTTGCAGCAGGCCGCCAGAGAGATGATCCCCACCAGGTGAGGCCCCTTTTCACCAAACTATGGACCATAGAGCAACGGTCATATGAACCGGTGCTCTGTTGACTCGCGAAGCGTTGTTAGACGAAACGGCATTTCTTATGGTTGGCATTGGTTGGCATTTTCACTGCCAAAACGTGCGAATTGATGCAAGTAAGCGCAAACATGCAAACGGTCATTCATCCCTTTATTTATATGGGTTGTGGGCGTTTCTGAAGAAAATCACAGAAAGCTCAAAACAGGGCTGTTTTGGTTCCGAAGACCGATGCTCTATCCAGTTGAGCTACGGGCGCACAAGTACTTACGCAAACTCACTTGACTTAGTGCGTAAGTATGCGTAACTTTGCAGCCAAGAACGAGAGGGTGCCTAAATGAAGTCACGCACAAACAAACGCAAGCGGTCATCATGGCCACATATTCATATCCGAAAGATGCCGAGCGGTCAAACCGTTTGGGTCATCGACACTCGGGTTGCTGGCGATCGCGTCTTTCGACGCTTCCCAACCGCACAGAAGGCCGAGGACTTTGCCACGGGCTTACGGGGACAACGACAGAGGGAGGGCGAAGCGGCTTTCAGTGTTCCCACCGCGCTCCGCGTCCAAGCAGTCGAGAGCGCGAAGATGCTTGAACCCTACGGTGCGACGATCCGCGAGGCGTGCCAGTGGTACACCGAGCATGTCTTGAAGTACCGCAACGCCCCGACCGTAGCCGAGATCGTCGAGAAGTTGATTGCCGATGCTGTAGCCGCTGCTCGTCGAGAGAAAACGACAACCGACTTACGCTATCGACTCGGGGCGTTCGCCAAGAGCTTTGGGACCCGTAAGCTGTCAGACATTACCTTGAACGAATTACAGGCATGGTCCAACGACTCGACGCTATCTGCCCGGTCCCGACGACACATGCTCACAAAATTGTCCCAACTCTTTCGCTACGCCGAGAAACGAGGCTGGTGCGAAAGGAACATCGCAACCTACGTCGCCCGACCCGACGTACCAGACGGTGAGCCGGGATTTCTCAGTGTCGAGCAATGCGCTCGGCTCTTGGAGACGGCGCCCGAGTACGATTTGCTATCCTATGTTGTGCTTTCTTTGTTCGCAGGCATCCGTGTTGCCGAGTTGCGGCGACTGGCATGGGACAAGGTGAAACTGAGTGAGGGCGTTCTTATCATCGACGGCTCGGTCGCGAAGACGAAATCTCGTCGCATTGTGGAGTTGAACGAGACGGCGCAGGCGTGGCTGGCAATTTGCGGAAAGCGTACCGGCCCTGTTGTTGACCCCGTGAACTTCCGCAAGCGACATGATGCGCTGCTTCGAGCCGCTGGCTTCGGCACGCCCGGCACCGAAACGAAAAAGCAAGAAGCAGCAGGTGTGAAGTTGGAGCCGTGGCCTGACAACGCTTTGCGGCATACTGCGGCAACCTATATGTACGCTCTTACACAAGATGCCGTGCGTGTGGCCGCGATGCTTGGGCATTCGCCTGACGTGTTGCATCGCCATTATCGCGGGCTGGCTTCGAAAGGGGACGCCGAACGGTTCTTTGCGTTGCGCCCCTGCGCCGCCGGTAAAATCCTGCCGATGAAGGCAGCAGCCAATGCATAGGCGAAGGCGAGGCGAAGAACACGGTGACACCTGTCAACTGAGAATTACGCGGGAAGGCGGCGCGAGTTACTCGATTTGGAAACCCTCTATTGCATTTCATGCCGTGAAATGATTTATTTCACGACATGGACAACATCAAACCACGGTGGTTTCAACGAAATCTGCAGTCGGCGCTCCGCGTGCTCCCGGTCAGTGTGTTGACGGGTGCGCGCCAGACAGGCAAGACCACGCTGACTCAGATGATTGATCCAGCGCGGGCGTATTTCACCCTCGACGATGTGGGCGTGCTCGATCAGTCTGAGCGCAACCCGGACGCATTGCTCTCCACGCGCCCTGTAATTCTGGACGAAGTTCAACGGGCACCGCAACTCTTGCTGGCAGTCAAACGCGCTGTGGACGCGCGTCGCCATGCTGGCGATTTTATTCTGACCGGCTCCGCCAACCTCCTCCTGATGAAACACGTGGCGGACACCTTGGCCGGTCGCGCGATCTATTTGGAACTGCCGCCGTTCTGTCCCGCCGAGTGGCGGGAGCGGAAGGACGGCTTGACGCCGATGGATCGCTTGTTTGCTGCGGACTTCGATTGGCGAGATTGGCCGGATGAGCCGGGCGACTGGTCAACTTGGCTGCTCCGCGGCGGATTCCCGCCCGCACTGCAAATTGACTCTGACTCCGACCGCGGCCTGTGGTTTGCCGCGTACATTCAGACCTATCTGGAACGCGATTTACGCGACCTGAGCGCAGTCTCCAGCCTGCCGGACTTTCAGCGCATTATGGCCTTGGCCGCGCAACGAACAGGCAAGCTGCTCAATCAAGCCGATCTCGCTCGCGACGCCGCGCTCAGTCATCCAACGGCTCATCGCTACCTGAACCTGCTCGAAACCGGCTGTTTGATCACTCGCGTCAGGCCGCTCGCGACGAATTTGTCGGGAGCGCTCGTCAAGGCTCCCAAGTTACTCTGGGCTGATTGCGGACTCGCCGCCTCGCTCGCAGGAATCAAATCCTCAGCGGATCTCAGCCAGCGCATGGATGCCGGCTTCTGGCTGGAGCAAACCCTGTTTCAAACGTTGCAGACATGGCGGGCGTTGGAACCGCAGCGTCGCAAGCTGCATTTCTGGCGTGACCGTGCGGGGCACGAAGTGGATTTTATTTTGGAACAGGACGGGAAGCTGGTCGCGTTGGAGATTAAAGCGGGCAGTCAGGTAACCACCACTGACAGTGGCGGGATTCGAGCGTTTCGGGATTCCATGAAGCGGAAGGCATCGCTGGTGCGCGGCGTGGTATTGCACGCCGGTAAAGCCCGTCCGCTGGATGGCGACGATCTCGCGCTGCCGTGGGGATGGATGGTTCCCAAGTCGCGGTAGCTTGCGGAACGCGGAGAGTGCTGATTCGTTAGCCGTGCGAATTCGAGCGTGACTCGTAAGCGCCATTTCTCATGGCGGAGCGAGCGCAGTCACATGTGGAGGCGCAGGGGACAGGGCGTACGACATTGACGGCGCGAGCGAGCCATATAATCGGGCGCAAGGCACGCCACCAAGAGTAGTGATAGCGAATAGCGCAACCATTTCGGTTTGTCACGGCCAGCGATTTCAGCAATGGTACACGCAATGCGGCATAGGAAGGCGGTCGGTGCCAGTGAACGGAGCGGCGGTCGGAACGAGCGCATAGTCGTTCCCGCCGAGCGCGACGGAAAAGGCACGGACCGCTGATGTGCCGGCACCGTCGCGGCGCGTGCGAGAGGTGGCGGAACAGATTTGTGGAGCCGTCCACGAGCACGGGCCAGCGCGGTGACCGGGTCGGTCAACAGGTGATGTGCATGCCAATCGGAGCCGGCCCACGCAATACCGACTCGATCAAGCCAAGCGGTGCGGAATTCCGCCTCCGAGCTTTTTTCCGAGATTGCCTTTGGACTGCGAGTTCAGGTGAAAACGTCGGGTGATGTCCGTGGTTTTGATGAACCGTTAAGGTCGGTAGTGTTGGGATTGGGCTGGTCGAACGACGGGCTGCGACATTCTTCATCCCGTCACTACTTGATTACTGGCAGTTAGACTAGTAGCGCAACTCTTCGTTGATTGAAAGTCGCAGAGTGTCTTGGGGTTGCCTATGCCGATGTGCTGATGACAAAGATGGCCAGATCGGCGTCGAGGTTGGGATCTTGGAAGACCTCAGTACCGTCTTCGGTGTTGAGCGCGATGCGGCGGTGTATGCGGATGGATTTCTCGCGGCAGAATTCCTCGAAATCCGCGATGGACAAGAACCGCACATCCGGGGTGTCGTACCACTGCTCGCGAATCCAGCCGTAGCCCCGTGGTGCCCGGCCGTCCTTCGCGAGGATGTCGCGCAGCGGGCGAAAGGCGAGGTTTGGGAAACTGACGATTCCGATGCGGCCGACGCGCAGAATTTCGTTGATGACGCCGGGCACATCCCGCACCGCTTGAAGCGTTTGGGAAAGCACAACGCAGTCAAACTGCTGGCTGCCAAACCCACGCAGTCCCTTGTTTAGGTCGGCTTGAATCACATCCAGGCCGCGGTGCACGCACGCCATGACCGCCTGCTCGTCGAGTTCAACGCCAATCAAGCGATGATGGTTGCGCTGCTTGAGACGCGCCAGCAGGCCGCCTCGCCCGCAACCCAAATCGAGCACGCTCGCATCTGCCGGGATCAACTCCACGATGCGCTCATAGTCGATGCGTCGCTGATGAAAGATACTCGTCGGACTAAAACCTTCTTCCGTCGTGCGACCAATCGCGGAACCGTCCGGCCGCGACGCGACGTCTTCGTCCAGAAAGGCGCAGATCAGCTCCCCATAACTGGCGATCTCGTTGGGCAACAGGAAGGCGTCATGGCCGCAGTCGCTCTGCACGTTGCAGTAGCTGACGGGCACGTTGTTTGCAACCAGAGCGTTGACGATGTCCCGCGATTGATCCGGAGGAAACAACCAATCGCTGGAAAAACTGATCACCAGCCAGCGACTCCGTGTGCCGCAGAAAGCCGTGGCCAGTTCCGACGGTGTACCGCCGAGGTCGAACAAATCCATCGCCGTCGACAGCGCGATGTAACTGTTGGCGTCAAATCGTTCCACAAATTTGCGCCCTTGGTGGCCGAGATACGAGCCAACCGAGAAGGTCTTTTCGAATTCGATGGCTTCTTCCCGCGGCTGCAGGCGATTCGCATCGAATTTCCGGGTCATCGCTTCACGCGACAGGTAGGTGATATGGGCGATCATTCGGGCGATGGCCAGGCCCACTTCCGGCCCGCGTTCCGCGCCATAATACCGTCCGTCCTGATAATCTGGGTCGCGGCGGATGGCATTGCGCCCCACCACGTCGAACGCCAGCGCTTGGCTCGTCAATCGTGGGGACGTGGCGAGTGCAATCACGCGGTGGACGCGTTCCGGCCAGCGCGTCGCCCACGCGAGTGCCTGATGCCCGCCGATGGAGCCACCAACCACGGCGCGCAGTCGTTCGACCCCGAGGTGATCGAGCAGCCGTCGCTCGGTCTCCACCATGTCTCCGATGGTAATCGTCGGGAAATCGTGGCCGTACGGTTTACCCGTCGCGGGATTCGTGCTGCCCGGGCCCGTCGTACCCCGACAGCCGCCGAGCAGGTTCGGACAAATGACATACAGATGATCGGTGTCAATCGGCTTCCCCGGACCGACCACGACATCCCACCAACCGGGGTCGTCATCCGTGGTGTGTTGGGCCACGTGCGAGTCGCCGCTAATCGCATGGCAGACGAGCACCGCATTGTCCCTAGCCGCGTTGAGTTGGCCATAGGTTTCGTAGGCCACGGTCACGACGGGCAACTCGCCCCCCAACTCTAGTTTCAGTGCGCGGTCGAACGTCGCCGTCTGCGCGTACCGCAACGGTTTCGCGTGTCGCTCACTGTCGCTGCTGTCGAGGAGATCGTCACCCATCGGAAGCACGGATCACTTCTGTGACGCTTTCAGCGCCTGATCAAGGTCGGCGATGATATCTTCCACGTCCTCCAGGCCGATGGAGAGGCGGACATAGTCCGGCGTGGCGCCGGTTTCCTCCAGCTCGGCGGGGGACAACTGTGAGTGCGTCGTGGAGGCTGGATGAATCACCAGGCTCTTGGCGTCGCCGATATTGGCCAGATGCGAGAACAATTTCACCGAGTTGATGAATTTCTTGCCGGATTCCAGGCCGCCCTTGATGCCGAAGCCGACCAGGCCGCCGAAGCCGCGTTTGAGATACTTCGAGGCCGTCTGGTAATTCGGATCGTCCGGCAGACCGGGATAGGTGACCCATTGGACGAGCGGATGCCCCTTGAGCCACCGGGCAACTTCAAGTGCGTTGGTGGAATGTTGCTTCTGGCGCAACGGCAGTGTTTCCAAACCGAGCAGAAACTCATGGGCGTTGAACGGGCTCAGCGCCGCGCCGACGTCCCGCAACAGCGTGACGCGCACCTTGAGAATGAAGGCGACGTTGCCCATGCCGGGCACGTTGCTCAGGGCGTCCCAATACACCAGACCATGGTAGCTGGGGTCGGGCGTGGTGAATTCGGGGAACTTGCCGTTGTTCCACTTGAACTTGCCGGAATCCACGATGACGCCCCCAATGGAAGTGCCGTGGCCGCCGATGTATTTCGTGGCCGAAGTGGCAATGATGTCCGCGCCGAAATCAAACGGACGGACCAGGCCGACGCCGACAGTGTTATCAATCACCAGCGGGATGCCGTTGTCGTGAGCAATCTGGGCCAGCGCTTCGAAATCCGGGACGTTTAGTTTCGGATTGCCGACGGTCTCGGCGTAGAGGGCTTTGGTCTTCGGCGTGATGGCTTTTTGGAACGCCGAGGGGTCGCGCGAATTCACGAACTTCACCGTGCGGCCGAGCTTGGGAAGCGTGTAATGAAACAGCGCGTACGTGCCGCCGTATAGGTTGTCTCCGGACACGATCTCATCGCCCAACTGCGTGATGGCCAGCAGCGCGTAGGTGATGGCGGCCGCGCCCGACGCCACGGCCAGCGCGCCGGTGCCGCCTTCAATCGCCGCGACCCGCCGTTCGAAGACGTCAGTGGTCGGGTTCATAATGCGGGTGTAGATGTTCCCGAATTCCTTTAGCGCGAATAGATTCGCGGCGTGCTCGGTATTCTTGAATACGTAGGACGTCGTCTGGTAGATCGGCACGGCGCGCGCACCGGTGGTTGGATCGGGCACCTGGCCGGCGTGCAGCGCCAAGGTGGCAAGTTTTTGTGGGGGGATGTTGTCTGACATGTTCGTTGTCTCCTTTTCCTGTTACGCCCAATCCTGGAACAGCACGGTGGATAGGTACCGCTCGCCCGCATCGGGCAGCACGGTCACAATGGTTTTGCCCGCGAACTCCGGCAGCTTCGCGAGCCGCACCGCCGCAGCCGCAGCCGCGCCGGACGAAATCCCACCCAAGATGCCTTCTTCACGGATCAGACGCCGGGCAAACGTGACCGCCTCAGCGCTGTCCACCTGTTCGACACGATCCACGATGGACAGATCCAGCGTATCGGGGATAAATCCCGCACCGATGCCCTGGATCTTGTGTGGACCGGGTTTCAGTTCCTGCCCCGCGAGTTTTTGCGTAATGACGGGGCTCTCCTTCGGTTCGACGGCAACCGAGAGGATTTTTCTTTTCCTGTCGCCTTTGATGTAGCGGGAGACGCCGGTAATTGTTCCACCGGTGCCGACACCGGACACGAAGACATCGATGCTCCCACCCGACTGTTCCCAGATTTCAGGCCCGGTGGTCTTCTCGTGGATGGCAGGATTCGCCGGATTCTTGAACTGCTGGGGAATGAAATACTTCTGTGGGTCCGAAGCCGCAATTTCCTCGGCTTTCGCCACCGCGCCCTTCATTCCTTTCGATCCCTCGGTCAACACCAGATCCGCGCCGAAGGCGGCCAGCACGCGACGCCGCTCCAAGCTCATTGTCTCGGGCATCGTGAGCACGATCTTGTACCCACGCGCCGCGGCGACAAAGGCCAGCGCGATGCCGGTATTGCCGCTGGTCGGTTCCACGATGGTACCGCCGGGTTTGAGCCGTCCGCGTTTTTCGGCGTCCCAAATCAACGCCGAGCCGATGCGGCACTTGACCGAGTAGGACGGATTGCGGCCTTCAATCTTGGCCAGCACGGTGGCGTTCGCGCCATCGGTGACGCGATTCAATTTCACCAGCGGGGTGTTCCCGATGGAGAACGAGTTGTCTTCGAAGTAATGTTGTTTGCTCATGTTCCCTCCGTTGCCGCCACGGGGGAGGACCGCCTCCCACCGCAGCAGCAGATTGGTTTTATCGTGCTAGAATTCCCATTTCGTGGTAATGCCCCAGACGCCGTTGGCCTCGTGATTCAGCAAGTTGCCGAAGTGACCGTAGCCGGCGGCAAGCGTCAGGTGGTTGTTCGCCACGTAGGCGGCGTCAATCGTCCACCAATCGCCCTCAGCTTTCACCAGATTACCAATCGGTTTGTAATCGTTCGGTTGCTGGCGGTATTCAGCGGCGAGCGCGATGTTGCTGGTCAGGAACGTCACCACGTTGCCCTCGAAGAGGAAGTTGTAACTGGAGGTGAATCCGGCCAGGCCGTTCCAGACGCCTTCAGTCGCGCGACCGCCGAGTTCGACCAGGACCGGTCGCGGAGTTTGTGTGAACATCTTGGAGGCGTAGAGCGTGAAGTCCGTGCCGGACTCGTGCTTGAGGCCGGCTGCGCTCAGGGCGCCGCCGAGTTCGTTGTCGATTTCGTGGATGCCATCGTTGTACTTGTAGTGTGCTCCGAAGGTCAGCGCGGGAATCCATTTCTGGTTGAACTCGCCCTCCGTCAATAACTCCAGCCGCGCATTGAAGTTGTGCAACTGCACATCGCTCCGGCTGATGCTCACCTTGGTGGCCTCGTCGATCGCCAACGGCAGATCGCCCAGGTTCAGGTCATCCCAGCCGTAACCGAGTTCGAGGCGTTTCCACGGCGATTCGGTCACTGTGAGGGCCTCCAAGTTGTCTCCATGCCCGATGTTGACATACGAGAATCCGACGCTCGGGCGTCCCAACCATTCGCCGTTGCGCGGTGGGTTGACGATATAGGCGGACAAGGTCGAGAAAATTCCGCCATTGCCTTCGATTTGATGCAAGGGCAACGGAGCGCCCTTTTCCGGCGGCGGGGCCTTCTCCACAGGTTTGGCGGCTACCGGCACCGAGTTGGTGTCAGCATCATCGGCGCGTGTGACGCGCAGGTTCACGAACAATTGGCTGGCGGCCAGCAGGGCGGCCAGTACGACGCGACTGAATTTCATAACAGTGGCAATTCTCCTCTGTCAGAACTTCCAGTCGCCTGGCCAGTTCCGCCAACATCTGTTTGGTAATTCGCCTCCAGTGAATCTGGCCGGCGTCAAATCCCTTCCATGGACCGCAGGCTGCCTTCGCTTTCGAGACGTAAGGCTTCGTTGAGGCGCAGCTTTTCCGTCCGCTCGATTTGCACCACTCGGGCGTCGTGAACCACGATTTGTACAACGCCGAAGTGCAACGACCGGACCTGCCGCTGCACGATGGAGAGCCACACGCGCTCTTCCTCGGTCAGGCGAGGATCTTCTTTCATTTTCTCGCGAGGCAACGCATGTGTCTTCGCCTGCCTCTCTCCTACACCAAACAAACGGGGTAAAAGTCTACTACAATAGTAGACAAATAAACTCTACCATACTGATAGATTTATGCAAGAACTTTTTTATGGGTGGCGCGCCGAGCCATTGCATCGAGAAATCCGTCTGGCGCCACAATCGGCCCAAGGTGCTGCATTGGGCGCATCCGGTTCGTGGGGTTATGCCAAATGGTTGGAGCGAGGACGATTCATCTGGCCCATGGGCAAACATGCTCAGGTACGTCCGCGCTACGCCGCCTTCCGCGAAGATGACGGAGATCAAGCGGCTCACGCCCTCGGAGTGGGCCAGTGCGAGAGCAAGGGGGCAGGGGGCGGTCTAGCAGCTTAGTTCCCAACCCCTCCCTTCGCATCCATCCGCGCCCTCGTTCACTCCTCCGCGATCATCTCCCTAGACGCGCTCGTGGGGGGAGCCGATGTCTGAATAAAAGGCCGAGGGTTTTTGCCGGCGGTGGCGTAATACCATGTGAAAGGAGAAGTACAATGAAAGCACTTCTAATCACAGTAGCAGCGGGAATCGCAGCGAGCCTCCTAGCCACCGCAGCGCAAGCCGCAGACATTCATGCCATCAAATACAATACCAAGGCGGCGTTGATCGGCCAGCGCGCCGAAGTTGCTCCGTCCGTGACGGTTGCAACCGTCACGCACGAGTTCTCGGCCAAGTACGCGCTGTTGGGTGGCCATCCGGTCGTCACGACCACCGCGCGTCCGGTCGAGCTTGTCTCGTTGAGCAGCAAGTCGATTACCCGTGGCGTACGCGCTTCGTGTATCGAACTCGCACCGCTAAAGTAGGTTTGACCCGAAGGTCAATGCGGATTCGAGGTCCCGCAAACTTCCTTGTGGGGCCTCGTGTAGCAGTGATGACCACGGAATTGATGCAGACCAAAACGCATCCACACCCGCGCCGATTATTGCTGTGGAACCTGAACGATGGAAAACGAAATTAACCAAAGGAGTTACGAATGAAGAAACTAATTACCGTTGTAACAATGGCCTTGCTGACCGTTTCCTCCGCCAAAGTTGTGCGCGCCCAAGACGCGGCAAGCCAAAGCACCAAGCCGTGGAACACTCTAACGCATGTCCAGACCACGAACGATTTCGTTGCGCTTCCCGATAATGCGACCATCGCGATGTCTTGTCCCAAGTGCAAGTCTGTGACCATGATCACGAAGGAGCAGATCGCTACCAAACCCGGTCATGGGACTATCGAGGTGGCGCTACAGGTCGATCAATGTCCCGGGTGTGGCGGCAAAATCACCACGGAATTGAAACAGACCAAGATGGTTCACACCTGCAGCATGTGCGGCGCGGGCGCGTTTTGCTGTGCGACCACACCGGGCAAGCCGACGTCAGGGATGCAAGGGATGCCAGGCATGGAAAAGTAAGAGCCGCCGGCCAAGGACGAATCCTTGCGAACTATCGGCAACTGTTCCTCGGGCGACCAAGGCGTGGATCCGCATCACTGTGGCGTCTGCGCCTTGGTTGTTGCAATCTATATAGTCTGTCTGGACGCTCCATTGTTTCCAAACACGACCCTGCGCCATTCGTCATGCCCAATCTTGGAAGAGCACGGTGGAGAGATAACGTTCGCCGGCATCGGGCAAAATTGTGACGATGGTCTTTCCCTCGAACTCGGGCAGCCTTGCCAACCGAATTGCTGTGGCCGCCGCTGCACCACTGGAAATACCGGACAGAATCCCTTCCTCCCGCGCCAAGCGACGGGCGAAGTGAACAGCTTCGGCACTGTCAACCTGTTCCACGCGATCCACAATCGAGAGATCCAGCGTGTCCGGAATGAAACCGGCGCCGATTCCCTGAATCTTGTGCGGGGAGGGTTTCAGTTCCTGTCCCGCCAGCTTCTGCGTGATCACCGGGCTTTCCTTTGGTTCCACCGCGACGGAAACGATCTTCCGCCCCCTGGTGTGTTTGATGTGCCGCGATACCCCCGAGATCGTCCCTCCGGTGCCGACGCCGGAAACCAACACGTCAATTGCCCCGCCGGTCTGCTCCCAGATTTCAGGTCCTGTCGTCTGCTCGTGAACGCGGGGATTGGCCGGGTTCTTAAACTGCTGCGGCATGTAGTAACGATTGGGATCGGAATCAGCAATGCTTTGGGCTTTGGCAATGGCGCCTGACATGCCTTTGGAGCCTTCGGTCAGAACCAACTCGGCGCCGAATGCCGCGAGGACCCGCCGGCGTTCCACGCTCATCGTCTCGGGCATGGTGAGGACAACTTTGTAACCACGCGCAGCGCCAACGAAAGCGAGCGCGATACCCGTGTTGCCACTGGTGGGTTCGACAATCGTGACGCCCGGCTTGAGGACCCCGCGCTTCTCGGCGTCCCAGATCATCGCCGCGCCGATGCGACACTTGACCGAGTAGGACGGGTTGCGGCCCTCGATTTTGGCCAGTACCGTCGCTTTTGCGCCATCGGTGATACGGTTTAGTTTCACCAATGGAGTGCCGCCAATCGACAGTGAGTTGTCACTAAAAAACCTGTTCATACTGCTTCCTCCGTTGACGGGTTGATTCCGTTTATTCCATCTTCTGCTCGCCATGAGTTCGCGCGGACCGAACGATGCCCCACCCAGGGGACACGTTTACGTGACACCACCCGGTCCTGCGCATCAAATGTTTGAGGCAATGCTCATCACCGTTCGGTACTCCGCCATGATGCAATGCAACGCGGCCACGTTCGCCTCCACTTGGAGATGCAACGGCGCGTGAGCCGGCGTCTCGAACGTCAACTGAAATGGGACCGGGCTGACCTCGGACGGGGCCGAGAGGATTCCTGAATAACCACCATCGATCAGCCCGCGCCGTGCGCGAAATCCATCGATTACCACCCGCGTGTTTCGATGCAGGAACTTTTCGGCAGCCCACAACGCTGGTTCAAGCAGGTCCTTGCTCAGATCGGGTCCGTTGACGAATCCGTAAAGTCCCTCGCTCGTGTCGTCACTATGCAGCGAGACGATGCCGTGGAATCCGTGCGTCCACAATTCCTGCTCCAGCAGATAGACCTCGGGCTCATCGGAAGCCCGCCAAAACTCGCGGTTCAGATCCTTACCCTGACGCGAATGCCGCGTGTTGTCTTCGAACCCGGTCGGATTGCAAATCGGGTACGCGTAAATGCGGTAGCCCGCGGCCCGTTCCGGGTTCTTCGCCAAATCGCGCAGGAAACGCACCAGCGCGAGCGTCCCGGCAGGCTCGTCGCCGTGAATTCCGGCAAATATCCCGAGGCGGATGGGGTCGCCCCCACTCGGAGGTCCGTCAAAGATGAACCGTGCCAGCGAGTAGGAATCGTTGCCGCAACGGAAGCTCCCCAGATTGTTGGTCAGACACTGGGGCGATGATTGCGCGAATTCCTGCAGCGGCGCGATAACAGCCGCGATTGATCGGCGCCGCGGGCGTTGGGGTTCCGTCACAAGTCGGGGGGTGTTTGGTGAAGGGGCAATCATGATGTTTCTGGTGAGTGTCGATGGCTTTCGATCTTGTTCAGTCCAACCTGTTGTTGTGACGGTCAGCCTTTCTTTGCCGGAGGGGGCTGATTCAGCCGGACCCGTTCCGTTTTCTCAACCTGGGTCACGCGTCCATCGTGGACGACGATCTGCACCAGGCCGTAACGCAATGACTGCACGTGCTGCTGTACCAACGCCAGCCAGTCCGCCTCTTTGCCCTTTTCCAATTTCGATTCCTCCGACATGCGCTCAATTCCCTATTGCAATAGTAGACTTTCTGGATCATACTCTACTCAGATGATAGACAAATGCAACAAGTTTTTTTGCCGAGGTTCCGATGACTGCAAAACCACATCGCCATCAATTGACACCATGAAGATCAACCTCTGTGGCTTGTTTGCGAATCGGTGGATTTGTGCGGTGGCCCTGTTGGCAATCGCTGCGGTGCTGGCGGTGACGGCGCGGACGACAGTGGGACGGCGACTTTCCATGGCGGATCCAGGTCAGAACAATACGATCGTCAATCGAGTTACACCGACGAAATCGCCGTCCGTGGAAACCACGGAGGACCGGATGGAGAGGACGACGCCCAACACCTTGCTTGCGGAGTCTGCAAATGCGGAAACGGGCGCTCAAGAGATCGTGCTGTCTTCCGGAGACCCCGAAACGACAGCGTCCGCACCGACAACACCGGGACAAACGGCATCTGCTTCTGGCGCTTCGGGGATTTCGGGGGCGGGGCCGATGAAACCTCCAGCGGATGCTCCGGTTCCGCGAATACCCGTCGTCCCAGACGCCCGGTTTCAACTTCCGCTGGCCTTTCAACCTGTGAATTCCGAAGCCCTCACTCCGGCCATTCAGAACAAGCTCACGCAGTTGCAGGAGCAATTCGTCCAGGCAATCGGCGACACGCGAAACCCCGCCGACCCGGCTTTCCAGAACCGATGGATGACTGCGCAGATCGAGGCGGACATGCAGTATCGCGCCTTGTTCGGCTGGTCGGCATTCGAGGAAATGGAAATCCAGCGGGCCCAAAGCGCAGCCACGGCAGCGCAATAAGCGCCGTGGGGCGGGGGAGAGAGTTTCCATGGGGGGGGTGGCCGTCGGTCCGCGGTGGCGAAAAAATAATTCAAAAAAAGTTCTTGCATAACTCTACTGATTTAGTAGGATTCAATAGTCTACTAAACGAGTAGGCTTTGGCGTTGGGGTCAGAGCGCGAGCTCCGCCCCGCCCAAAAATAACATCGGAAGATCTTTCGAGCCGGCCAGGGTACCAACTCCGCCAGTCGAAAAAAGCACAGTAGCACTGTGCGGAGGAAGATAATGAAAGTGTTCGGATTTACCCTACTGGCGGGCCTGGCCGCTCTGGCCATTAGCAGCACGGCTTCCGCTCAAACCAACATCATCCGTATTACCGGTGCCCAGGCGGACCGGAATGCCCTAAATGCGGCCATCGGCCATATTCTCAATCCTGGATACGTGTACGGGTATGCGGGGTCATCCCTCAGCGGCGCCAGCCAGGTCGAATTCAGGGGCACAACTGTCGTGGGGAGTTATCCCGTGGATATTAAGACAGACCTCATCGGCTCCACCGGCGGCATTCAGGAACTGGTGGACAACCTCACGATCACCGCGTGGTTCAATGCCACCAATTTGACAGCGTCGGGTACCGCCAACCTGACCGGGCCCACTGAATCGGCCTTGGCGGATATCTCCATCTCCGATTCATTCCAGGGCTCGACTCTGTACACCTCGCCGCTGTTGTCGGACAAGGTTATTGGCGTGACTCCGTATGTCTGGGTCAAGAATGCAGGGTCGCCATCCACGATCAGCAATATTACGCCGTGGATAGCGCAGGCCATTCTCGGCGCCGGCCAAATCCCGCTGTCGCAGATCACGGGTCTCACCAACGACCAAAACACTGCAGTCTCCATTGTTGGCCGTGATGAAAACGCCGGTCAGCGTTTGGTCGCATTCGCTGAGAGTGGGTTTGGGATTTTCACTCCTCCATTCCAGTACGAGCCGATCATCTCGGGTACGCCTGGCCCCAGCGGCACCGTCACGGGCATCGAGCCCTGGCCGATAAACACCGTCAACGGCATCACCTATCCCGTCGGCCATTCCGGCTATTCGACTTCGAGTGCCCTTGCGGCTGCTCTGAACACGCCGGGAAGCTATGCGAATGCTGGCACGTGGATTCTCTCGTATCTGGCCATCAATGATGCCGCGTCCGTCACGAACCTGGGTGCGGGTTCGCTGAGCTACAACGGTTTCTACTACAGTCCCCAGGCCGTGCAGCAGGGGCAATACAGCTTCTGGGCCTATACGCATTGGTTCAATCGGACCAGCTTTGGTGGAACGCCCCAGACGGTCGCGAATCAGATTGCCACACAGATTCTGAACGTGGACCAAGCCAATCAGGGCGTCTTGCTCAACACCTTGAGCGTCGGGCGAACCGTCGAAGGCGGCGTGATCACATTCGGAAATCCGTATTGATCCTGGGGAAGGGCAAAACAGACGACCAAACCGATTCACGCAGGTGTCTGTGAGGAAACGAATTATGATTACGCAAATCACATCGGGCCGCCGGATGGTGGTCCTGCTGGCTGTGGCCGGCGCAGCATTCCTAACGTCGGTGATTCACTCTGGGGCGCAAACCATCACGCCACAGTTGGATGACCTGATTCTGGGCTTCCATGCCACGGGGGGCCAGGGGCAAGCGATAGACCTGGAAGTCGATCTCGGCAACATCTCGAACTTCTATGATGCGGCCGTGGGGAGCACGCTCCCCTTGCCGGCGCTGAGCCTGCAAGACCTCAGCGACGCGTATGGGGCAAGTTGGTCCACACGGACCAATTTGTTTTGGGGCGCTATCGCCACCACGGGCCGGGCCAACGGCACCTCCGATGGCCATGCGCCTGTCGGCACGCTGTGGGCGACCGATCCGGACGGCCAGCCGGCTTGGCAACAGGGCAGCATTTTCGCCCAGAAAACTGCCTCGGCGGCGTTGGAAGCGGTGTTCACCCCTGGCTCCGCCGGCTCGTTATACGGCGCCACGGCTACTTCCAACAGTTCGGTGGCGGCGGACATCACGGCTTCGTCACCGGGTAGCTGGTCGGCCGAGGATTTGAAGACACTCGGCACGAGCTTCAGTTACTTCAATCCGACCGTTGATAACGTGGTATCGAACGCGGTGAATGTGTCGGAATTGTATGAGCTGCAGCCGGGCAGCGGGGCGGGCACCGATCTCGGTGAGCTGGTGTTAGGTCCGAGCGGGCTGAGCTTCATCGCGGTTCCAGAGCCCTCCGCGGGACTACTGGCAGCGATTGGCCTCGGGTTGATCGTGGTTCTCCGGCACAGGCGATCCTAAACAACGATGATTGAGTTCACTCAATAAACAAACCGAGCGGCTCCTTCACTCAAACGGGTGGAGGAGCCTCTCCGCAATCAAATGAATGTTCGGTGGGGGCAAACAAATTGGCAATTCGTTCGTGAGGTTGGAAAGGGTCATACCATGCAAGAGACGAAACGCAGCTATCGCAAGATGATGCTGGCCTGGGCCGGCATCGCATTACTGTCACCGGTCGGCCAGTCCATTGGCCAAACACTGACGCCACAGTTCGATGAGTTGATTCTAGGCTTTCGCGCCACGGGAGGCCAGGGACAGACGGTCAACCTCGAAGTCGACCTCGGCAACGTGTCTCAGTTCTACAACGCAACGCCTGGCAGCACCAATTCCTTGCCGGCTCTGTCGGTCCAGGATCTGGCCAACGTTTACGGCTCGACCTGGTCCACCCGCACCGATTTGGTGTGGGGGGCGGTCGCCACCACGGGCCGGCAAACCGGCACGTCCGATGGTCATGCTCCCGTGGGAACGCTTTGGGCAACGGACCCGCCAGGCCAGGGCGCGTGGAACCGGGGAAGCATCTTCGCTCAGAAGACGGCTTCGGCATATATCGAAGCGATGATTACACCGGGGGCCGCCGGGTCGTTGTATGGCGCTACGCCGACGGTCAACAGCTCGGAATCGGCCACGATCGACGCCACACAACAGGGCAGTTGGACGATTCAGGATTTGAAAACCCCCAGCACCAGTTTCACCTACTGGAATCCGACCATCGACGACCCGGTGACAAACCCGGCTGTCGGCCAGGCGGTATCGGCGTTGTATGAGTTGCAGCCTGGCAGCGGGGTTGGCGCTCTTTTGGGATACCTGGTGCTGGCCCCGACAGGCCTGAGTTTCGAGGCCGCGGTTCCGCAGCCTCCGAGCATTGTATCGATCGCTCAATCGGGCAACGGCATCATCCTGACCTGGGCCGCGCCCGGCGGTACGACCAATGTCGTCCAAGCGACGAACGGAACCAACGGCAGTTACACGGCCACTGGGTTCGCTACGATCAGCAGCACGGTCATCAACTCTGGCCCGCTCAACCTGATCACCACGAACCAATTCACGGAATCGTTCGGGACGACCAATTATCCAGCCCGGTTCTACCGTGTACAGCAGGTTCCATAAACGATTGCCGCATTATCGGAGGCGCGACTGAAACAGAAGGCAATAACCAAAACCAATGCCTACGTTCACGACTCGGTGAATCGACTGTCGGTCGCGCCTCCGGTTTTCAACCGTTGGCGGTGCTGGGAAGCATGGAAATGAATCTGCCCGAACAGAGCAATCACATTCGGTCGAGTACCGAGAATGCTCCTCTTGTGAGCCGCTCGACTCCGGAGCGTGCCACGAAATGGAGGCGTTTGGGCCGCCGTCGCTGTGGTCCATCTGTTCGATTTGCCCGGATGGCTCCGGTGCCATTGCTCATGCTGTTGACTTGCCCCGTCAAGTCGGAAGCGACCCTGCAGCGCATCTTCATACGAGAATACATCGTCAAGGGCGCTCACAAGCTGACAAGGACCGAGATCGAAGAGGCCGTGTATCCGTATGCGGGCCCGGGGCGAACGAAGGATGACGTGGAGCAGGCGCGGTCCGCGCTCGAAAGAGCGTACCAGGACAAGGGGTACCAGACCGTTTCCGTTCAGATTCCGACGCAACCGTGGCGGGACGGCAGCATCATCCTGCAGGTGGCAGAAGTTCCGGTCGGGCGATTGCGGGTGCGCGGTGCGCGCTATTTCCTGCCCAGCCAGATCGAGGCGAAGGCGCCATCACTCGCGGAGGGCAACGTTCCCAATTTCAACGACGTGAGCCGGGATATCCTTGCCTTGAATCAATATGCCGATGAGCGCGTGACACCCGCCTTGCGTCCAGGGGTCATGCCCGGGACGGTGGACATTGATCTGAATGTCAAGGACACGCTTCCGTTGCACGGAAGCCTTGAGCTTAACAATCGCTATAGCGAGAACACCAGCGAACTCCGCCTGAATGGATCGGTGAGCTACAACAATCTGTGGCAACTGGGCCACTCCATCGGCGGAAGCTTTCAGTTGTCACCCGAGGAGATCGATCAGGTGAAGGTGTTCTCGGGGTACTACCTGTTCCGTATTCCCGAAGTGACCTGGTGGAGTCTGAGCCTCCAGGGCACGAAACAGGACAGCGCGGTCTCCACTGTCGGCAATCTCGCCGTCGCCGGCCGTGGTGAAACAATCGGCATCCTGTCGACGTTCGTGCTGCCGGGCGGGAAGGAGTTCTCCGACACGCTGAGCCTCGGGGTGGATTACAAACACAGCGAACAGGTTGTTGCCCCGGGAGGATCGGGAGCGTCACAGACAAATCTCACGCAGACCAGCTACGACTACTTCCCTTTCAGCGCGACGTACAGCGCCACCTGGATGACAACCAACGATCAAACGGAACTCAACATCGGCCCGACATGTAATTTCCGCGGTGTGGGCAGTAATCCAAGCGCATTCGAGGCTGCGCGCGTCGGATCATCGGGCAATTTTGCCACCCTGCATGCAGACCTCTCGGATACGCACGAGTTGCCCGATCACTTTCAACTGTATGGCAAAGTGCAGGGCCAGATTGCCGACGGGCCGCTGGTGAGCGGGGAACAATTCGGCGGCGGCGGCTTGGGAACGGCCCGTGGCTATTTGGAAGGCGAGGTGTTCGGTGATGATGCCATGTTTGGCGCGGTCGAGCTGCGTAGTCCGTCCATCACCGATGCGCTCGGCTACAAGGACTCGGAGTGGCGGGTGTATGTCTTCGCCGAGGCCGGACGATTGACGGTCATCAACGCGCTGCCGGACCAGACATCGCGTTTTGATCTGGCCGACTTCGGAGTCGGTACCCGGGTCCGTATCGCGGACCACCTGAATGGCTCACTCGACCTGGGGGTTCCCGTGCTGCACTTGCCCGGGAGCAGCGCTCAGAGCACGAACACCTCCAGTTCGTCGCAAGGCACGGCCACGGCGCAGATTCGCCATTACGATCCGCGGCTGACCTTCAGACTCTGGGCGGAATTCTAAAAAGAATGCCCTTGAACAAGTTGACCAGAGGCAATTGACCATGAAGCTACCAAGAACGATTTTGTCGAGGAGCGGGTTTCTCGCGACCACGTTGGTTCTGCTTGCGTTGCCGATGGCCCAAGCTTCGGCTTGGTGGAACCAGGACTGGACTCTCCGCAAGAAGGTCACGCTGGACACCACGGCGACCGGCATGGCCATTTCCGATCCCATCGGCACGACTCCGGTCCTGATTCGATTGCACGCGGGTAATTTCCAATTCGACGGCGCCCGAGAAGATGGGAGCGATATTCGGTTTGTCGCCGAAGACGACAAGACACTGCTTTCGTATCACATCGAAAAATACGATCCGCTCATGGGCGAGGCGTTTGTTTGGGTCAAACTGCCGGACCTGAAGCCTGGGGCCAAGGTCAGCTTCTGGCTTTACTACGGCAATGGGAACCCTAAGCTGGAGAGAGGCGGCGATCCGAAGGGCGCGTACGATCCGGATACGACGCTGGTCTATCACTTTAGCGAGCATGGCACGCCGGCGGTCGATTCCACAACCTATGGAAATGTCTCGCAGAGCGCCGGCATCCCCGTCGATGGCTCATTCATCGGCTCCGGAATTCGATTGGATAGCAAGACCGTTTTGACAATTCCTCCGTCGGCCTCGCTTCAATGGTCCGAAGGATCTCCCGTCACCCTATCCACGTGGATCAAACTGGGGACGTTGCCGCCCAGGGAGGTCATCTTCAGCCGGCGCGATGGGAGCACAAGTGTTGTGATTGGGGTGGAGAACGGCGTTCCGTACATCGAAGTTTCCCGCGAAGGCAAGGCACTGCGGAGTGCGGCAGCCGCCGCGATACCCGCCGGCAGTTGGCACCATCTGGCCGTGGCCGCGTCGCCGACGACAATCACGCTCTATGTCGATGGCGGGAACGTTGCCACGCTGAACGCCTCTCTCCCCGCAATGAACAGCGCGCTGCAGGTTGGAGGGGAACACTTTGATGGCGAACTCGACGAACTGGAGATATCGAAAGTGACGCGATCACCCGGGTTCCTCAAGCTGGCAGCCGTAAGCCAGGGTGAAAACGGGCCGAAAGCGGTGGTCGTGGGCCCGGACGAGCAGACCACGAGTTGGGTCACCAGTGGTTATATCGGTGTGATTCTCAAATCGTTGTCGTTCGACGGTTGGATCGTAATCGGCATTCTCGCGATCATGTCGCTGATCAGTTGGTACGTGATGATCAGCAAGGCGGCGTACCTGAACCGGGTCGCCCGGGGCAATGCGCTGTTCATGAAAGCCTGGCATCACGTCTCCTCCGACCTCTCGATCCTGCTTCATTCCGATTTGGAGCACGTCAAAGCGCTGGGGGGGCGGATTGATGAGAAGAGTCTACGGATCATTCGCAGCGCTTCCATTTATCGCATTTACCGCATCGGGGCGGAGGAACTCCGACATCGCCTGGCGAAGGAAGGGCAGGGAGGAGTGCCCAGGGCGCTCTCGGCACGCTCGGTCCAAGCCATCCGTGCGAGTCTCGATGGCGGACTCGTGCGCGAAACCCAAAAGCTGAATCGTTTGATGGTGTTGTTGACGATTGCGATTTCCGGCGGTCCGTTCCTCGGACTGTTGGGAACCGTGGTCGGTGTCATGATCACGTTCGCGGCGATCGCGCAGCAGGGCGAGGTCAATGTGAACAGCATCGCCCCGGGCATTTCCGCGGCGTTGGCCGCGACGGTGACGGGTCTGGCCGTCGCGATCCCCGCTCTGTTTGGCTACAACTACCTTCTCTCGCGTGTCAAGGACGCCACCAGCGACATGCATGTGTTTATCGACGAATTCGTCACGAAGATGGCCGAGTTCTACGGCGGCACCAGCAAGGAAGACTCTCTCACGGAGATTCTAACGAACGAGTAACATGCACGCTCAATCCGACGGCAAACCTTACGACGACATCAACATCACACCGATGCTGGATTTGGCGTACGTGTTGTTGGTGATTTTCATCCTCATGTGCACGGCGGCGATCCAAGGGATGAAGGTCAACCTGCCGCATGCCAGCACAGGTGAGAATCTTGGCAAACCAAAGACCAAGGCCATTTCAGTCAACAATGAGGGCAAGATATTTCTCGATACGATTCCCGTTTCTTTGGACGAACTCGAACAACGTCTTCGGCAACAAAAGGCACTGACTCCGGAGTTTCCGGTGGTAGTGGGTGGAGACAGCGGCACGCCCTATCAAAAAATCATGGACGTGCTTGACCTGTTGGGACGGCTTGGGATTTCGCAGGTCGGCCTGGCAACAAAATCCCCGGGCAAACAAGCATGAGCGTTTACGACGAAGACGAGCCGCGTGTTTTTCAACCGTATCACGTGATCATCGGCGGCGCCTTCATCGTCGCGATCGCAATCACGGTGTGGTTCGTCCAAAAGCGTCTCACCCGGACTTCGACGTCGCGCTTGGACCAAAGGTTGATTGTGGTCAATTTACCTCCCCCGCCCGTTACTCCACCGCCTCCACCGGCCCGTCCTCAACTGGCTGACATCCCGAGCGAGAGCGAGCAGAAGATGATCTCCCAGGAGCCCGTTACCGAGGTGGAATCCAGACCCGACGCCGCCGCCAAGAGCGAGGCTCCGTCCGGCGAGTCACCTGGTCCGGGTACAAGTATTCAGGGCGACGGATCGTCGGACGGGTTCGGTTTGCGCGCGGGCAACGGTTTGGGCTTCGGGACGGGCGGCACGGGTAACACCATCGGCGGCGCCGGGCGAAGTCGCTGGGGATGGTATGCCGGCCAGGTCCAGAGCGCGATTTCACAGGCGCTACAATCAGACAAGACGACACGAGATGCTGACTTTCGTGTCGAGGCACAGATTTGGGCTGATCGGACCGGTCGGATCACCCGGGCCCGAATCGCAAGGTCTACCGGCCATGCGGCGCTGGATCAGGCCCTGACAAATGACATCTTGGTCGGGCTCGTATTACAGGAACCTCCGCCAGATGGAATGCCGATGCCGATTGTTCTTCGACTCACGGCGCGGCACCCGAATGTGGCCCTCTCAACGGTGAACCCATGATTCGTCCGAAACCTCATATCTGCCTGCTTCTCTTGTCGGTCGTATGGTGGGGCGCTCTTCTTATGTCTCCTCGCGGGTATGCCGCCGAATCCACGGAGACGAATACTACCTTGCAAGGTGCCCAGGAAGCGACAGGTTCCACAAATCTCCCGTCGTCGACGGCTTCGCCGGTGCCCAAATCGCAGAACGTGACGATCAATCTCATCAATCGCCTCGTTCAACGGGGCGTGCTCTCCGCGGAGGATGCGAAGGAGCTCATTCAACAAGCTGAAAAGGATGCCGCGGAAGCTCGCGCGCAGGCTCCGAGCACAGGATCAGGGCAAACGACCACGGGACAGGTGATGGTTGGCCGGGCGATCGCAGAGCAGGAGACAACACCGCAGGAGAGCAACGATACCGTAAGCGTTCATTACGTTCCCGAGATCGTCAAGGCGCAGATACGGGATGAAATCGAAGGCGATTTGATGAAGGAGGCGCGGCTGGAGCATTGGGCGGCTACGAATTCCCTTCCGCCATGGGTAGACAGCTTCATGGTGTTTGGCGACATTCGGGTTCGCTGGGAAGAAGATCTGTTTCCCAAAGGCAACGATGATTCCGGTGTATTTCCCAATTTCAATGCGATCAATACCGGCGCGCCATTCGATACCACGGGGCCGGACTTTTCACCGCAGCGGAATGTGGATCAAGATCGAGAAAGGATGCGGCTTCGCGCGCGAATCGGCACCGAGATCAATCTACAGGACGGTTTTACGGCGGGACTTCGGTTGGCCTCGGGGCAGGACGACACGCCCGTTACAGCAAATCAAAGCCTTGGGGCGGCCAATAACGGACAGGGAGGTGACTTCAGCAAGTATGCGATTTGGCTCGATCGCGCCTTCATCAAATACGAGTTGGGGGGATCACCCAACGAGAACCTGGCCATTTCCGCCGGACGTTTCGATAACCCGTTCTTTTCAACCTCCATTATCTGGGAGGACAACATCGGGTTTGACGGCGTTGCCTTGCAGGGAAAAGAGGAAGTCTTCCAGGGGGTTCGGGCGTTCGGGACCGCCGGCGCATTCCCCATTTTCAACACGGACCTCAACTTTTCGTCGGATCGTCCGGACAAATTCCCCAGCGAAGACAAATGGCTTTATGCGGGGCAGGCCGGGATCGACTGGAAGATCAACGACGACTTCAGCTTCAAGGGGGCGGGCGCATTCTATTATTTTGTCAATGTCGCCGGGAAGCTTTCCTCTCCGTTTGTTCCTTTGACGTCCCAGGATCAGGGAAACACCGACGATCTGCGCCCCTCGTTTGCGCAGTATGGAAACACGTACATGGCCTTGCGCGACATTACCCCGACAGCCGCGAATGATTTTGGCACGATCGATCAGTGGCAGTACTACGGCCTGGCCACGCCGTTCCGCGACGTGGATTTCACCGGGAAGCTCGACTACACCCATTTTGAGCCGTTCGACATTTCTCTCACGGGAGAGTTTGTCAAAAACATCGCGTTCGATCGCAATCGCATCGAGGGTCTCGCGGTAAACAACCGCGGGCCGGATCAATCGGATGGATCTTTGGGGCCGTTTGTCGGTGGGGACACCGCCTGGATCGTCATTCTCAAGTTGGGTGATGCCGTGCTCCAAAAACGGTGGGACTGGACCGTTCGGTTGGATTACCGATACGTCGAGTCAGACGCTGTCATCGATGGTTTTTGCGATTCCGATTTCGGAGGCGGAGGCACCAACGTAAGAGGCTACACTATCGGTGGCGCACTCGCACTTTCGCCACGGGTCTCGCTCGGGCTTCGCTGGTACAGCTCCGACCAGGTCGCCGGGCCCACGCTGAAAGCGGACACGTTGCTGATCGATGCCAACGCAACATTCTAGCTTATGAACAAGACAAGGTGGCCATTATGAAGCAAAACGTTCTTCCCGTTCTGGTCGTGGGATTTCTTTACCTGCTATCGCCCCGGGTGATCTTGGCGGCTGACTCGGCGCCAACCATCGAGACGCAGCTGCGCGAACGATTGCGAGACACCATGCTGCAGTTGCGCGCCGCCGAGACGGAACGCGATGCCCTCCAGGCGGCCCAGACGCAGAGCGTTGAGGAGAACAAGGTCCTTACCGAACGAATCGCGGCGATCACCAAACAGGCCGACGCGAACAAACAGGCTGCCGTGGCCGCAGCCCAGACCGCCGACAACCTCAAATCTCAGGTGTCACGTCAGGAGAAGGAGATTGCGGACCTCAAGGAAGCGGCGGCGAGCTACAAACAGGTGTCGGAGTTGGCGCGCGAGAAGGACGCGGAACAAATCAAGCTCGCCGACGATGCCGTCATCCAGTTGGAACGGCTTGTGGCCGACCGGCAGGAGAAAAATCTGGCCTTGTACAAGATCGCGTCCGAAATCCTTCAACGGTATCAGAAGTTCGGTCTTGGTACCGCGTTGGAGGCTCGTGAACCGTTCATCGGAGTTACCCGCGTCAAGTTGGAGAACCTGGTTCAGGATTACAAGGACAAGCTCCTCGATGAGCGGACCACGCTGCATGAAAAGGACCTGCCATCGTACCTGCGCGAGCTCTCCAGCCAGACGGATCAAACAATCGGAGCCGTTTCCGGAGTGTCAAAGCAAACTTCAGAATGAACGGGGCGCGGCAACTAAGAAGGATCTGGCACGTTACCAAGGGGGTGACCACGGGCATCCTGCTCGTGGTGATGCCGGTCCGCGATCTTCTGGCGGGGGACATTCTGCGAAGAGGCGGTTCGTCGAGCTCGTCGTCGTCAAGTGCCACTTCCCTAGGAGCTGGTTCGAGCACTGGCAGTGCGACCGGAGTTCCGAGCGGCCAGGATCAGTTGGCGCGAAACACCCTGGCTCTGCAGTCGGTTCAAGCCATGCAGGCAACGGCGCGCGCCCTCGCGATACAGGGAGCCAACAACCTCGGCGCGGACCCGAACCATCCGGGGAGCACGTTACCCGACGTTCCCAATGGCACGCTGACCGGGGGCCTCGTGGTGGATTCCCGGGTCTCGACCGATCCGTCGCTGTGGTCGGGGGCGAGCCAGCCGCAGCAAACGGTCAATGGAAACCAGACGCTGGTGACCGTGGTGCAAAACTCTTCGGAGGCGATTTTGAACTGGTCGAGCTTCAACATTGGCAAGCAAACGACGCTCGATTTCGATCAGTCTGCTGGCGGTTCGGCGCAAAGCTCGTGGATCGCCTTCAACAAGGTCAATGACCCCACCGGAGTCCCCTCACAGATATTGGGCAGCATTCAAGCGGCGGGACAAGTGTACGTGATCAACGCCAACGGCATCATTTTTGGCGGGTCAGCGCAGATCAATGTAAACACGCTGGTGGCCGCCTCACTGCCCATCAACGACAACCTGATCAGCCGCGGTTTGCTCAACAACCCGGACTCTCAGTTCCTCTTTTCCTCTCTAGCCCAAGCGGCTGGTCAAAACGGCACGCCGGCATTCACACCGTCCACGATCTACACGCCCGACGGTCAGCCCGGTGATGTTGAGGTTCAAGCTGGGGCCGAAATCACGACGCCGACGACTGCGGACCACGTTGGCGGACGGGTGTTCTTAATCGGGGCCAATGTCGACAACCAGGGTGAGATCTCGACTCCGGACGGCCAGACGATCCTCGCCGCGGGCCTTCAAGTGGGTCTCGTCGCTCATGATACCAGCGATCCGAGCTTACGTGGACTTGATGCATATGTGGGAGCCATTTCCGATCGCCAGTCCGGTTCCGCAGCCTCAGCGGGTACGGTCAGCAACGAGGGCCTCATCGATGTGCCTCGTGGAAACATTACGATGGCTGGTGCGAACGTGAATCAAAATGGCTTTCTCAACAGCACAACCTCGGTTTCCCTGAACGGGCGGATCGATCTGCTGGCTGAATACAACGCCGTTGGAGGTGTCGGCTCCGCCGGGACGCCGGGTTTTTTCCCGACCAGCACCGGCCTGTTGACGCTCGGACCCGACAGCGTGACCCAGGTGGTCCCGGAGCTTGCCAGCGACGAGACGGTTGTGGGGACCACTTTGGCACTGCCCTCGCAAATCAATCTCCAGGGCTTGGGGATTTATCTCGCGCCAAATTCGTCCGTCTTTGCGCCGAACGGCAGTGTTGTAGTGAAGGCCGGGGTTTGGAACTTGCTGGACACTTCCGGCAATGGCACCTCCATCGAGGATACCTTGGTCAACGCCAATGGCCAGGGCCAGATCTACCTCGATGCGGATGCTTCCGTTGACGTGTCAGGGTCGACGGACGTGGAAGTTCCCGTTTCTGAAAACATCGTTGCGGTGCAACTGAACGCGGCGCAATTGGCGGATTCACCGCTTCTGCGGGATGGGCCTCTCCACGGTCAGACCATCTATGTCGATATTCGCGATACGGGAACCTACAACGGCCAGGCCTGGGTCGGGACACCACTGGCGGACGCTTCGGGCTACGTTGGTTTGATTCAGCGTTCCGTTGGCGAGCTGACGACCGCAGGCGGGTCCATTTCAATGTCGGCGGGTGAATCGGTCATTATGCAGCCGGGCTCAAAGGTCAATGTCTCGGGTGGATGGATCAATTATCAAGGAGGCGTCGTGCCGGTGACAAGTTTGGTTTCTGCCGGACAGACCTACAGCACCGCCGAAGCAACGCCCGATCGCACGTATCAGAACGCGGTCACGACTTCGGAATACGAGCAAGGCTATATCCAGGGTGCCAATGGTGGTGCTATCAGCATCACCGCGCCCTCCATGGCTCTGGACGGCAATCTGGTCGGCTCCACCGTTTCGGGGCCTCGTCAGCAGCAGCAGGGTCCTGCTCCGAGCAGCTTGTCGCTGACATTCCAGGCGCGGGACATCAGCACTCCCGCTTACCTGCCGTTTTCGCCAACGCCGCCCAGCATTGTGTTCCAAACTACCTCGGATTTGCAGCCGGCCGATCCCTTTGGTGTCGACACTTCGGGAAATCCCCTGCCGTTGCGCCCGGATCGGAAGGCGGAAGTCATTCTGTCGCCGGATTTGGTTGACGAAGACGGTTTCGGTTCGCTCAGCATCAACAACAGCGATGGAAGTATCACCCTGCCCGCGCAGACCGAGTTGAAGACCGTGCCGCGAGGCTCGATCAGTCTTTCGTCGGCCAATATGGATATCGAAGGCAGCATCGTTGCGCCCGGGGGAGATCTGCAGTTCACGGTCTACGATGCTTCGCCTTATACAGTCCTGCTGGCAACTCCTGCTCCCGATCCGACCCGAGGTCACTTCACTCTCGGCCCGTCAGCCTCCTTGAACGTGGCGGGAACCGTCAGCCTTGCTTACAACCCTCAGGCTCCAGAAGAGATCGATGGCGGGACAATTTCCATCAAGAGCTATAGTGCCGATCTGGAACAGGGCAGCACCATCAATGCGTCTGGCGGAGTCAGCACCAGCGGAAGCAATACGAGAACATATGGGAAAGGTGGCAGCATCAGCATTAGCGCGGGGCAGGATCCCAGCCCCGATCTCGTGGGTCTCATCGGTGGTCAGCTTGTTCTGGATTCCAGTATGCAGGCGTATTCAGGGGCCAAGGCGGGTTCACTAAGTATTCAGGCGCCGTCCGTTCAAATCGGAGGCACGACTTCGGATGCCGACACGTTGTTTTTGTCGCCCGACTTTTTTGGAGACGGAGGTTTTGGAAGCTTTACCATCACAAGTCTGGGCGCGCTGTCGATCGCGCCCAATACGGTGATCGCCCCGGAGGCGCAAAGTTGGACGGTGGTTGTGAACTCCGAGGGCGTGGCGACATTGGTGCCATTCCTGGCACCGCAAGCGTTGAGGACGCCTGTGAGTCTTACCTTTGGAGCGAGCGGTGTCAGTGACCATTTTTCGGGACAGCTCCTTGTCCAGGGAGATTTGGCAATGGGGGAAGGCGCGGTGATCCAAACGGATCCCGAGGCCACTGTAAGCTTGCGCGGTCAGACCGTGGCCGTTCTGGGGTCGGTCTTCGCGCCGGGTGGTGTGATCAACATCTCGGGGGCATCGGATTCCACCAGTCTGTTTGCCGGCGACCCGGAGAATCAACTGGGAGCATTGCCTACAGTCGATCTCGGGCCGCAAAGCGCGTTATCGGCGAGCGGCACGACCTTGCTTACGCCAAATGCGCAGGGCTACCGGACCGGCTCGGTGTTGCCGGGCGGCAGGATTACGGTTTCGGGCAATATCGTTGCGGAAGCGGGGGCGGTTCTCGACGTTTCCGGAACGAGTGACGTGCTCGACGAAGCGACGGGCTATCTCGGAGCAAAAGTCTCCGGGCAGAAGTCGACGTCGGGCTCGTATTTGGTCCCCACGCGGATCGACAGCGACGGCGGATCGATTGTGCTGGCCGGCGCTCAAGAACTGATAACGGATGCGACGCTGAAGGGGGCCGCGGGTGGGCCCACCGCCACGGGCGGTAGTCTCACGATTTCCTCCGGGCGTTTTTATTCACCGCAGGTGGGGGCGGGTTCGGAAACCCCACTCGACGTCACGCTGGCCGTATCGCAACAGGATGCGGGCCTGTCCTCCGCGTTCTATCCGGCCGGAGAAACAGCCATCGGTCATCCGGTCCTGGATAGCAATGGCCAACTCATTCCCGGCTTTGGCCACTTTGCTGCCGACGACTTTCAAAGCGGTGGCTTTGATTCGCTGACGTTGAAGGGAACCGTGGAGTTTCAGGGGCCCGTCAGCATAACGGCGAATCGGTCGATCACGTTGGCCGATGCAGGGGTCATCTATGCCGATTCGTCAGTTTATCTCACGGCTCCCTATATCAGCGTCGGAATGCCGTTTCAGGCTCCGCAACAGGCCTCGCAGGTCCAAACTCCTTTCCAGAACGGGGAAGGTAAGCCCTTTCTGTTTTCGCCAACGTACGGCAGCGGAAATCTCAACCTGCAGGCGACAACCCTCATCGACATCGGCGATCTCTCGTTGCAGAACATTGGCCAGGCAAGTTTCGTAGTGAATGGGGGAGACATTCGTGGGGATGGCACACTGGAGATGGCGGGTAATCTGACGCTGAGCGCGGGCCAGATTTATCCGCCAACCGACGTTGGCTTTACGATAGCGGCCTTCGACTACACGGTAAATACTACAATACAACTGGGCTCGGTAACCATCGAAGGAGGCGGCGATCGCCAGCTTCCCTTGTCGGCCGGCGGCACGCTGTCTGTGTATGCTTCCGAGATCAATCAGGACGGTGTTTTGCGCGCGCCGTTAGGGGCCATCCAGCTCGGTTGGGATGGCACAGGCAACGGGCCCGTGGATCTCATTTCGGGCGCAACCTTTGCCTCGACAAAAAATCTGACCCTTGGCGACGACAGTGTAACGTCCGTTTCGGCCATCGACCCCATCTCGGGAAAAGCATTTGTGATTCCGTATGGAATCGACGTCAACGGCACGTCATGGATTGATCCGACCGGCAGGGACATTACCGATGGTGGCGTGGCACAGAAATCGATCCAGCTCTCCGGCGCGAATATCACGGTAAAGTCAGGCGCGCAAATCGATATTCGCGGGGGCGGCAACCTGTATACGTATCGGTGGGTCTCTGGGAACGGAGGCACCGAGGACATTTTGGGCTCATCGTCAAGCTTCGCTATCGTTCCGACCTACGAGTTGAACTATGCTCCTTACGCTCCTTACAATCCCAGCCCCGTACAAAGCGGTGTCTTCGGTTCCGACGCGGGCTACGTCAACAACAACTTGGTCGTTGGCGACCAGATTTATCTGCAGGCAAGCCGCGGATTACCCACAGGAACATACACTCTGTTGCCTGCCCGTTACGCGCTGCTGCCGGGCGCATTCCTCGTTACACCAATATCGGGCATGCCTCTCAATACAAAGTCGACATTACCGGATGGGTCGAGCCTTGTATCGGGCTACATGGTCAACAGTCTGGACCAGAATCGCATCACACAGCCGTTAACCGCCGAGTTTGAAGTGTCATCATCGAAGGTGGTGCAGTCGCGGGCCGAATACGATGATTTCTACGCCAACACAACGCTTTCACAGGCTGCGGCGTCCGGTGGTTTCACCACGCCACGGCTTCCGATTGATGCCGGCCAACTGGTGCTTTCCGCGACTGAAACGATGGCCTTGGACGGGAAGGTTATGGCTCAAGCCGGGACCGGAGGACAGGGGGGGCTAGTGGATATCAGCAGCCCGGAGGACATTCTGATCGGCACCGCCACCACACCCGAACAAAACGGAGTTCTTGTTCTCGACGCGTCTGAGCTGAGCTCGTTTGATGCCGAAAGCTTGCTGATTGGAGGGGTTCGGGAGACGGACGCGACGGGAACCAAAGTGACGGTGCAAACAGACAACGTCACAGTCGATAATTCTGGATCGCCTCTAACGGCGCCCGATGTCATCCTGGTAGCGAATCATCAACTTACGTTGGCTCCCGGTGCGGATGTCGAAGCATCGGGTACGTTGTCCGGCAATGCCGAGACGATTCTGCTCGGAGATTCCACCGTTGCCGGGAGCGGAAACGGAGTATTACTGCGTGTAAGCGCCGATTCCTCCGCAACGACCAGCCGTTCGGGTGTGGACTCCTCGACGCAGCCCGTTCTCATCATCGGGGCCGGTGCTCAAATAGCCGGGGCCAGCGTCGTCATTGATTCGACGGGACAAACCACGCTGGATCCATCGGCCACGCTCAAGGGCTTGAGCGTATCCATCGCCAGCGGTCAGATCAGTTTGGCTCTCACGGACCCGGGCAGCCTCCAATCGGTCGGCGGCCTCATTCTGTCGGGGACGGCGTTGCAGAGTTTGCAGAGCGACGCCCAGTCGCTATCGCTTGTGAGTTATTCGTCGCTCGATACCTATGGCACTGGCCAGATCGGGGACGGCACTCTCGCCGATCTCGCCATCCATGCCGCTGACATTCGCGGGTTCAATCAGAACGGTGGCACGGTCGAATTTGCGGCGCAGAACATCCTCCTCGATAACGGCGCCGACGGAACATCTCCCGGTCCGGTTGCTGGCGCCAGCGGAACTTTGGTATTGGATGCCGGTCTAATCGAGTTGGGCGCGAACCAATATCGCGTGGACCAGTTCAGTCAATTGACACTGAACGCGACTCGGGGAGTCCTCCTTCAAGGCTCTGGAGGTCTGACGACGCCCGGCAACCTGAGCATTGTCACGCCCGTGATTACGGGGGCCACTGCAGCGGACCAAATAATCCAGGTGTCCGGAAATTTGACCATCAATTCTTCCCCAAGCAGTTCGTCCTCCACATCGCCCTCGGCCGGGCTCGGCGCCCAATTGACGCTCGATGGCGCCAGCATCGCCGACAACGGGAACATCCTGTTGCCGAGCGGTTCGTTGCAGATGGAGGCAACTGCGGGTGATGTCGTCATTGGAAACACGAGTGCGAGCCAGATTGACGTCGGCGGAGTCGCCAAGACGTTTTACGACCAGGTGGAGTACACGGATGGAGGCCAGGTTTCCCTGCTATCGGATCTGGGATCGGTTGTCTTGAACGCGGGCAGCGTCGTCAATGTGTCCGCGCAGACGTTGGGCGGCAATGCGGGTAGCGTAACGGTCAGCGCACCCAACGGGAGTTTCACACTAAGTGGAACCCTCTCGGGCAATGGCGGAGTGGGAGGTCAGGACGGAACATTCCAACTCGATGTTGGGACTCTTCCGTCGGCAAGCCTGGGTTCGCTGGATGCAGCGCTGAATGTGGATGGGTTTACCGAGTCACGCTCGATCCGGGTGCGGAACGGGAATGTCCTCGTGGATGGCTTGGCGACGGCGCATACGTTCGACCTCTCCGCGGATAACGGAACCATCACGGTGACAGGAACAATCGACGCCTCCGGTGCCACGGGCGGCACGATCGATCTCGCCGCTTCCGGAAGCGTGATCCTGCAGCAGAATTCGCTGCTGACCGTGGCTGGGCAGAAGTTTGACGATGCCGGCAAGGGTGGGAGCGTTTCCCTCGCAGCGGGCCAGGAGATCAATGGGAATATCAATCGCAACGCCGTTGTGGACATTCACGCGGGCTCGACCATTGATCTTTCGGTGGCGGCAAACTCGGCGGCGAGCGCTGCCGCCGGCGATTTCACCGGCACCCTGCACCTGCGCGCGCCCCAGACCGCTGACAACCTGGATCTACAAATCAATCCGATCAACGGAACGATTGTCAGCGCGTCCCAGATCATTGTCGAAGGCTATGAATTATTCAATCTGAACAACGCCGCCGGCGCGACCATCACCAGCACAGTCGAGCAAAACGTTTACAATAATGGAACCACCTTTGCCGGAAATACCGCGGCAATTATGAGCCGGCTGTTTGCGAACAACACCGCGCTCGAATCGATTGTGGAGATTCGTCCCGGCGCTGAAATCATCAATCCCAGCGGAGATCTGATTCTCGACACGACGTGGGATTTGTCGACGTATCGTTTCGGACCGGAGAGTGTGCCCGGGATACTGACCCTGCGCGCCGCGGGCAATCTCGATTTCAACTACAACGCTTCATCGGGCCAGTTCGCTTCTCTCAGCGACGGCTTTAGTGGCGCTTCTTATTCGGCGGCCCTGTTGCCGGCAGGGGAGGAATCATGGTCCTATCAACTGGTAGCCGGGGCTGACTTCGGGGCCGCCAATTCTCTTCAGGTCCTGCCGTTGAGTCAGCTGGGAGCAAATGCTGGCTCGCTCCTGCTCGGCTTTGACGCCCAGCTCAAGGGCGCCATTCCCAATTCGACCCAACCCGCACAGAGCATTATTCCCCAGTACTATCAAACAATCCGCACGGGAACTGGGGATATTGACATTTCCGCCGGACGGGACATCCAACTGCTGAGTCCGTTGGCGACCATTTACACCGCGGGCACGGAGGCCCCCACACTCTCCGATTTCGATTTGCCAGATACGGCCTATCCAGCCGGCACGGTTCTCGGCGCGATCCAGTATTCGACTCCGTATCCCGCGCAATACAGCTTCCGCGGCGGAAATGTGACGCTCTCGGCGCAGAACGATATCGTTCGCTATCAAGTCGGTTCTTCCAGCGAGCTTTCTGAGGATTCCTCGAAAGAATTGCCGACGAACTGGCTTTATCGTCGCGGCTACGTCGATCCCACGACCGGTGAGTTTGGGATCACTCACAATGGGGGCGAAATCGAATCAACGTCTTGGTGGGTTGATTTCTCCAATTTCTTCGAGGATATCGGCGCACTTGGCGGCGGCAACGTCACGCTCACGGCAGGACACGATGTCAGCAACGTCGATGCCGTGGTTCCGACCAATGCACGGATGTCGAAGGGAACTCCCGATGCAAGCGCGTTGGTGGCGCTCGGAGGTGGTGATCTCCAAGTGGTGGCTGGCAACGACATCAATGGCGGGGTGTATTACGTCGAGCGGGGCCAGGGCACGCTTCGGGCCGGCAACTCGATCCTTACCAATCCCACGCGAGCCGCACTGGATGAAACGACCCTTCAGACTCTGGAAATCGAGAACGAGGTGCCGGATTCGACCACGTGGCTGCCGACGACGCTGTTTCTTGGGGACGGGAGTTTTACGATTGAAGCGGGAGGAAATGTTCTGCTTGGGGCGGTGGCGAATCCGTTTCTCCTGCCGCAAGGCATCAACAACAGCTTCTACGACAAGTCATATTTCTCAACCTATTCGCCGAACGATGCCGTCAACGTCTCCTCGCTCACAGGCAGCATCACTCTCAAGGACTATGCGGATCCCGGCAGCGATGGTTCCGCAGGTTCACTGGCGAATTGGTATCAAAACGCCCTTCTCTACACCGGGAATTCAGACTCATTCGCGTCCGAGTCGGAGCCCTGGCTGAGGATTGACGAAACAGCGGCCACCCTGCCGTCGTTTGCGACCGTTGAAGCCTTGATGCCGGCAACCCTGCGGGCGACGGCGTTCTCCGGCGATATCAACGTGGTGGGAAGTCTGACGCTATCCCCGTCACCGACGGGAACACTCGACCTTATGGCGGCGGGTTCGATTAATGGTCTGCAGCCGAACGACCTCGATCCGTCCACTCACGATTTTGCATGGGGTTCCAGCCGAATCGATGTATCGGATGCCGATCCAAATCGATTGCCGAGCGTCACCTCACCGCTGTCGCTTTCCTATCTGGGCAGCGCAGCCACCAGCTTTCAGGAAGTTGCGGCGTGGAGCAAACCGTCGGTCGAACTCGTCGACGCAGTATTTGAGAATGTCGACGTCATGTTCGACGAGTCGGGCTCTTACGAGGGGACCTTTGGCGTGCTACAAACGCAGGAAGCCCTTCACGCACCCGGTCTGCTTCATGCAGACGACGCGAATCCCGTCCATGTGTATGCTCTGGATGGCAACATCTCCGGTATCACGTTGTTTACGCCAAAAGCGACCCGGGTCGTGGCCGGCGGGGACATCGCCGATATCGCTCTCTACCTGCAAAACGTCGCAGCGAGTGATGTGAGCGTGGTAAGCGCCGGCGGGGACATCATCGCCTACGATCCTGATTCGCAGTTGCGCGCGGCGGCACAAACGGGGAACAACGAACTTTTGCTTTCGTCATACGGGCAGCCCGCGGCGGGAGACATCCAAATCAACGGACCCGGCACCCTGGAGGTATTGGCTGGCCGAAATCTTGATCTCGGTGTGGGGCCCAACGCACCTGATGGCACCGCGGTGGGCATTAGCAGCATTGGCAACGCGCGCAATCCCAACCTGCCGTTTGCCGGGGCCGACATTATTGCGGCTGCGGGCATTGGTGGGTCGGGTGGTCTCGATCAAAGCGCACTGGATTTCCAGAGTTTCATTACCGCGTTCCTCGACCCCACGACAGCGAATGGGTACGCGACGCGTTATCTGCCGGATTTGGGCACTCTGTTGGGTTTGCCAACGGGCAGCGATCCATCCGATATCTGGAATCAATTCACACGGCTCCCGACGGAACAACAAGATCGCCTGGCTTTGGACATTTTCTATCTCGCGTTACGAGATGCGGGTCGAGATCACAACACGGCATCCTCGCCGGGGTTCGGAAACTACGATGCAGGATTTGCCGCCATTGCTGATTTGTTTCCCACCACGTCCCCGTGGCAAGGAAACATCTCTCTCACATCCCGCGAGATCAAGACGACGAGCGGGGGTGACATTAGCCTTCTCGTTCCCGGCGGCCAGCTACTGGTTGGGGTTGACCTGGTTGGCAATCAACCCGTTGATCAGGGCATCTTCACCGAGGACGGCGGCAATATCTCCATCTTCGCCCGTGACAGTGTGGTTGTCGGAACGTCCCGGATTTTCACCTTGCGTGGCGGGAATGTGATTATCTGGTCTTCGGACGGCGACATTGCCGCGGGCGCATCTTCGAAGACCGTGCAGTCAGCGCCACCGACCCGTGTGCTGATCGATCCACAGAACGGCGATGTCGAAACGGATCTGGCGGGTTTGGCGACCGGCGGGGGCATCGGCGTGTTGACCACCGTCGCCGGTGTTGCTCCCAGCGATGTCGATTTGGTTGCTCCTGCGGGGAGTATCGATGCGGGCGACGCGGGCATTCGTGTCTCCGGGAACCTGAACCTGGCCGCGTTGCAGGTCTTGAACGTGGGCAATATCGAGGTGCAAGGGTCGAGTGTCGGTGTGCCCGTGCTGACGCTGGCGTTGAACGCAACCAGCCTGCAAGCCGGGGAAGCGAGCGCGGCGGCGACGACAACGGCCATGGGGAATGCGATCGGACAGGCACCCGAATCTCTGGCGCCGCAGGAAGAGGTTCACTCACTGATTACCGTCGAAGTGTTGGGCTACGGTGGCGGCGACGCGGGTGATCAGGACAGCAATGATGCTGCGAACAGCGGGGTGACAAATTGATGAGCCGAAAAAGGGCCTGCGAGGAAAACATGATGAAACGAACGACGCACAACCATCGCACGGTAGTTCTGTCCACCCTGACGGGCGTCGTGTTGTTGTTTTCGGTTATTCATGCCGGGGCCCAGACCGTTACACCGCAGTTTGATGAACTGATCCTGGGCTTCCGCGCGACCGGAGCACCCGGGCAAACCTTGAACCTTGAAGTTGACCTCGGCAATATGAGCAACTTCTACGGCGCCGCCCCCGGCAGTACGATTCCTTTGTCCGCCCTCTCTGTACAGGACCTTAGTGATGTGTATGGATCGAGTTGGTATACCCGCACAGACTTGGTTTGGGGGGCCGTGTCCACCACCGGCCGGGTGGGCGGCACACCCGACGGTCATGCTCCCGTGGGGACTTTTTGGGCAAGTGCGCAGAATGGTCAAACCCCATGGAACCGTGAAAGCGCGTTTGCCCAAAAGACGGCCTCGGCAACCATCGAAGCGATGTATGTCGTCGGGTCTGCCGGGACCTTATATGGCGCCACTGCGACATCCAACAGTCCCGAATCGGCCGTCATCAACGCCACGCTGATCGGCAGTTGGTCGGTGCAGGAGCTTAAGACCCTTGCGGAAAGCTTCAATTTCTTCAATCCGCCTATCGACAATGTGGCGACGGTTCCTGCCGGCGGTCAGGTCGTGTCGCAGTTGTATGAACTACAACCAACGAATGTCTCGGGGATCGCGGGCACGCTGCTGGGCAACCTGATTCTGACGAGGACCGGTCTGAGTTTCCAGGCGGCGGCCCCCGCAGCGGCGCCGATCGCCAGTTTCACCGGCACACCGACCAATGGCACAGCGCCGTTGATGGTGAGTTTCAACGATACGTCGACGGAGTCGAACGGGACAATCACCAACCGTTTCTGGAGTTTTGGCGACGGCAGCACGACGAATGTCACCACCACTAGCGTGGTCTATACCTATGCTGCGGCGGGCAGCTATTCAGTCGCGCTGACCGTCTATGGCACGGGCGGCTCGGGCACTGTGACGCTGACCAATTATGTCCTTGTGACCGCAGCCACGGCACCCACCATTGCCACGAGCAGCCTGCCGAATGGGACCGTGGGCAACGCGTATACCTACACGTTGGCGGCGACCGGCGGGACGCCACCGTACACGTGGTCGGTGGTGTCGAATGCTCTGCCGTCCGGACTGGAATTGGTCGCCGCTACAGGCGTAATTACCGGCACGCCCACCGTGGCGACGACGGCCAACTTCACCGTACAAGTGGAGGACACGAACAACCTGTCTTCGGACCAGAGCTTCGCGCTGACGATCAACCCGGCGGCTAGCCGGGTCATTGGCCTGAGCGGCAACCTGGCGTTTGGCAACGTGAGCACGGGCGTGACCGCGACAGCCACGCTGACGGTTTCCAGCTCCGGCAACTCGTCGTTGACAGTCACGGACATCAGTTATCCCGCTGGGTTCAGCGGTGCGTTCAGTGGCGTTATCGCCGCCGGCGGGTCAACCAACGTGACCGTGACCTTCTTGCCGACCGCGCTCACGAGCTACGGCGGCACAGTGACGATCAACTCCGACGCGACGAGCGGCACGGCGACCATCGGCGCGTCCGGTACCGGGGTTCTGCCGCTGGCGCGGATCATCGGGCTGAGCGGGAATCTGACATTCGGCAACGTCATCACGGGCACCATGGTGACCGCGACGCTGACAATCGCGAACACGGGCAACACAAACCTCACGGTCGCCAGCATCAGCTATCCCAGCGGCTTCAGCGGCGCGTTTAGTGGAGTCATCATGGCGGGCGGAGCAACCAACGTGGCAGTGACATTCTCGCCGACGGCGCTCACAAGTTACGGCGGCACGGTGACGGTCAACGCGAACCAGACAAGCGGCATGGCGACTATCACGGTGTCCGGCACCGGGGTGTTGCCGCCGACGCGGATCATTGCACTCAGCGGGAACCTGGCATTCGGCAATGTGACCACGGGCACGACTGCCGTGGCGGCGTTGACCATATCAAACGCCGGTAGTACGAACCTGACTGTCGCGGCCATCTCTTACCCCAGCGGGTTCAGCGGGGCGTTCAGCGGGGTCATTGCGGCTGGCGGCGCGACAAACGTGACCGTGACGTTTGCGCCCACGGCGCTCACGAGTTACGGCGGCACGATAACGGTTGCGAGTGACGCAACCGGTGGCACCAGTATGATCGCGGTATTCGGAGCGGGCGTGGCGGCTCCGACGATCGTGACATCAAGCCCGCTGCCAACGGGCACCGTTGGTGTGGCTTACAGCCAGCAATTGGCGGCCAACGGCGGTCTGACGCCGTACCACTGGTCCCTTGCATCCGGCCAACTCCCCTTGGGATTGGCATTGAGTGGGACGGGCATCATCGGGGGCACGCCGCTGGTCGCGACCAACGTGAGCTTCAGTATTCGCGTGATTGGCTCGAACGGACTGTCCTCGGTTAGCGCGTTCAGCCTGGCAATACGCGGCGCGGGTGTCGAAGGGTATGTCCCGGGCCGTTACGACGGCCTGGTATTCCTCACCAACAACGTCGCCGGGGAAATTATCGGCTCGGCGCGGATCACCGTGACGAAGTCGGGAGCATTCCAGGCCCAAGTCCAATACAACGGGACCAAATCTGTCGGCCGTGGCCAATTCAATGCGTCGGGCGACTGGGCGGGGACGCTGGGAGCGTTGAGCGGCACCCTGCATCTCGATGTGGTCAACAACACCGATCAGATCACGGGCACATTGACGACCGGCAATTTCACAGGCAGCCTACTGGCAAATCGGGCCATTTACAGCGCCGCCAACCCCGCCCCATGGGCGGGGTCGTACACGACGCTGCTGGTGGGACCGGATAATCCATCGGTGCCGGCGGGGCTGGGCTGGGCGAATCTGCAGATCTCTTCGGATGGGTGGGTTGTGTTGAGTGGACAGCTCGCCGACGGCTCGCGGTTGCACCAGGTTGTGCCGGTATCCAAGTATGGCACATGGCCATTGTTCGACGTGCCGAGCGGACTGTACAGTTTGCTGGCTGGCTGGGTAACGATGACCAACTCTCTGGCGGTGTTCAACTCGGGATCGATGTTGTCCGCCGTGAACGCGGATTTGATCTGGTACCAGCCTGCGGCTGCGGGCAGACGGTTCTTCCCGAATGGTTTCAGCACGGAACTGACTTTGGTCGGTTCTCCGTACACTGTTCCCGCACCGGAAACGCCGGTCCTTTCGGTGTTGGACACCAACTGCAACACCGTGATGGTGTTTGGCGGCGGGACTGGTTCGGCGATAATTACGAATACCGTGACACTGACGCTAACGGACCGGGTAATCGACTGCGGTGATGGAACGCTCTCATTCGCCGTGACACCATCCACGGGATCCTTCAGTGGCACATTTGTGCCATCTGGGACGACGAAGAAACTTCGTTTCAGCGGTCTGTTTCTGCAGAATGGAAACGTCGGCGGTGGTACGTTTCTCGGAAGCGATGCGACCGGCTACGTGACAGTGGAGCCTATCATCGAGACGCCGTAGCCGACCAAGGCGACATGTTTGTGGCTAAAGCCAGCGGTGTGAGCATCCGCCGAATCTTCCTCGGAACTTCTGTGGGAATTCCGCGGACACAGTACGGATATTGTGTGCAATAAAAAGCCTTGTGGACTCAAGGGGTAGAGCGTCCGATCTGTAATCCAGCCGGATAGGTTGGACACGCCCGGTGCGCCTTCTGAGCACAGTGCGTTCGACAGCGACTGCGCGGAAACGGAGAATCCAATGCCTTGCCGGTAGGTTGGCCGATGCGCGGACAGTCCGTATCCCATGCGTGATCGTCTGCATAAGATGTGCGTGTACCATTCGGGTACCTTGCGTGGCCTGTGAATAGGCATTGAGTCGTACATGCATGGCATGCGTGTGGAAAGAGTTCGGACAGGAATTGGATACACAGCGGAAACAGCGCGGACACAGGCTGGTTCCAATTCGGACAAAAGATGGTACGAGCATGATCACGATGGTGTCGTCAGTGGTCATGGTTGGACAGCACACTGAGCGCCCGACCCGAATCGGAAAGCGGAACGGAGTCGTACCGCGTTGTGGTGTACGCGGGGAGACGGCAGAGAAGCGGCGATAAGGGGCGGGTGTTGAGTGTGCCAATTAACCGAGACCGTCGCTTGGGCTGGCCTGGATTCGAGGCACGAAGAAAGCAGGCCAGTCAAGGTGCGGGCTTGGGACTTTTGTCCCGTCCTGCGGTATCGGGAATCAACCATTGCGACATGGATTGACGCCTCGATGTGTTGTGTAGCTGCTACACACGCGAGCTATTTCTTTCAGGCACACTGCCCGCTGTGAACATCGGTAATCCGCCAGAAGGGACGGAAGTGGTTTATGTGGTTCTCGCCTACTGAAATCACAAGTTGGCCTTATCAGAAGCGAAGCCCTCGGAGCGTCTCCAAAACCTGTCCAGCACAAAATGAAGAATTCTCTGCAAACATAGGCAAACAAAGAAATTGGCGGCTACGGGCAGCAATATGCGACCCGGCCGAGTTCCGGATTCTCCATTTCACCCGTGCTACTCTCGCGCCTGCGATTCAGAAAGAGCAATGGCCTGTGAACACGTTGAACAATGAACAAACCATTTGTGGTCGGTTGAACGTCAGTCGCCTTCTGTCTCAACTGTAGTCGGTTGCCTATGGTTGCTATCAAAGCACAATACCGCCTCAGTGACGCCAAGGAGTACTTCTCCGAACACTTGAGCGTTGGTGACTACTACACCGAAGGCCAACAGGTGCTGGGTCAGTGGTACGGTGAGGGAGCCGAGAAACTGGGGCTGTCGGGGGTCACACGTCAAGACGACTTCGTTCGGCTCTGTGAGAACCTTCATCCGCAGACCGGCGACAAGCTGACGCTGCGCCAAAACACCACGCGTCTGGATATTGGTGGGGATGGCCAACCTCGTGAAAACACGAATCGGCGTGTGTTCTACGATTTCACGCTCTCACCGGCCAAATCGGTGTCCATCGCCGCCCTGGTGGGCCATGACTCGCGCATTGTCGAGGCGCACGAACAAGCTGTCACGGTGGCGCTCAGTCAGTTGCAGGCCTTCGCCTCGACGCGCGTCCGCAAGAAGGGCCAATGCACGGATCGAACCACGGGCAACATCGTGGCTGCGGTGTTCCGTCACGACACCTCGCGCGCCCTCGATCCGCACTTGCACACGCACTGCATCGTATTCAACGCCACGTTCGACTCGGTCGAGGCGCGGTGGAAAGCGCTCCAGAACCACGACATGCTGATGGCGCAGAAGTTTGTCGAGAACGTCTATTATCATGAGTTGTCCCGCGCCTTGAGGCAATTTGGCTACGGCATCGAAAACCAGCGGCGGGGGGATTTCGAGATCGAGGGTGTGTCGCCGTCGTTGATTGAGAAGTTCTCGAAACGGCATCAAGAGATTGACCAAAAGACACGCGAGCTGCTGGAACGCGAACCAGAGAAGGCCACTGGCAACGTCGCTGCCATCCGCGACCGTATCGCCCATAAGGAACGGGCACGCAAGATCAAGGGCATCACCCTGGGCGAATTACGAAGCAGTTGGGACCGGCAATTGACCGACGCGGAGAAAACATCGCTTGGCCGACTAACTAAGGAACAGCCGTCAATTGCGGCATCCAGCGAGGCGTTGGCAGAACAAGCAGTTGCGTGGGCTGAGGAGCATCTGTTTGAACGCCGTTCGGTGGTGCTGGAACACGAAGTGTGGCGCCACGCTCTGGAGCATGTGCGAGGACAGAACGTGGAGTTGGCCGAGATTCAGGCCGCCGCGAGTCGGCGCGGCTACGTGGGCTACAAACAGCATCCCGGCCGGATCACGACTCGGGATGTAATCGACCGCGAATGGGAGATTGTGTGCATGGCGCGTGATGGCATTCGTCGATGTGCGCCACTTTGCCCCGGACACTCGATCCAGAATGCCAGCTTGGATTCCGAGCAACGCGAAGCCGTCGACCGCATTCTGCGGTCGCAGAACTTTGTCACGTTGTTTCGCGGCGGGGCCGGCACTGGCAAGAGCTACGCACTGCGTGAAGTGTACGGCGCTCTCCGGCAAGGAGGGCGCACAATCGCAGTCGTCGCTCCGCAGCGGCAACAAGTCATGGACTTGGAACGCGACGGTTTCCAAGGTGCCCAAACCGTCAGCGCGCTTCTCGCTCGCGCGACGCTGCCACGCGGTGGTGTACTGCTGGTTGATGAGGCCGGGCAAATCGGCGGCCGGCAGATGCACCAACTCTTGAGCTTGGTGCAAGCGAACGAGGGCCGGGTGATTCTCTCCGGCGACACTCGCCAACACGGTGCGGTGGAAGCCTCCGATGCGCTATGGGCCATCGAGAAGTATTCCACGCTGCAGGCCATCGAGCTGACAACGATTCGGCGTCAAGACCCGGCCCGTGGAAAAACTCGGGCGGAGCGCGAGCGGATCGCCCAATACAAGCAAGCGGTGCAGGAAGCGTCGGAAGGCAATCTCGACGCCTCCTTTCGGCGTCTGCACCGACAAGGGGCGGTCGTGGTTTGTTCACCACAGGCACAAGCCGAGCGTCTTGCGCAGCGGTATCTGGCTCTGGCCGAGCAGCGCCAGTCGGTCGTGGTGGTTTCGCAAACTTGGTCGGAGATTCACCGAGTCAATGAGCAGGTCCGCGTTGCGTTGAAATCCCGTGGACTTCTCGGGTCTGAGGATAGGGCGGTCACGGCGCTGGAAACAGTTGATCTGACCGACGCCCAGAAGCGAGACCGACGATTCTACAAAGATGATACAGTCCTGGTGCTGAACCGGAATGCCGGCGGATTTCAGAAGGGCCAGACCTGTCGGCTGTTGGCTATCAGCGACAGAGGCTGGATTCTGGAAGGTTCGGACAAGGTTCGCACGGTGCCGTTCCGATTTGCGGGTCGGCTGACCGTGTGCCAGCCCACGGAACTTGCATTGGCTGCTGGTGACCGTCTGCAATTGAAGGCCAACGCCCGCACGCGTTCCGGCCAGCGCCTCGCCAATGGCGAACTGGTCACAGTGGAGAACGTTGGCGTCGATGGGCGAATCAGACTTACCGATGGACGAGTCTTGGAAAGAGACTACAGGCAATTCGTGCGCGGGTTCGCCATCACGTCTTATGCGTCCCAAGGCAAGACAGTCGATTATGTCTTGTTCTCTGATTCTGGCATCAAAGCCGCGACGAGCCAGCAGCAGTGGTATGTGACCATATCCCGTGGGCGCAAAGGAATAACGATCTTCACCACTGACAACGCCCAACTGCGCGAGAATATCCTTCGGTCTGGTGACCGGACCTTGGCAATTGATCTGGCAAAGGACGGCTACCTGCGCAGGCTCGGCATTCCTCGGTGGTTAATGGCACGCTGCCGGCGCAACCGGTCGTTTGCCGCGGCCTTTCGGCAAGCCAGGCTCGATGCACACGCCAAGTTACGACAACGCGCTCTCAAACATAGTCAAGGGATCAGGGTGGGATGATCAAGTCCAGTCAGAACGAGAATCGCCGAAGTCAGCCTTGCTGGGAGCGCGATTTCCAGACACAGGCCCTGCGCGTGGAGTTGGCTGATGAGAGTTCCTACGTGTTCCCATACACTCGTCTCGCGTTCGTACGATTCGAGCCCGGTAACGACCACGACACAGTTCGACTTCGTTCGGACACTCACGAAATCCAAATCGTTGGAGAAAACCTGCGTTCGTTGGAATTGGCGCTGCAGAAGTTCGCCGTGGATTGGGTGAAGGGCTTAAGCGAGCGCTACGACCTTCAGACAAGCGACGATCCCGTTCGGATCACGAAAATCACCGTCAGCGAGCTAAAAGAGTAAACATGACCGGTGCAGACGCATGAATGGCATGGCACCAAACGGCGGTAGAGAGGGAGAGGCACCTCTGCCGCGCCTCTATCTTCGGCCCAATGAAGCAGCGCGCGCCATTGGCGTTTCGCGACGCACCCTGTCAGAGTGGCAGTCCTCTCGCCTCATCGGCTTCCGTCGTGTTGGCCGCACGGTACTTTTTTCCGTTGCGGATATTCTGGCCGCGATTGAGCGCTACCGCATCGCCCCCCTCGGCGAGCCGAAACGGCCTCAGCAGCATGGCGAGATCGGCACGGTTCCCGGACTGACGACGGTTAACTCCAGCGAGTCGCCAAGACGCAAACGCAGAATAGAGCGGATCACACCTGAGCCGGCCACGTCGTAGCTAGGCCGCCGCTGGCCGCTGCATAGGCACCAAGACCGTCGCGACCACCAGAACCTCCTCAGAATAACGTCTCCCGTCTCTGCGTTGGCGCAGGAAGCACGATCACCCTCCCGAAGTGCCGTTTTCTCATCGGAGACACCTCTGCGAGCGTAACGTGACTCATGCACGAGCTACGGCATGATCACGGCCAAGCCTCATCGTGCGTAACTGTGCGTAACTTCGACAGGAAAAGTGGCACATTTCTCTGCGTTTCATTGCAACGCACTGCAAATGACAAATACGCCTGCAAGGCAATTATTGTAAGGGTTGCATGCGGTTCTGCTCATAATGCAGTGGCTTAGAGAAAACACCCTTGGGCGCTTCCGAAGACCGATGCTCTATCCAGTTGAGCTACGGGCGCACGTGGAAGCGGCGCGATCGGAGCTACTATGCCAGTTTCACGGCTCGTAGCAAGCAAATGGGAATGGGGAAGCCGCGTCCGTCGAGGGTTCTGGCAGGCCCTACGGGGTGATCACGGCGCGGTAGAAACGCTGGGACGGCTGCACGTCCATGAAGTCGGTAAGAATCAATGGGCCGCCGATACTAGGGGTCGGATCGCCGGTGTTGATC
>JBEKBH010000020.1:0-65775 GCA_050015495.1 Verrucomicrobiia bacterium
GAGCGCCGCGAGCGCCGTTCGCCGAGTGGCCTTGCGTCAATCACGGGATCGCACGCTGGCCGCTTTCCTCCAGCGGATCAATGATGAATTGCATAATAAATAGACCTGACCCTAATCGACCTAACTGCTTGGGCTAACCGGAAGCCAAAAACTCATCTCATTTGGGCAACAGCCCCTTTAGATGTGACCCCAATCTCTTACCTATCAAATGATTTTAATGGTAACCCGCGACCGAGCGGAACGAACTGGGACATCGGAGCCTATCAACATTGAGAAAAGGAGAAAATCCGATGAATGCACATCAGTCACCACGAATCCATACTTGCAATGGCACGTCCGGTTGCTATACACTGTTGTCTGTATGGAGTAACGTCAGGCGTGAAGGGATTGTTATGAAAGCCGTCTGTTTAGCTGTTGCCCTCCTCATCTGCCTGTTAGGTGACCTCCCGATAATTCATGCCGATACTGTCTACGTTTCGACCTTTAACTTCAACACCGTTTTGGAATTTGATTCCGGCGGAAACCAATCCACCTTCGCAAGTGCAGGCTCCGGCTTGAATTACCCTGCCGGGCTAGCTTTCGACGCCGGCGGGAATCTCTACGTGGGGAATACGGGCGGCGGTCTCCAAGGCAACGACACGATCGAGCGATTCGATTCGCTCGGAAATGGGTCGGTTTTCACCAGCACGGGGCTGAGCTACCCCGCAGGTCTTGCGTTCGACAGCAGCGCAAATCTGTATGTGGCGAACGAAGGCAACAACACCATAGAGAAATTCGATTCGAATCGAGCCGGCACCGTCTTTGCAACCGCCGCCTCGGGCTTGGATTTGCCAGAGGGGCTAGCCTTTGACAGCAGCGGCGATCTCTATGTAGCGAATTACAACAATACCATTCTGAAATTCAACACTGGCGGAGGTGTCTCGGTCTTCGCTAGTTCGGGCTTGTCCAATCCCCAAGGTCTTGCCTTTTATGGCGGCGATTTGTATGTGGCCAACGCCGGGAACAACACGATCGAGGAATTCAATTCAAGCGGACAGGGATCGACCTTCACATCGACGAATCTCCTTCGATTCCCAGTTGGCCTTGCCATCGACAGCAGCGGCGATCTCTACGTTGCCAGCGAGGGCAACGCTTCAATTGTGGAATTTAGCCCTAGTGGCGTTGGCTCAGTGTTCGCTTCTGGTTTTGGCAACGCAGCGTATCTCGCCATCGACGACATTCCCGAGCCGTCCACGTTCCTCCTCCTCGGCCTCGGTCTTTCCTTGCTCGCCTTCTTCCACAAAGTGGCGTTGCCACGTGACCGCGTTGGCGCGTAACGTGACCTCACGCGGCGCGATGACCCTCTCCGCATTCCGCAAACGCCACCGCGCGTAGCCGCTCCGGCAGTATCGTCCCGATACAACAGCACCCCGCTTGGCAAGCAAAAATAAGCTTTCACGGAGGCGGCTTTTGGCGTATTGTGTTGCCGTGCAGGGTAACGCGCAGGTCGCAGTCGCCACGGCCCATAACGTTGAGTTCACCCTCAACGGCGCGCCCGTTTCGTCCGAAATGGACGACGAGTTGATGCTGCTGAATCTTCTTCGGGATAAATTTGACATCGTCTCCCCCAAAAACGGCTGCCAACCCATGGGCCAATGTGGCTGCTGCGCGGTGATGGTGGACGGGAAGGTCGTGCTGTCCTGCGTGGTCAAGGCGAAAGCCGTCGCGGGCAGGATCGTCACCACGCTGGAAGGTCTGCCGCCCGAGGAGCGCGACCTGCTGGCCCGGGCGTTCGTGACAACCGGTGGCCTGCAATGTGGGTTCTGCATTCCCGGCATCGCCATGCGGGCCAAATGGATGCTCGACCTGGATCCCGCCATGCCGCGCGAGGAAATCAACCGCTGGCTCGGCCCGCACCTGTGCCGCTGCACCGGGTACACCAAAATTGTGGACGCCATCGAGCTGGCGGGCAAGGTGCGTTGCGGCGGGAAATTCCCCGAGCTCGACCAGTCGGGCCGGGTCGGCACGTCGCTGATGCTGTACGAAGGCGCGGACAAGGCGCTCGGTGACAAGAATTACATCGACGACCTGAAGGTGCCGGGCATGGTGCACGGCGCCTTCGTGTTCTCGGCGCACCCGCGCGCGAAGGTGTTGACGATCGATGCGCGGGCGGCGGAACAGTTGCCCGGGGTCGTGAAGGTCATCACGGCGCGGGACGTGCCCGGCGAAAAATGCGTCGGGCTGATGTACCGGGACTGGCCGGTGTTCATCGGCGAGGGCGAGGAAACCCATTGCGTGGGCGACATCCTGGCGATGGTGGCCGCGGACGATGAGCGCACGGCCCGCAAGGCGGCAAAACTCATCCAGATCGAGTACGAGGCGCTCAAACCCGTGCTCACGCCCGAGGAGGCGATGGCGCCGGACGCGCCGTTGGTGCATCCGCCGAAACCGAACAAGCTGTGCCAAACGGGCATCACGCGCGGCGATTTCAACCGGGCGTGGAAGAGCACCACGCACACGGTCCACGTCAAGGTGCAGACGCAACACATCGAGCACGCGTTCCTCGAGCCCGAGTCGGCGCTGGCGATTCCGCTGGCCAATGGCGCGGCCCCGGCGCGGTTCGGAAATTTGTCGAAGGACCAACAGGCCGCCGCGCTCACCGCGGTGGCGAACGGGGCGCAACTCATCGTCTACTCGCAGGGGCAGGGCGTGTACGACGACCGCGACCAGATCGCCGACGTGCTCGGGTTGCCCCGCGACAAGGTGTACGTCGAACTGGTGAGCAACGGCGGCGCGTTCGGCGGGAAGGAGGACCTCGCGATGCAGCAGCACGTCGCGCTGATGGCGTGGCTGACCCGGCGCCCCTGCAAGGCAACGTTCAGCCGCGAGGAAAGCACACGGTTCCATCCGAAGCGGCATCCGATCAAGTTTGAATACTGGGCGGGCTGCGACAAGGAGGGTCATCTCACGTGCGTGAAGGTGCGGGCGGTCGGCGACAAGGGCGCCTACGCGTCCGTCGGCACGAAGGTGCTGGAGCGGGCGGGCGGACACGCGTGTGGCCCCTATAAAGTGCCGGTGGTGGACGTACAGTCGGTGGGCGCGTACACGAACAATCCGCCGTGCGGCGCCATGCGCGGGTTCGGCGCGAACCAGGCTGCGTTCGGGATCGAGACCGTCATCGATATGCTCGCGGAGAAGGTGGGCATCGATGGCTGGGAGATTCGATGGCGGAACGCGGTGGACGTGGGCGACATGTTTGCGACGGGCCAGGTCTTGCGGGCGAGCGTCGGGTTGAAGAAGACCCTGTTGGCGGTGAAGGACGTTTATCGCGGCGCGAAGTATGCCGGGATCGCTTGCGGCATCAAGAATGTCGGCATCGGCAATGGCGCGGAAGATGGCGGGCGGGCGATGATTACGGTTGACGAAGACGGGACGGTCGTGGTGCGTAGCGGGTTTACAGAGATGGGGCAGGGGTTGTTCACGGTTCAGCTCCAGACGTTCTGCGAGGAGACGGGAATCAACCCGCGCTTCGTGCGGGTGGTCACGGACACGCGATACGCGCTGGATTGCGCCCAGACGACCGGTTCGCGCGGGACGTTGCTCGGGTGCCAGGCGGTGAAGGCGGCGTGCGCGAAGTTTTTGCCGGATTTGGAGAAAGTCCGCAGCAATGGCGCATTTACAAGAGAGGATTTGAAGAAGCTGGTGGGCAAGGAATGGTACGGCGAGTTTGTCGTGAACGACACGCACCCGCTGGGCTATGCCGGCCCGAATGTGAAGACGCACATTACGTATGGATTTGCGACGCAGGTGGTGATTCTGGACGACGAGGGCAAATTGAAAAAGGTGGTGGCGGCTCACGACGTCGGCAAGGTAATGAATCCGATTCTGCTGCAAGGCCAGATCGAAGGCTCGATCCACATGGGGCTCGGCTACGCGCTCACGGAAGAGTTGCGACTCAAGGACGGCCGGATCGCCAGCAAGGATTTGCGCTCCCTGGGGATTTTGCGCGCGAAGGATGTGCCGGAGATTGAATGCATTTTCATCGAGGAGAAGGAACCGGCGGGCCCGTACGGCGCGAAGGGCGTCGGCGAAATCGGTCTCGTCCCCACGGCCCCGGCGGTCGCCGGCGCGCTCTACAAGTTCGACGGCATCCGCCGCACGAAACTCCCGATGAAAGACTCGCCGGCCGCCAAGGCGATCCTCGGTAAGAGGTAACGAGGCGTAAGCACACCGCGCCAACGCGTCGATTGTCCGTGACGGTGAGGGAGCGGGCGAAGAGTGTCCGCTAGTGGTCGGAGAAGCGCACGGACAACGGACCACGCTGACGCGACGAAAGATTCCTCCGCATTCGGATCGGCAGTAAACGGGCGACGCGGAACGGCCGATGCGTCAATTCAAACTCGGCCTGGAGCCAGTCTTCGAGTTCGTGGCCGGGCTGGCGTCCGCGTTCCTGATAAAGCTCGAATGCGCGGGCGCGAATCTGTTCCTCCGATGGACCATTGATCATCATCTGACACCTCGCCATCAACGAGGAAATGTAGTCCACGTCCGGCGGGACGCAACGGCACGACGGGATGAATCTTGCCTAGGACAAGAGCCTAGGTGTGGAGGCGGTCGGGGCGATGGCTGACGGTTCACTGACCGACATGGAACCGGAAAGCGCTGAGGCCTCAGACTATGCCGCCGAATTCGAGCTACTGATTACAAAGATGGCCAGGTCGGCGTCGAGATTGGGATCCTGGAAAACCTCGGTGCCGTCTTCGGTATTGAGCCCGATGCGGCGGTGAATGCGGATGGATTTCTCGCGGCAGAATTCCTCGAAATCCGCGATGGACAGAAACCGCACGTCCGGGGTGTCGTACCACTGCTCGCGAATCCAACCGTAGCTGCGCGGCGCGCGGCCGTCCTTCGCCAAGATGTTGCGTAGCGGGCGGAAAGCGAGGTTGGGAAAACTGACGATCCCGATGTGGCCGACGCGCAGGATTTCGTTGATGACGCCGGGCACGTCGCGCACGGCTTGGAGCGTTTGCGAGAGCACGACGCAGTCAAACTGCTGGTTGCCGAACCCGCGCAGTCCCTTGTTCAGGTCCGCCTGGATCACATCCAGGCCGTGGTGCACGCAAGCGATGACGGCCGACTCGTCAAGTTCAACCCCGACCAGGCGACGATGGTTGCGCTGCTGGAGGCTCGCCAGCAGGCCGCCCCGCCCGCAACCCAAATCGAGCACGCTCGCGTCCGCCGGAATCAACTCCACGATGCGCTCATAATCGATGCGCCGCTGATGAAAGATACTCGTCGGATTGGAACCGTCTTCCGTTTTGCGGCTGATCGCGGGACCATCCGGCGGCGACGCGTCATCATCGTCAAGAAAGGCGCGGATCAACTCCCCGTAACTGGCGATCTCGTTGGGCAACAGGAAGGCATCGTGCCCGCAGTCGCTCTGGACATTGCAATAGCTGACGGGCGCATCGTTCGCGACGAGGGCGTTGACGATATCCCGCGATTGGTCCGGGGGAAACAACCAGTCACTCGAGAAACTGATTACCAGCCAGCGACTCTTGGTGCCGCGGAAGGCCGTGGCCAGTTCCAACGGTGTGCTGCCGAGGTCGAACAAATCCATGGCCGTCGACAGCGCAATGTAACTGTTGGCGTCGAATCGTTCCACGAATTTTCGCCCTTGATGGCCGAGATACGAGCCGACGGAGAACGTCTTTTCAAACTCCACGGCCTCATTCCGCGGCTGGAGGCGATTCGCGTCGAATTTTTGGGTCATCGCTTCGCGCGACAGGTAGGTGATGTGGCCGATCATGCGGGCGATGGCCAGACCCACTTCCGGCCCGTGTTCCGCGCCATAATACCGTCCGTCGTGGTAATCCGGGTCGCGGCGGATGGCATTGCGTCCCACCACGTCGAACGCCAGCGCCTGGCTCGTCAATCGCGGAGACGTGGCGAGCGCAATCACGCGGCGGACGCGTTCCGGCCAGCGCGTCGCCCAGGTGAGCGCCTGATGCCCGCCCATGGAGCCGCCAATGACCGCGCGCAGTCGTTCAATGCCGAGATGATCGAGCAGCCGTCGCTCGGCTTCCACCATATCCCCGATGGTGATCGTCGGGAAATCGTGGCCGTATGGTTCACCCGTCGCGGGGTTGGTGCTGCCGGGACCCGTCGTGCCGCGGCAGCCGCCGAGCAGGTTCGGGCAAATGACGAACAAATGATCGGTGTCAATTGGCTTCCCCGGACCTACCACGACATCCCACCAGCCGGGGTCGTCATCCGCGGTATGTTGGGCCACGTGCGAATCGCCGCTGATCGCATGGCAGACAAGCACGGCATTGTCCCGGGCGGCGTTGAGTTGGCCGAAGGTTTCGTAGGCCACGGTCACACCGGGCATCTCGCCTCCCAACTCCAGTTTCAGTGCGTGGTCGATCGTCGCCGTCTGCACGTACCGCAACGGTTTCGCGTGCCGCGCGCTGTCGCTGCTATCGAAGAGACTGTTATCCATCGGATGCACGGATCATTTTTGCGACGCCGCGAGCGCCTGGTCAAGATCGGCGATGATGTCGTGCACGTCCTCGATGCCCACCGACAACCGGACGAACTCGGGCGTCACGCCGGTTTGGGCCTGCTCTTCGGGCGTGAGTTGCGAGTGCGTCGTTGTGGCCGGGTGGATGATCAGGGACTTGGCGTCGCCGATGTTCGCCAGGTGGCTGAACAGTTTGACGCTGTTGATCAACTTCGCGCCCGCTTCCTTGCCGCCCTTGATGCCGAAGCCAACGATCCCTCCCTGCCCGTCCGGCAGGTATTTCTTCGCGTTGGCGTGGTCGGGATGGTCCGGCAAACCGGGATAATTCACCCACAACACCGCGGGATGCTTCGACAGAAACTCCGCCACGGCCAGGGCGTTCTTCGAATGCCGTTCCAGTCGCAAATGCAGCGTCTCCAATCCCAGCAACGTCAGGAACGACCCCCACGGGCTCTGGGCCGCACCCGTGTCGCGCAGCCAGTGCGTGCGGATGTAGATGATATAGGCAATGTTGCCGATCGGTCGTAGCGCCTCTTCGAATACGATGCCGTGGTACGCGGGATCGGGCGCCGTGAATTCGGGCCACTTCTTTGGCTCCTTCGCCCAGGGAAATTTCCCGCTGTCCACAATCGCGCCGCCGATGTGCACGCCGTGGCCGCCGATAAACTTCGTCGTGGAATATACGATGATGTCGAAACCGTGTTCGATCGGACGGAACAGGGCCGGCGTCAGCACCGTGTTGTCGATGATCGCCGGCAACCCGTGACGGTGCACGATGTCGGTGATCTTGCGATAATCCGGCACGTCGTTCTTGGGGTTGCCCGGCGTTTCGATGTACACGGCGCGGGTGTTCTTGTCCACCAGCTTGCTGATGGTCTCCGGTTTGGCGGGATCGAAGAACCGCACCTCGATGCCGAGCTTCGAGAACGTTTGGGTGAACAGCGTCCACGTTCCCCCGTACAGGCTGTTGGCGGAGATGAAGTTCTGTCCCGCATGCACAATCGTCAGCAGCGACGCCGTAATGGCTGCCTGACCGCTGGCGAAAGCCAATCCCGCCGCGCCGCCGTCCAGCGCCGCCAGGCGCTTTTCGAGGACGTCGGTCGTGGGGTTCATCAGGCGGGTGTAGATGTTGCCGAATTCGCGCAGGCCGAACAGATTCGCCGCGTGCTCCGTGCTGTGGAACACGTAGCTCGTCGTCGAGTAGATCGGCACGGCGCGGGCCGTGGTGGTGGGATCTGGCACCTGACCGGCGTGCAGCGCCAGGGTGCCGAATTTATAGCTTGGTGTATTGTCCGACATTGTCGTTTTCTCCTCTTTCGTTAGGCCCAATCCTGAAACAGCACGGTGGACAGGTACCGCTCGCCCGCATCGGGCAGCACGGTCACAATGGTTTTGCCGGCAAACTCCGGTAGCTTGGCGAGCCGCACCGCCGCGGCCGCGGCCGCGCCGGACGAAATCCCGCCGAGGATGCCTTCTTCGCGGATCAGCCGCCGGGCGAACGTGACCGCCTCGGCGCTGTCCACTTGTTCGACGCGATCCACGATTGACAGATCCAGCGTATCGGGGATGAACCCCGCGCCGATGCCCTGGATCTTGTGCGGACCGGGCTTTAGTTCCTGCCCCGCGAGTTTTTGAGAAATGATAGGGCTCTCCTTCGGTTCGACCGCGACCGAGAGAATTTTTCTTTTCTTGGCGCCTTTGATGTATCGGGACACGCCGGTAATCGTACCACCTGTGCCGACGCCTGACACGAGAATATCGATCGACCCGCCCGACTGTTCCCAGATTTCGGGGCCGGTGGTTTTCTCATGGATGGCGGGATTGGCCGGATTCTTGAACTGCTGGGGAATGAAATACTTCTGGGGATCGGAGGCGGCAATTTCCTCGGCCTTGGCCACCGCGCCCTTCATTCCTTTCGCTCCCTCGGTCAACACCAGCTCGGCGCCGAACGCGGCGAGCACGCGGCGCCGCTCGAGGCTCATCGTCTCGGGCATCGTGAGCACGATCTTGTACCCGCGGGCCGCGGCGACAAAGGCCAGCGCGATGCCGGTATTGCCGCTGGTCGGTTCGACAATGGTGCCGCCGGGTTTGAGTCGCCCTCGTGTTTCGGCGTCCCAAATCAACGCCGAGCCGATGCGGCACTTGACCGAGTAGGACGGATTGCGGCCCTCGATCTTGGCCAGCACCGTGGCGTTGGCGCCGTCGGTGACACGATTCAATTTCACCAGCGGGGTGTTCCCGATGGAGAACGAGTTGTCTTCAAAATACTGTTGCTTGCTCATGTTCCCTCCATTGCCGCCACGGGGGAGGGCTGCCTCCCGCCGTGGCGACGAATTGGTTTCGTGATGTTAGAACTCCCATTTCGTGGTGATGCCCCAGACGCCGTTGGCCTCGTGATTCAGCAAGTCGCCGAAGTGGCCGTAGCCGGCGGCCAGCGTCAGGTGGTTGTTCGCCACGTAGGCGGCGTCAATCGTCCACCAATCGCCCTCGGCCTTCACCAAATTGCCGATCGGTTTGTAATCGTTCGGTTGTTGGCGGTATTCGGCAGCCAGCGCGATGTTGCCGGTCAGGAACGTCACCACGTTGCCCTCGAAGAGGAAGTTGTAACTGGAGGTGAATCCAGCCAGGCCGTTCCAGACGCCTTCGGTCGCGCGACCGCCGAGTTCGACCAGGACCGGTCGCGGCGTTTGTGTGAACATCTTGGACGCGTAGAGCGTGAAGTCCGTGCCGGACTCGTGCTTGAGGCCGGCCGCGCTCAAGGCGCCGCCGAGGTCGTTATCGATCTCGTGGATGCCATCGTTGTACTTGTAGTGTGCGCCGAGGGTCAGCGCGGGAATCCATTTCTGACTGAACTCGCCTTCCGTCAACAACTGCAGCCGCGCATTGAAGTTGTGCAACTGCACGTCGCTCCGGCTGATGTCCACCTTGGTGGCCTTGTCGATCGCCAACGGCAGATCGCCCAGGTTCAGGTCATCCCAGCCGTAACCGAGCTCCAGGCGTTTCCACGGCGATTCCGTTAGCGTCAGGGCCTCTAGGTTGTCTCCGTGTCCGATGTTGACATACGAGAAGCCGACGCTCGGGCGGCCCAGTAGCTCGCCGTTGCGGGGTGGGTTGACGATGTAGGCGGACAAGGTGGAGAAGATCCCGCCATTGCCTTCGATTTGATGCAAGGGCAAGGGAGCCCCTTTCTCCGGAGGCGCGGCCTTCTCGGCGGGTTTGGCGGCTACCGGCGGCGAGTTGGTGTCGGCATCATCGGCGCGCGCGGCGCGCAGGTTCACGAACAATTGGCTGGCAGCCAGCAAAGCGGCCAGTACGACGCGACTGGATTTCATAATTGTAGTTCTTCTCCTGTGACAGAACTTCCAGTCGCCTGGCCAGCTCCGCGATCATCTGTTGAGTCATTTGCCTCCAGTGAATCTGGCCGGCGTCAAATCCCTTCCATGGACCCCAGGCTGCCTTCGCTCGCGAAGCGGCTGGCTTCATCGAGGCGCAGCTTTTCCGTTCGCTCGATCTGCACAACTCGAGCGTTGTGAACCACAATCTGCACCACGCCGAAGTGCAACGACCGAACCTGCCGCCGCACGATGGAGAGCCATGCGCGCTCTTCCTCGGTCAGACGAGGGTCTTCTTTCATTTTCTCCTGAGGCTACGCTTGTGTCTTCGACGTGCCTCGCTCCGACAACAGACAAACGGGGCGAAAGTCTACCTCAATGGTAGACAAGTAAACTCTACCAGATTGATAGATTTATGCAAGAGCTATTTTCAAGGGGTGAACCCGCCCTGCGATGACACAACGCAACTCCCACGCCTACATAGGGATAGCACGATCCAGAACGCCGTGGGGCGGTGGCTGGTTCGGAAATCCAGCAACGATTGGATCTGCCCCCAATCCTTTTTCGTGGCAAGTGGTGTTACGGCAACAACACGCGCACGCGGTAGTAGCGGTTGGTCGTGGCGCTTGGGATGGCCGTATCTGTCATGTTGGTGACGGTGCCGGACCCGTTCCCGCCCCCGAGAATGTTGGTCTGGCCCGTGTCCAGCCAACCGCCATTCATGTAGCTGCCGTCGACGTCGCCGCTCGTGTAATCCAACACGTTCGTCCGTGACGCAATCCCCGGCGTATAGGTGTCGTCCCCGTTGGCGCCGAGATAGGTCACGACGACATTGGTATTCCCCGCGACCGACTGCTCCGCGATGCTGATGACGTGCAGGTACGCCGCCGGGTTGGTGGGGCTGAAGCCCGCCAGGAACTGGTTGGTATTGCTCATGCCCTTGCCCAGCGGGTCCGCATCGGGCTGGGCCTGCGCGCAGTTGGTGCATTGGAAATACTGGAGCTGCCATTGCTGGAACACGCTGAGCGGCGGAGTCACCACCAAATCGACCCGCCCCGGCGTGTTGGTACTGATCGCATAGTTGTAGAGAGCCGGTGCTGTGCCGATGGTGATGCCGTTTTCGAGCAACGCCACGGAGTACGTGAATAACGTGTAGGTTGCGTTGGTAAAGCCGCCCGCGTCGGTGATGTTAAGGGTACCGCTGAGAGCCAGGTTGCCAAGAACCGCAAATTCGGTGGCGTTTGTGCCAACCCCGAAATTCAACGTCGATGCCGCGCCCAGATTCAGATTGGTTTTCACCGTGAATGTGCTGCCGCCCAACGTGAGGTAGGGATCGGGGCCGAGCATGTTGGTGGTGGTGATGGCAGCTTGGGCATTGAAAAAGGCCAGGATGTTGTTGGTCGGCGGGATGTCCAATCCTCCCAACGTCACCAGGTTGGTGTTGGGCACGCTGTTGGTGATGGTCATCTGGGCGTTGTATAGGTTCAGCGTGTTGGTCGTGACGGGCACGTTGATTTGTGAATCGATGAATTGAACGGCCTGCGCGTTATAGATGTTGAACGTGGCGGGGGCGGTGATGGTGACGTGATTCAGTACGAGATTGGTGACGGGCATCTCCATGCGTCCCCAGACAACGCCCGCGACGTGAGCGGTGACGACGGCGGAGACGTTGCTGATGGTGATATTGCGCCAGATCGGGATGGCGACGGAGCCGACGGCCTGGGTCGAGGCTCCGAACGGCGTGATGCCGGTGGGCGTTGAGTATTCGTTATAGTAGCTGTCGACGGAGATGGCCGCACGCACGATGTTGCTCATCGTGAGGTTCGAATAGGAAAGATTCTGCACCAAACCTCCGCGGCCGTTCAGACTACCGCTGGTATTGGTGTTGTTGTCCGACTTCATGCTGATGCCGTACTGGGTGCCGTTGAACAGGCAGCTTGTCACGGTCAGGTTCGACAGTCCGCCGGCGGTATTGCTGCCGATGGCCACGCCATACCCCGTACCAAAGGTGCAGTTGGTGACCAGGATGTTGCTGGCGGTGGTGCCCGCGACAGGGCTGATGGCAATGTCGTCGTCTCCATCGCTGATCGAGCAGTTCTGGATCAGACAGCTTGTTCCCACAAGATCGATCCCATCGGTATTGGGCGAAGGCCAGGGTGTGTTGATGGTGATGCCTTGAACGGTCACATTGACGCAGGTCGACATCAAAACGAGATGGAACATCGGCGAATTCTGCAAGGTCACGTTTTGAACGAGCACGTTTGTGCAGGTCCTGCAATCGATCAAGTGGGGCCGCGTCAGCGAGTTGCTGGCGTTGTACGCTGCCCACCAGACGGCGCCCTGCCCATCGATGGTTCCTGATCCGCTGATCTCGATGTCGTGAAGCTTGGAGCCGCCAATGAAGTTCGCACTGCCCGGGTATGTGCCGTAGGGGAGCATCTGTAGGAGCGCGCCGCTGTCGATTTGCAGATTAATGCCGCTGGCCATGGCGATGGGGCCGGACAGGTAGGTGCTCAACGTGCCATTGGCCGGGATCTCGACCGTGCCACCGCCCACCGCCGCGGCCGCATTGATGGTACTCTGAATCGCGGTGGCGTTGTTCGACACGCCATCACCGTACGCGCCAAAGCTGGTGATGTTGAAATTGGTCGCGGGAATGACCGGCAACGGCGGGTCGGCCTGCGCCGTGGCGCCACCGCGCATCGCCATGGCAAGTACAATCAACAGAACCGCCGGTTTCAAGCGGCCTCTGCGCGATAACAACATTCCCGCGATCAGGCTGAACATACGTAGAGCTGCGGCCCACCTCTGTCTCAGATCACCATCCTCTTGTGAGGGAAAAAACAACGTGGAGGAAGATGCTTCCTCGCAAGGCAATAAACCACAAGCCTGGCTGGAAGTCGAGCCAATACGACTGGGGTGGCGATTGAAAAATCAGCGAGGCTTGGCCGGGCTGGCGGGAGGGGCGTTGGTGTCGGTGGGGAAGGTGATGGCGGCATCGACTTCGTCTTCGACGGCTTTGACCTCCGCGGGGGTGGAGTCGACGAACGGGGGCAGGCTGCGCCAGTGGAGTCGGGGCATGGATTTGCTCAGGGTGTACCGGCCACTGGCCCAGAGTTCGAGCCAGCGTTTGGTGTGCGCGGCGTCGCCGTCGACGGCGACATCGACCCAGCGGGCACCCATGCTGGTGACGGCGACCTTGTTGTAATCGAAATAATCGCCGGTGACCGAATTGAGGCGTTCTTTGCGGACGCCCGCCCAACGACCGGCGTCGAAGTAGGCTTCGAACATGCCGCCGGCGATGAAGTGCTGGGCGTAATGTTTTTGGAGGGTAACGATGTCGTAGCCATGGTCGATGGTGCCGTCGGGAGCGGGACGGCGGGGAGCGAGTCCGCCGGCATGGAACAGGGGCAGGGGCTCGACATCTTGGCAGGTCCAGAGCCACAGGCCGCCCCAGATCGAGCGGGCTTCATCCTGGATGTTGATGGCGGGGTTGGCTTGGGCATTGGTGAGGGCGGTGCGGCAGAGGGAGGCGAAGATATCGTCGAACGTCCAGTTGCGGAGCTGGAGGTTTCTGGCCTGGATGGCGAACCGCTTGTCTTCGGCGGGAAAATGGGTCGGGGGCGCGAGGGGCCGGTCGTCGGCGCGGGCCGTCATCGGGCATCCGGCAAGGATGAGCCCGAGCACCAGGTAGGAACCGATCTTTGTCGCGTGCATGGGTCGAAAACTTGTTTTATCGGAACGCTTTTAGCAATTCGCGCGCCTGCCATTCGCCGCCAAAAGATGCAACAAACGGTCCGGCGGCCATTGACGTGGGCCTCAATTGACAGTATCATCATTTAAGGAAAGGGCCAGAACGATGACTGACCGCCGAAAAGGTGAGTCGGATTTGTTACCCGACCCGAACGTGTGCGTTACTCGGCTTCTGGAACCGGTTGGTCTGGTGGAGTGTTTGGTGGATTCGCCGCAGACCTGTCAGTATGCGCTGGCGTTTGGAGACAGTTTCTTCTGCCAGCATCCCGATTGCCACCAGTTCGCAAGACCTTCGTCTACGGACGAGTAACCGTCTGCGTTGTGTTGTGTTTCGCGGGCCGCGCACCCGCTTAGGCGGGCGCTCAAGAGAGAATTTTCCCGATGCGGAAGTTGGTGAATGAAACGCCCCGATTCTGGACCACTTGGGGGCAACCACTCGGAACCCTGATCCATTCGAAGAACGGCTAGAAACCCTGCGCCTGGAGGAAGCCTTCGACTTGGCGCAGCCGTGTCGGGTGGCGCATCTTGCGCAGCGCCTTGGCTTCAATCTGGCGGATGCGCTCGCGCGTGACGCGGAACTGCCGGCCGACTTCTTCGAGCGTGCGACAGTAGCCGTCGCCTAGGCCGAACCGCAACTGGAGGACCTTGCGCTCGCGCTCGGTCAACGTGTCGAGAACGTCGTTAAGTTTTTCTTTCAGGAGCGAGTACGAGGCCATGTCGGACGGGTTTTCGGCGGACTTGTCCTCAATGAGATCGCCGAAACTTGTGTCCTCACTGTCGCCAATGGGGGACTGCAACGAAATGGGTTGCTGGGCCATCTTGAGCACGGCGCGAACGCGGTCGACGGGCATCTGCATTTCCTCGGCGACCTCCTCGGGGCTCGGTTCGCGGCCGAATTCCTGGAGGAGTTGTTTTTGCACGCGCATCAGCTTGTTGATCGTCTCGATCATGTGGACCGGGATGCGGATCGTGCGGGCCTGGTCGGCGATGGACCGGGTGATGGCCTGGCGAATCCACCACGTGGCGTAGGTCGAAAACTTGTAGCCGCGCTGGTACTCGAATTTCTCGACGGCCTTCATCAGGCCCATGTTGCCTTCCTGGATGAGGTCGAGGAACGACAGGCCGCGGTTGGTGTACTTCTTGGCGATGGAAATGACGAGGCGCAGGTTGGCTTCCACCATCTCGGCCTTGGCCTGCACGGCCTTCTTCATCCACGACTTGAGCTCGTCGTGCGCTTTGATGAATCCCTCGGTGTTCATCCGCGCGGTGATCTCGAGCTTCTTCAGCTTGCGCTCTTCGTTGCGCAGATCGGCATCGAGGGCCGGGGACTTGCGCAATTTCTCCATCCGGTCGATCTGGAACAACGTCTCGTCGAATTTCTCGCGGACTTCGTTGGCCTTCTCGACAAACTCCTCGAGGACCTTCTGCTTGAAATAGAATTTTTCGAACAACCGTTGCAGGGCAGTATCGGACTTTTTGAATTCGCGGCGCAGCTTTTCGGTCTCGCGCTTGTTCAATCCCGAGCGCGTGGCTTTCTCGTAGCGCGTATCGACGAGGGCGTCGGCTTTCTCGACTTGGGCGAGCAATCGCGGCAACACGCGCATGTATTGTTCGCGACTGTCGATCTTCTTGTCGATGATCACGCGGTCGAACCGCTCCTTGCCACTGAGCAGGCGCTTGGCCAGGCCCATGTGCTCCTTGGCCGTGAACCCGAAATTGTTGATGATCTGCTTGACGTGGTTTTCGGCGGTCTCGATGCGCTTGGAGATTTCGACTTCCTGTTCGCGCGTGAGCAACGGGACCTGGCCCATCTGTTTGAGGTACATGCGGACGGGATCGTCGAGAATATCGAGGCGGGAATCGACCTTGGCCGTTTCCTTTTCCTCTTCGGCTTCGCGCTTGAAGCGGTCGACCTCCGAGGCATCGATGATCTCGATGTCCATTCCGCGGAGTTGGATGAGAATGCCGTCGAGCTCTTCCGGGGACAAAATGTTTTCCGGGAGGATGTCGTTGACGTCGCCATAGGTCAGGTAGCCCTGTTCCTTGGCGAGCTTGATCAACTCCTTGAGCTTCTCGTTCTTCTCTTCGCGGTCGAGCTTGGGCGGCTCGGGGACAGCAGTTTTCTTCCGATGATTATCCTTCGCCATAGTGTGTCGCAACGCCAGGTAAGTTCCTATTCTCCCCTCAAGAGCGCGTCAATATGCCGTAGTTTCGAGTCCAAGTCAACAAACTGTTTCAGAAGTGTCGCCATCTTGTCAGGGGCCAGTCCTTCGGCCTGTTGCTGTCGCCGATTATCGTGGACCTGCTTCTCCAACCAACGCCGCTGCAACAGCATAAGACAATTGGGCGCTTCGCGCTCTGGATTCTTGATCGTTCGCCGACTCAGCAGCAACTCGGATATGAGTTGCTCCGACGCTCCTCGTTCGCCTTCCCGGAGCAGGGAGTTGGGACCGTCCCAGCGGCCACCGTCGTGAAGTTTCAGGACCTGCTGAATCGTCTCACCCACCACGCTGTCGCTCAACCACGTCACATCCAACGTGCCGGCCACCAACTCGATCACCTGCTGGTTGGCGAGCATCGCCTGCAACAACATCTCCTCTTCGGGCAAGCCGCGCGGCCGGCCAGCGCCGATGTCGGCCGCCTCGTCGCTTTCAGCGTCACCGTCCGATGCGTTGCGTCGGTCGCGGCGGTTCCCTGACAGTTTCGCGACTTCCCGGCGGAGCGCATCCTCGCTGATATCGAGCCGCTTCGCGGTGTGCTGGGCATACGTGGCCAACAAAATCGGCGCGGGAATCCGCGCAAGCCACTCGGCCATTTGCCGTCCGATCTGCAATTTTCCGCGCTCGGAACGCGGGTCATGCAGCCGACACAGCCGATCGAGCAGATACGCGAAAAAGCTGGGAGCATGGGCGATCAACTCCTTCAGTTTCTCCGCGCCAAACGCCTTCACGAAACTGTCGGGGTCATGACCTTGCGGCAACACGGCCACCCGGATCAACATGCCCGCATCCCATAACGGCTCGGCGCTACGCACGATGGCGTTCTGGCCCGCGTTATCGGCATCGAACATCAACACGACCTCTTCAGCGTATCGCTTCAAAATGCGCGCGTGCTGCTCGGTCAACGCCGTGCCCTGCGGCGCGACCACGTTTTCGATGCCCGCCTCGTGACAGGAAATTGTGTCGATCTGTCCCTCGCACACAATCGCGTACGTCGCATCGATGATCGCCCGCTTGGCTTTGTCGAGCGCGAATAGGATCCGGCCCTTTTGGAAGATCGGTGTCTCGGGTGAATTGACGTATTTCGGTTGGTCTTTCTCGTCGGTAAGGATTCGCCCACTGAACCCGACGGTGCGTCCCTGCTCGTCGCAGATCGAGAACATCAGCCGGCCGCGAAACCGGTCATAAAACCCGTCACCGCTCTCGCGGCGCAACGCGAGCCCCGCCGTCTCGAGCAGTTCGGCGGAAAATTTCTTGCCGGCGGCGTATTGAATCAACCCGTCCCAGGCGTCGGGCGAGTAGCCGAGTCGCCATTTCTTCGCGACCTCGGAGGTGATTTGGCGCTTTTTCAGATACGCCCGCGCGACGCTGGCGCTCCGTTCCTTCATCAGGTTGTGATGGAAGAAATTCGCGGCCAGATCGTGGAGTTTCAGGAGCGATTCCTTCACGTCGCGCCCGGGTTCGCCCGCGCGCTCTTCGTACGCGAGTTTGATGCCGGCCCGTTCGGCGAGCCGGCGGACCGCGCCGATGAAATCGAGGTTCTCGTATTTCATCACGAAGGTGAAGACGTCGCCGCCCGCGCTGCAACCGAAGCAGTGCCAGATTTGCTTCTGCGGGTTGACGTTGAAGCTCGGCGTCTTTTCCTTGTGGAATGGGCAGAGGGCGCGGAAGTTTGCCCCCGCGCGTTTCAACGGGAAATACGAGCCGATCACCTCGACAACGTCGTTGTTTTGGCGAATCTGTTCGAGAACGGGTTCGGAAATGATGCCGGGCACGGGTTGGTCGGAAAAAGGTTCGTGATTGGTTTGTGTTCGCAACGTCGGCGCAACAGCCGACGACAATTCACTCATGGATCTTGACTCGCAACTGGCCTCCTCCATTTGCCGCGCGCGTATTATAGCGCAACAGCCCGCAAAATTCCACGTCAATTCGTTTGTGGCTGCAGATGCAGGATGTAATCCTCGAAATCAGCCTGCCAGCGGTCGACGTTGGCCCCGAAACGACGCTGGAAACTTCGAATGTCGTTTTCGCCATACTTGAGGTCCTGCATGTAGCGGCGAAAATCGCTTTGCGCGAACCGTTCCTCGTGGGAGTTCACCAGGTAATACACCAGCGCCCAACTCATCGGGTAGGCGACATTCGCGTTCGCGTAAAACGTGGTGCGGTCCCACTGGATCAACTGCGACAACGGCGGCGCCTGCTTGTTGACGATCAGCGCCTGCGCGTACAACAGCTTGCTGCGGCTGATCTGGCCAACCTGGAAATGGGAGCCAAGGATGGCGCTCGTCTCGAAATACTGCGCCATGCCCTCGTTCAGCCACATCGGGATCTGCTGGCCTTGTTCATAGCCGATGAACTGGTGGAACCCCTCGTGCGCCAGCACCCGCCACAAATTCTGGCTCGCAAACGTGACGAGTTCGTAGAACTGGTTGCCCGCTTCATCGGTCTTGAGATGGCAGTAACCGGCCAGCCCGGCATGGGTCAGCGAGACCGTGTCGCCGGCGTACTTGCGAAAGTCGTCGACATTATCGAACACCACCACACGCGCGCCGTCTTTGCTGGTCCAGTTGTTGAAGAAGTTCTCATACTGGCCGAGGAGCGCGTTCATGAAAATGTTGACCTCCAGAGCCAGTTGGTGGCCGCCCTGGCAGAACACCTGGTAACGCCCCTGCGTCACGTTCGCAAAATCGGCGATGGACGGCGCGCCGCTGTCCTGTGCGAAAAGCACGTTCGCGGTCATCACCGTCAGAAATGCCAGAAGAGTCCTGACCTTCACGCCCGCACCATACCGCAAGGCCGGACGGAAATCCAGTGAAGAGCCGGATAGCAAAATGCGTCGGGACTGCTACGGATACTTGTCCTTGTTCTGCTCCCACCACTGTTGCCAGATTTTGGATCTGGCATCGAAGTTCTCGGAATCATCTGGAAGATTGATTTGCGGAGGGTCGTCGACAATCTGGGCAAGCGTTCGCATGGCTAAGTGAGCGTAAGGCTCATATTTCACGTCTGAACCCGTTGAATCCGGCTCGGAAGTTACGGAGAGGAACGATGCGATTGCACGTACTGTAGAGCGGTTCTTTATGTAGGCGAGCTTGTGAAATGCGGCGTTTCGGAGGTCTATCGGATAGCAGCCGTACTGCGGGTGTCCTTCGCGCTCTTTGCAGACAGGAGAGCTTGCAGGATCGGTCAGTTCAAGTAATATCTCATCCAAGTAGTCTTTCATTCCTAGTTTCGCTAAAGCCATTCTTGCATTCACCGCAACCGGATCGTCGTACACCGTACGCCACACCGAGTTGCTCAAGGCTTCCGCCTGCTGAGGACTTAAGCCCTTGATGGACTCCGGTCCGCCAGTGTAGTGTGGTCGCGCCGTACTCTCCAGCACCGGAATGAAGCCCTTATCGCCCGTGTTACCTGCTTCGAGTATGGCGTCCCGATCTCCCCGCGCCACGCGTTGTACGAGCGATTCGCTCCGGCTATCTCCAAAAACAGCCGGCGAATGACTGAGGAACAACAGCGTGACGACCGCAAGAGCGGACGAAGAATCGAGGACGTGACGCATCAGAGTTACGGATACTTGTCTTTGTTCTGTTCCCACCATTGCTGCCAGGCACGGATCTGTTGTTCTCCTGTGTACTCCACGGGAACCTGCGGCGGATTGTCAACCATTTGGCGCAACGTCAGGATGGCGAATCCCGAGGCCGTCCAAGGGGGTACGTCGTGGGCGAAGTGGAAGCTCTCAGAGCTATAAAGGAATGCCGCCACGACTTTGACCGTCGAGGGGTCGCGGATGTAGGCCAGTTTCTTAAACGCGGTTTCCTGTGTTCGCTCCGTCGCACAGGCCACGCGACGCTCTTGGGATGGGTAGGGGCAGATACCGTTTCTCATATAGAACGCAAACAACTCGGAATTGGTCGTGGTCAGTTCCGTCACGGTTTCGTCCAGATATTTCTTTACGCCCAACTTTGCCAGGGCTGCGCGCGTCCAGATTCGTGGTGCCTCCATTGGACTTCCAATATCTGCGTACTTCTCAATGGCAGGAATGAGATCACGCCTCCCTTTGTCCGCTGCCTCCATGACCGCATCCGGCTCGCCCCGGGCAACTCGCTGCTCCAGCGTTTCCGGTTTCTGTGGCGCTTGAGCTTCCGAAGTGGAGGCCTGCGCTAGACAACAAAGGCAGGTGAGTATCCAAAATTCGGAAGCAGTGACCCAACATCGCGCATTTTTGATCCTCGTCATATACCGTCTCCTCAGAAATCTCATTGCCTCAGCGAGCCGTTTACGGTTTCCCATTCGGACCGGATCAAGCGGCATGGATTATCACTAAGGCCCGTATACCACATCAGCCTGTCGGGGTTGCCGGGCGCAGTGACGCCTGTAGGCGAGTCCACGTCATAAGGGATTCCCATTTGGTGCCCAAGTTCGTGTGCTGTGATATTTACATTCGTCTCGTCATGAACGTCTTGGATGTACGTAACGCTGAGGGGCGGGTAACTCAATCCCCAGTCGGCAGACATGGCTTTTACGAAATAAACGTTAATGGCCCCGGCTCGGAACACGGCGCTGGTGATCGCCGCCTGTTCGGCGGTTTGTAGGGTTTCATTTTGGGTTTCCACGTCCAACACGCCGTTCGTATTGAGATCGTAGTTCACGTTTGTCGATACCAGCGGCAGCACGTTGAAAAACACGTTCGCCTGCTTGCCATACACCTGATTGAGGTAGTTCGACAAGCTTGCCTGCGTTGGCGCATTCGTGGGAGCCGTGCTTGGCTCTCCCTTAGCCGTCACGGCCCAGATCGCAACCGTCACGTTCGTTTTCCTGGGCATGATGTCAACGTCAACCTGCGAGCAGGCGGTTGTGTAGGTATTCTGCGCGCCGTAGCCGAGCACGACAAGCTGGTTGGTGGTGATCACATTGCCCGTCGCCAAACCCGCGACCGAGACCAGTTGTGTGCTACTGGACGGGGCAGACGGCGAGATACTGGCAGAAACCGTGTTGGTCATTTGAAAAAGAATCTGGCCAATAACAGTCCCCGGATTGATCATGACCGTAACCGTGTTGGTGCCCGATTGCGGAACGGACAGGGCTGGTATTGTTTGCCCGTAGACAGGAAACTGAGGGGACTCATCATCATAGCCCCCACCGCCCGGGCACACGCCGTTTGTATTGGTCAGGGTCGTCTGGGCGAGCGTGAAGCCCCACGGGCCGTCGGGTGGGGCATAGCCGCCGGGTCCGACCACAATCTGATTGAGCGGCGTGGCGTTCAGATCAGGGATGATGACGCCCTGCGTCGGTAGCGGCACGAAGAACACCAGAAATGGCGGGTAACCCGGTCCGCCCAAATACTGCCATTCCATGGTGACGTAATCGCCGATGTGGTTGTTATTAATCACCACCCCACAGGGGCGAGTGTACGGCTCGTTGACCCAGTCCGGATTGGCGACACCGTTAACGTACATCTGAAACTCGCTGGCAAAGTAATAGTCCCAAAAAATCGTGTTCCAAGACAGATCGGGCGTAGTCGGATCGGCGGTGGGACCGGGTAACAGCCCGCTTCCCGGAGGTACGAGCGGCCCGTCGCTGATTCCGTCCCCAGCCGTGTCGGGATTGTGCGGGTCGGTGTTCTGATTGTACTCTTGGAGATTGTTCACGCCGTCGCCATCGGGGTCTAGCAACGCCTGGCTCACGGTCAAACTCAGGCCGTGCTTGATCTCCCAGTCGTCCTGCATTCCCGAACCCAGTGTATCTGTATACTGATTCGCCCCGATGTCAAAGCGGCCGGTCAACGGACGCGGGTTGCCGTACAGGTCCCGTTGTTCCAACGGTAGCGTCGTGCCGGCGCCACGGACGGGGGAATTGGTTTGCAAGCGGTAATTGCCGAAGACCATGTTCACCAGAATCGGGTCAATGGACAGATTGTGCGCGCCTGACGTGACAAACTCGTTGCTGCCGAATGTCGAGTAATCCGCGTTGGCATAATACAGGTCGAGCGTGTCAAAGCCGTTGCTCCAGATGATGGAGTTGCGGATGTTTGGTTCACCTGAACCCCCGGTCACCGCTCCGAAAGTCGTGTCCAGCGTCGTGTTGCTGACGATGGTGCAGTTCCAAATCTGTACGCCGTTCACATCATAAATCCCACCAACCTCGCCCACGTTCTCCGCCACCGCCGTATTGTAGATCATCGAGCTCGTCCCTGCTTGAATATAGATGCCGCCGGCTTCCGTGCCACCGCCCCCGTTCTTTTCGATGATGCAGTTGGAAATGTAGATCGGCCCGTTGTTGGTCGAGGACGCGTAAATCCCGCCGCCGTAAAGTCCTTGCCCGCCACGAATCTTGAACCCGTTGATGCGTGCCCGCGCCACGCCGTTAAATTCCACCGTCGGAGCCGGGGTCGAGGTAAGGTCAACCAGTTCTTCATTCGGCAGGCCCAACGCATCGATGACGTGGCTCTCGGGGTCGGTTGACAAAGACCAATCCTCGTTGGCGGCATAGATGTACAGATACAGCCGCGAACTCAGCAAATCGCCGGACGATGGGTCGTACTGCAAATTACTCACCGTCACGTAGTTCGTGCCCGGTCGCACGCGAATCGCCAAGTTCGACGTGACCGGCACGGAGCTTTCGATCGCATCCTGGATGTTTTGGAATGGATTGGCCTGTGTGCCATCGTAAGTGCCGCTGGTGTTGGCGACGTCTACATACACGGTGATCGGGTCGTTGAAATTGGTCGGGTTGGCTCCCATCAGATAGTCGTCGAGTACCGTGTACCCGTTGCCGTCCACGTCGTTGGTGGCGAGGCCGGGATCGAACGGATTGAGGCCGTACTGCAAGTCCCATTCATCCGACAATCCGTCGCCCGCCCAGTCACTTGTCGGCGTCGGCTCGATCCTGAGAATCTTGTAGAATCGCTGGCTGTTGGTGACGCCGATATCCGTCCACTGGCTGGTTCCTGAGGGACTACCCCACATGCCTGCGCGAGTTTGGTACTGGGTATTGGTGCTGAGAAGCTGGTCCGCGCTAAAAACACCAAAGGCGAAATTGGTGCACGTCGGCCCCCATGTGAGGGTCACGCCGTTGGTGGCACGAGTAATACTCAGGATGCTGAACGGCTGCGCCGGGTTGGTGATGCCACAGGTCTGCCCGTACCCGACTTGTAGCAATGTCAAGAAGACACCTACAGGAATCACCCGCATTCGCGTCCTCATGTTCGCCTCCACAATCGCCTCGCAACGATTGTTGAACTACACCCGGCTTTGCGCAGACGGGGCGCTTCGGGCCTCAAGAAGAAAGGTCCCACAAACGGGGTAACGCTCGCATCTATAGACTATCGGACTGCCGATTTCAAGCTTATTCAGGTGACAACTGTGTCGCGGAGTGGCGTTTTCCGTTGCCGATGAGTCGGCGACACGGTATGTTCCCGGCGGCTATGGATTCCCAAAGCGACCACATCAAACCGCGGCTCGAAAAACGCGAGAAACTGATCGACAAAGGCATCGACCCGTACGGCGGGCGATTCGATGTCAGCGAATCGATTGCGAGCGCGCGCGCGAACCCGGCGGCCGACCGCGAGGTGCGCCTGGCGGGGCGGGTGCTGAGTCACCGCGACATGGGCAAGAGTCTGTTCGCGGACATCAAGGATTCCACCGGGAAGATCCAGATTTACGTCCAGAAACAGGCGCTGGGCGACGAGCCGTTCGACCTCTTCAAGAACTTCATCGATCCCGGCGATATCATTGGCGTGACGGGCAAGCTGTTCACGACCCATGCCGGCGAACTGACCGTGAAAGTGGAGACCGTCACGCTGCTGAGCAAATCGATCCAGCCGTTGCCGAAGGAGTGGTACGGCCTCAAGGACATCGAAACCCGGTTACGGCAGCGCTACCTCGATTTGATTCTCAACGACAACGTCCGCGAGACGTTTGTGGTGCGGAGCCGCGTGGTGGCCGAGATCCGCAAGTTTCTCGACGCGCGCGGGTTCATGGAAGTCGAAACGCCGATGATGCAACCCATCGCGGGCGGGGCGGCGGCCAAACCGTTCCAGACCCACCACGAAGCGCTGAATATCGACCTGTTTCTGCGCGTGGCGCCGGAACTGTATCTCAAACGGCTGCTCGTCGGCGGCTTCGAGCGCGTGTACGAGATCAACCGCAATTTCCGCAACGAAGGCATCTCGCGCCGGCACAATCCCGAGTTCACGATGCTCGAGGTCTACCAGGCATACGGCGATTACGAGACGATGATGGACCTGGCGCAGGGGTTGATCGTGTCGGTGGCGGAAACCATCGCGGACTCGCTGCTGATCAAACGCCACGACGGCCAGGAGATCGACCTGACACCGCCGTGGCGGCGGGTGACGTACCGCGAGCTGATCGAGGAGCGCGTCAGCAAAGAATGGTTTACGCTCACGCCGGACGAACGCCGCTCCCAGGCCATTAGCATGGGGGTCGAATCCACGGCGGAGACGCCCGACTATGAAGTGACCAACGCGATCTTCGAGAAAGTGATCGAACCGACGTTGATGAACCCGACGTTCGTGACGCACCTGCCGTCGGAACTGGTCGTGCTGGCGAAGCCCAACAAGGATGACCCGAGCATCGTCGACGTGTTCGAGCTGGTCATTAACGGGCAGGAGATCGCGCCGGCGTATTCCGAGCTGAACGATCCGGTCCTGCAGCGTGTCCGGTTGTTGATGCAGGCCAAAGGGCACGACGAAAAACTCGACGAGGATTTTCTGTTGGCGCTGGAACACGGCATGCCGCCCGCCGGCGGGATGGGCATGGGCATCGACCGCCTCGTCATGATGCTCACGGGCGCCGAGAGCATCCGCGATGTCATCTTGTTCCCATTGCTGAAGCCGAACCCGTAGCGGGTTTTCCCTTTCATGACGCGTCTGCCCTTCGAATTGTTTCTTGGCCTTCGCTATCTCAAGCCCAAGCGCACGTTTGTATCCGTCATCACGCTCATCTCGCTGTCCGGCGTGACGATTGGCGTGTGGGTACTCATCGTGGTGATCGCGGTCATGAGCGGATTCGACCGCGAGCTGCGCGAGAAACTCATGGGCATGCACGCGCACGTGACGGTGATGGGCGGGGTGATCGAGCACAGCGACAAGATTTTGAAGACGGTGCTCGACACGCCGCACGTAAAAGCCGCGACGCCGTTCGCCATGGGATTGGTGCTCATCGAGTTCGAGCATCGCGTGGCGACTCCGTATCTCAAGGGCATCGACCCGAAGCGGGAGGTGACCGTCAGCCAGCTCGGCACCTATATAAAGGAGGGCAGCCTCGACCTCAACGGCGACAAGGTTGTCATCGGGCGCGAGCTGGCGTCGCAATACGGCATTTTTCTCGGCGACAAGATCACTGTCTACTCGCCCCGCTACATCGAGAAGAAGGGGCAGGAAGTCGATGTGCCGATGGAACTGACGGTCACAGGCATTTTCGAGTCGGGAATGTACGAGTACGATGTCGGCCTCATCTTCACGTCGTTGGAGACGGCACAGGAGCTGTACAACCTCGGCAATGCCGTCCAAGGGATAGAAATCACGACCGACGACCCGATTGGTGGGGCGCGCGACGTGGCCAGTGCGTTGAACCAGAAACTCCCGCCGCCGCTGCGGGCGCAGACGTGGGCGCAGATGAACCAGCGGTTGCTCGGCGCCATCCAGGTGGAAAAGTCGGTCATGTTTTTCATTCTGATATTCATCATCATCGTCGCGGCGTTTGGCATCATGAGCACGCTGATCACGGTCACCGTGCAGAAGACGCGCGAGATCGGCGTGATGAAGGCGCTGGGGGCCGCGTCGGGAAAAATCCTGCGCATCTTCCTGCTGCAAGGGTTCATCGTCGGCGTGTTCGGCGTGGCCATCGGGATCGGACTGGGCCTGCTGACCGTCCACAACATCAACCCGATCAATCATTTTCTGTCGAGCGTCGTCGGCATCGAATTGTTCCCCCGCGACATCTACAATTTTCCCAGCATCCCGGCGTTTCTCACCGTCCAGGATCTCCTGACGATTGGCATTTCGGCGCTGGTGATTTGCACGCTGGCGGGCTTGTTGCCGGCGGTGCGCGCGGCCCGGCTCCAACCCGTGGAGGCGCTGCGGTATGAGTGAGGCTGGCGGGGACATTTTGGTTGCGCGCGAGGTGCGCAAATCCTACACTTTGGGCTCGCGGGAAGTTGAGGTGTTGCGAGGGATTGACGTGCGGGTGCGCCGCGGCGAAGCTCTCGTGATTGTCGGCGCGTCCGGAGCGGGCAAGAGCACGTTGTTGCATTTGCTCGGCGGATTGGATGCGCCATCCGCAGGCGATGTCAGCCTGGATGGCGCTTCGCTTTTTGCGATGTCGCGGGCGGCACGGACGAAGCTGCGCAACGAGCGCATCGGGTTCGTGTTCCAGTCGTACAATTTGCTGCCGGAACTCGACGCGCTGGAGAACGTGTGCCTGCCGGCCCTGATGCAGCCGCGGGCGCGCGACGGCGTGGCCGAGCGGGGCCGGGAATTGCTGACGGCGGTCGGGCTCGGGGAACGGCTGGAGCATCGGCCGGCGGAGTTGAGCGGCGGCGAACAACAGCGCGTGGCCGTGGCGCGGGCGCTGATGAATCGGCCGGCCGTGTTGCTGGCGGATGAACCGACCGGCAACCTGGATTCGAAGACCGGCGAAGCGATCCTGGATTTGCTCTGGCGGCTGCGCGAGGAGTCGGGAACGACGCTGGTGATGGTGACGCACGACCAGCACGTTGCCACGCGCGGGGAACGGGTGTTGGAGATTGCGGATGGCCGGATATTGGAGTAACTAGAGGAAGTTGTAAGGGAGAAATTGTGAAGATCTATCTGGATGGCAAATACGTCCCGGAAGACGAGGCGAAGGTATCGGTTTTCGACCACGGGCTGTTGTATGGCGACGGCGTGTTCGAAGGCATCCGGTTGTACGGCGGACGCATTTTCCGTCTGGATCAGCACCTGGATCGTCTGTTCAACTCTGCGAAGGCGATCATGCTGCCGGTTCCCGTGACGAAGGAGCAACTGGTCGAGGCGTGTTGCGAGACGTGCCGCCAAAACAAGCTGAAGGACGGCTATATCCGGCTGGTAATCACGCGCGGGGTCGGGTACCTCGGGCTGAACCCATTCCGCTGCAAGAATCCCACGGTGTTCATCATCGCGGACACGATCGAGCTGTATCCCGAGGAGGTGTACCGCAAGGGGCTGAAGCTGATTACGGCGAGCACGCAACGGACGAGTCCCGCCGCGGTAAGTCCGTCGATCAAATCGTTGAACTATTTGAACAACATCCTGGCGAGAATCGAGGCGGTAAACGCCGGGACGGAAGAAGCGATCATGCTCAACAGCCAGGGGCACGTTGCCGAATGCACGGGCGACAATATTTTCCTGGTGCGCCGGGGCAGGCTGGAGACACCGCCCGTCAGCGCGGGCGCGTTGATTGGCGTCACGCGCCAGGTGGTGTTCGAATTGGCGGCCGAACGCGGCATTGGCGTGAGCGAGCCGAACCTGACGCGGTACGATTTATCGACGGCGGACGAGGTGTTTCTCACGGGAACAGCCGCGGAGATCGTGCCGGTGGCGAGCATTGACGGACGGATCATCGGTTCCGGCCGTCCGGGGCCGCTCACCTTGAAATTGACGGAAGATTTTCGTAAGTTGACCCGCACCGACGGGGTACTGATCGGGGCGAAATAGAACATGCTCTGCGACATTTGCAAGAAGTCCGAGGCAACGGTCCATCTGACCCAGATTGTGGACGGGAAGATGTTGAAAGTGGACCTGTGCGAGTCCTGCGCCAAGGAAAAGGGCGTGCAGGAAGCGGCCGGATTTTCGCTGGCGAATTTGCTGGTCGAGCTGGGCGGCGGGGAGGAATCGCGGGTCGAAGCGCCGGGAGTGCAATGCCCGGTGTGCGGGTTCACGCAGGCGGATTTCAAGAAGACCGGCCGGCTCGGGTGCAGCGCCTGTTGGGAAACGTTTGAGCCGGCTCTGGCATCGTTGTTGAAAGCGATGCACAAAGGCGACCATCACGTGGGCAAGGTGCCAGCCAAGGCCGAGCACACGCTGGCCCTGAACGGGAAGATGCAGGAATTGGCGGAGCAGTTGGAGAAGGCGGTGCGCGAGGAGAAGTACGAGGACGCAGCGCAGATTCGCGACCAGATTCGCGAGATGGAAGCGAAGTGGAAGAAGACGGTGGGCGCGTCGCGCTCGACCGAGTAATGCGACCATGAAGATCGACGATTTGCTGAAGAGTCCGAGCGAGTGGGTCAAGGCGGAAGGACCCAACAGCAAGATTGTCATGTCGTCGCGGGTTCGCCTGGCGCGCAACATTCGCGATCATCCGTTCCCGGGTTGGGCCAAGAAGACCGAGCGGCAGAAGCTGCTCGACACGATCCAGCCCGTCGTCGAGGCGTTGCCGGAGATGGCCGATCACTTTGGGGATTCGATGGACAACATCAGCGCGATCCACAAGCAGGTGCTGGTGGAACGCCATCTGATCAGCCGGGAACACGCGGCCAAGAACGTGGGCAGCGGCGTGGTCATCAACGATCGCGAGACGATCAGCGTGATGGTCAACGAGGAAGATCACCTGCGCATGCAGGCAATCAAGTCGGGACTGCAGCTCAAAAGCATTTTCAAGGTCATTGACCGGGTCGACACCGAGCTGGAAGAGCAGCTGGATTTTGCGTTTTCGCCCAAGCTCGGTTACCTGACGGCATGCCCGACCAATGTGGGGACCGGGATGCGCGGGTCAGCGATGTTGCATTTGCCGGGGATGGTGCTCAGCGACCAGATCAACCAGGTGGTGCAGGCGGTCAACAAACTCGGCTTGGCCGTGCGCGGCCTGTACGGGGAAGGGACCGAGGCGTTGGGGAACGTTTTCCAGGTGTCGAACCAGACGACGCTGGGTGAAAAGGAGATGGAAGTCGTCGAGCGTCTCAACAAGGTCATCCTGCAAATAATTGAGCACGAAGAGAACGCCCGCGTCACGCTCCTTGAAAAAAAGCCAAAGCTGGTTTATGATCAAATCGGGCGTGCGTATGGCATTCTAACCAATGCACATACAATCAGTTCGAAAGAGGCATTGAATTTGCTCAGTTTGGTACGTATGGGGGTAGATTTAGAGATATTTCCGGCTACAGCGCGAGTGACAGTGGATGAAATGTTCATTCTCTCCCAGCCAGCGCACGTACAACGGGCGGCGGCCCGGAAGCTAACCGCCGAGGAACGCGACATTTTGCGGGCGGAACTGATTCGCGCGCAGTTGGCAGCGATTTCGAAACCGGATTTGACCGACCGTCCCCGGGGCGACGGCGGACGAGCCGAACCAGAATGAGAGGACGGTGATGGAAATGAACAATTTCACGCCGCGAGCGCAGCAGGTGCTCGCGTTGGCCCGCAAAGAAGCGGACCGGTTCAACCACAACTATGTGGGCACGGAACATCTGCTTCTTGGCCTGATCAAACTCGGCCAGGGCGTCGCCGTCAACGTCCTGCAGAAAATGGGCCTCGATCTCGAGACCGTGCGCATGGAAGTGGAAAAGCAGATTGGCACCGGACCCGAGACCAAGATGGTGGGCAACATTCCCTACACCCCGCGCGTGAAAAAGGTCCTCGCCTTGGCGCAGAAGGAAGCCAAGCAACTCAACCACAATTACGTGGGCACCGAACACATTCTGCTCGGGTTGCTTCGGGAAGGCGAAGGAGCGGCGGCGCGCATCCTGAAATCGCTCGATGTCGACATCGAACGTTGCCGCAACGAGATTTTGAAGGAACTCGACCCGAATTTTACTCCGAGTGAAGGCACGGCTGAAGAGGGCGAAGCCTCTGCGGGCAAGAAGGAAATGAAGACACCCGCGCTACGGATGTTCGGGCGCGACCTCACGGAGTTGGCGCGCAAAGGCGACCTCGATCCGGTGGTGGGCCGCCAGAACGAGATCGAGCGCGTGATCCAGATCTTGTGCCGCCGCACCAAGAACAACCCCGTGCTTCTCGGGGAAGCCGGTGTCGGCAAGACCGCCATCGTGGAAGGGCTGGCCCAGGAAGTTTCCCGGGGCAACGTCCCCGAGATTCTCCGCGACAAACGCGTCGTGACCCTCGACCTGGCGTTGATGGTGGCGGGCACGAAGTACCGCGGCCAGTTTGAGGAGCGCATTAAGGCCGTGATGGACGAGATCAAGCGGTCGAAGAACGTCATTCTGTTCGTGGACGAACTGCACACGATCGTCGGCGCCGGTTCGGCCGAAGGCGCGATGGACGCGAGCAACATCATCAAGCCCGCGCTGTCCCGCGGCGAGTTGCAGGTCGTCGGCGCGACCACAATGAACGAGTACCGCAAATACATCGAGAAGGATGCGGCGCTGGAACGACGGTTCCAGACGATCATCGTCGAACCGCCCACGGTGGACCAGACCGTCGAGATTTTGAAGGGCCTGCGTCCGAAGTATGAGGAGCATCACCGCGCCAAGTTCTCGGACGAAGCGCTGACAGCGGCCTCGCGGCTTTCCGACCGGTACATCACGGGTCGGTTCCTGCCCGACAAGGCCATTGACGTCGTTGATGAAGCGGGCGCGCGGGCGCGCATCCAGTCGATGACCCGTCCGCCGAACATCCAGGATTCCGAGCGCGACATCGAGAAGATCAAGGAAGAGAAGGAAGCGGCGATCAAGGCGCAGGACTTCGAGCTGGCCGCCGGGCTGCGGGACAAGGAAAAGCAGGCGCGGGAACGTCTCGAGCAGACGCTGGCGGAATGGCGGCAGGCGCGCGACGAGAAACAGATTGTGATTACGGAAGACGACATCATGCAGATTGTCGCCAAGTGGACGGGCATTCCCCTGAGCCGGATGGAGCAGAAGGACACCGAGAAACTGCTGGCGATGGAAGGCGAGTTGCGCAAGACGGTCATCGGCCAGGACGAGGCGGTGATTGCGATCAGCAAGGCGTTGCGTCGCAGCCGCGCCGACCTCAAGGACCCGAACCGGCCGATCGGCTCGTTCGTGTTCCTCGGTCCGACCGGCGTGGGCAAGACGCTGATGGCGCGCGCGCTGGCGGAATTCATGTTTGGCGACCAGGATGCGCTGATCCAGCTCGACATGAGCGAGTACATGGAGAAGTTCAATGTCTCGCGGCTGGTCGGTTCGCCGCCGGGCTATGTGGGGTATGAAGAAGGCGGCCAATTGACGGAGCGTGTGCGGCGCCGTCCCTACTCGGTGGTGCTGTTCGACGAGATCGAGAAGGCGCACCCGGACGTCATGAACATGCTCCTGCAGATTCTCGAGGACGGACACCTGACCGATTCGCTCGGTCGCAAGGTGGACTTCCGCAATTGCGTGGTCATCATGACCTCGAACATTGGCGCGGAAATGATCCGCAAGGCCGGCGAACTCGGTTTCGCCCCGGCCAAGGAAGAGCACACGTACGCCGACATGAAGAACAAGCTGTTGGAAGAGGCCAAGCGCGTGTTCAAGCCCGAGTTTATGAACCGTCTCGACGACCTGATCGTGTTCCACAACCTGACCAAGGCGGACATGGGCCAGATCGTCCATCTCGAGGTTGAGAAGGTCAAGACCCGCCTCAAATACAAGGATGTGGAGATTGCCCTGACAGCGGCGGCGACCGATTTCCTGATCGAGAAGGGTTACGATCCGCAATTCGGCGCGCGTCCGTTGCGTCGGGCGGTGGAGAAGTACCTGCAGGATCCTCTGGCCGAGGAAATCCTTCGGGGGAACTTCAAGCCCAACGAGACGATCGACGTCACCGTCGGCGACGACAAGGACAAACTGGTATTCAACCAACTTGCCGCCAGCGCGAGCTGAGCGGAGTCGTCGTTTCACCCCTGGCCGCCCCGAAGAGATTCGGGGCGGCCTTTTTTTCTGGGGAAGCGAGACCGGGCGCGGCCACGGCGGGCTTGCAACGAGTGGAACGCTCTCTTATGCTGCGCGGCACCATGGAGGCGGTACAGGAATTTCGGCAATTCGTGATCGACCAGCTCAATCAGCTCGGGTCGATGCTCCTGCTGTTGCTGGATATCCTCAAGACGACCTTCTCGAAGCGGCCGCGGTGGGGGGAGACGGTCGATCAGATGTACAAGATCGGCTGGCAATCGCAGGCGGTGGTGGTGGTCACGGGCGCGTTTACCGGGATGGTGTTTGCCGTGCAGACCTACCTGCAATTTCACAAGGTCAAGATGGACACGGCAGTCGGGCCGGTCGTCAGCGTGGCGATGACGCGCGAGCTGGGGCCGGTGCTGACGGCGTTGATGGTGGCGGGACGCGTGGGCGCGGCGATTGCGGCGGAGCTGGGCACGATGAAAGTGACGGAGCAACTCGACGCGATGCGGTCGATGGGAACGGAGCCGGTCGATTACCTGGCCGTGCCGCGGTTCATTGCCCTGATGGTTGGGCTGCCGCTGTTGACGGCGGAAGCGATGTTTTTCGGGATTTTCAGCGGATATTTTGTTGGCGTGCACATGTGCGGGATCGACCAGGCCTATTTTCTGAACCACATGTACGAGTTCACGACCGCCAAAGACGTGGCGAGCGGGCTGATCAAGTCGGTGTTCTTCGGCATGTTCATCGCCCTGATCTCGACCTACAAAGGATTCAATGCGGACGAAGGCGCCGAGGGTGTGGGTCGGGCGACGACCGAAGCGGTGGTGGTGTCGTCGTTGACCGTGCTCGTCGCGAATTTTTTTCTCACGGTGGTATTCAGCAGGATCATCCCCGTATGATCCAGATCCAGGATTTGCGGAAATCGTTTAACGGCGCCGAGGTGTTGCGCGGCGTGGATTTTGAGCTGCGCGACAGAGAAACGCTGGTCATCATCGGGCGCAGCGGCGGCGGCAAGAGCGTGTTGCTGAAGCACCTGTGCGGGTTAATGCGGCCGGATGCGGGTCGGGTGATTGTGGACGGCGCGGACATCGAGCCGCTGTCGGAGCGTGAACTCGCGCCGATCCGGAAGAAGTTTGGCGTGTTGTTCCAGGGGGGGGCATTGTTCGATTCGATGACGGTGTTTGAGAACGTGGCGTTTCCACTGCGCGAGGAGCGGAAGCTGGAGGAACCGGAGATCGCCCCGCTGGTGGAGCAGGCGCTGAAGATTGTGGATTTGTTGAATGCGAAGGACAAGAAGCCGGCCGAGTTGAGCGGGGGGATGCGGAAGCGGGCGGCCCTGGCCCGCGCCTGCGTAGCGAACCCCAAGTACATTTTGTACGACGAACCGACCACGGGACTTGATCCCGTGTTGGCGGACCACATTAACGATTTGATCCTGCGGACGCGCGACCAGTTGCATGTGACGAGCCTGGCGGTGACGCACGACATGACCAGCGCGTACAAGATCGCCGACCGCATCGCGATGCTGCATGAGGGGCGCATTCACGCGGTGGGAACACCGAAAGAGATTCAAGCGACGGCGGATCCGATCGTGAGGCAATTTATAACGGGGACCGCGGAAATTCAAAAGGAGGCGCAACGTGGCACAGAAACGGTCAGTTGAAATCCGAGTGGGCATTTTCTTCGCCGTCTGTCTGGCAATGCTGGCGGCGCTCATTTGGAAGTTTGGCAAGTATGAGCCGCTCGAGCGGAACGGGTACGAGCTCAACGTGGTGTTCTCGAGTGTGGGCGGGATCGTGGAGGACGCCAGCGTGCTGTACGGGGGCATCAAGGTGGGCACCGTGCACACCATTACGTTGGACCAGACGGGCGAATTGAAAGTGATCGTGAAACTCTCGATCGTCAACGGCGTCAAAATCCGCAAAGACGCGAAGTTTGTCATCAATCAGTCCGGATTACTCGGCGACCGCTATGTGGACATCATTCCCGTGAGCGCGACGGCGGACTTTCTCAAGCCCGGCGACAGCGTGGAAGGGTCGTCCGGCATCGACCTGAGCGAGGCGATTCACAGCGTGGTGGACGTGCTGCATCAGGCGGCGGGGACGATTGAGCGGGTGGACAAAGCGATCCAGCGGATCGATGAGACGGTATTGAGCCGGCAGAGCCTGGATCACATTGACTCGGCGCTGGGCAATATCGACACGGTGAGCAGCAACGCGATCGGGTTGACAGTGAGCCTGCGCGAAGTCGTGGACGAGAACCGCGGGAAGCTGGATGCGACGTTGAGCCGGTTTTCCGATGCGGCGGACAACCTCAAGGAGGCGTCCAGCAATGTCGATCAGGTGGTGATCTCGAACCAGGAGGACATCCACGCGGCGGTCAAGAATCTCGCGGAGAGCACGGCGCGATTGAACGATATGTTGGCGCGTCTCGAAAAGGGGCAGGGGACGGTCGGCAAACTACTCGTCGACCCGACGTTGCATGACGATCTTGTGCGTTTGGTGGAGAATTGGCGGAAGTACGGGCTGCTGTATAAGGAGGGGAATCGTCCCGAGCCGAAAAAGCCCGCAGAATCCAAGGAATGGGCCGTGCCCCAACCGGCGCATCCGGCGCAAAACGGGCCGGGCAGCATTATTTTCGGGACGGATTCGACGCCGCCGGCGAAGTAGGGCAGGGAAGGCGGAAAGCGGAGAGCCCCTCGTCGAACTCGGGACAAGTTCGGTCCGAAACAATGGGCCCGGACTGTCTGGCGGACTACAACGGCCACGGTCGGCGTTCATTATTGGCCACAGCGACAGCTCCGACCTTCCGGCTAGCGGGGACCGTCGCATTCCCGACCATTCGCGCGGGTTGGTTATCAGGGTGCGGGAAAGGCAGTAGACGACTTGAACACACGGGTGCCGGCGCGGGGTTTTATGGGACGACGTGTCGCGGTGGCCGCTGGCGCGGCATTTGGGAGGGCGCACTGGCCTTAAATCTGCTTGTTTACCGATTGTTGGAGGGAAGTTTCGAGCCATGACGCTGTTGATGTTGAGATTGTTTTTTCTGATCCTGTGCGTGCTGGGGAGTTGGTCCATCTCTCAACTGCACGACCAGTGGGCGGAGCATCCGGTGATGGCGATCCTGATCGGATTGGCGGGAGGCGGCGCATTCATCGGGGTTGACAAGGCGCTGAAGGGTTTCTCGCTGCGCGGGCTGTCCGCCGCATCCTTCGGGATACTGGTCGGGTTCACCGTCAGCTACTTCATTGGCAACTCGGTTCTGTTCAAATTCATCGATGAGGAGACGAAGCTGATTGCGCAGATCGCCATGTACGTCGTCTGCTCGTACTTGGCGATGGTGATCGCCTACCGCGCCAAGGACGAGTTCAGCCTGGTGATTCCGTACGTGAAGTTCATCAAGGAAAACAAACCCGAGCGGCTGGTGTTGCTCGATACGAACATCATCATCGACGGGCGCATCCAGGAATTGTGCACGACGGGGTTCCTGGACGCCGTGTTGATCGTCCCGCGGTTTGTTCTCAATGAACTGCAGTACATCGCCGACGCGGCCGACGACGTGAAGCGGGCGCGGGGCCGACGCGGTATCGAGGTGCTGAAGATGCTGCAACTCAACCCGCGCGTGGAAGTGAAGTTCCATGAGAACGATGTGCCCGACATCAAGGAAGTCGACGGCAAGTTGGTGCAACTGGCAAAGATGCTTCCCGCAGAAATCCTGACGAACGATTTCAACCTCAGCCGCATTGCCGAACTGCAGCGCGTCAAGGTGCTCAATCTCAACGAGCTGGCGAAATCGTTGCGGCCGGCGGTCTTGCCGGGCGAGGCGCTCACGGTTCGCCTCCTCAAGGAGGGACGCGAACCGCAGCAGGCCCTTGCGTATCTGGACGACGGGACGATGATCGTGGTCAACCGGGCGCGCCGTCTTCTGGGACAAGAGGTGGAAGTGACGATCAGCAGCGTGCTGCAAACCGCCGCGGGACGCATGGCGTTTGCCGAACTCCCCAGCGGCAGCCAGGCAGCCATGGAGAGCGAGCGGGAGCCGGAAGCGTCCACCGTCTGAGCGGGTAAGCTTGCTCCGGCAAGCGGGGATTTGTTAGTCTGCCAGACATGGTTACAGCGATCGTGTTGGCCGCTGGTCGCTCGACGCGGATGGGCGGCGGTCCCAACAAGCAATTCGTCGAACTCCTCGGCAAGCCGCTTCTCGTCTACTCGCTCGTAGCGTTTGAGCGGTGCCCGGCCATTGATGCGATCGTTTTGGTGCGACGACCCGACTACGCGCAACCGGCGGAGCAGATCGTTCGGGAATTCGGATTCAAGAAGGTGGCCGCGTTTGCCGATGGCGGCGCCGAACGCCAGGATTCGGTCGGCAACGGTTTGAAAGCGTGCGAGTCGCGGACGGACATTGTGGCGGTCCATGATGGGGCGAGGCCGCTGGTCACGCCGGCACTGATTGAATCCACTATTGTCAGCGCCCGGGCGTTCGGGACCGGCATCGCCGCCACCAAGGTCGTGGACACCATCAAGGAGGCCAACGAGGACAGGACGGTGGTTCGCACGGTGGATCGCACCCGGCTGTGGGCGGTGCAAACGCCGCAAACGGTGACGTTTGGTTTGCTACGGGATGCGTATGCGAAAGTCTTCGAGAAGAAGATCGTCGTGACCGATGAAGCGGCGGCGGTGGAGTTGATGGGCGGGAAGGTTCATCTGGTCGAAACGCCCTTTCTGAATTTGAAGGTCACCACGCCGTCGGATTTGGCCATTGCGGAAGCATTGCTTCGCCAGCGGCAGTGATGCTATCCTCTCACGCTCTATGAACCGTGTTGGCATTGGAATCGACGTGCATCGGTTTGCCGCGGGACGCAAGTGCATTATCGGCGGCGTTGAGATCCCACATGAGGTTGGCTTGGAAGGTCACAGCGACGCGGATGTGCTGGCGCATGCGATTGCGGATGCGCTGCTCGGCGCCGCGGCGCTCGGCGACATTGGAAAATATTACCCGCCCACGGACGCCAAGTTCAAGAATCTCGACAGCATGGTCATTGTGCGGGAGAGCGCCGAGCGCGTGCGAAAAGCCGGCGGGACCATCAACAACGTGGATGCGATGATTATTGCCCAAGCGCCGAAGATGGCGCCGCACATTCCCCAGATGCAGGAAAACCTCGGAAAACACCTCGGCGTGGCGCCCGGGCGAGTCGGCGTCAAAGCGACCACGAGCGAACATATGGGATTTACCGGTCGCAAGGAGGGAATTGTTGTTGTCGCCATCGCGAGCGTGGAGATGTAGCGCGTCATGGCCCTGCAATTCTTCAACACGCTGACGCGCCGCAAAGAGGATTTCGTACCGATGAATCCTCCGCATGTGGGCATGTACACGTGCGGGCCGACTGTTTACAACTACGCGCATATCGGCAACCTGCGCGCGTTCACCTTCGAAGACCTGTTACGTCGCTATCTCGAATACAAGGGCTATCAGGTCAAACACGTGATGAATATCACGGATGTCGAGGACAAGATCATCCGCACCGTCCGTGAATCGGGCAAGTCGCTGCGCGACGTGACCGACTTCTACACGCAGGAATTTCTTCGGGACCTCGACACGTTGAATATCCAGCGCCCGCACGTTGTGCCGCGCGCGACGGAAACCATCGCGGACATGATCAAGTTGATCGAGACGCTGGTGGCGACCAAACACGCTTACGTTGCCGACGATCGCAGTGTGTATTTCTCGATCAAGTCGTTTCCAGAGTACGGGAAGCTGGCGCATCTTGACCTGGAGAATTTGCAGTCCGGGGCGCGCGTCGCCCAGGACGAGTACGACAAGGAGCACGCGGCGGATTTTGCGCTGTGGAAGGCGTGGGACGAGGACGACGGAGATATCAAGTGGCCCTCACCGTGGGGCGATGGCCGGCCCGGCTGGCACATCGAGTGCAGCGTGATGAGCATGAAGCATCTGGGTGAAACCTTCGACATTCATTGCGGCGGCGAAGACCTGATTTTTCCCCATCACGAAGACGAGATCGCCCAAAGCGAAGCGGCGACGGGGAAACCATTCGTTCGTTGCTGGTTGCACAACGCGCATCTGCTCGTCGAGGGCCGGAAGATGAGCAAGTCGGCGGGCAATTTCTACACATTGCGCGACCTGCTCGCCAAAGGGTGGACGGGCCGCGAGGTCCGCTACGCCCTGATCTCGGCGCATTATCGCGAGCAATTGAATTTCACATTCGACGGCCTGCAAGCGGCGCGTTCGGCGTTGCAGAGGATGGATGAGTTTCTACTGAAGTTGCAAGAAGTCGCCGGCAGCACGGAGCACAGCAAGTGCGCAGGTCCGGTTCCTGAATTCGAGATGGCGTTGGATGATGATCTGAATATCAGTGGGGCATTGGGAGTGCTGTTTGAGTTTGTTCGCGTAGGGAACAAAGGGACATTTTCACCGGCTGGGGCGGCGGACGTTTTGGCGACATGGAAGAAGTTGGATATAGTCCTCGGTTTTGGGATGCCAACGAAATCTGAAGTGCCGGCTGATGTCCAACAACTGGTTGACGAACGTCAGGCTGCCCGCAAGGCCAGGAATTTCAAGCGGTCCGACGAGATTCGCGATCAACTGGCGAAGCAAGGTTGGGTCGTTGAAGACACCCCGAAAGGCCCGCGAGCGAAACGCGTTGGCTAAAGATTTTCCATGACGAAGCGTTGTCCGCCGGCCGCGCGCAGGTTGACATTCGGCGGATGATGTGTTGAGTTAACGGAACCATGATTGAAGATCTGAAGATCAAAGTAAGTGATTTGCGCGAACGTCACCAGGCGTTAAGGAGGTATCTTTGACGTCGACAAACAACGCGCTCGCCTGGTCGAGCTAGAAAACATCATGGCCGGCCCGACGTTCTGGGCCGATCAAACCAAAGCCCGCACGATCCTCGACGAGGCATCCACAATTCGCCGCAAGCTCGATACGCTCGCTGCGCTCGACCAGAAAATCTCCGACGCGGAAGTGCTCATCGATCTCGGCGAGACCGAGGAAGGGATCACCACCGAGGTCGGCGCCGCCGAGCAGAAGTTCAATCAGTTCGAGTTGGAGAACCTTCTCGGCGGCGAGAACGACAAGTCCAACACCATTTTCAGCATCCACGCCGGTGCGGGCGGCACCGAAAGTTGCGACTGGGCCAACATGCTGCTGCGGATGTACCAGCGCTACTGCGAGACGCGCGGGTTCAAGGTTGATTTGGTGGATATCCAGGCGGGTGACGAAGCGGGCATCAAGAGCGCGACCATCCTGGTCTCAGGCGAATACGCCTACGGGTATCTGAAGGCGGAACGCGGCGTGCATCGGCTGGTGCGCATTTCGCCGTTCGACTCCAACAAGAGACGGCATACCTCGTTTGCGAGCGTGGACGTGATCGCGGAATTGAGCGACGAGGTCGAGGTCGAGCTGAAGATGGAAGACGTGCAGGTGGATACGTTCCGCTCGGGCGGTCGCGGCGGCCAGAACGTGAACAAGGTCGAGACAGCGGTGCGCATGACCCATTTGCCCACGGGAATCGTCGTCCAGTGCCAAATCGAGCGCAGCCAGCACCAGAACCGCGAGATGGCGTTGAAGATGTTGAAGGCGCGGTTGTACGAGAAACAGCAGGACGAGAAACGCGCGGCGATGGAGAAATACTACGGCGAGAAAGGCGCCATGGCGTGGGGCAATCAGATTCGCAGTTACGTCTTCCAGCCGTACCAGATGGTGAAGGACCTGCGCACGGGCTACCAAACCAGCGACGTGCAGGGCGTGATGAACGGCGACATACATCCATTTATCAGTGCCTGGCTGAAGGCGGGCCAACCGCGCACGCGGAAACAGGGCGTGACGGACGACGAGGAGTAAGCCTCCCCCGATGAACATCCTCGACAAGATCGTTGCCGAAAAAAAGCTCGAAGTCGCAAAGCTGCTGCCGCAGGCCGGAAAGTTGAAGCAAGCGGCGGCGGCGCGGAAGGAGTTTCGCGATTTCGCGGGAGCGTTGCGTCGCGACAGCGGCGTGGCGCTCATTGCGGAGGTCAAGAAGGCGTCGCCGTCGGCGGGCGTGATTCTGGAGAACTTCGATGCGATTCAAATCGCGCGCGAGTACGAAGCCGGCGGCGCGTCGGCGTTGTCGGTGCTTACGGATGGAAAGTTCTTTCAAGGTCGCCTTGAGTATTTGCAGCAAATCCATGACGCGGTGGCATTGCCGCTCTTACGTAAGGATTTTATCATCCATGAGTTGCAGGTTTACGAATCCGTCGCACGTGGCGCGGATGCAATTTTGTTGATCGTGTCGATTCTGGATGACGCGCAACTCAAGGGTTTCCGTGAGTTGGCAGCGCAATTGCGTCTGGCCTTGCTGGTAGAGGTGCACGATGAAGCCGAGTTGGATCGCGCGCTGGCTTCGGGAGCAGAGATCATCGGGGTGAATAATCGCGACCTGCGCGACTTTTCCGTCAGCCTGGCGACAACCGAGAAACTGGCGGCGAAACTCAAGCGCGGCATGTGCGGTAAGTACACGATCGTGGCCGAGAGCGGCATCCATGCGCGCGCCGATGTCGAGCGGGTCGCCAAAGCCGGGGTGAATGCGATTCTGGTCGGCGAATCGCTCATGCGCAGCGGGGACATCCAATGGAAAGTGCGCGAGTTGATGGGCCGATGAGCACGAAGATCAAAATTTGCGGGACGACGAACCTGAACGACGCGCTGCTGGCCGTCGAGTTGGGCGCGGACGCGTTGGGATTCATTTTCTATCCGAAGAGTCCGCGCTCGATCAAGGTGAGTGAGGCGGCGAACATCTGCAACGCCCTGCCGCCGTTTGTGACAAAGGTGGGCGTGTTTGTGGACGAACTGGAATACGAGATCGAGAAGGCGCTCAGCGAATGCCTGCTGAATGTGCTGCAATTTCACGGCGACGAGCCGCCGGGGTTCTGCCAGAAGTTTGCGGCCAAGTCGATCAAGGCCATCCGGATGCACGACGAAGACTCCTTGCGCGTGGCTGCTGAGTACGATGTTGACGCTCTGTTGCTGGATACCTACACTGATGACTCGCGCGGGGGCACGGGCAAAACCTTCGACTGGTCGCTGGCGCTGAAAGCGAAGGAGATCGGCCCGCCGATCATCCTGTCGGGCGGGTTGACGACGGCGAACGTCCAGGAAGCGATCCGTCGCGTGCGACCGTATGCCGTGGACGTCGCCAGCGGCGTGGAACGAGAGCCCGGCAAGAAGGACCCGGAGAAATTGCGGAGATTCATCGAACTGTGCAAGAGCACCTGACAACCGTACCCGACAAGAGCGGCCACTTTGGGCCGTATGGCGGCATGTTCGTGCCGGAGACGTTGATGGAGCCGTTGCACGAACTGACCCGCGAGTACGAAAAGGCCCGTCGCGACAAACGGTTCCGCGACGAGTTGGCGTATTACCTGCGCGAGTATTGTGGTCGTCCGACGCCGTTGTACTTCGCGGAACGGATGACGCGGGCACTGGGCGGGCCGAAGATTTACCTCAAGCGCGAGGACCTCCTCCATACCGGCGCTCACAAGATCAACAACACCATCGGCCAAGTGCTACTGGCCAAACGCATGGGCAAGCGCCGGGTGATCGCCGAGACCGGCGCCGGCCAGCACGGCGTGGCGACAGCCACGGTGGCGGCAATGTTTGGGCTGGAATGCGCGGTGTACATGGGCACGGTGGACATGGAGCGGCAGGCGCTCAACGTGTACCGTATGCGGCTGCTGGGCGCGGAAGTGCGGCCGGTCGAGGCGGGGCAAAAGACGTTGAAGGAGGCCATCAGCGAAGCGATGCGGGATTGGGTCACAAACGTGCGCACCACGCACTACATTCTCGGCAGCGTTCTCGGCGCGCACCCGTATCCGATGATGGTCCGCGATTTTCAGGCGGTGATCGGACGCGAAGCGCGGCGGCAGATTTTGGAGAAGGAAGAACGGCTGCCGGACGAGCTCGTGGCGTGCGTGGGCGGCGGCAGCAACTCGATTGGATTGTTTTACGCGTTCTTGAAGGACAAAGGCGTGCGGATGGTCGGCGTCGAAGCCGGCGGCGAAGGCATCCGCGCGGGCAAACACGCCGCGCGTTTCCAAAAGGGCGGCTCGCTCGGCGTGTTGCAGGGGACGCGCACGTTTGTGCTGCAGGACGACGACGGCCAGATCATGCTCACGCATTCGGTTTCCGCCGGGCTGGATTACGCGGCGGTCGGGCCCGAGCACAGCTATTTGCGGGACCAGAAGCGAATCGAGTACACCTATGCGACGGACCGCCAGGCGCTGGAGGCGGCCACGTTCTGTTCGCGGAGCGAGGGCATTATTCCGGCGCTCGAATCGGCGCACGCCGTGGCCTACGTCATGGCGAACGCCAAGAAGATCGGGCGTGGCGCGCTCGTGATTATCAACATGAGCGGTCGGGGAGACAAAGATGTGAGCCAGATGGCGCGGTTGCTGAATCTATGAGGCCCTATTTCCGATGTCGCTACTGCAAAAAACGATTGGTGCCGCTGGTGCAAAGTTTTGCCCATCATTTGTGGGGACGGGAACGGATTTGTCCGCGGTGCGGCAAGATCTGGCGGCTTACCCCGACAGCGCATCAAACCATTATTGCGTTTGGCATTGTCGTCGGCGTTGTGTTAACCGTCGAAGCGCGGGAATGGTTTCCCTCGGCCGAAGACACCTTCTTGTTGCTGGTGGTGTGGGTGCCGGTGTACGCGCTGGTGTTGTGGCCTGCCATGTTCGCGCTGTTGGGCAACTATCGATTGAAATGAGGACAGCATGAGATCCATGACGGGATATGGCCGCGGCGAGGCGGCGAAGGACGGGTTCAAGTTCACCGTCGAACTCAACTCGATCAATCGCAAGCAAAGCGATATTTCGATCAACCTCGCCAAGGAACTGGTCGAGCTCGAGCCGCGGATTCGGGACGAGATCAACGCCCACCTGTCCCGCGGCCGCGTGATGGTGGTCGTGGCGTTCCATCGCAGCAGCGCGAAGGCGGAGGAGCAGGTCGAGTTGGACGTGGCGCTGGCGAAGGCGTACCACCGGGCGATCCAGAAACTACAAAAGGAAATGAAACTGAACGGGTCACTGACGCTCGACACGATTTTGCGCGCGCCTGGCGTGATGAAGCTGGCGGAAGCGACGTTCGATGCGGAAAGCGTCTGGCCGAGCGTGGAAGCGGCCTTGCGCAAGGCCATCGCGGGGTTGGTGAAGATGCGCGAGAAGGAGGGGAAGTTCCTCGCCAACGATCTCGCCCAACGGCTCGGCTTTTTGCAGGCCGGGCTGGAGCTGGTGACGAAATCCGCGCCGGAGATCGTGACGCGCTACCGCGACCAATTGCACGCGCGCGTCAAGGACGCGGGGCTGGACGTGCCGCTGGATGACGAACGTCTCGTGAAAGAAGTGGTGTTCTTCGCGGACCGGTGCGACATCTCGGAAGAGATCACACGGCTCAACAGCCATTTCCACCAGTTTCGCGATTGCCTGAAATCGAACGAGCCGGTCGGGCGCACTCTGGATTTTCTGGCGCAGGAAATGGGTCGAGAGATCAACACCATCGGTTCCAAGGCCAATGCGGCGGAAATCTCGCAACAGGTTGTCAGGATGAAAGCCGAACTCGAGAAAATCCGCGAGCAGATTCAGAACATCGAATGAACGAACCCACGTCAACAGCGGCGCGGACTGGTTTGGTGATCGTCGTTTCGGCGCCATCGGGCGGCGGGAAGAGTTCGTTGTGCCAGCGGCTGTTGAACTGGTCGCCGAACATCGTATATTCGGTTTCGTGCACGACGCGCGCGCCGCGGGGAGGCGAGCAGAACGGCCATGATTACTTCTTCCTGACCACGGAGGAATTTGAACGGAAGATCGCCGGGGGAGAACTCCTCGAATACGCGAAATACAATGGCAACTATTACGGCACGCCGCGCGGGTTTGTGGAGGAACAATTGGCGGCGGGGCGCGACGTGCTGTTGGACATCGAGGTGCAGGGGGCGCACCAGGTGGCGCAATGCGTACGCGGTGGCCGATTCGCCTACCCGGACGCGCTGGTGACGATTTTTCTGATGCCGCCGTCGTTGGAATTGCTGGAGACGCGGTTGCGTCGGCGTGGGACGGACAGCGAGGAGACGATCCGCAAGCGGCTGGCGCTGGCCCAGCAGGAGATGGCGCACTGGAAAGAGTATGATTATGTGATCGTCAGCGGGGCGCTCGACGATGATTTCGAGCAAGGGAAGGCAGTAGTGATCGCGGAAAAATGCCGCACGACGCGCGCGGCGAAGGACGGGAAACCATGGCAGCAAAACGAACTATCGTTCTAGGCATCACGGGGTCGATTGCGGCGTTCAAGTCCGCCGACACGGCGAGCAAGTTGAAGAAGCTCGGGCACGAGGTGTATTGCGTGATGACGAAGGATGCGACCCATTTCATCACGCCACTGACGTTGCAAACCCTGTCCCAACATCCGGTGACCATCGATTTGTTTGAGGAAGGCGAGGGCGATTGGCGGCCGAGCCATTTGCAACTGGCCGACAGCGCCGATTTGCTGGTGGTGTCGCCGGCGACGGCCAACGTCATCGCCAAGCTGGCGCACGGGATCGCCGACGACGCGTTGAGCACGATCGCGCTGGCGCTGCGGCCCGAAGCGAAAGTGCTGGTGGCGCCCGCGATGAATGGCAAGATGTGGTTGCATCCGGCGACGCAGGCCAACGTCAAGGTCCTGCAATCGCGCGGTGTCGAATTCATCGGACCCGAGAAGGGGTTGCTGGCGTGCGGCTATGAAGGAATCGGCCGGCTGTGGGACGTGGACAAGATTGTGGAGAAGATCCAGAAGATGCTTTCGTAGAACGACGGATCCGCGCCGACGGGCACATCATGAGTTCCACTTCGCTTCGCTTCCTGATTACGGCGGGACCGACGCAAGAATTTCTCGATCCGATTCGCTATGTTTCCAACCGCTCATCGGGCAGGATGGGTTTTGCGATTGCCGAGGCCGCGTTGGCGGTTTCATCGAACGTGACGCTGGTGAGCGGGCCGACATGCCTCACAGCCCCCAAGGGCGTCGAATTCGTACCGGTGACAGCGGCGCAGGAGATGGCGGAGGCGGTGTGGAGTCGGTTCGGGTCGGCGGACATTTGCATCATGGCGGCGGCGGTATGCGATTTTCGGCCGAAAACCACGGCGGGAAGCAAGATCAAGAAAGGTTCGTTCAGCGGCAGGTTGGAACTGGAGCCGACGCCGGACATTCTGGCGGAGCTGGGTCGGCGCAAGAAGTCACAAGTGCTCGTCGGTTTTGCGGCGGAGACGGATGACATGGAGAAGCATGCGCGGGAGAAACTGGCGCGCAAGGGGTTGGATTTCATCGTCGCGAATGATACGAGCGCGTTTGACGCGGAGACGAATCGCGTGGCCATCCTGTCGGGGGACGGAACGGTCGAGAAACTGCCGGAACTGCCGAAGATTGAAGTGGCGAAAGCGATTGTTGAGCGAGCGGTACGTCTACTCTGTCGACCGTGACGGGCCACCGGGTTTTTTGGAGAGGACAGTGCGGAGTTTCTCGAAGCGGTTGTCGTGGCGGAGATTGTCGAGGTCAGGGTCCTTCGTGAGCCAGCGGGCATCGTTGTAGCCGAGCTTGACGGCCTGATCGAGCGCGGCGAACGCTTCATCCACGCGATTCAGCAACGAATAGCTGCAAGCGAGATTGTAGAACACGAGCGGGTTGTCGGCGCAGAGTCTCGCCAGGCGACGGTCGATCTGGAGTCCCTTTTCCCATTGTCCCATCTTGGTATAGGCGTCCCCGAGAATCTGCAATGCCTCGACGAAATCGGGATCGCGAGCGGCGACGCCTTCAAAGAAGCGGATTTCAAACTGGAGGTCTTCTTTCGTGGCGGACTTGCCCCGTGGCGGCTTCGTTTCCCGAATCGGCAACATGGCGATCAGTTCTCCTGCTTCACGCCGCGGCGTCGGGGCGCAGATCGTTGATCACAATCCCCGACAGAAGTTTGGGGTAGAAATCCGTGCTCTTTTGCGGCATGCGGGAGCGGGCGTCGGCGATGGCCTTCACATCCTCAACGTCGGTCGGATTCAGGAAGAAAGCAAGCTGCGCGTGGCCGGTCTGGACGAGTCCGGCGGCCTTGTCGGGTTCGCGCCAGTAGGTGACGTTGGACTCTTCGCGAAGGCGGACTTCGTCGATGCCGAGCAACGCTTCCAGAATCCCGACATGGAGGATGGCGACGTCCAACGTGTGCCAGAGCGGAGGTTTTCGGTCGAACAACGGTCGCAGCGCGTTGAGGTTCTTCGGTCGCAACAGGGCGAACCCGGGGGCATCGTGCAACCCGATGAGATATTTCCCGCCGTTCATCGCGGCCAACAGTTTTTCCAGCGATGGCTGGGGCTCGACCACGAAAGTCTTCGCCAACTGATTGCGGAAGGAGTTTGCGTTGAACGAACTGAGGTTGGCGACGGTGCGGTGCGTCGGCAGGACGACCAGTCCCGGGTCGCTCATATCCACCAGCGTGGCCATGACGAATTCGTACGGCGCGTTCGGGTCGGGTTTGTCGGCGGCGGCGCGACATTCATCGCGGAAGGCCAGCGCCGTTTCGTACCGATGATGCCCGTCGGCGATGTAAAATTTTGCCGCGCGCAACGATTCGTGCGCCGCTTTGATGGTGGCGGCGTCGGTGATTTCCCAAAGCTTGTTGACCACGCCGTAGTCGTCGGTGGCAGTCAGTGAAGGCGCGTCTGTCGGAGCGGGCAGGGGATTGCGTTGCGGGCGCGGGTAGAGCATGAAAATCTGGCCCTGTTGCGACCCGCAGGCACGCAACAGCGCCATGCGATCCGCCTTCGGTTTGGACAACGTATGCTCATGGGGCAGGACGACGCCCTCGTCCCAGCGATGCAACCGCACGCGGGCGATCAGCGCCTTGCGGGTCCGTGGGCCGGAGCCATCGGGCGCGGCGAACGATTGTTCGAGGTAATACAAGGCGGGTTTCGCGGCGCGGCGCAGGACGCCCTCACGCAGCCAGACCTGATACAGATCGCGGGCGCGGGTATATTTGTTGTTGGATTCCGTGTCGCCGGGCTCTTCCTTGCCGAGTTCGATGCGGATGAGATTGTAGGGCGAGAGCTTGAGGTACTTCTCGCGCATCTCCGGGGTGATCTTGTCGTACGGCTGGGTCAGAACGTCGTCGGCCTTGACCCGGTTGGTGTTGTAGAGCACTCCTCGAAAAGGTTGGATGTCTGCCATGCGGTGTCCCTGATGTTTCGGGCCGATAGTAGGCCGTCGCGTCCGCAGCGTCAAGGGGGGCGAAACGAATTGCCGGATGGGACATCGAATCTATTGTGACGGTATGAGAACGCGCCAGTTCATTTTGCCCGCCCTGATTTGCGTTGGCCTGGCATTTCTGCCGGGCGCGCCGACTCAGGGGAACGAACGGGCGACGGAGACGGCGACGTTTGGCGCGGGATGTTTCTGGGGTGTGGAAGCGGCATTCCAGCAGGTGAAGGGGGTCACGGGCACGGCGGTTGGCTATATGGGCGGGACACTGAAGAACCCGACGTATGAACAAGTGTGCACCCATCGCACCGGGTACGCGGAAGTTTGTCAGGTCACATACGATCCAACGCGGGTTAGTTACGAGAGGTTGGTGGACGTATTTTTTCAAATCCACAACCCGACCCGGTTCCATTCGGCTGGTAACGACGTTGCCAGCCAGTATCGTTCGGTGATTTTCTTCCACAACGCCGAGCAGGAGAAAACCGCGCTGGCCGTGAGGGACAAACTACAGTCGTCGGGGAAATTCGATCGACCGATCACCACCGCCATCGTTCCGGCTACGGAATTCTGGCGTGCCGAGGAATATCACCAGCGGTACGCCGAGAAGAATCATCTGCCGAGCTGCTCGATCACGCCGTAAGACACGCACTCTGCGGTTGTCTTGAGTTTACGTTTTGTGTATACGCTCGGCTCTCATGTGCTTCCATCGGAGAGGACCCTGTATCCAAAGAGTGGTGATCGTGCTCGCCTTGCTTGGCCTGCCGGCGGCGTGGGCGGGTCCGCCGTTTATCACCGATGATCCGGAAATACCGCCACCGAACGGCTGGGAGATCAATGTGCCGTTCATCTTGGAGCACACGCGCGGCGAGACGGACATGGAAACGCCGCTGTTCGACATCAACTACGGGACGCCGACATTCTACTGGGTACCGCATGTCCAACTGAAGCTGGAGATTCCGGTGGAAGTGATAACCAAGAATGGCGGGGGCACGGAGGCCGGGCCGGGCGACATGTTGTTGGGGATCAAGTGGCCGTTCTTGGAAGAGAAGGGCTGGCGGCCGATGGTGGGGATTTATCCGCAGGTGCTGGTCCCGACGGGCGATGAGAATCGCGGTTTGGGCGAAGGAAGGACGGGCTATATCTTGCCGGTGCTGGCCGAGAAACACTGGGGCAAATGGACGGCGTACGGGGACGTCGGGTATGTGATCCAGACGGCGGATGACGAGCCCAACTACTGGTACGAGGGCATATCGATCAATCGGGAGATCACCGAGCGGTTGGAATTGGGCGGTGAGATCGCGTGCAATTCACCGCCGCCGTCGGAAGGGTACTCCAACCTCGCGTTCAACCTGGGCGGCACGTGGAAACTGAGCGAGGAGTTCAACCTGTTGTTCTCGGCGGGACGCAGTATCCATGGCGACACGCAGTTCATGTCCTATCTCGGAATCCAGATGGAATTGGGCGGAACGAAGTGATTGGGGAATCCAGCCGGCGTTTTTGTTCGTAGATTTGGTGGAAAAGACGATGGGACGTTGCGGGATCTCAACTTCCGGTCGGAAGTATGAAACGCGGGTCACCACGGGGGCATCCAATGGTTATGTTGAAGACGGTCGCAGTCATCGCGGGAGTATTGGTCGGAGTCAACGCCATGAGCCAAACAACCACTAACTCGTCATCGAAAGAAACCATCACGCTGGGAGGGGGCTGTTTCTGGTGTACCGAGGCCGTGTTCGAAGATTTGAAGGGCGTGGAGAAGGTGGAGTCGGGGTACTCGGGCGGGACGGTGCCGAACCCGACGTACGAGGAAGTCTCGTCGGGCGAGACGGGTCACGCGGAAGTGAGCCAGATCACATTCGACCCGAAGGTGATTCCGTTGAAGACCATTTTGGAGGTGTTTTTCACGGTGCATAATCCGACGACATTGAACCGGCAGGGGAATGATGTCGGCACGCAGTACCGGTCGGTGATCTTTTACCGGGACGCGCAGCAGAAGGCGGTGGCGCTGCGGGCGATCCAGGACATCGCGGCGGCGAAAATCTGGGATGGGCGGATCGTGACGGAGGTATCGCCGTTCAAGGCGTTCTACAAGGCGGAGGGCTACCATCAGGAGTACTTCCGGTTGCACGGGTCGCAGCCGTATTGTCAGATCATCATCGCGCCGAAGGTGGCGAAGTTCCGGGAGCATTTTCGCAGCCTGTTGAAGGACAACTGAAACGAACCGTGCGAACGACCGGACCCCTCATCCCAACCTTCTCCCCCTCGAAAGGGGAGAAGGGATCAAATCCCTGCCCGGTGCGGGGTCGGTGTAGTGTGGGAGGGGCGATATGAAATCGACGACCAAGAAGATGGCGATGTATGCGAGCGCGGCGGTGGTGGGGCTGGGGATTCGCGCAGCGGTGCGCGCGGCGTATGGCGACGAAAGGAGTCCGAAGCAAGTGACGATTATTGAATTCAGCGACGACGGCAAACGAATCGGTCCCGTCACGGTGGACACGATTGTGAAGACCGACGCGGAATGGCACAAGGTGCTGACGCCCGAGCAATTCAAAGTGACGCGGGAACAAGGCACGGAGCGGGCGTGCTCGGTCGGTTATTGGAACAACCACGAGGCGGGGCTGTATCGGTGCGTTTGTTGCGGCACGGCGCTGTTCAAGTCCGACACGAAATTCGAATCGGGCACGGGCTGGCCGAGTTTCTGGACGCCGGTGGCGATGGAGAACCTTGAGCTGAAACCCGATAATTCGTTTGGGATGGAGCGGACGGAAGTGCTATGCAAGCGGTGCGGGGCGCATCTGGGGCACGTGTTCGAGGACGGGCCGAAGCCGACAGGGTTGCGGTATTGCATGAACTCGGCGGCGATGAAGTTTGTGAAGTATGACAAGAGTGGTGGGGCGGTCGAACCCAAAGCGCCATGAACGATGACGTGAGCGGTGGGGCGCGACGGCCCCGGGGCGCGTTCAACGGGCGGGAGTTGGCGATTGGCATCGGGTTCACCCTGGTCAACGCAAGCGCGCACCTACTGTGGAACCCGATCGTCGAATACTGGCAGTTCGTGGTGACGACGCTGATGTTCGTCGGGTTCCTGACCTTCTGGCTATCGAAGGAATGGGGGCGAATCGAGTCGTTTATCACCAAGTTCTACTGTGTCGCGGTAATTTTCGACGTGTTTGCGGAGGGACTGCTTCAACCGTTCCATCATTGCACGTTCGACAATCTCCTGTGCACCGGCAAGCTGTTTCTCGTGTTCTTCGTGTTCTGGCTGGTGCTGCGGCCGGTGGAACGGTGGGTTGCCGGGCGAAAGCCGCTATCCTGACGTTACGCGCGTTGGCGTTTGAGGGACGCGATGGAGGATGCCAAAATCAGTCATGGCAGTGTAGTTTCCGATCATGCCCTCAAGGAGGTACTTCGACTGAGGAAGTCGAAGAGAAAGAGCATGTCCATCTCTACACTGCCGGAAGAATGTCCGGCGTTTTGCGGGTTCTGTCAAATACGACCGCGGTGGAGCCGGGGAGGGCAAGCCGGACGGGCGGATCGGGCTGGCTTAAGGCAGGTTCGTATTGACGGACGAGAGCGTGTTGTTAATGTGGTTGCCGAGTCCCTGGAGAACGAGGACCGCGACCACGGCGATCAAAGCCAGAATCAGTGCGTATTCGACCAAGCCCTGACCCGTCCTTGACTTCACAACACGATACAGTTTTCCGAGAGTTGATTTCATCTTCTTTGCGTCCTTCACCTAGATGTTCTCACTGACGGTTTTAAGATCGGGGTAGAGATAGCAGCGAATATGCCAAGCATCATCATTAAAAATTCGTTAAAAAACGCCGGCAACCAGTTACCGGTACTGCGGGTGGGATGCTCGATTCTCTATTCCACAATCCGCTTCTGTTCGTGATACGGCCTGCTCTGTTCGTAGAGACTGAGCCGCTGACGGGCCTTCTCCGGGGTATCGCTCGACGGATTGGAGTCCAAGTAGTTGGATTCCAGGTATTTGGTTTGCCATTTAACGGCGTCGTCAAAGCGGCCCGCCTCGGCGTAAGCCGCCGCCAGTGTACTGAGTATGGAATCGTCGTTCCAATCTGACAGTTCACAGGCCTTCAATGCGTAGTCGACGGCGTACTCTCCATTTCGAGAATTGACATCCGGGCAGGCCGCCAACACCCAGGCGAGGTTGTTATAGGCCTCCACGAAATCCTGCTTGAGCTGGATGGCCTGGGTGAAGTCGGCAATGGCCTTGTCATAAGCGCCGTTGTGGCCGTAGAAGACTCCCCGGGTGTAGTACGCCTCCACGAAATCCGGATTGAGGCGGATGGCTTCGCTTTTGTCGGCAATGGCCTTGTCCCAGTCGCCTTTGTAGCCGTAGGCGTCGCCCCGGTCGTTGTAGGCCGCGACGTAATCCGGCTGGAGCCGGATGGCTTGGCTGTAATCGGCGATGGCCTTGTCATAGTCGCCTTTGTCGCTGTAGACGCTGGCTCGGTTGTAATAGGCCATGGAATTATCCCGCTTGAGCCGGATGGCGTCGCTGAACTCGGTAATGGCGCGGTCATTATCATGCTGGCGAACGGCTTCCAGACCTCTCGCATTGGCTTTCTCCGACTGGTCACTCTCTGGCTGGTTGTTCCCGCATCCCTGGCCCGCCAACAGCAACAAGAGGAAAATGGCCAGCCATGACAGCCGTCGGAACAGCCGCCGGGCTGGCGGACTCAAATGAAGGCCGGATTTTGGAACCATGCTCCTACAAATAGCATTCCGGTCGATGGCAAATCGAGCAGTTTTCCGAGCGCCAAGTCCACCGCATCTTGACCCGCTAAAATGGACGAACCCGGCACCTGCAACAGGCAGATGCTCGGGTTCATCGTAGGGTATTGGACTGTCAAGATCAGGCCATTGCAAATCAAGCCTTCGCAGCACGAGTCGATTTACAGACGGTCAATCTGGCCGGACGGCCAACTGACAATTGTCGTCCCTTTTCGTTCCGATTGCCACGGCGGCAGCCGGTCGGCCCCTCGGCAAGTTCAAGGGTCTTCATCCAGCAGGTCACATGATGACACCAGCCAATTGGATAACGGCAGGGGATTCGGTGTTCAACGACTGCTGGAGAGATCAAGGGGATCTGGCTTCTCGAAGCTACGCCGATCCGGATGGAGGCAAAGTATCGCATCGCCGAGCCGCAACGAGTGCTCGCAACGGATGGGCTCTTCCTCCACCAAGCATAGAGAGGAGGGAAGATACGGTCCCAGATACCTCGTCCGACATTTTTCCCGACTTGGAAGACGTGGTTGATGACCGACCGTAGCGGCGGCCATTTGAGGCGGCATTGGCGAATGAGGCAGTGATCGGAAGGTTGTTCTCCATGCGGTTCCCCGCAGTTTATAGCGTACGCGATCCAGTGGTCGTTCCAAGGCCACCACCAGCAAGACAGCGGCCGCGATCGACACGATGAGCCATCCGAGCATGTGCAGTTGTGTCAGGTGATAAAGACAACCGAGATCGCGAAGTGGTGCGTGGACCAGGAACAGCGGATACGACAAGAGACCAAGGCGCTGGTCCCACTTGTGGTTTGGAGAAAGCAGGGCCAACCGACTCACCACCGGAAGTGCGATCAGGTAGCCAGCGCACACGTTGATGTGAATGCCGGTTGGCAATCCGAGGTGCGCGATCTTGGAATAAACGAAGAAAGCCATCAATCCCGCAAACACAACCCACGCGACATGAAGCGAGGAAGCATCTTTTCGTCGAATGAGGATGCCTGACAGGAACGAAAACAAGACGCCCGGAAGGCCCTGGTATGCCCAGAACGTGGAATAGGGCAGGAACGGTGACATGGCAAAGAGAGCCACGCTAGCTGCCATCATCATGCGGATTACGCGGGTGGAACAGACTGCCAGGAACGGCACCAAGAGATAGAATTGTGCCTCGCACGCCAGTGACCACGTTGGGCTGATGATGAGAGCTGTTCCTGTGAAGCTCGTGTAGTTCAGCGGGAACAGGAGGGCATTGATCCCGATCTGTCGCCATGAATGGTGAAGTGCGATGCCAAAAACCAGAAGCAGAAACAGGAACAGCGGAAAGATGCGCATGACGCGGTCGAGATAAAACCAACGGCGCTGGCCGCCGACCGAGAGTTTTTTAAAGAGGTGCTCCATGAGAAACCCGGAAACGACGTAGAAGGAAAGAACAGACCATTGCCCGGGATTGAACCCGTGTGGGACCAACCCAAAATGGCTTAGCGCAACAAAAGCCGCCAGGATCATGCGATATGTGCCGAACATATGTAACCGACAAATAAGTGAAGGGGCGTCAAGCCGCCGGTTGCCGTGCTCTTGAAGGCGGTGCCGTCGGTGCCTCGGATGGGATTTTTTGAGGAGCCACCGCTGAGCCGGTAAACAATCCTCGGGGTTCGTCCGCCCGCGTTGAAAGTCCAGCCAGTCGGGGCCGACAAGGTAAGTGGAATAAGGAGGCAGTGTGATACTGCCTTCGCCAGCCCGACTCGGATCCGCCCGCGCATGCCCGACATCCCTCTCCCAGCCGTTGCCTCGCTGCGATCAGAACCCGGGCGACTCTCGCCAAGACAGAAATCAGATTAGCACTACGGCCATGGCGAGTCGAGCCAAATCCAGCCGCCGTCAAGGGGTGATGACAAAGCGGTAGAACCCTTGCGGCCCGACGGCTCCGCCGGTGTTGGTCAACGTCAGCAACGCCCCGATGCTGTTGGTGACCGATACGCCCGGGACATTCGACCAGATGCCGGAGGCGAGATCAGTGGTGAACTGCAATTGATAGGTCTCGTAGGCTACGGAAGGGATGGAGAAGGCCACATCATTGCCCGTAATCTGGACTGCTGAAATCTGATTGGCCGGCGGGTTGAGGGGAACCGTCACTTTGAAAACGGTGCCGTAACCGTAAGTCCCTCCGTACTCGGTCGTCCCGTAGAAATTGCCGTCGCTGCCCTGCACCAGCCCGGCCCATAGACCGCCCCCATCGCCGGGGTAGCTGCCAAAGGAGTACAGACTCGTGTAGGCGCCGCTGGGACTAATCCGAAACACCGTGCCGCAGCCGTGTCCGCAATTGGCGCTCGTCCCGCCTGCCGAGGTCGTCCCGTAGAAATTGCCGTCGCTGCCCTGCACCAGCCCGGCAAGCGGCCAAGCCCCAGCGGGAGAGCCAGCAAAGGAGTAAAGGCTGGTGTAGCTGCCGCTGAGACTGATCCGAAACACGGTGCCCGCTCCCATTATGGCGTACTCGGTCGTCCCGTATAGGTTGCCGTCGCTGCCCAGCACCAACCCGGCTTGTGGATAGAACGCAAAAGGGGGGGAGTTGCCAAAGGAGTACAGAACCGTTTCGCTGCCACTTGGAGTGATCCGAAATACGGTGCCGCATCCGTCTGGGCATCTGCCACTAAGACTATTCCCCCCGCCGAGCGAGGTCGCCCCGTAGAAATTGCCGTCGCTGCCCTGCACCAGCCCGGCGGAATATGCATACTCGATACCATCGTTGGAGTGGCTGCCAAAGGAATATAGATTCGTGTAGGTGCCGCTGGGACTGATCCGAAACACGGTGCCGTCACCGCCGTCCGCTACGTTGTTCGTCCCGCCCATCTCGGTCGTGCCGTAGAAATTGCCGTCGCTGCCCTGCACCAGCCCGGCAACGGGAGCGGTCCCATCGTTGGGGAAGCCGGGAAAGGAGTAAAGAATCGTTTCACTGCCGCTGGGACTGATCCGAAACACGGTTCCCTTGCTGTTGGTCCCGCCCATCTCGGTCGTGCCGTAGAAATTGCCGTCGCTGCCCTGCACCAGCCCCGCATATGGCCACTCGCCATCGCCGGGGTAGCCGACAAAGGAGTAAAGAGTCGTGTAGGTGCCGCTGGGACTGATCCGGAACACGGCACCATTACCGCTCGCCCCGCCTTGCTGGGTCGTCCCGTAGAAATTGCCGTCGCTGCCCTGCACCAGCCCGGCATACGGAAATAGCCCATCGTTGGGGGAGCCGCCAAACGAGTACAGATTCGTCTCCGTCTGTGCTTCGGCATTGAACGCTCGACCAGCCAAGACCAACAGAAGAACTGGGATGACAAGGCGGAGCACCCTTGCCGCCGGAAACCCGACTCGAATCTGCTTGTTCACACCCGACGTTCCTCTCCCAGCCGTTGCCTCGCTGCGATCAGAACCCGAGCGACTCTCGCCAAGACGGAAATCAGGGTAGCACTCCGACAATGACCAGTCGAGCCAAATCCAGCCGCCTCGGATCCCATGGGCAGTTCAGCCGCGTGATCCTCGTCACCGAGACGTATGTTGAACCTCAAAGATTTCGTATTCCATCAATGAGGTGACGGGCACGGTCTGGACCAACTTGGCGCCGACTGGCAGCGGCTCGTTGTTGAGCGTAAAATCAGGCAATCGACCCGCGGTTCCGGGTTTCACCAACGAGAGATTGCATCTCAGCAACAGCCCCGGCCTTTGAATGGTTCCTTCGTACAGGGAAACACGGTCCTTGGGGATGCCAGTCCGCATGTACGTCGCTGGGTCGATTTTGCCAAAGAACAAGATATCCGCGTAGCAAAAGGGTTTGAAATCCTGATTTTGGGGCGGGGTCAAGGATCCAAGAACCGAGCGGGAAATATACAGGGTTTCTCCCTCCCGCAGAGCTCGAAAACAATCGTCCAGCGCTCCGGTAAAAGCCGCCTGAAACGCGGGACGACAGCGAACCTGATACGCTCCGAAATAGTCCTTGAGGTAGAGTGTGCCTTCCACGATGGCGGCAGAACCCGCGAGCAGCAGAAGGAGTTGGCCGACGCCCTTCTTCCTCCACAGGAAATCAGCGCCGATGGTTGCGGTCAACGCCCAAAAGATCGCACCGTTGATCGAGCGGCCGCTGTGCATATGATCCTGCGTCAACACCGCCGCCGCCGGGTAGACCAACAGCCCAAACACGACGAAGCGACAGGCCGGACGCTTTCCCGAAGAACGCAGGAGAAAATACAGACCGGCGAGAATCATCGGGATCAAGGAAAGGTAGAGTTCGCCCCCATAACCACTGTGGTGGCGCAGGTTCGTGTCGCCGTTGAAAAACAAGAACTGCGGGCTGAAATACTCGACGTATCGCGAAGCCGCCCTGGAAAAGAGTTCACCGCCCGACGGGTGATCCTTGAAAATGCCGATCTTGTAAAAACGGCTCGTGAGACTGTGTGACGAGCGAGCCACGCTGATGGCCATGGGAGCAAGGGCGACAAGCCAACCGGCCATGAATGCCGCGCCAACTCTCCATTCCGTTTTCAGTACGCCGAAATACGCCAGGGCAAACCCGGCCAGGAGAAGCGCCGTCATCGGACGGCCAATGTTGTGGGCGTACATCGCGAACGCCCAGGCGACACCAGCCCCAACCGCGCAGCCGGACGATTTCTTCTCCAATGCCAGAAGAAGCAGGAGCCAGCCGAGTATCATTCCCCACAACATGGCGGTGTACCCACCGGTAATGATTCGGCTGACGACGAACGTCCAGGGGAGGACGCTAAAGCAAAAACCACCGAGTAACGAAAGCCAACAGTTCTGGGTGTATCGATGTGCCAGAAAGGCGAAGGTAATCGAAGCCAATAACAGGAAGAGGCCGCTCGGGAACCGTGCCACCGCGGGCTGGAGTCCGAAGGTCTTTACCAGCGGCGCCAGTAAATAGATCATGGCAGGATCGTGGTAATCGTCAAAGCAACGAAAGAACACCGGCCACGTGGTTCCGTATTCATCCGAGCCGGTATACGAAATGCAGTAGGCGTTATAGGCGTTGGAGCTTTCATCGAGGTAGAACCCGGGCGGCATGGCGTCGATTCTCCAGAAATGAAGCACGGACGAAACGACCAGCAAGACCCCTGCCGCCGACCAGAAGAGGAAGGGTGAACGTACAGCGCCACCACCGCGGGTTACATTGGCGTACTCGACACGCATGCTGAGCTTTGGCCTGTTACTAACACGAACGCGGGGAGATTTGCGACAGCATACCATCCGAACGTTTCCACGCGCGGGCCACCCACGTCCCGCGCCCGCCCCGCCACGCTCATTGCGGCTTCAAGCCTGCGAAGAACGTTTGGATGGCGGCGTGATAGGTGTCGGCGCTGACAAGAAAGGCGTCGTTGTGGTGGCCGCGGAGTTCGACGAGTTGTTTGGGGTTGTTGGCGGCGGCGAGGAGGCGCTGGGCGTGGCGGATGCTAAAGATCTCGTCGTCACGGCTGTGAAAGATCAGCAGCGGGACCTTGATGTGGGGCATTTTGGCGAGCGTGTCGTATTTGTTTCGCGCGAGCCAGCGGACGGGAAAGAAGGGGAACATCTTCTGGCCGACGTCACCGATCGAGGTGAAGGCTTCCTCGAGGATGAGACCGCCGACGCCGACTTTGGTGGCGAGATCGGCGGCAATGGCCGAGCCGAGGGATTCGCCGTAGACGACGATGGAGCGCGAGGCGACCTTGCGCTGCTGGACGAGGTAATCGTAGGCGGCCCGGGCGTCGTGGTAGGTGCCCGGCTCGTCCGGTGCGCCTTCGCTGCGGCCGTAGCCGCGGTAATCGATGATGAACGTGTCGACGCCGAGATCGCGGAGCACGGCGAGTTTGTCGAGCCGGTGGGAGATATTGCCCGCGTTGCCGTGGAAGAGGAGGACGGTGAGGTTGGCGGGGCGTTCCGCCTTCGCCGACAAAAACCACCCGTTGATGTGGAAACCATCGGAGGTGGTGAGGGTGACATCGTCGTATTGGAGGCCGAGTTGGTCGGGGGTCTGGTCGATCTGGCGGGAGGGATGATAGATCAGGCGCGGCTCGTTCCAGCGCAGCCAGAGGCCGAAGGCAATGAAAAGGCACAGCACGAAGATGACGATCATTTTCAGGGTCCGCATTGGGACGGGAACGTATAGCACATGGAAAATCTATTGACGAGGTATTCCCTCTTGACCCGCGCGGGGCTGCGTGTTAACCAAGGCGAGAGTTGGAGAGATTGAGGGAATATGCGGTGTCCAAAATGCGCCGGTGTCGACGACAAAGTGGTCGATTCGCGCAGCAACCGTGACGGGCTGCTGATTCGGCGGCGGCGGGAATGTTTGAAGTGCGGGGCGCGGTTCACGACCTACGAGGAAATTTTCCGCGAGAAACTGCGCGTGAAAAAGCGGGACGGCCAGTATGAGGAGTTTGACCGCCGCAAGCTGCTGGCCGGGATTGAGAAGGCGTGCGAGAAACGTCCCGTGAGCACGGAGAAGATCGAATCGCTGGCCGAGCGGGTGATCGCCGAGCTGGAGAACGAGTTTGGGCGGGAGGTGCCGTCGATGAAGGTTGGCGAGCGGGTGATGGAGCATCTGCGCAAACTCGACGAGGTGGCGTACGTGCGGTTTGCCTCCGTGTATCGGCAGTTTCGCGACGCCGAGCAGTTCATCGACGAGATCAAGCAGATGGGCAAATCATGATCCAATTGCAGACCGACGTCCTGTGGGTCCGGGCCGAGGACGGCCGTCTGGCGCCATTCGACGAGCACCGGCTCGCGCTATCGATCCAGAAAGTCGCGGAGAACGTCGGACATTCCGACTGGTGGCTGGCGGAGTCGATCGCGGCGGCGGTGCACGCGTTCGCAGCCAAGTCGCGCAGTGACCGGATCATCCCGAGCCAGGAAATTGCCGAGATTGTGGCCACGGTGCTGGCGACGTTGGGGTATGACTGGATCTCCGAGGCGTATGCCGGGGACTCGAACCGCGTGGCGATTCATCTCAACGAATTGGTGTGGCGAGCGAGCGCCGGGTTTGAGCTGGAATTTTTCCAGCAACTCGACCACGCGCTGGGCGCGGCGGCGAACCGGCGGCTGGTGGCGATGCGGATCGACGGGTTGCGCGCGTGCGTGATGCAATTGCGCGGGACGCGGCGGTGGACGGCGGAATGCCGGCGGTTGGCGGAGGACATCGTGGAACACGTGCGCGGGCGCGTGGCGCGGATGCGGTCGCCGCGGGCGGCGAATTTGAAGCTGGCCGTCGTGGAGTGAGGTCATGGCAGACAACATTTTCGCGAAAATCATCCGCAAAGAGATTCCGGCCAAAATCGTGTACGAGGACGAGCGGGCGCTGGCGTTTCGGGACATCGACGCGAAGGCGCCGGTCCACATTCTGGTCGTTCCGAAGAAAGATATCGCGCGGATTTCCGAAGCTGGCGCCGGGGACGAGGCGTTGCTGGGGCATTTGCTGACCGTGGCCGCCGAGATTGCGCGCCACGAGGGCATCGACGGCACGGGGTATCGGTTGGTCATCAACAAGGGGCCGCACGCCGGCGAGAGCGTGGCCCATCTACACGTCCATCTGCTGGGCGGACGGCAGATGAACTGGCCGCCGGGTTGAGCGCCGTGGTTTTGTGAACGGGCTCATTCTTTTTGAAGATGACCATCTGCTGGTCGTCAACAAGCCGTCGGGCATCAACACCCACAAGCCGGACCGGTTTGCGCCGGACGGCATCCATGAGAGAGTCCTTTCTGCGAGACAAGCTCGCGGTTTCTTGGCGAGACAGTAGAATCGGAAAGCCGCGACGAGACGGGGGTGGGATGGCGTGCCAGAAGTTATTTGGCTTGCGTGTCTGGTCGCTTTTTCTTAAACTGACCCAGTCATCCCGTTTGTACATCCGGTATAGGAGTCCAAGGATGAAAGCGATCCTTGCAGTCAGCACTACGTCGTTTGCTCTGAGCTTGTTCTTGCTCGCCGCTCCGTCAAACAGCCGAGCCCAGAACCTTTTCGTGGCCAACGGCGGTAACAACACCATCGAGGAGTTCAATTCCAGCGGAGTCGGAACAGTCTTTGCCAGTTCGGGGCTGGACGTGCCGGAGGGTATGGCTTTCGATAGCGCGGGCAACCTCTACGTGGCCAACGAAGGAGGCGGCACAATCGTGGAGTTCAGTTCGTCGGGCGGCGTGTTGAGGAACGTCGGCACTGTCATTGCCTCGGGGCTGAATATCCCGCGAGGGTTGGCCGTCGACGCTGCGGGCAACCTCTACGTGGCCTCCGACGGGTATTCTGTCTTAAAGATCACGAGCGGCGTAGGCACGCTCTTTGCCAGCACGCGACCGACGCCTATTGGTTTGGCCTTCGACAGTAGCGGAAACCTATACGTGGCTATCCAAGGAGGTGATGCTAACGGTATCACCGACCGCATCGAGGAGTTCAACTCGTCGGGTGGCGTGTTGAGCAGCAACGGCACGGTCTTTGCCGGTGCCAGCTGGGAAGTCAATTACCCAAGTTATTTGGCTTTCGACAAAAGCGGCAACCTTTATGTAGGCAACCCCGGGAATAACACGGTCGGGGAGTTCAATCCGAGCGGCGTCGGAACGGTCTTTGCCAGTTCAGGGCTGAACAACCCTCAGGGCATGGCTTTCGACAATAGCGGCAACCTATACGTGGCCAACGGTGGCAACAACACCATCGAGGAATTCAATTCTTCGGGTGTGGGGAAGGTCTTTGCCAGTTCGGGGGTGAACCAGCCGTTTGGCTTGGCCATTCAGGTTCCCGAGCCTTCGACTTGGGCGATGGTGGCGATGGGCATCGGTACGCTCCTCGGCGGCCTGCGATTGCCTCGCCGTTCGTCCTGAAAGGTGCGCGGAGTCTTTGCCGTGGTTGCCAGAGCGCGAGCGTCTCGTACCGCGTCGTGGCTTGTTTGTTTCGTCCCGCTGTGAGATTCTGTTGGAGAGTATGTGTGGGCTGATTCTTTTCGAGGACGATCATCTGCTGGTCGTCAACAAGCCGTCGGGTATCAACACCCACAAGCCGGACCGGTTTGCGCCGGATGGCATCCATGAATGGCTGACCAAACGCGAGCCGCGCTGGCGGACGCTGTCGATTTTGCAGCGGCTGGACAAGGACACGTCCGGCGTGATCGTGTTCGGCAAGACGCGGGAAGCCAACCAGTCGCTCGCGAAACAATTCGAGCAACACAAGGTCGAAAAGGTTTACCTGCTGCTGAGCGCGGTCCGGCCGACGCGCATGAAGTTCTGGGCGAAATCGCCCAATTGCGTGACGGAATTTGAGTTTGTCCAGGCCCATGGCGATTATTTCCTCGTGCAAGCCAAACCGCTCACGGGCAAGACCCACCAGATTCGCCGGCACGCCGCGGACGCCAGTTTCCCAATTCTCGGAGACACGGAATACGGGGGCGCGGCCGCGCCGCGGCTGATGCTGCATGCGCGCAAACTCAGTTTCGAGCACCCCGCGACTGGCGAGCGCGTGTCGTTCGAGGCGTCCGTGCCGCGCGCGTTTGATGAGGTGGACGCGGTGGTCACGGCGGTGGAATTCCGCGAGCCGTTGTTTCACGAACCGACGAACGCCTTCCGCCTGATCAGCGACGGGGCGGACGGTTTCCCCGATGTGATTGTCGATTCCTACGACGGCCATCTGTTGATCCAGTGGCAGACGGAAGCGGCGGAGCGAGGCGGCGCGGGATTGATCGAGCGCTTGCGGGCGGAGTGCCAGCCGCGGGCGATTTACACGCAACTGGTGACGAAGCAGGAACGGACGATCCCGCGGCTGGTTTACGGGAACGAATTGGACCGGCGGACACCCGTTCGCGAGAACGACGTCACGTTCCTCATCAATTTCGGCGAGGGACTGGCGACGGGAGTGTTTCTCGACCAGCGCGAGAACCGGCGGCGGTTGCTGGCGATGCCGCTGCGGGGAAAGACGGTCGTGAACACGTTCGCGTACACGTGCGCCTTTTCCGTGGCCGCCGCGAAGGCCGGCGCGGTGACGACCAGCGTGGATTTGTCCAAGAACTACCTCGAATGGGGACGGGACAATTTCTGCGCGAACGGACTGGATCCGGCCGGGCACGATTTCGTTTTCGGGGACGCGTTCGACTGGCTGAAACGGTTTGCGAAGCGGGGACAGCGCTGGGACGTGGTCATCGTCGATCCACCGACATTTTCCACGACGAAACGGGGCCGGGCGTTCCAAGCGGGACGCGATTACGAAGAGTTGGCCGCGCTGGCGATTCCCCTGGTCGCGCCGGGCGGCTGGCTGCTGTGTTCGACCAATCAGCGGACGCTGGCGGCGGACGAGTTTGAACGGAGCATCGAGAAAGCGGCGAAGCGTTGCGGGCGCTCTATGGGGCCGCCGGAGTTTGAGACGGTGCCGTTTGATTTCCGGGTGGCGCCGAAGGAGCGGCCGTACCTGAAGACTTTCTGGGCCAGGCTGGAGTAGCGGCGACGGCATTTTGAATCTGCGGCCCAAACTCGACGATGGCCCAAATCCCGGCACCGGCTCCGGCGACCATCGCCATGGACCTGCCCACCGGCGAAAACGACGTGGCGGTCACGTGACCCGACTCGCACACGGTCGCGGAGACAAACGGGAACAAATGTTTGGAGATCGTCTCGGTTTGGGGAAGTTTGTCCATGTCCACGAACTCGCTATCGCCGATTTGCGCCAAGACGGGTTTGGCGACGGCATAGAGCGGCTCGAACAGGCCGCGGAGGTCGGCGTAACTGTACAACGACCCGTTGGCCGGCACGCGCTGGATGGATTGCTGGTAGGCCGCGCTGGCGGCCAGCGTTGGTTTTGACGCGGTCACGTGGGCCAGCAGTTCGCGAGCGTAGTCGGGCGAGTTCGCGAGGATGAAGAACTGGCTGGTGGTGGTGTACGTCGGGGCGAACAGGCCCGCGCCGACCCGGACGGTGCGTAGCGTGTGACCCGCGCTTTCGGTTTCATCCCAGGGAGCCTTCTCGTCGTCACCCAGCGCGCTCTGCTTGAGAGCGTTCAGGGCATTATCGAGGGCCGGACGAAGTTTGTCTTCGTTGGCGATTTCGGCGACGAACGCCACGTCGGGTGAACGGGCGCCCGCGCGCCAACTGGCGATGACGGCCGTTTCGGGACCGAATTGTTGGAGGATATCTTCCCGCATGTGAATGCCGCGAGTGCGGAGCGCCTGCTGGAATTGTCCAACGGACAGCGTGATGGACGTGTTGCCGGATTGGGAGAGCGCCTGCATCGCCTCCTCATAGATGGCCGCGAGATTGGCCGAGCCGACGGAATACAACAGCGTATCCGGCGACGTGAACGCGAGGGTATTGCGCTGCGTGGGCGGGGCGGGTTTCGGCACGTTGCGGGAGTACGAGAGGAAGCCGACGTCCTGCACGCCGCGATCGAGGAACGTCATGCTGAGCGCGGCGGCATCCATGCCATCCAACTTCTGGAACGCGCCCGACGTTTGCGGCGAAAACGCCAGCAACGGGCCGAACAGGCCGAGCACCTGTTCGACGTTGACGTACGCAAGGAAATGGTAATTCTTCGCCGCGTGTTGTTGGGCGTTGATGAACCTGGCGCTGGCGGAGAGACGGTGGAAGCCGGCGGGGACCTGGCCCGTGTACGAGGCGATCATATCGCGCATCGTGTCCTCGCCGAACGTGAATACCGCCAGGGAATTGAAGAAGGCGTGGCAGATCGGCAGGTCCGGTGAGGTCTGCCAGAGCGTGTACTTTACTCCGAGATAGCTTTTGTCTTCAAAATCGCCCTGAAGATATGTCTTCTTGAGTGACTCCTCGAGTTTGTACAGGCCCGCGGTCGCCTGGAGTTTCTTGTGTCCCGTGTCCACGCCGACAACGAGCCCGGCGCCGAATGAGGGAAGGATGGTCACGTGGGTGAGGCCCAGGAAGACTTCGCCCTGGGCCGAGTTGAGCGCGAAATCAAGGATGGCGACGTTGCCGTTATCGACGCCCGGATGGGACGGGTTTTGGCGGAACAAGTCGAGCGGCTTTTTCAGGAATGCCTGGACTTCGGGTTCCTCCCACAGCGCGTACAATTCGGTCCTGGAGAAGTCGTCACGAGACTTGGAGAAGTCGGGGATATCGAGGAACACGAGCGAGGAATCGGGCAGCAAATCGGCGGCGCGCGGCGCCGGCCGGCTGAAGGTGGTATAGACAAGCGCCAGGGCGACGACCGCGACCAGTAACAAGAAGATGATGACGATTTTTTTCATTCTGTTGCGAGCGCAGACGGATCGGCTCAACAACGGGCGGGGATGCTGACTTATAACGCCATGAGGGTCAAGGAAATAGGTTGTCACCGGAAATTGATGTGAAAACCGGAAAGAAAACTGGTATGATTCGTGCAAGAAGTACATGAGGGAAATGGGTGTGACGAGCCAGCGCGGGACTTTTGTGGCGGTGTTGGTGGTTGTCTGGTTGATTACCGCGAACGCGATGAACGTCCGCGCCGTGCTCTTCCAATCGACCGGGGATCCGGCGTACAACACGAACGCGCCCACGGGCGCGCTGGCCGAGAGCGGATGGCAATACGAGGGTTTTTGGAGCACCTCGCTGGAGGTGTTTACCAACCACTATCCGGTGGGGAACTGGCTGGGAACGCCGATTGCGCCGCAGTTTTTCATCAGCGCCGCGCACATTTACGGCTCGACGAACGACGTGTTCGTCTTCCGTGGAGTCACTTACCACCCGGTCGCGCAATACACCACGCTCGACAGCGATCTGGCCATCTGGCAGGTGGCCGAGACATTTCCGTACTACGCGCCGCTGTACACGTCGTCCGGGGAAACGAACAGCCCGGCCATGGTATTCGGCCGGGGCACGGACCGGGGCGTGCCCGTCGTCGTGGAGGGACTGACGAACGGCTGGACGTGGGGCGTGACCAATTGGGTTGAGCGATGGGGCCAGAGCACCGTGAGTTCCGTGACCAACTTCGGTCTCGGTATCGGCGACGTGCTGCAGTGCACGTTTGACGGTGACACGGGATCAAACACGTGCGATATCTCGTACGGTGATTCCGGAGGCGGCGTGTTTATCGAGAACGACGGCGTCTGGGAACTGGCGGGCATCAACTATTCCGCGGACGGCCCGTTTAACGTGGACGCCACCAGCAGCAACTCCTTCAACGCGTCGATGATCGACGCGGGCGGGTTGTACCAGGAGGTGACGCCGGGAGACTGGGAGCTCCAGCCCGCGACCAACGCGGCGCCGATCCCCAGCGCGTTCTACAGCACGCGCATCTCGGCGAACCTGGATTGGATCGAGAGCGTGATCAACTTCGATGTCGGGCCCGATCTGCAAATGGACGGAGTCCAGATCAACGGGAACGACGCCGAGATCAGTTTCGCCACCGGCTCCAACCGCGTGTACTACGTCGAGAGCACCGCCGACGTGGTCAACGGCCCGTGGTCGACCATCATCTCCAACGTGCCGGGCACGGGCGGCATCGTGACGGTCACCGACGCGAATGCCGCGAGTTCTCCGTCGCGCTATTACCGAATCGGCCTGTCGCAGTGAGGTGCGCTCGCGAAGGTTTCACCACGAAGGCACGAAGAACACGAAGGAGATGCCCTTCGACGTTGCTCAGGGTAAAAAACTCGAAGTCGGAATGGCGAAATTCGAAACGCAGGGGTGAGGGCGGGTCGCTACGTCAAATGTTGCAAGGTTGAAACCTGAGCCGAATTCCGCAGCACATAATTGCATAATAAATAGACCTGACCCCACGTCGTTAATGTTCAGCGTCAAACACTAAACAGGCGCTGGAAAATTTCCCAGCGCCTGTCGTGAATAAGCGGACAATGGATATTAACGGCGCATCCGGCGCGCGAGAACCAAACAAACCATACCCAACCCGCAGAGGACAAAGGTGGTCGGTTCGGGGCCGATCGGGGGGGGCGGGAAGTCATCAAGCTCGCCGGTGACATCCCCCCATGTGGTGCCAACAATAAGACTACCAACCGTAAAAGCACCCGTGGTGCTTTGCGCTTTGAATCCCACATCGCTTACCGTTTCGCCCGCTGTGAGTCCTGTAAGCTGCGCAATGGCCGTAGGCGGGGTGTCGTTGCCGCCGGGGGCGCTGAACGTCAAGCTGCTTGGATCTACCCAGAGGTAGGCATCTTTATTAGCCAAAT
>JBEKBH010000021.1:0-65547 GCA_050015495.1 Verrucomicrobiia bacterium
CAGGGTGGCGTTGTTCTATGCGCCAATTGTCATCGGCGGACGCGGCGCGGTCGCGGTGGTCGCGGGCAAAGGCGCTTCGAGGGTCGGGAAGGCGATGCGACTTCGGGATTGTCGATGGCGGCGTGTCGGCAGGGACGAGATGCTCTTGGAAGCGAGCGTGGCGCGATGATTCTTGTGGTCGGTTTGTCGCCCGCATGGCAACGGACACTCGTGTTTGAAGAGCTCGTTACCGGCAAGGTCAACCGCGCGACGCATGTCGACGAGACGGCGTCTGGCAAGGGAGTGAACGTCGCGCGCGTGGCGTCGATCCTCGGCGCGGACGTGCGGCTGTTGACGGTGGCGGGTGGCGCTCGCGGTCGGTTGCTCCGCGCGAAACTAGGGCGGGAACAATTCGGCACGCGCATCGTGCGAGTGGAAGCTGAGACGCGAATTTGCCAGACGCTGCTGGGCGGTGATGGCGCGACGGAGTTGGTGGAAGAATCGGGGGCGTTGACGTCGGTCGAGGTGAGGAACGTGCGGCGCGCGTTTGGAGCGGAGGCGCGGAGGGCGAGGTTGGTCGTCCTGACGGGAACGGTGCCCGACGGTTGCGGGGACGATTTTTATGCGCGGTTAGTCACCGAATCGCGACGGCTGGGCGTTCCCGTGCTGATCGACGCGCAGACGGCGCAACTCCGGAATGCGTTGAAGCGCCGACCCTTTCTCGTGAAGATCAATTGCGATGAACTGGCGGCGGCAACGCGGGTAAACGCCGAGGACAAAGCTGCCATGTCGCGCGCGCTGCGCCGGTTGGTCAGGGAAGGGCCTCAGCACGCCGTGATCACCGATGGCGCGAAGAGCGTACAGGCATCCGCGAAGCCCGGGCGCGCGGTGACGACGTGGAAGCCGCCACGGGTGAAAGCGAAAAACCCGGTCGGCTCCGGCGACGCGGTGATGGCCGGGATTGCAGTCGGGTTGTGGCGCGGTAAGTCGGTGGCGGAAGCCGTCCGTCTCGGAATAGCCTGTGGCGCGGCGAATGCCATGACCGTGGAGCCGGGTTTCGTGCGAGTCGCGGACGTGAAAAGACTTTGCTCGACACACAAGAATCGCATCCCTATCGTTTGAGCCATGTTTACGGGAATCGTTGAAGAAGCGGGCGTCGTCGAGAAAATCCGTCCGGGCAAGCGGTCGACGGAATTGATCGTTCGCGCGCCAAAGGTTGGCCGATCACTTCGCGTCGGCAACAGCGTCGCAATCAATGGCGCGTGCCTCACCGTCGTCGGATCGCGGGGCGGCGTGTTGAGGTTTGACGTGCTCGACGAGACACTCCGGCGGACAAACCTCGAATTCGTCCGACGCGGTTCCTTCGTCAATCTGGAGCGACCACTGCGCGCTGATGCGCGGCTCGACGGGCATTTTGTGCTCGGCCACGTGGATGCGCGGGGCAAGGTGCGACGGTTTGAACGTGACGGCAAAGATTACGTGCTGGATGTCGAAGCGCCCGCTTCGGTGATGCGCTATATCGTCGAGAAAGGGTCGGTCGCCATCGACGGCATCAGCCTGACCGTCGCGGGGATCGGTCGTAACTGGTTCCGTATCTGGATCATCCCGCACACGCGGGACGTCACGAACCTGCGGGCGTGCCGGGAAGATGATTTGGTGAATCTGGAAGCGGACATACTTGGCAAATACGTCGATCAGCTCATGGGAAAACGGGGTGGGGCGCGGCGTTGACACATTGTGCGCGTCCATTTACACTTATTGATGTAGGAAGGATGTCATGCTGCCAGCTCTCGAAAAACTCCTGCTAGTGCAGGACCGTGACCGGCGGATTGCGCAACTCAAGATGGAACGGATGCGCATTCCCGAACAGGTCGCGGCGGCGGAACAACGCCTGAAGGCGGAGTCTGCTCGTTTGGATGGTTTGCGGGATGAGGCGAAACACCTCGAAGCCGAGCGGAAGAAATGGGAGATTGACGCCGAGTCGAAGCGCACCCAGATAACGAAGTACCGGACGCAGCTCTCCCTAATCAAGTCGAACACCGAATACCAGGCGCTGCTGAAGGAAATCGCCAGGGTCGAACGGGAAATCGATGAGATTGAGACGCATGAGTTGGAAGTGATGGAGAAGGGTGACGAACTTCAGCCTTCGGTGAAGACAGAGCAGGTTACGCTGAAGGAGATCACGGCCAAAGTGGAGGCCGAGCGGGCCGATCTTCAGAAGCGCATCGCCATTATCGATCAGGACCTGAAACAAGTGCTGGCGGAGCGACAGCAACTTGCCCAAGAGGTCGATCCCGATGCGTTGAACCGCTATGAGCGGCTGATGCGCAGCAAGAGCGATTTTGCGATTGTTCCGATCCGTAACGGGAATTGTGGCGGGTGCCATCTGAATATCCCGCCGCAACTGGCCCACAACGCCAAGCACGGGACCGAGTTGACCAGTTGCGATTACTGCGGGCGCATTCTATATTGGCAGCCGGAATGATGGCGCGCCAGCGTGTTGTTTGATTTGAATTCGATTTGGAAGGGCGGATAGCCGCTGAGCCCGAAAGGGCTGGGAGGAAAGTCCAGACTCCACAGGGCGCGATGCCCCTCGCAAGCGGGGGCAGCCCGATGTAACGTCGGGTTGACGGACAGTGCCACAGAAAACAAACCGCCCGCCTCGTCAGCTTCTGGGGCGGGTAAGGGTGAAATGGCGGGGTAAGAGCCCACCGCGTCGGCAGTAATGCCGGCGGCACGGAAAACCCCATCGGGAGCAAGACCAAATAGGCGGCGAGATGTGGCCCGCATCAGTGTCCCGAAGCAATTCGGGGCGAAAGCCGCGGGTACCGGTCGCATAGATAAATGGCTATCAGAAACAGAATCTGGCTTACGGCCCTTCCAATGAACGGATGGCGGGGGTGACACCAGGTCACCCCCGCTGCCAATTTCTTAGATGCACTACCCACTGTTTCTCGATCTCGCGGACCAACCCGTCGTGGTCATTGGCGCGGGCGGTGTCGCGACACGCAAGATCCACACGCTGCTTGGCGCAAAAGCGCGGGTGACCGTCATCAGTCCCGAAGCCAACGCAACGATCCGCCGGCTGGCACAAAGCAACCGGGTTCGGTGGGTGCGTCGACCGTACCGGCGGGGGGATCTGCGTAGCGCGTCCCTGGCAATTGCCGCCACGAACGATCTGGCCATCAATGAGTCTGTGTGCGTGGAAGCGAAGCGTCTCCGGGTGCTTGTCAATTGTATTGCCCCGCCGTCGGCCGGCAATTTCATCGTGCCGTCTCACGTGCGTCGCGGCGGGATTTCTCTCGCGATTTCGACGGGAGGAGTGAGTCCGGCGTTTGCCAAGCGGTTGCGCCGTGATCTTGAACGATTCCTTGGTCACGGGTATCCTCGGCTGCTCAGAAGGATGAGCGCGGCCCGCCGCGTGAAGAAGAAGGCATTATGACCGACCGAACATTTCTCTGGCTGGCACTGGTTTTTTATGGCGCCAGTTGCATTGTGACCCTCCGACGCCTGCGGTCGGCCGGTGGCGGACCGGGCTTGCAACAGGCGAATTACGCGGCCATGGCGGCCGGGTTTGTGTTGCATACGGTCTTCCTGTACCTGCGCGGCCGGGCACTCGGACGTTGCCCGTTGACGAACCTGTTCGAGACGCAGGTGTTCGTTACCTGGGCGGCTGTGCTTTTCTTTCTGCTGATTGGGCCATCGTACCGGGTTTCGTTCCTTGGCGCGTTCACCGCGCCGCTGGTATTGGTGATTTGCCTGGCGGCGCTGTTGCTGCCCGTGGACGTGGTGAGCGCCCAGCCGCCGTCGCGGAGCGCGTGGGTCGAGTTACACGCCGCGATCGCGGTCCTGGCGTACGGCGCGTTTGCCCTGGCATTTGTCACCGGCGCCATGTACCTGTTTCAAGAGCGTCAACTCAAAACGCGACGGCTGACATCCTCCTTCCTGCTTCTGCCGTCGATCGAACAACTCGACGTCATCCATTTCCGATTGCTGATCATGGGGTTTGCGATGCTGACCGCGGGCATGGTGGGTGGCATCATCTCGTATCACATTGTAGGTCATTGGACGATCCCGAAGATCATCTGGGCATCCTCGGTGTGGGTGCTGTACGGCGCACTCGTTGCCGCGCGAGGGTTGTGGACATTGCGGGGGCGAAAGGTGGCACTGGCGTCGATGGCGTCCTTTGCGCTCATGCTCATCGGATTTTGGGGTGTCAACCTGTTCCAGCCATGAACCTGATTGTCATCGGCTTGAATCATCGAAGCGCGCCCGTCGAAGTGCGCGAACAACTGGCCTTCGCCAAGACGAGCCTCGGCGACGCGCACACCCGGTTGCTGGCCGCCAGCCCGTTGCACGAGACGGTGATCCTATCGACGTGCAACCGGGTGGAAGTGTATGCTCTCGCGGAGAACGCCAGTGAAGCCGCCCGCTCGGTCCGGGAGTTTCTCCATGACCATCACCGCCTGACCGATCGCCTGGACGCCCATCTCTACGAGCATCGTGACGACTCGTGCATCCACCATCTGCTCGAAGTCGCTTGCGGGCTCGACTCCATGGTGCTCGGCGAGACGGAGATCTTTGGCCAGGTGAAAGACGCGTACTCCGTCGCGCAAGTCGCCGGTACAACCGGGGTGGTCCTCAATCGCGTTTTCCAAAAGGCGTTCTCCGCCGCCAAGCATATCCGGTCCACCACCGCCATCGCGCGCGGCTCGACTTCCGTCGGCACGGTTGCGGTCGACCTCGCGGAAAAGATCTTCGGCAAACTGCGGAAGTGCGCCGTGATGGTCATCGGCACCGGGCAAATGAGCGAAGCGACGGCGCGCGCCCTTCAGAGTCGCGGCGCCGGCGCCATTCTGGTCTGCAGTCGCGCGCACGAACGGGCCGAGGCGCTGGCCGTCCAACTTCAGGGACGGGCAATCTCCTATGACCAGTGGCCGAGCGAATTTCCCGAGGTTGACATTGTTATCAGCTCGACAGCCGCGCCACACCCGATCCTCACCAAGGAGAAGCTTGCGCCGTTGATGAGAATCCGCCGGCAGCGTCCGCTGTTCCTCATCGATATCGCGGTGCCCCGCGACATCGAGCGCGCGTGCGACGAGTTGGACGGCGTGTACCTATATGACATCGATGATCTTCAACAGATCGCGCGGGAGAACATGGCGGCACGCGAACGTGAGATCGCCGCATGCCAGGTGCTAATTGCCCAGCATGTGCGTCGTCTCGCGGATTGGCTGGAGAGCAACCGTGAGGCTGTCGAGGAGCGATACCGCCGCCGGGCCGCCGACACGCCGCTACCCAATCCCGCCCGGCCCCAGGTCTCATGAAGCCGTTACTCATTGGCACGCGTGGCAGCCCGCTGGCATTGGCGCAGGTGGAGATTATCCGTGGGCTGCTGCGGAAAGCGAACCCGGCGCTCCGGTCGGAAACCAAGATCATCAAGACCAGCGGGGATAACTTCGCGAATCTTTCGCTTGTCACCGGCGGTGGCAAGGGATTGTTTACAAAGGAAATCGAGGAACAGCTTCTCAACGGCGACATTGACGTGGCCGTGCACAGCATGAAAGACCTCCCGACCGTGTTACCTGACGGGCTGACCATCGGCGCGGTCCCGCCGCGCGAAGATGCCCACGACGTGTTCATTTCGAAAGCGTTCCAATCAATTCCGGAGTTGCCAAACGGCGCCCGCGTCGCCACCAGCAGCATCCGGCGTCGCGCACAGCTCCTGGCGCAAAGGCCCGACCTGCACATCGAGGAAATCCGCGGCAACGTCGAAACGCGACTGCGTAAACTCGCCGAGAATGACTCGATGGATGTCCTCATCCTTGCCGCCGCCGGATTGCGACGGCTCGGCTTCTGGAAGAAATTTGGGAAGTTTCACTGGCAGGAGATCGGGTTCGATACAATGATTCCCGCAGTAGGGCAGGGGGCCATCGCCTGTGAGGTGCGCGAGGCGGACACCGGGACACGCGCAGCGTTGGCAGGCATCCACGACGCGAACACGGCGGCGTGCGTGACCGCCGAACGGGCTTTCCTGCGGGCATTGGGCGGCGGCTGTCAAGTGCCGTACGCGGCTCATGCCGTGGTCGAAGGCGGCCAACTGCATTTGGTCGGCGCGACGTTCACCCCCGACGGCAAGAACGTCAGGCGCGTGGATATTGCCGGGCCGATGAATGACCCGGCAGCGTTGGGCGAGCGAGCGGCGAAGCAGGTTCTCAAATGACGAAGAAAGGCAAAGTGTATCTGGTGGGGGCCGGGCCCGGCGACGCTGGCCTGATCACCGTGCGCGGGCTGGAGTGCATCCAACTCGCCGACGTAATTGTTTACGACAATTTGGTGAATCCATCGCTCCTGAAGCATGCGCGGCCCGACGCGGAGATCATCTTTGCCGGCAAGATGGCGAAAAAGCACACGCTCACGCAGGACGACATCAATGCCCTGCTTGTTGAGAAAGCGCGGGACGGGAAGATTGTGACGCGCCTGAAAGGGGGCGACCCGTTCGTGTTCGGACGTGGCGGGGAAGAGGCAATCGAATTGCACAAGGCCGGTTTCAAATTTGAAATCGTGCCCGGGATCAGTTCGTCAATTGCCGCGCCCGCGTACGCGGGCATCCCGGTGACGCATCGGGCGGTCGCCACGGCCTTTATGGTCATCACGGGGCACGAGGACCCGACAAAGGAAGAGAACCAGGTGGATTGGGCGGGTGTGGCGAAATTCTTCGGAACGCGCGTCATCCTCATGGGAGTGGAACGCATCGGCACCATTGCCGAGGAACTGGTCCGGCACGGCGCGTCGACGGAAACTCCGGTCGCCATGATTCGTTGGGGCACCACCGGAAGGCAACAAACAATTCAAGGCACGCTGGCGACCATTGCCGACGTCGCTTCCAAGGCGGATTTCAAACCACCGGCCGTCACGGTCGTAGGCGAGGTGGCCCGGCTGCGCGAGAACCTGAACTGGTTCGAGCAACGGCCGTTGTTCGGGCGGCGGATCGTCGTCACGCGCAGCCGCGAGCAGGCCAGCGAGTTGGTGCGTCAACTCAGCGAACTGGGCGCCGATGTGCTGGAGATTCCGACGATTCGCATCCAGCCGCCTCCGAGTCTGGCGCCGTTGCGGGAAGCCGTGGACGGGCTGGGGGAATACGATTGGTTGGTTTTCACTAGTCCCAACGGCGTGGATGCGTTTTTTCGAGAGTTCTTTGCGCGCCACAAGGACATCCGCGAGGTCGGTCCCGTGAAGATCGCCGCCATCGGGGCCGTGACCACGCAGAAACTCACCGAGTTGCACTTGGAGGTGGACTTGCAACCCAGGGAGTTCACGACCGAGGCATTGCTGGTAGAATTTAAGAAATCAGTGAGTTGCGAGAACCTGAAGATGCTCCTCCCGCGGGCCGACCTGGCGGACCAGCGGCTGGCACGCGGGTTGGAGGATCTCGGGGCCATCGTGGACGATTTGGACGCATATCAAACCGTGCCTGATACGGAGGATCGCAACGGTCATCGGGCGCGACTGCTCAGCGAAGGCGCCGACATCGTGACGTTTACCAGTTCGTCCACGGTCGTGAACTTCTGTAATCTGGTGGATGTTCCGGCGCTGGTGAAGCAGTATCCGCAGATGCGATTTGCGAGCATCGGGCCGCAGACATCGCAAGCCGCACGCGAGAAGGGATTGGAAGTCGCCGTCGAAGCGAAGGTGCATACCATCCCGGGCCTCGTGGAATCAATTCTCGCGCTGGTGACGAAGAAATGATCGGAGCAATTCCCATCATTGCCGAGAACCGAATCCGCGACGCGATGGAGCGGGGCGAGTTCGACCATCTGGAAGGCGCCGGCCAGCCGCTGAGTGATATGGATGGGCATTATGACCCTGATTGGTGGCTGAAACGCAAGTTGCAGCGGGAACACTTGACGACAGAGGAGGCCGTACCGACGCGCCGGAGAACATGACGAAAGAAGAACACTACGACCAGGGCATGGCGGAATTCGCGATGGCGGAATACGACAGGGCCATCGAGTGTTATCGAAAAGCCGTTGAGACCGATCCGTCGTACTTCGACGCCTGGCACGCGCTGGGCATGGCTTACCTGCGTGCGAACCGAATCCCCGAGGCGATCGAAGCCGGCAAACGCGCGATCGAGATCGCTCCCAACGACATGCTCGCGCACACGAGTCTGTCGATGTATTACATGCGCGCCGGCGACAAGGCCATGGCCGAAAAGGAAAAGGGGCTGGCTACCGTGCTTTCGTGGGGCGGAAAAATCGATCAGCTCGACGACAAACCGAAATCCTAGCCCGGCTCAGTGGAACATGTAGGACGGGAGGAAATACATGCGCCCGGCCTGCAACTTGAATTCATCGGGCGTCAACTGGATCTGAATCTTCGCCCGGTCGTTCTTGCCCATAAACCGCAGCAGGTTGTGGAGACTGAACGGCTCGACGTACCGAATCACTCGCGCCTTCTTGATGGACGCCAACTCCTCCGCCTTGTCGATGGCATCATCGAAATAACCGAGGCCATCCACAAAACCGGCATCCAACGCCTGTTTGCCCGACAGAATCCGCCCGTCGGCCAGGCCGTTCTTCAAATCGTCCACCTTCATGTCGCGTTCCTGCGCCACGATGCCGACGAATTTGTCGTACACCTCCATCACCATCCCCTGCACCAGCGCCTTCTCGTCGTCCGTCGGTTCCCGCGACGGGTTCAGGATGTCTTTGTACTTCCCCGATTTGAACGTGTAAAATTTGACCCCCACTTTGTCCGCCAAGCCGGCGAACGTGAAGCTCTCCATGATCACGCCGATGCTGCCGGTGATGCTCAACTCATTCGCCACAATGTAATCCGCCCCGACCGCGACATAGTACGCCCCCGACGCGCCCATCGTGTCGATGTCGGCGACCACCGGCTTCTTCTCGCGGGCCGCCACCACCGCGTCATAAATCGTATCCGAAGCCACCACCTCGCCCCCCGGCGAATCGATCCGCAGGATAATGGCTTTCACGTGCTTGTCATCGACCGCCTGTTGGAGCTGGTCCTGGATGTCCTCCACCATCCCGTCCTCGCTGGCGTCACCCTCTCCCGACGAACTGATCACTCCCTGCAAATAGATGACCGCGATCTTGTCCTTCGCGTCCTCTTCGCCTTCCACATACTGTTCCTGGTAACGCCCGCGATGGCTCACGGAGATGACATCGGACGCGCCCCTTCCAAACACCGCGGCAAACAACACGAGGTTGGCCAGTACGCTCAAAAACAGGAAAAACGTCACGATCACCGCGTACACAATCCACCCCGTCCGCCTCGGCGGCGGCGGCGGCTGGTTGACAAGATACGGCGGCACCGAGTAGTCCATGGTCAGTACATTGCACGACGCGCGACACCGTCGCAAGAGCAAAACGCTCGCCGTCTTTTGACTTGGTCAACGCCCGCGGTTATCGTACCGTCTCGCGTATGCTGCTGGTCATCGACAATTACGATAGCTTCACGTACAACCTCGTGCAGTATCTCGGCGAGTTGGGCGTGGACATGAAAATTTTCCGCAACGACGAGATCACGCTCGACCAGATCCGCGCCCTCAAACCGTCCCGCATCCTCGTTTCGCCCGGCCCATGCTCGCCCCGCGAATCCGGCCTCTCCAACGACATCATCAAGACCTTCGGCCCGACCATCCCCACGTTCGGCGTCTGCCTCGGCCACCAATGCATGGGCCACGTGTTCGGCGGCGAAGTCGTCCGCGCCGAGCGCCTGATGCACGGCAAGACCTCGCCGATCCATCACAATGGCCGCGACCTGTTCGCGGGCATGCCCAATCCTTTCACCGCCACCCGCTACCACTCGCTCCTCGTCAAACGCGACACGTTGCCCGACGTCCTCGAGGTCACCGCCGAAACCAAGCCCGAAGGCGAGATCATGGGCCTCCGCCACAGGAAATTCCCGATCTGGGGCGTCCAGTTCCATCCCGAATCCATCCTCACGGAAAATGGCAAACATATCCTCACCAACTTCTTGAAGTTGACGGCCTGACGCGGCTCCATGAACCTGCCCATTACCGGCGGCTGCCTGTGCGGCGCGGTCCGTTACGAATGCTCCGCCGAACCATTGCGGATGCTCAAATGCCACTGCCGCGACTGCCAGCAACTCAGCGGCGGTCCGTACCTCCCCGTCGTGGTCGTTCCGCTCAGCGCGTTCCGGGTCACCAAGGGCGAGTTGAAGTATTATCCCACACCCAGCGTGCTGGGCCGACCGAATATTCGCGGCTTCTGCGCCAATTGCGGCTCCCGCCTCACGGGCGCGGAGAATCCCAAATGGGATTACATCGGGATCACCGCGTCGAGTTTGGACGACCCAACCCTGTTTCAGCCCACCATGGACATCTTTGTTGCCGACGCCCAGCACTGGGACCTCATGGATCCCGATTCACCCAAACATCAGCAATACATGCCGCGCTGATAGCGCCTGCAGCGGAGATCGCGTTTTGAGGTTCGCAGTTGTAGGCCGCGTGCCCTCACGCGGTGTTCCGTGTCGTACTCCCCCCTTGTCATGCTGAGCTTGCCTACCCTGAGCTTGTCGAAGGGTCTCTGCCGTTTCCTGCTGTCCGTGCTCCAGCCGCGCCACTTTCTGTGACCGCCCCTCGAAATCGTTTCGCTACTCGCAAAAGATTCCGCTGCCGGGCCGACTCACGTCAAATTGGAGGGCCACTCTCCGTCGTGGCCTTCTCTCCGAAGTGTGCGTAGTTTAGAGGTCACATCTAATGGGCCTGTTGCCCGGATCACTTTCTTCTTCCGGATGGGAGTGTGGTCGGGCAGAATCAGTGGCGAGGAGGCACGTCTGCCGGGGTCGGGAAACCGATCTTGGAGTCGCAAGAAGGCTTGATAGCCGTGTCCGCGGGGATAAAATGCTGATCAATGAAACTGAATGGCCCCCGACGGTCGCGGGCCGTAGGTCATATGGGAAATGTCGGCTCAAATGGCAGGCATCGAATACAACCAACTCGCCCACGAGTACGCCCGATATCGCCACAGTGATGCGGCAACAATCGAATTGCTTGTCGCGCGAAGCGGCGTTTCCAAAGCATCCAGGGTGCTGGAGATTGGCTGCGGTACTGGCAACCATGTGTCCGAGATTCAGAAGCGCATCGGCTGTGACTGCGCTGGTGTTGACCCCGCTGAGAAGATGATCGCTGAAGCCCGGCAGCGCAACACGACCGTGGCATACCGCGTCGCACCTGCCGAGCATCTCGACTTCCCTGAGGCTGTTTTTGACATGGCTTTTTCGGTGGACGTCGTTCACCACGTGGAGAACCGTGCGGCGTATTTTCGGGAGGCCTTTCGCGTTCTCAAGCCCCAAGGGCTACTGGCCACTTTGACGGATTGCGAGGACACGATCCGTCGGAGGATGCCTCTGGCGTTTTACTTTCCAGAAACGGTCGAGCACGAACTCAAGCGCTACCCGAGGGTCGAACAGTTGCGAGAGTATTCCGAACGGGCTGGCTTTGAGATGGTCGGCCAGGGAATTGTGGAACAGGCCTATGAGTTGAGGGACGCCGAGGCCTATCTTCGGAAGGCTTACTCATGCCTACGGTTGATTTCCGAAGGGGCCTTCGCTTCCGGAATCGCGCGCATGCAGAGCGATTTGGAGAGAGGGCCGTTGGCGTGCGTATCTCGAAACTTTGTCCTCTGGAACCGGAAGCGCGAATGATGGGAAAATGGGTAATGCGAGTGTAATAATGTTAGACTTCTCGACCATGGGACTCTCAAACGATCCAGCAGCGGTTGTGCAGAGACAGCTTGATGCCTTCAATGCGCGAGACCTTGAGGCGCTGCTGGCGACATACGCGGAGGATGCACAGATGTTGGAGTATCCATCCAAGTTGCTGGCCAGTGGAGCGGCGGCATTTCGAGAGCGTTACACGGCTCGGTTTCAGGAGCCAAATTTATATGCCAGACTTTTGAGCCGCACCGTGATGGGGAGTTTTGTCGTTGACCACGAGGAGGTGACTCGGACCTTCCCCGAAGGCGCAGGCAAGATTAGACTCTTGATGATTTACGAAGTGCAGCAGGGCAGAATTGCCAAGGCTTGGAGCATTCCCGGTGCGAAGACGCTCGATAAGCCATGAAGACGAGGCCTAATAAAGAGGAGACCCGTTTGGGTCTCCGGAGTCACATCTAAGCATTGTGACATTGTGGCCATCCGGATCCTCCCGCAGTCTTCCCCTCCGCTCGCCGCACCGCGTGCCGCGCCTCATCCGTTCCGTCCGTGTGAATCTGCCTCTTGCCCTGAGCGAGGTCGAAGGGTGGCTCGCCCTTCGCATCGCTGACAGGGCAGGGAGCCGTCCGCCTTCTGCCTACGAGCTTCCGCGTTTCGGGTAGATACGATCAATAAAACGCATGGCCGTCTCCGTTTTCTGTTCGTCGGTGTCGGATACACGGCAACGACTCGTCACGTCCACGTCGTCCACTTCGATGATCCGCTTGCCCCGCGCCGGTGGATTCATCGTCAACATCACGCCATGGGACGCGAATTCAACCTCGTCTCGTATCACAATCTTGTGGGTTCGATACTGTGTTTCGCTTCGAGTCATAACGCCGCCAGTTTCAAAGCTGGCCATTTCAAAGTACGGTTCATGGAAGAACAGTACGGGGAACAGAGGCGCAACGCCATAGGGTGTTGACCCCACAAGAACAAGTGGCGCTGTGGCTCACCCTTCCTCGTCCGTTTTCCGTCTTCTGCCTTCTGTCTTCCATTCAAGGTTGACGGCCATGCGATAATGCCGACAGCATTCTGGGGATCATCAACAATGCTGACCGACAAACAAGCAGCCCAATACTTCCACCGCTGCTACACGGCAGTCGACGGGCTGTGGTTTATGAAGGTCGAGGAGAAGCACGGGTTCGAAGCCGCTTTGGAGGCTGACCATCAAGTCTGGAAAGTCCTGCCGAAGATTCAGGCGCGGATGCTCAAAGCCATGCTGAATGCCGACCGGGGAATCGACGCGCTCCGGGAATGCCTGACGACAAAGCTGGCTCTCGAGGAGTTTGATTTCGAGACCCGGAAGACCGTCGATGGCTTCAACATTCTGGTCAATCGTTGCCCCTGGCATGATCAACTGGTGAAGTCAGGCCGGGAACATCTCGCGAATATCGTGGGCCGACGGATCTGCGGAACGGAATACCCGGTCTGGGCCGCCGAGTTTGGCGACATCCAGTTCGTGCTTCAGCAGCAGATCTGTGAAGGCTGCGGACAGTGCGTGCTGCGGTTCAGCCAGAATGTCGTCCAAGCCGTTGAAACCCCGGCCGCGCCACCACCGAACAAGACGTTAACGGGCCTTCCATGAAGCGAAGGCTTTGGATTCCTGTCGTCCTCACACTCTTGGCACTGGTGGCCGTCGTCGTCCTGTACCGGGAGAAGTGGGAGAAGGCGTATTATTGGGTTCAACTCCGCCAGTTGAACAAGCAGGTCCTGGCTCTCGAAAAAGCGGGTAAAAACACTCAATGCGCCTACCAGATTCTCACCGAGACCGACTGGCTCGTGGATTCAACCCGCGATTTTGACCGCATCGCCAGCCGCATTCAGGACCTTCGCGCCACCCTGAAAGATCCCTCAGCAATGAACGCTCCCGACGAACAGTCCGAGACCGACGGCAGTTGGGGCCGATGCTATACGGAATGGTTTTTCAAGTTGGATGCGTCCTTCGGTGAAATCTCCGAGCTCGACGACAAACATCTGGTGCCAAAGTATCCCTGCCGTTTCCTCGATCAGATCAATTCCCCGGAAAGACTCACCGCCCATCTCAACAATCTTCTCATCTCGGACCCGGATGCCGACGGCGTTGACCGTGGCCGCGAGTTCAACGAGACCGTGGCGAACCTGCTGCGGCTGGTCATCCACCACGAGCCGGCAAATTACCCGTATCATCCCCAACTCAAGAAAGCGTTTCTCGATTTTCTCATGAACAAGGCGCGCAACACCGACACCGGCTACTGGGGCGCCTGGTTCAAGTCGGGCGACCGCATCATCAAGACGGATCGCCTGAGCATCACGTTTCACATCATCAGCTATCTCAAAGGCGATATCACCGATTGGCCGAAGGTCATCGATACCACGCTGGCCATCAAGGACAAGCGATACCCAAACGGTTGGCTGAGCCACTCGGGTTATGCCAATCATCACAACATGGATGTGGTCGTGCTCTTTCGCTATGGCTGGAAACACGCCACCCCGCGCCAACAAGAAGCCATCCGCACCGAGCTCCGCAAAATGCTCGATTGGTGCTTGAAGAAATCCCTCCAGCCGGATGGGTCATTCCGAGTGCGCGACGGGGAATCCCTGGAAGAGACGGCGTACTTCGGCACGGCGTTTCTCGCGCGCGTCGGCTACTTCGACCGGGCGCGGCGTTTCTGGACCGACGAGGAGTTTCCGGGCGCTTCGGAGGCGAAGCAGCACATCGCCGCGTACATTCGCGCGCATCTCGGCTCGGGCGGGGAAGGAGGATCGTATTACCGGGACGCACTCGCCGAGCTGGGCGAGACAGCGCCTTGAAGCAGTCGCCCCTGCTCGCGTCTTCGACAAGCTTGCCCGCGCGCGGGTCGCTTGCTAGATTGTTGGTCACCGATGCGTGCCCGCTGGGTTTCGGAACGTCCATTCGCGCCACCCGTTCTTGCCGCCACCGTCGTGGCAAGCTGGTGGCCAGGCCGCTATCTCCGCGTCTCGACCGTCGAGACGGACGTCCAGTGGCGCGACAAAATGCTCAGGCTGTCGGCAGGAACGGGCGCGCAGCCGCCCCCGCTGTGCGTTACCCAAGTCTTCGTGTGTCGCGGCGTTTTGGCCAGCTACACGGCCAGCGTCAAATCCCTGCGTCATCCTTTGTACGAACGCGAATACGCCGACAAATCCGAGGCGGAGAAGGGGCATCGGGAAATCGTCGAGTTACTCGCCGCAGGCAAACTCAAATTCTAATGACGGTCGCCGAGTTGGACTTTCCATCAGCCATCCTCCCGCGCACTGGCGCACTTTGTGACTCCGTGGTGAATCCGTTTGCCTGTACGCTTTTATCGTGAAACACCCTGCCCAAGAACCACTTGCGATACTGGCCGTGGCACGGCTGGTGCTCTTTTTTGGAGGCACAAACGTTCGAACATGTGTCGAATTGCCCACCAGAGGCATGGGGAGCGGCGGCGCGAGGCCCCCATGCCATTTTTCCACCATCTTTTTGTCGCCAGGATTCTCTCTTGGTGCGCCCGTGGTACACGCGGTCTGATCGCGGCCAGCACCGCCGCAGTTCTCCTCGCCAGCCCAACTCGGGCATCTGAAACCCGGACCCTCCGCGGCCACGTACCACGCGCCGTGACCGAGTTGAAGTTGCAACCCGTCGACCGTCTTCCCGGCACCAACCGCTTGTATCTGGCGATCGGGTTGCCGCTGCGCAACCAGGACGCTCTCGATAGCTTGCTCCGCCAGATTTACGACCCGGCCAGTCCCAACTACCGCCATTACCTGAAACCCGGGCAGTTCACCGAGCTGTTTGGTCCCACACCCCGTGATTACCAGGCCGTCATCGATTTCGCCAGATCGCACGGTTTTACGGTCGCCGCTACGCATCCGAATCGGGTCTTGCTGGACGTGAACGCCTCGGTGGCGGACATCGAGAGAGCCTTTCACGTGACCATGCGCGTGTATCGACACCCGACGGAAGCCCGCACCTTTTACGCGCCGGATACCGAGCCATCCGTCGACCTCGGCGTTCCCATCCTCGACATCAGCGGATTGGACAACTACGTCGTCCCACACCCGATGAGTCTCAAGCCAACTCCCGTCAACCAGCGGACAAATGCCCAGCCCGCCGATGGTTCGGGGCCCGGTGGCGCCTACATCGGGTCTGATTTCCGGGCGGCATACGTTCCCGGCGTTTCACTCACCGGCACCGGCCAGACCGTCGGCCTCCTCGAATTCGACGGCTACTACGCCAATGACATCACCTCCTATGAGACGCAGGCCGGTCTCCCGAGCATCACGCTGATGAATGTTCTGCTGGACGGGTTCCGCGGCCGGCCCGGCGCCAACGATGATGAGGTATCGCTCGACATCGAAATGGCCATTGCCATGGCACCGGGACTGTCCAAAGTGATCGTGTACGAAGCCGGACCTCGCGGTGTTCCCAACGACGTCCTGAGCCGTATGGTCACGGACAATCTCGCCCAGCAACTCAGTTCCTCGTGGACGTGGAGCGGTGGCGTCAACGCCACCACCGATCAGCTCTTTCAAGAGATGGCCGCCCAGGGACAATCCTTCTTTCAATCCTCCGGCGATACCGGCGCCTATTCCGGCTCGATCTCATTGGCCAATTATCCCGCGGACGACCCGTACATCACCGTCGTCGGCGGGACAACCCTGACCACCACCGGACCGGGTGGATCCTGGGCTTCGGAAACTGTCTGGAACTGGATGCCCACCCAGCCCGACGCCAGTAGCGGCGGCATCAGCACTTCCTACACGATCCCTAATTGGCAGCAGGGCACCAGCATGTCCGCCAACAACGGTTCGACAACCATGCGCAACATTCCCGATGTCGCGCTCACCGCCGACAACATCTACGTCATTTACGACAACGGCCAGACCGGCGATTTCGGTGGAACCAGTTGCGCCGCGCCGTTGTGGGCGGCGTTCACGGCCCTGGTCAACCAGCAAGCCGCCGCCAACAGCCAGGCGACCGTCGGTTTCCTCAATCCCGCGATCTACTCGATCGGCAACAGTTCCAGTTACACGAACAACTTCCACGATGTCACGACCGGCAATAACACCAACAGCGCCAGCCCTGCGCAATTCTTTGCCGCACCCGGCTACGACCTCTGCACCGGCTGGGGCACTCCCAGGGGCCAGAGCCTCATTAATGCCCTCAACGGTCTCGCCGCCGACCTCGTGCTCACCGAATCGGCCTCGCCCGACCCGGCCGTCGCCGCGCTTCCCCTTACGTACACCCTGACCATCGCCAACAACGGTCCCGCCACCGCCATCGGCGTCACCGTCACCGACGCTCTGCCAGCCGATGTCACGTTCAGTTCCGCTTCCGCGAGCCAGGGCGCGTGCACGAGTATCGACGGCATTGTCATCTGCAGTCTCGGTGCCCTCACCAACAACGGTGTCGCCACGGTCGCCATCAGTGTCGTGCCCGCGGTTCCCGCCCAGCTCACGAATACCGCCGTCGTGACCGCACTCACACCGGATCCCGTCGCGTCGAACAATACAGCTTCGCTCACCATCACCGCCACCGATCCACCGCCGTTTGTCGTCCGCCCCGCCAATCTCGACTATGGAACCCTTCTCACTGGCCAAACCAGCAATCAGGCGTTCAGCGTCATCAACAATACCGAGACGATTCTGACGGGCACAGCCGCGCTGGTTATCGACGGCAGCCCGTTTGCGGTTCTCGGCGGGAATCCCTTCAATGTTTCCGTGGGACAGACCGGCATGGTCATCGTGACGTTCAGCCCCACGTCCGCGGGACATTATACCAACTCGGTCGTGCTCACGAGTGGCAGCGTCACATGGTCCAACGCGGTGACCGGCACGGCGACCACGCCCGCACAACTCGACGTCAGCCCGCTCTCGCTGAATTTCGGGACCGCCACTGTCGGGCACACCGTCTCGGCGAGTTTTCTCGTAAATAACAGCGGAGGCGAAGCGCTGAGCGGCACGGCGACGATCACCGCCGCGGGATTTGCCGTCGGCGCGGGTACTTCGTACAACGTCCCGGGGTTCGGTTCGACCAACGTCGTGATCAATTTTACGCCGTTTTCCGCCAGAAGCTTCGCTGGCACCGTCATCTTCGTGTCCAACGGCGGCAATTCGAGCAATGCCGTCACCGGCAGCGGCACGTCGGGCCCGGCGGCCCGCTTCAGCGCCGCACCGACCAACGGCTCGTCGCCGTTGCTGGTCACCTTCGCCGACACGTCGTCCGGCACCATCACCAGCCGCTCATGGAACCTCGGAGACGGGACCGTGACGAATACCGCCGCAACAACCTTGGTGCACACGTACACGTGTGGCGGCCCGTACTCCGTGAGCCTCACCGTGCGCGGCACAGGCGGCTCAAATACACTGACCGAAAGCTCCTTGATCACCGTGGTCGACACGACGCCACCGACCATTATCACCTGCGCCCCGGCCGTGACCGTGCCGGGCAACGGCGTCGGGCAGGCGGTGGTGCCGGATTTCACCGCCAAGGTCCAGGCAACGGATAATTGCACGGCCAGCAACGCGCTGCTCAGAACCCAGTCACCGCCTGCCGGCACGGTCGTGGGAGCCGGAGCGACAGAGGTCGTCATCACTGTCACGGACGCTTCCGGCAACTCGTCGTCCTGCGCCACGACATTCACGGTGCAAGTGCCCCCGCCGGACGCGCAATTTACCGGCTCGCCAACGAAGGGTGCCGTGCCCCTCGTGGTTACGTTCGCCAACAGTTCCACCGGCCTGATCACCAGCGTGGTGTGGGACTTTGGTGACGGCGCCACCAGCACCGCGACCAATCCGACGCACACCTACACCAACGCGGCGACCTTCAGCGTCAGCCTGACGGCGCAGGGACCGGTCGCCACGAATACGTTGACCCGACCCGGTTACATCACCGCTTTCCAAGCGTTGGCGCCGATCATCAACTCTCCACCCACGGTGACGAACGCCCTGCTGCAAATCGGCAATCGCGCCGTGGTGGTGGTGGACGAGACCAATTTCTTCCGCGTGACCGCCACGGATTCGCAAAGCCTGTCGATGGGCTATCAATGGCGGTTTGGCGACGGCAGTACCAGCGCCACTTCGCCGCAGCCCACCGCCCTCCATGCCTACGGCACCAATTGCGGGCCGTTCGTCGCCAGCGTGACGGTCAGCAACGGCTACGCCTCGGTGATCACCAACCTCGCCGTGGCCGTTGCCTGTGAGATGCCTGTTACCAAACTGCAGCTGAAATCGAACTTCGCCAAACCGAACTCCGATGGCGCCACCCTGATCGCGACGACGGACCTCGGCGAGGGATTCAAGCCCCTCGGCCAAACGTTGGTTGTGGACATGGGCAACGCCCAGGTACAGTTCACGCTGAACAAGAATGGGCTCGGAGTGAGTGCCGCCGACACGGCACGGTTGAGATTCAACAAACATGCGGGCCTGTGGACGCTGAAGGTGAGGCTGCGCCAGGGCAACTGGCACACCTCCTGGCTCTCCTACGGCCTGATCGACGCCACCATCCAACGCCCCGGCTCGGCTGTCACCATGCCCGTGGTTGTCCTCGCGGGCGATCTGGGATTCGCGACGGACCGCTCGCTCAACTATACCGCCACCGCGCACGACGCCGGCCTTGCGAAGTAGCGAACCGGCCACCCAGATCGAATCGGTGGGCAGGGGCTTTGTGCTCGGTGGGCTGGGGATTCGCGTTACCCAAGATCTGTCCAACTGACCAAATCCGCGAGGTTGGGCCGTCCGTCGTGGTGCCAGGAGAGCGGGGGACGTTGCATCTGGCCAATCGCGCAGACACGGTGCACACCCATCCGGGCCAGATCGCTCGCGAACGCCAGCGCTCGCTCGTTCATCGGCGCCACGCCCACCGTGGAAATGCTCGACGCAAACCTCTGGATGGCATCCAGCACGCGCTTGTATCCATCGGTTGGCTTCACAAACACGATCCGGTTCAGGCAGGACGCAACGAACGCGGGGCTGTCTTCGTAAATCACCGCCCACTCGCTTTCCGCCGGACCCGACCAGACGCCAAGCCGACGGTCCGACGCGGCGCCAAATTCATAACCGGTCCGGAGTCTCACGACCTGCGCCGCTTCCTCGATCGAGAGCCGGCCGCGCGGCACGCGCGCCTGATACGCGGCCATCGCCTCGGCCAGTGCCGCGGCAAACTTGCGCGGGCCAAACTGTCCGCGTTCCTCCACGTAAAACACATGCGGCGAGAGACACCCCTGCTGGTCGTACACGGACGCATCGAACGCCGCCGCCTGCGCCAGTTGGGGAAGGTTCTCCTCGGTCATCGCCTCTTTCGCCACCACCGCAAAGCTGATCTTGTGGCCGTAGCCGGCAAATTTCGCGGTCGGCGGGGACAATTGCCGCAAGGCCGAGACCGTATGATCGTCGCCGTACGCGATCACCGCGTCGGCGTCGGCCACCGCGGCCTGCGTCAATGCCAGTTCGCCACGCGGCCAGTCCAGCGTCGCGGCGCAATCGGCGAGTTCCGCGTCCATTTCGCGCACCGATTCGAGGAACAGGGCGGGGAACACAGGGTCGCGCGCGGACATCTTCACCAGGTTGGCCGAACGCAGCAGCAACCCGCCGCAAATGCTCACGATGCCGGGCATGGGAACGTTGCCCGCCAGGAAATGCACGATCAGGCGGGGTGCCATGGCCCGCGTTTGCACGCGGCCGCGCAGACAGAACTCGTCGAGCACGCGGCGGTTGCCCAGTTCGCGGTCGAGTAATTCACCGAGCGATTCGTAGGTGATCGCGCCGAACGTGAGATCGATGGCCTCGTTCACCATCGCCTCGGAAAAACCGGTCGGGGTCGTCGCCAGTTCCGCCGCGCGTTTCCGCCACGGACTCTTTGGGTCGAGCCAGTTCTTCGCGGCCTGCGCCAACGTCGTAATCACCGCATCGGTCGTGCGATGTAGCCACACCCGCTCGCGGGCTTCCCGCGTCCGGCTTTCCGCCTCGCGAATCTCTTCAACAGTTGCGCTCATTCCAATCGTAAATCTTCCGCAGTCAACGAGCACCCGCGCACTTCCGCGCCGGCCACCCGTCCAAGGACTTCAAATGAATTCGCGCCTGACGCCGGGTCGGCGTCGCGTGCGACCCCTAAATCCTCCGTCTGTATACACATGATACTCCATAAGTTCGCCAAATCATAGACACGGATGAGACCACGTTCATTCTCAGCAGCCTTCCTGCCAGTGTTCGGGTCTATAATCACCACCCGCGCCCACGGCGGCGCCGTCTTGGCATCCGTCTGGCGACCCGCTCGCAAGCTGCCGTCGTAGAATTGCGTGCTCAGCTCGGTCATGCCGTATTCGTTGACGATGCGCGTCTTCGGGATGCCGATGCGTCGCTCGATCAGCCCGTACAATTCCGCCTTCGGCATCTCGCGCGAACGTCCCTTGAACCCGCCCGTCTCCATCACCCGACTCCCTTTGGCCATTTCAAATCGCAACCCTTGGCGGGCTAGATGATCGAGCAGATGGACAAAAGCGAACGCGGTCCCGAGCAGGAAGACCGGTCGATGCGCCACTTGCGCGTCGGACAGGTCGCGCACCACGCGCTCGACATGCAGCAGGCCGTCTTCCACATAGAACGCGCTGTTCTTCGCGCCGAACTCGCGGGCGACGATCCCCATCATGTGCGACAGCGAGGAATGCGGCGCTTCTCGCGGCGACGCCATCAGAATTATCATTGGCAACCGCGTTCCGTCGGGAAGAAGATGCGCCGCGAAATTCGGACGAATCGCCGCCTCGTACAATTCCAGTGTCCGCAGATAATGTTTCCCGGCCTTTTCCCGCGTCGTCCCGCTCGTGTGAAATTCTGCGACGGCTTCCTCGACCGGAAAACACGTCAGCGCAAAGTCTTTGAACGCGCTCGTCGGCACAGCGGGAATCTGCTTCCAATGTGTCACGGTTTGCGGGGTCAACTTCACCCGGTCGCAATACGCCCGATACGGTGCGCACCGCTCGTATTGAAACGCGAACACCTCGCGCGCGAGTCGATCGAATTCCTCATCCGTCGTCGCCTGCGCCACCCCGCGCACCATCAATGCGACGATGCGTTGCTGAAGTTCAAGAGCGGTTTTGTCCATGCCCGATCAAATCCTTAGAAGCTGGTTTTCCGCCAACAGCTATCGCATAATGCTGCCTGTGAAGCGGATTGTCAAACGGGCGATGCTCGTTCTGGGCGTGCTTCTTATACTTCTCGCCGTGGTCGGCCTCATCGGTTTCCGCTGGGGGCTCACACCGCTTCCGAAGCCGCCGCAGGGCGTTCGGATCGAACCGCTGTCTCCACCGCTCACGTCCGAGCGTCTCACTCCCGATAATGGCGCGTTTCATTACATGAAGGCCATCGCGTTCATCCAAGGCCATCCGTCGTCAAGAGAATCCGAGGATCAAATCGACGCGTTCGCTGCGGGTGATATTTCGGGGGGTACAAACGCAATAGAGCAAGCCCTCGGTGAGGTTCGTCCAGCTCTTGATTATGTTCGTGAAGGTACCCGTGCACCATCATGCCAAATGCCATGGGCAAATGACGAGCAAAGTGCGATCTCTTTTGAGTCGTTGAGGCAACTGGCGCGCTTTCTTGCCGCAGATGGCAAATTGGCGGAGCGCAGTGGCGATTTCGCGCGGGCAATCGACGACTATCTCGCCATCGTCAAATTCGGTACGGACTACGCCAAGGGCGAACCTGTCATTTACAGTCTGCTAGGCAACTCCATCGTTGGAATCGGCACGCAAAAGGTCAGAGCCTGGGCTTTACAAGGCACACCTTCACCACAGGCATTGCACAGCATCATGGAAACGATCGGGCAGATCAATCGCCAAAGGCTCCCGCTTGCCGAAACGCTTCGATATGAACTGCAATACTCAAAAGAGCAATTCGACACGACCATGTTTAGGGGCATCCACGCTGGTACCAGCCGGCGCATACAGCAGAGTTACTTTGATGCCGCTTTTGGCGATCTGATTCAGGACGCGGATAAGCCGTTGTGGGAGAGCGAGACAAAGGCGATCATCCGGAAATGGAGCATAGAAAACAAATCCATGTGGCTGGTTGCCATCAATCGCCCTATCCCACGCATTCTCGTAGCGCTCCTGCTTCCCGTCACGGATTCGATACACAGTCGAACTAGCCGAACAGACTTGGAATTCGAGGCCACAGGCGTCGTGTGCGCGTTAAAATCTTATGAATTCAGTCACGGCGCTGCTCCGGACCAACTCACCGATCTTATACCGGATTTCCTCCCGTCAGTTCCCATCGACCCATTCGATGGCAAGCCGCTGCGTTATCGACGCGAAGGAAAGGAATGGGTCCTCTGGAGCGTCGGGTCCGATATGAAGGATGACAACGCCGCGTGGCACGAGTTCAAGTATCGCAAACCCGGCGACGAGCGCACTGGTGGGGACATCTATTTCGAGTCAACGGAACCACAGGACGATTTGGCGTTTTACCTGAGTCAACGAAAGCTCAAAGCAAGCGAGCCAGCTCCTTCACCGCGAAATCCAACTGCCTCTCCGTAATCACAAGGGGAGGGGTGAGGCCGAGGATTTCGTTGTGGTCGCCTTCGGGCAGGGCGAGGATGCCGCGCTGCAGCAGTTTCTCGACGAGCGGGACCGCGTTGCCCACCTCCAGACCGAGCATCAGACCTTTGCCGCGAACCTTCCCGATCTTCGCGAGTCGTTTCGCCAACCAGCCGCCCAACTCGCGACTCCTCACATCCAACTTCATCCGTTTCATTTCGCCGATCGATGCGAGCGCCGCGGCACAGCCAAGTGGGTTGCCCAGAAACGTGCTGGTGTGAATCGCTTCGCCACTCGACTCGGGCCAACTGTCCATCACGTCTGCGCGGCCAATACAGGCCGAAATCGGAAACCCGCCCGCCATCGCTTTGCCCACGCACACCAGGTCGGGCGTCACGCCCCAATGTTCGCACGCAAACCACCGTCCCGTGCGACAGAAACCGGAATAGATTTCGTCAACGATCAGCACGAGCCCATGGTCGTCGCAAAACTTGCGCAGTTTCGTCAGAAAATCGTCCGGCGGAACGACGATGCCGCCCCGGCCTTGAATCGGTTCGACAATGACCGCGCCGAAGTCCCCAATGTTCGCCACTCTTGGCACACGACCGAACGGCACATGCGCGGTGAAATGGCCCAGTTGCTTCGAGAATGGCGAACGGAAGTGGGCCCGCCATATCGTATCCAGCGCGCCGTAGGTGAGTCCATGGTACGCACCCTCAAACGCAATGACCCCGGGCCGTTTCGTATGGATCGCTGCCGTCTTGAGCGCCGCCTCGACGGCTTCCGCACCCGAACTGGCAAACACCGCACGCCCTTCCGATCTGTCCCATCGCGAGAAGGTCAACGACACCAACTCCCGGGCCAATTTCAGTTTCAGTTCGTTCGGATGCACGTCGCCCATCGCGTGCAAGAGCTTTCCCGCTTGCGCCTTGAGCGCAGCCACGACGCACGGGTTGCCGTGCCCGACACTGGCCACGCCGAACGCCGCCGTCAGGTCGATATAGCGGTTGCCATCGACGTCCCACACGTTCGCGCCCGACGCGCGCTGCCAGAATATCGGCCAGCGGTCGGACACGAACGTGATATTGCGGGATTCGTAACGGCGAAGCTGCCGGGACAGCGCGCGCGACCTCGGGCCGGGGATTCGGGTCTTCCGCGATGGCAGCAAATCGTTCACAACGACGGCATCACTCTAGCCGTGTTGGATGAACCGGTGGAAGGTGTTGCCTGCCTCCTGATCGACGAGCAGGACGAGGTGGTTGAGCCTCATCGCCTCCAGCAGGTCATCCACGCTCACGGCTTCGTAATCAGGCTTGTCCGCCGTGGCGGACTTATCGCCCCCGAACAACACGGCGACGTCGCCGTCGGTATTCCGCCGGCGCGCGGGCGTGCCGCGGCGTTCCTCGATCCAGTTTCGGATTTGATCGGCCTTGACGATGATGCGAAGCGACATGGTGCTAGACTCCTCGGGTCTCGGGTCCCCAAATGTGTTTGTGCCACTGGGTCTGCATGCGGACGGGCAGTTTATCGGCTAAGATCCATTCGGCAAGCGTTTTGAGCGGCAGCTTGCCCCAGACGGGTGAGAACAGGACCGTGCACGTGTTCGACAATTGCCGCTCGGCCATGACCTCTCGCGCCCAATCGTAATCCGCACGGTCGGCGATGACGAATTTTACTTCATCCTTCTTGTCGAGATGGCGAACGTTGTCGTAGAGGTTCTTCTCGCACTCGCCGCTGCCGGGACATTTCAGGTCCATGATCTTGATCACGCGGGGATCGACCTGCGACACGTCCACCGATCCGCTCGTCTCCAGCAATACGTGTTTGCCGAGGTCGCACAGCCGCGCCATCAACGGAAACACATTCGGTTGCAGAAGCGGCTCGCCGCCGGTGATTTCGACGAGCGGGCAGTTGTATTCGAGCACCTTCACGATCACGTCGCTGAGTTTCATCGGCGCGCCTTCGTGAAAGGAATACGTCGTGTCGCACCACGTGCAGCGCAGGTTGCACGCCGTCAACCGCACAAACACACACGGCAACCCCGCATACGAGGACTCGCCCTGAATGCTGTGAAAAATCTCGTTGATGACAAGGGTATCGGCCACGCTGGGAAGGTATCAAACCGCCGCCATTCCGTCAATTTGCTGGATGGGAATGAGCTTGCGCCCGGCAAACCATACGGCAACGATGCGCGTGGACAATGACAACGCTCACGCCAGAACAGTTTGGCATCGTCGTTCGCGAACTTGAATTGATGCTCCGGGAAGGGGAACGCGACGAATTCTGGCGCGTCGTGAAGATGTTCGCCGACAACCGCTTCAATTTCTCGATAAAGGAGTTTCCGCCCGCCATCCAGACCGAATTCGCCGGTCTCGGCCCAACACGCGAAAAGAATTACGCTTCGCTCGTCGCCGACATTCGCAATCTCGCCGGCAATGTCTTCGACGTCCAAGGAATTGGCACCCTGAGCTTCAAGGGGAAGGGATACAAACTCCTTAAACTCGTCAGTCGTGCGTCGCCTTCGCCCTACGCCGTCCAGGTCCCGATCTGTCTCGTGGCGGGCGTGCATGGCGACGAACCCGACGGTATTCTCGCGGCCTTGGAGTTCGCCCGCCGTTTCTCGCGCACGCCGCAACTGGTGTCCAACTACGCGCTCACGATCTATCCGTGCGTCAACCCCGTCGGCTACGAGCACATGACCCGCGAGAATGGCGACGGCAAAGACCTCAACCGCGAATTCTTCTGTGAGAGCCGGGAAGAGGAGGTCGTGATGCTCGAAGGCGAATTGCGCGCGCACGAGTTCACGGGCTTCATCGGAGGCCACAGCGACTACGAATCCTTTGGCCTGTACGCCTACGCCACCGGCGCGGTGCTCAGCGAACGCCTCGCCAAACCCGCGCTCTTCCAGGCGAGCGGCGTCATCCCGATCAACACCGACGCGGTGATTGACGGTCATCCCGCGCAGCACGGCATCATCAACCAGAAGTTTCCCGGTTCGCTCGGCCCGCTCACGAAGGGCGCGAGCGAGCCGTTCGACATCACGATCGAGACACCGAACCTCTTCGCCCTCAGCAAGCGCGTCGACGCCCAGGCCATCGCCTTCGAAACCATCCTCCACGAATACCGCGCCGTCGCCTCCGAGGCGATGTACCTGTAGCAAACTGGAAAGTGATTGCCGGAAGTACGCTCTTCCAGCACAATACACCGGCCGACTTTGGGCGAATGAACACACCCTACAGACCTTTGCGGTCCCGACGTCCGTTTAGACCCCGATAACATGGCAAAATCTCACGAGAGCGGTCATAAAGGTGAATTGGAAGTCGTTCGGGACGTTGGCTGCCCCAACTGTGGTGCGCGACTAATGAAGCTACCTTTGTCTTTTCCACTCTTCGACGTGCAATGCGTACGGTGCCTATTCCGAGCGCAGGTGAAAACGGCCCATTGCAAACCAAAGGGAGAGATATTTGGTGCTGGATGGAGCATTCTCGAGAAGACTCTCAAGGCCGGGCACATGATTCCACCGTTGATCGTCAACTTCCAGTGGAAAGACAGCGCTCGCAAAGTCAGGCGAAAGGTATACTTCTTTCCGTTCTTAATCTCGGACAATATTCGAAGACGTCAGCGGTCTACGCGCGGGAAAAGACCCGGATATAAGGAGTTCAACTATGTCGGCTTGCTTGATGACAACGTGCCGCGAAAACTCCTTTTGGAGACACCATCCCATCCCCGTCCCCATCCGAAAAATACTGGAAAATGCGATTGATTCTCTATATGCCGAGAACGAATATTGAGTTACTATGGTGTTGTGGGCAACGGCCCGCTGGGCGGGCGGCAAGAAGATGGGACAGACTGAATTGAGGTAACGCATGAAAGTGGTACGGTTCATTTTGGGAGCGATCCTGTTCGGGGCGCTCATCGTGGTCGTCCAACTGGCCGATTCGCCGCTGGACACGCCCGCGGCAAAATACGCGCGGTTGCCGGACGTTAGCCTGCTGCACATGGCGGACGCCGAATCGGCGGTCGGGCGGAGCAGCTCGGCGCTGTTGCTATTGGACTACGTAATCCAGCACGATTCGTCGGAGAAGCAGCAGGCAATTGACGATCGCCAGAAGGTTTTTGCCCAACTCACCAGCGAGAACACACCGATCAGCCACTTGAAGGCGACCGGCTGGGCGGCCACGCTCGGCGGGAACTCGTTTGAGAGTCTCGCCGGCACGACAGTCGCCGACGCGGCATTGTATGGCGACATCGCCGATCTGGCCCGGCAGGGCGGATTGGAAGGCAATCAGGATGGTTTCGTTACCGCGCTCAATGGCGTCACGAGCATGGACAACGTTTTCCCGCCAGCCCAGGGCGCTATCACGCTCACCAAGGCGGCACGGCTGGCCGGCGCGATCAATGGATCATTGACGATGCAGTTGAGCCAAATGCTCACTCTCATGCAGTCGGACCCGAAGTCGGGGATCGCCGTGGAAAAGTTCAAGGACAACTTCATGCCGATATTCGAGCTGGCCCGACGCTGCCGGACATGGGGCGAGTTTGAGACGATCTTGCGGCAGGCTGACAGTCCCGACCAATTGGCGGTATTGACGAAGATGGCATCCATGACGCCCGACGCGCCGAAGGAACTCGCCCAGGTACTCGCCGTCGCCGGGGCAGATGGTCGAGCGGCTGCATCCGCGTGCATCGATTTCATTATGCGCCAGGGGCCTCAGGGCCTGGATAGGCTGCACGCGGCGGTGAGCAAGGGAGCGGCCGGATTGAAGTTCGCGGTTGATCATCCGGGATTGACGCCGCAGCGTTTGGGCGCCATCACCAAAGAACATCCGTCAACGCTGGACTCGATCCAGCAGGCCTATCAGTCGCTCCGGTACCAGTATGGGGCGAGCGTCGCGGCAATCAAGTACGCGCTGATGGCCGTGTTGTGCGGCCTGCTGATTCTGGTCGTGGTGCCCGGCCGCTATCTGGAAAAGCTGATTGCCAGACCTGGAAACGCACCGGCACCTCCCACTCCCGCCCATTTCCTGCTCACGGCGCTGGCTGTGGGAGTCGTCTTGAGCCTGTTGCTGTACCTCCTATCGTTGGCGATGCGGCCGGCGATGGAGTTGCCATCCGTTGCCGCTGGGACTGGAGAACCTGGCAGCGCCGCGACCGCCGCAATGGGAACGGACAACGCGCTCTTGTCGGGGACGGTCGTATTGTTCTCACTGGTGGTCCACGTGGTCGTCTGGTTTTTCGTGAGAGGCAAGATTCGCCGGGTCGAAGACGATGAGAGCGCTGTCGCCGAACTGCGGCTGAAGAGACTGGAGAACCTCGACATCTTCCTCGATCTGCCGCTGTTCATGGGACTGGCGCTGACGGTCATTGCGCTCATCCTCATCGCCTTGAATGCCGGGATGAGCCGTTTGTTTGCGTACACGTCCACCGTCGTGGGCATCCTGTCGGCGGTGTCGCTGCGCATTCGGTACGTCTACCCATTGAAGGAGCGCCTGATCCAAATGAAGTAGCCGTTGGGATACGATGAGGACATCCATTCTGGTCGTAATGCTCGATTTTCTGGTGTGTTCGCTGTTGCTGTTCGTCATCGGCACAGGCGGCGAACATACTCAGTTTGAGACCTCGGCTCCCAAAACGCCGCGCGTCCACGAAGAATTCACGCCGGCGGCAATGCAGGCGCAGCAGGAAGAATGGAACCGCGATTACGAGCAGCAGTCGCTTCTAACCCAGCTCAACTCAGCCTCGTCGGAAAACCAGCAGCTTCGCAGCCGGTTGAATGAAACGACCGCAACCCTCGCCCAACAGGAGGCGAATCTCAAGACCGTCACGGAAGAGAAGGCGCAAACCGAAAAAGCGTTGTCCAACGTCCAGCAACAACTCGCCCACGTAAGCGAGGAGCGGCAGAAAGCGCAACAGGAGGGCGAAGCGGCCAAGGAGAACCTCGCGAAACTTCAAAGCGAAGAGGCCAACCTTCAGCAGGAAAGGTCGCAATTGTCCCAGCAGGCCCAGCAGTTGGGGCAGACCGTTGCCAGCCAGCAGGCGACGATCAGTACGCTCAGCCAGCAGGTACTCTCTTCGCAACAAAGGGTGGAGTCCCAACTAACGGATGTCGCCAAGGGCCAGCAGGAAATGGGAGCGACCCTCGCCCAGCTCGATGCGTTCGCTCGCACGCTCCCAGCGACCATGCAGAAGGACGTCTCGGGCGTTCATGACGAACAGCAGGCGATGCAGCAGGACTTGGCCGCCATGGCGGAAAACGTGAAGGGCTTGCAGTCGGAACTCAACGGCGAGGAAAAGGGCGGTCTGGGACAGGCGATGGAGGATATCGCCAAGGGCCAGCAGGATCTTCAGTCCAAGTTGGATGCGCTGATGAAATCGGGGCAGGGCGATCAAATCGCGCAAAGCTTGAACGCCATCGAGGCCGGCCAAGATGCCTTGCGCCAGCAGACGGCGAAGCTCGGCGATCAGATCGAATCGATCAAAGCCCGCGGGCCGGGCCCGTACAAAGCTGTCAAAGGCGCCCGCCTCGGCCTGCAAGTCGCGATCGCCAAGACAGATTCCTCCAGGAGTTCTACCATCTCCCATTTCCGGGCGACCGCTTATCCTCCGGTGGTGAACGTGGGCGGCCGCTCGTTCGTGGTGGCGAATTCGCAAACGCTCGGATTCAACTGGTGGGAGTTGGGCAGCGATAGCGAGATCACGCAACTGAAATATGGCGTCGACAGGGCGGGGGACACGCCCTGGTCCGGCGCGTTGACCGGCCCCGCGTGCGTCTTGCGCGCCAACCCACAAGTGGTGGCCGTCGAATTGAATCAGCCCACGCCCGGCGTGACGACCATGGAACTGGCCGGGCCGGATGCCATCGTGCAAAATGATCAACACAGGCTGTACGTTTTCAAGAGCACGGCAGCGGGACTCAGTTTTGAAATCGATACCGCGCCTGACCTGGCCGATCCCCGTTATTTGGTCATCAAACGCGCGTTGCGGGGTGTCGCCGCGTGGTTCGAGAACCCGGCTTACCGAGCCGACGCGGGCGATTACGTGGTGACCTCGGACGGCAAGCTGGTCGGCATCATGGTCAGCCGCGAGCGCTGCTTCATCCTCGGCAAGGACAATCTCACCGACTGCGCCCTGTCCATCCCGCTGACAGACGGACGGCACTTCCTCCGCGCCATCAACGAATTCCAAAAGCTCAAATAGCGGGAGAGGGCTTCGTCCCGATAACCGCGTCAGTTCTTCGCTTGGATTGACGTCTCCACGACGCGCGACGGACCATTAATGGAAGCGCGAAGAGACCCGCCCACTCTGTCAGGGCACCATAAATGGCTGCATTTCAGGTCCAAACGAGCCTCGTTTGGCCCTACCGCCACCGCTGCAAACACATGCCGGACACCGCCTTGACAAGGTTCGGCAATCCTGTTACCTACATTGTGAAAATTGGAACAAGCGGTCGCAGTTACGCCGTGTTTTGGGGTCGGTCGCGTGAAAGATTTATACATAAATCAGTACCTGTTTGTCATCGTGTTCCTGCTGGTGGCGGTGGCGTTCCCGCTGCTGCCGCTGGCCCTCGCGTGGCTCCTCGCGCCGCGCCGTCCCGCCGCCACCAAGAATGACACCTATGAGTGCGGCCTGAGTTCCAAGGGCGACGCCTGGGTCCAATTCCGCGTCGGCTACTACATCTACGCGCTTGTGTACGTGATTTTTGCCGTCGAGACGGTCTTTCTGTACCCATGGGCGGTCGCTTTCGCTGGGCTGGGCTTCGGCGGGTTCCTCGCCATGATGGTGTTCGTGCTGCTGCTGGTGGAAGGGCTGGTTTACGCGTGGGCCAAGGGCGCCTTGGATTGGAAATAACATGCCTGTCGACGAAGGTCTGAAAAGCGAGCTCCAGAAACAGGGGATTTTCGTTCTCCCCTTCGAACAGCTTTACAACTGGGGCCGCAAAAGCTCGATTTGGCCGTTGCAGTTCGGACTGGCCTGTTGCGCCATTGAAATGATAGCCAGCGCCGCAGCCCGCTACGATCTGGCGCGATTCGGCGCCGAAGTCTTTCGCGCCACTCCCCGTCAGGCCGATTTGATGATCGTTGCGGGCACGGTCACCAAGAAAATGGCCCCGTTGGTCGTTCGTCTCTACAATCAGATGCCCGAACCGAAATACTGTATTGCCATGGGTGCCTGCGCCATTTCGGGCGGACCGTTCAAGGACGGGTACAACGTGCTCAAGGGCATCGACCGCTACATTCCCGTGGATGTGCACATCCCCGGCTGCCCGCCGCGTCCCGAGGCGTTAATTCATGCCATCATGACTCTCCAGCGGAAGATCGCAAATCAGCATCTCGACACAGAAGACCGCCTCCGCTGGTACGATAAAAACGCCACGACCGAGTTTCCGATCCCGTCCTACGGCGACCACGATTTGCAGCCGCCGGCCAATCGCGACGTCTGGCAGCCGCCACGGGGTTATCGCGACGTGACACTCGATGAGGTCAAGAAATCCTGATGGAAGCCATCGAGAAAATCAAAGAGGTCGCGGCGCAGGCTGTTCCCGGCGCGAAGGTCGAGCTCGTCAACTCGACGCCGGCCGCCCAGCAACCCGCGTTGTTGATCGACTGCGAACACATCTATGCCGTCGCCAAGTTTTTCAAGGAAGATCCGCGCTTCCAGATGGATTTTTGTTCGTGTGTCACCGGCGTCGATTACCTGCCGAAAGCTGACAAGCCCGGGTTTATCGAGGTCGTCTATCATTTGTATTCCGTCGCGCTAAAACAGGGGCCGATCATTCTCAAAGTGCGCGCGCCACGCGAACTTGACCAGTGCCGCGTGCCGTCGCTGACCCCTCTCTGGCGTGCGGCCGAGTTCCAGGAGCGCGAAGCGTACGATCTCTACGGCGTGAAATTCGACGGTCATCCCGATTTGCGCCGGATCCTGATGTGGGACGAATTTACAGACCATCCCATGCGCAAAGACTACGTTCCGCCGGCCGACTACGAGTGGGAGCCGACTCCTCACGACGACACGCTCCAGCGAACCGTGCAGGCAGGTGGCATCACGCCGCCAACGGCCCGCGAAGAATTGGAAAAGGCAAAGAAGAAATGATCCAGCCGCTCACAGAAGAGAGGCGGTTCACGCTGACGCCCGGATCGGAAGGCCTGATCGAGACCCAGACGCTCGATGTTTCCATCGGGCCGCAACACCCGAGCACCCACGGCGTGTTCCGTATGGATTGCGTGCTGGACGGCGAGACCGTCGTCGCCCTCAAGCCCGTCATGGGCTATCTGCACCGCAATCACGAGCAACTGGCCGAGCGCATGGCCTGGCTTGGTTCGATGCCCTACACGGACCGCCTCGACTATTTGAATTCGATGAGCAACAACTGGGCCTATGCGCTGGCCGTCGAAAAGCTCGCAGGCATCAAAGTTCCCGAGCACGCTGAGTACGTGCGCGTGATCATGTCTGAGCTGACGCGTATCCTCAACCACTCGTGCGTCATCGGGTTCATGTTGCAGGACCTCGGCGCGTGGGGCACGCCGTTGCTCTACGCCTTCCGCGAACGCGAACGGATTCTCGACCTGTTTGAAGCCGTCAGCGGCTCGCGCATGATGTGCAACTATATGCGTTTCGGTGGCGTGCGCGTCGACATGACGGAGAAAGATTTGGCTGTCGCGAAGGACATTGTGGCCCGCTTCCCGCGGTTCCTCGACGAATTTGAGAAATTGCTGACGGGCAACGAAGTCCTACTCGCCCGCACCCAGCGCGTCGGCATCTTGCCGAAGGAACTGGCCATCAACGCCGGCATTAGCGGCCCGATGGCCCGCGCCAGCGGAATGGAATATGACATCCGCAAGGTCGACAAGTATGGCGTCTACGGCCGTTTCGATTTCCGCGTGCCCGTCGGCGATGTCGGCGACGTGTACGACCGTTACTACATCCGCGTCCTGGAAATGCGCGAGAGCATCAAGATTCTACAGCAGGCGCTCCGTGATATTCCCGCCGGACCGCACGTCGCGCCCGAGGTGAAACTCCGCAATTTCAAAATCCCGCCCGGCGACGGCTATGGCCGCGTCGAGGCCCCGAAAGGCGAACTCGGTTTTTACCTCGTCTCCGACGAAGGCGGCAAACAGCCGTACCGTTACCATGTGCGTCCGCCGAGTTTCATCAATCTGACCACGCTCGAGGACATGTGCCTCGGCCAGAAGGTGGCGGATGTCGTCATTATCCTCGGCAGCGTCGATATCGTATTGGGGGAGGTGGACCGCTAATGGGCTTCATCGGCAAGGGCTTGTTCGAGGGCATGGTCGTCACCGCCCGCAACTTTGTCGGCAGCTACTTCGACAAGGAGCGGCTCGTGACCGTCCAGTATCCCGAGGAGCGCGTCCAGACACCCGAGAACTCGCGCACGTTCCCGTTCCTCGTGTATGACGATGATAAAAGCCCGGTTGACACGATGCGCTGCGTCGCGTGCAAGATTTGCGAGGTCGAATGCCCGCCTCAGTGCATTTACATCGTCATGGACCGCGACGAGAAGGGCAAACCGCGGCAGCGCCCGAAGGTGTTCGACATCGACACCAGCGTCTGTATGCAGTGCCAGATTTGCGTCGAAGTCTGCCCGTTCGACGCGATCAAGATGGACAACGACTACGAGAAGTCGCAGTACGACCGCTTTGACGAGCTTGTCGAACACCTGCCCGATCTGCTCAAGTCGAACGAATATTACAACCGGATCAAGCCGACCGAAGCGACCGCGGTCGACGCCAAGCTGAAGGCGGAAAAAGAAAAGAAGGCGAAGAAAGCCGCTCCCGCTGCCGCCGCAAAACCGGCAGCGCCGCCGCCAAAACCGGCCGCTCCGGCCGCGCCGAAGCCTGCGCCGGTTGCCGCTGCCGCGCCGGCCGCAAAACTTACAATTCCCGACGATGCGCCGTTCACGCCCGAGCAACGTCAGTGGCTTAGCGGGTTTCTCAGTGCCGTTTCCGTCGGCGCTGCGCCTGTTGCTGGTGCAGCCGCGCCGTCTGCGCCAGCCAAAGTGGAGGCAGCGGCCCCTGCCGAGCCGCAAGCTGCTCCCGCAGCCGCGCCGGCTGCCGAAGCGCCTGCCGGAAACTGGCCGTGGCACGACCCGGGCATGGGCATGCAACAACGCCTCGATCTGGCAAAAAGCGCGCCGTTGGCCGACAAATTGATGGCCGCGATGGCGCAGACCGACTGCCATGCGTGCGGGTACGACTGTCGCGGTTATGCCGATGCGATTGCCGGCGGCGCGGAGAGCGATTTGTCACTTTGCCTGCCAGGCGAAGCCGAGACCGCCAACATGCTGAAAAAGCTGATGGGGGAGGCAGGCAAAGCGTAAGAGTTGTGTGAGGTTTGACACAAGTTCGCTGTTTTCTTATAACCAGCGAGCTTTAGGGTAGGGGATTCACTCGGTTTGGAAACGATTTATCAACAACTGCGTATTTGGTTCGTGAATGCGCCGGACGGCGTCCTGCTGTGGGCGTCCATCGTCATTCCCATTCTTTTCGTCCTTGGCGTCTTCTCCGGCATTTTTGCCTACACGACGCTCATCGAACGCAAGGCATTGGGCCGAATCCAGAACCGCATTGGACCGAACCGCGTCGGGCGCTGGGGCATTCTCCAGCCGATCGCTGATGGCCTGAAGCTGCTCACGAAAGAAGACATCGTGCCGCGCCGCGCCGATCAATTTGTCCATTTCCTCGCGCCGGTCATCGCGGTGATTCCCTCAATCCTGCTTTTCTCGGTCGTGCCGGTCGGCGCCGGGCTGGTTCCCGTCAATCTGAACATCGGGATTCTGTTCGCGTTTGCGGTGAGCACCGCGAGCGTGCTGGCGCTGTTCATGGGCGGCTGGGCGTCGCGCAACAAGTTCTCGCTGCTCGGCGCGATGCGGGCCGTGGCGCAGGTTGTGTCCTACGAGGTCCCGATGGTGCTGGCGGCAGTGGCGGTGGTCATGGCCGTCGGCTCGCTCTCGACCCTGCGCATCGCGCGCGCGCAAAGCGGTGGGATTCTTAACATCACCAATTGGTTCGTCTTTCGACCCTGGGGATTCGTCGGGTTCGCCCTGTTTACCATCGGCGCGATGGCCGAATCGGCTCGCACGCCGTTCGACATTCCCGAGGCCGAATCGGAAATCATCGCCGGCTATCACACCGAATACAGCGGATTCAAATTCGCGCTCTTTCAGATGGGCGAATATCTCGCGTCCATTGCGATGGCGGGGATCACGGTGACGATGTTCCTCGGTGGCTACAACGGCCCCGGCAGCGGCCCCGGCTGGGTGGGCGGTTTGATCTCCATGTTTTGGTTTTTCCTCAAGCTCGCGTTCATGATCGTGCTCAACATCTGGATCCGTGGCACGTGGCCTCGGGTGCGCGTCGACCAGTTGCTGGGATTCGCCTGGAAAATCCTGTTGCCGATGTCGATCGTCAACATCATCGCGGTGGGGATGTGGCATTTCCTGACGTTCCGGCCCCTGGCGTGGGTGGCGACGACGCTGTGGCTCGTTCTCTGGTTCGTCACCCTTTGCAAACTGGCCGCGACGGAGACCGTCGCACCCCGAACGTATCGCTACGCCTCCTGACTGCCATGGAAGCCATCTTTTGGATTCTTTCCGCCATCACAGTGCTCGGCGCGCTGTTCGCCGTGACACTCCGCAACCTCATTCATTGCGTCCTGGCGTTGATCCTGTTTTTCCTCGGCATCGCCGGACATTACTTCCTGCTGCGCGCGGACTTTCTCGGGGCGGTGCAGATCCTCATTTATATCGGCGCGGTTGCCGTGTTGATGTTGTTCGCGATCATGCTGACGAGGCACGTGACCGGCGACGAAGGCCCGCGCGAGGTCCTCGGTGGCAAATGGTGGACCGGCATGGGCACAGCCATCATCACTGCGGGGTTATTGTGGGCGATCGTTCGCAAAGACCAGCTTGCCCAGGTGCTCCCGACCGCCGGAGCGCAAACCTCCCTGGTGGAAATCGGTAGGGCGCTTGTCGCGGATTGGGTCGTCCCATTCGAGGCGATGGCGGTGCTGTTGACGGCGGCACTGATCGGCGCGGTTGTCATCGCGCTGGAGGAGGTCATCCGCAGGCGATGAACATCCCCCTGAGCGATTATCTCATGCTTTCGGCGTTCCTGTTCGCCATCGGCCTCTGCGGAGCGTTGTCGCGCAAAAACGCCATTATCGTGTTGATGGGTATTGAAATCATGTTCAACGCAGGCATCCTCAACCTGATCGCCTTCTGGCACTACAAGTATTTCACAACCCCAACCGCCTACCTGTTCGCCATTTTCGCCATCTCGATTGCCGCGGCGGAATCCGCTGTCGGCCTGGCATTGGTTATCGCCATCTACCGACAGTACAAATCCGTCGATGTTGACGAGTTCACGGACCTGAAGGGGTAAGATGGAACACAGCGAATACCTTCGGCATCTCGCGCAGCAGCAGTGGTTGATTCCGCTGTTCCCGCTGGTGGCCGCGGCAATTCAGTCGTTGCTAAAGAGTCCGGGACGCAAAGCGTCTGGAGCGCTGACGATCATCGCGATGGGCCTCTCTTGTGTTTTCGCGCTGCGGGCGTTCTTCGCGACCCTCGACGGCGGCGAGCACCACGAAGTCGAGCGGGCCATCTTCAATTTTACCTGGTTCAAATTCGGGAGCACGAGCCTCGACCTCGGGTTCGTTCTTGATCCGTTGACGGCGGGGATGGCAGCGATGGTCGCGTTTGTCGGCTTCTGGATTTTCGTGAACGCCACAGGTTACATGGCCGATGATGACAATTTCACACGGTTCTTCTGTTTCCTGTCCCTGTTTGCCGCGTCGATGCTGGGCCTGGTCATTTCGAACAATCTGCTGTTGCTGTTCATGTGTTGGGAACTCGTCGGCTTGTGCAGCTATTTGCTCATCGGGTTCTGGTATTTCAAGCCGTCGGCTGCCGCCGCCATGAAGAAGGCGTTCATCACCACCCGTATCGGCGACGTCGGGTTCCTGCTGGGCATCGTGATGTTGTATTGGAAGACGGGCACGCTGACCATGTACACGCACGACGCGCTTCACCCCGGCGCGTTGGAGCAGGCGAGTGCGCTGGCTCTGCGGAGCGGTTGGTGGGGCCTGTCGGCGGCGAGCACGATTGCGTTTCTGATCTTTATTGGCGCAATGGGCAAGAGCGCGCAATTCCCGTTGCATGTGTGGTTGCCGGACGCGATGGAAGGCCCCACACCCGTCAGCGCGTTGATCCATGCCGCGACGATGGTCGCCGCGGGCGTGTTCATGGTCGGGCGCATGTATCCGCTGTTCACGGCGGAACCGGGGTCCTGGGTGATGGATTTCGTTATGTGGATCGGTTGCATTACAGCGGTGTTTTCCGCGACGATTGCCGTCGCGCAGTTCGACATCAAGCGCGTGCTGGCGTATTCGACGTGTTCACAGCTTGGTTACATGGTCATGGGCCTTGGCGCGGGCAGTTTGGTGGCCGGACAATTTCATTTGCTGACGCACGCGTTTTTCAAAGCGCTGCTCTTCCTCGGATCCGGCTGCGTCATCATCGGCACGCACCACGAGCAGGACATGCGGAAGATGGGCGGCCTGCGCAAATACATGCCGATTACGTTTGTCTGTTATCTCATCGGCATGTTGGCGCTGTCCGGGGTGCCGCCGTTTGCGGGGTTCTTTTCCAAGGATGAAATCCTGCTGTCGACGTTCCATCGCAACAAGTATGCGTGGGGGCTCGGGACGTTCGCCGCGTTTCTCACGGCGTTTTACATGACGCGCCAGATGTTCATGGTTTTCGCCGGGAAATGGCGCGGCGGAGAAAACAATCACGGCCACGACAAGCACGAGGATCACGGGCATGGTCATCACGGCGGCGAACCGCACGAAGTCACCTGGAACATGTGGCTGCCGATCGCCGTGCTGAGTTTGTTCGCCATTGGGCTCGGCTTTTTTGGCCACAAATACGCGGAGTACGTCGGCGTCGAGGGGGCTGAATCAGAGGAAGGCAAGGCCGTTGTGATGGGTGCCTCGCTGGCCGTGGTGGCGCTGGGTCTGTTGCTTGGTTGGGCGATTTACGGCCGCAAGACCATGGAACACGCGACCGATGCCGACCCGCTTTCGACGGCGTTGGGGAGTCTGTTCACATTCCTGAATCGCAAGTGGTACATCGATGAGCTGTACGACGTGACGATTATCCAGTTCACGGCCACGTGCGCCATGTTTTTCCGGTTAGTGGACAAATTGGTTATCGACGGCATCCTGCACGCGATTGCCTGGACGGCATGGGGCATTTCGCAGATCTTTCGCTGGCTCGGCGACGAGTTCTTTATCAACGGCGGCTTTGACGCCGGTTGCGAGAGCGTGCGGCTGGGCGGCGACGAGCTGGCGAAGCTGCAAAACGGCCGCATCCAAAACTATTTCCGCGTATTGAGCCTGGGGGCAGCAGTTCTCTTGCTGATTTACTTCTTCACATGACCCACTCCTGGCTCCCGTTGTTGTCGCTCATCACGTTCATGCCGCTGGTCGGCGTGGCACTGATCTTGTTGGTGCCGAAGAGCGGCGAACGACAAATCAAACTGATCGCGCTGGGCGCCAGCATCATCTCGCTGCTGACGACCCTTTGCGTCTGGAGCCGGTTCGATCCGAATGCGGGGCTGGCGTTCGAAGAGCGCTGGTCGTGGATCCCCACGCTCAACGTCGATTATCGTCTGGGTGTCGACGGACTCAGCATCACGATGGTCCTGCTGACGGCAATCGTCACCCCGTTGGCGTTGCTGGCGCATTGGAAGCAGGACCGGAATGTGAAACTGTTTTTCATTCTGTTCCTGCTCCTGCAGACCGGCATGTTTGGCGTCTTTACCGCCCTGAATTTCTTCCATTGGTTCATCTTCTGGGAACTCGGGCTGATCCCGATGTACTTCCTCATCAAGATCTGGGGAGCCGAGGACCGGACGTACGCATCGTTCAAGTTCTTCGTGTACACGCTGGCCGGCAGCGTCGGGATGCTGCTGGCGTTTGCGTTTATCTATCTGGCGACGAATTCCCTCGATTTCCTCGACTTGCGCCAAAAGGCGGCTTCGGGAGAACTGGGCGCGGCCATCTCGAAACTTGTGGCCGGCATTCACGAGAGAACGGGCTTTCCCATCAGCGTCTCCTGCTTCGAATCGTTGCTGTTTTGGGGCACGTTCCTCGGCTTCGCGATCAAGGTACCCATCTGGCCGTTTCACACTTGGTTGCCCGACGCGCATACGCAGGCGCCGACCGGCGGCTCAATGTTGCTGGCGGCCATTTTGTTGAAGATGGGTGTGTACGGTTTCCTGCGAATCATCCTGCCCATTTTCCCCGATCAGGTCCACGCGCACGTGCAGATCCTGTTGTTGTTGGCGTTGGCCAGTATTGTGTTCGGCGCTTACGCCGCGCTGGCCCAAACGGATTTCAAGCGGCTCGTCGCGTACTCGTCCGTCAACCACATGGGCTACGCGATGCTGGGCATTTTCGCCATGGTCGCCTCGGCACCGAACGTGGCCGACATCGCGAACGAAAAAGCCGCGGCGCTGAACGGCGCGATGCTGCAGATGTTCAACCATGGCATCAGTTCCGCGGCGCTGTTCTTCCTGGTGGGCGTGATTTATGAGCGGACGCACACGCGCAAGCTCGAGGAATACGGCGGATTACGCCGAATTATGCCGATTTACGCCGGAATTCTGGGCATCTCGATGTTCTCATCGCTGGGATTGCCCGGACTTAACGGGTTTGTGGGTGAATTTCTCATCTTCAAGGGCGCGTTCCCGATCGTCACGTTGGTCACGTCACTGGCGACCATCGGGCTGGTCATCACGGGCGTGTTCCTGCTCGGCATGATGCAGAAGGTCTGTTTCGGCCCGCTGAACACGAAATGGGCCGGCTTGTGTGACATGACGGGACGGGAAATCTTCATCGGGGCGGTGCTGATGTTCTTCATGTTTTGGATCGGGATTTACCCGGGGCCGATGATTACTGTCTCCAACACGGCGGTGAAACAACTGGTCGACATTTTCCAAACGATGACGGTCGCGAAATTCTGACGGAACCATGCAAGTTGATTGGACAATTTATCTGACGTTCCTCGGTGTGGGGCTGATCCTCCTGTTGCCTCGCGAGTCGAAGAACCTGATTCGCTGGGTTGCGTTATTGACAGGTGTGGCGGCGCTGCTCGTCGCCCTCAAGGATTATTTCAACTACAACGACTGGGTCAACGCGCAGATCAGCGCCCATGGCGCGCTGCAGGACGGCTTCATCCAGATTGTGAACGTGCCCTGGATTCCGGCGATCAACACGAGCTACCATCTCGCGGTGGACGGCATCAGTTTCCCGCTCATCGTGCTCAACGGTTTCGTGTGCGTGACGGGCATCCTTTTCAGTTGGAACATTGAAAACCGTGTGAAGGAGTTTTTCGCGTTCTTCCTGACCCTGATTGCCGGCGTGTACGGCGTGTTCATGGCGATGGATTTGTTCCTGCTGTTCGTGTTTTACGAACTGGCGATCATTCCGAAGTACTTCGTCATCGCGATTTGGGGTTCCACGCGCAAGGAGTACGGCGCGATGAAGCTCGTCATGTACTCGTTCGTGGGCAGCGCGCTGGTGTTCATCGGCGTTCTGGCTGTTTATTTCAGCGCTGGCGGACAAACCTTCGATATTCTCGAACTGGCCAAGCACCCGATCGCGCCCGACGTGCAGGTGTGGGTGTTCCCGCTGATTTTTGTCGGGTTCGGCGTGCTGGCCGGCATGTGGCCGTTCCACACGTGGGCGCCGACGGGCCATGTGGCGGCACCGACGGCCGCGTCGATGCTGCTCGCCGGCGTGGTGATGAAACTCGGGTCGTACGGCTGCCTCCGCGCCGCGATGTTGCTTTTCCCCCAGGGTCTCGAACACTGGAGATGGTGGATCGCGTGGATCGCGGTGATCGGGATCGTCTACGGCGCGGCAGTCGCGCTGGTCCAAAAAGATTTCAAGTTCATCATCGGCTACTCGAGCGTCAGTCACATGGGCTTTGTGTTGCTGGGCCTGGCAACGCTGAATCTGATCGGCATGTCCGGGGCGATTCTGCAGATGTTCTCTCACGGCATCGTTGCGAGCCTGCTATTTGCCGTTGTCGGTCGGATGGTCTACGACCGGACCCATACACGCCAACTGGACGAATTGGGCGGACTGGCCAAGGTCATCCCGTTTGCCTGCGTGACGTTTATCATCGGCGGCGCGGCTTCCATGGGAATGCCGGGGTTCAGCGGGTTTGTGGCGGAGTACCAGATTCTTGTTGGTGCATTCCATATGCACCCGATGCTGGCGCTCGCGGCGGGGTTGAGCATCCCGATTACCGTGGCCTACATCCTGAACGCCAATGACAAGGTGTTCATGGACCAGGATCAGCCCGCAGGCAGCGGGGGGCATGGCCATGACCACAAGGCGGGTAGTGGCGAATCGCATCCGGCCCTGCCGCCGATCACACTGCCCGAACGCGTGGCGGCGATCATTTTGATGGCGTTGCTGGTGATTGTGGGAGTGTACCCATCCATCATGTTGAACATGATCAAGGCGAACGTACAATTGTTCCTGCGAGGTGCGCCGTGACACCCGTACCCTATTTTGAGGTCCTGAAGGGCCTGGGCGTGGAAGTGATCCTGACACTGACCGCGCTGGTCGTGTTGACACTGGATCTTGCATCGGTGCGCCGCGCGGAGATGAGCGTGCGGTCGCGGACCATCGGCACAGCCGCCGTGGTTGGGCTGCTGGCGTCGATCGTTCCCCTGTGGCAACAACTCAACGGCCCGCGCACGGTGCTCCTAGGTGGTACGCTGGCGGTGGATGATCTGATCATATTCTTCCAGCTGGTAATCGTGGCGCTGGCGGTGATCACCGTGTTGATTTCCATGGATTACGACGTCGGGCGGCATGTCGGCGAGTATTACGCTGTGTTGCTGTTCGGCGCGGTGGGGATGATGTTGCTGATCAGCGCGGAGGAGTTGATAACGATTTTTGTGGCGCTCGAGTTGACGAGCGTCTCGCTGTACATCCTCACCGCCTTCCACAAGGGCGAGCTGCGGTCGCAGGAGGCGGCGGTCAAATACTTCATGTTCGGCGCGATGTCGTCGGCATTTCTGTTGTTCGGGTTAAGCTATGTATTCGGGGTGACCGGCACGACCGGTTTACAAGCGATCCAGGACGCCGTGAAGAATACGGGCGGGCTGAGCATGAGCCCGCTGCTGGCGACAGGTTTGCTGTTTACGATTGTCGGCTTTGGATTCAAGGTGGCGATTGTTCCGTTCCACTTGTGGGCGCCGGATGCGTATGAAGGCGCGCCAACACCGGTCACCGCCTATATAGCGACCGGCTCGAAGGTGGCCAGCTTCTTCATTTTGCTGAAGGTGTTATTCATTGGGTTTGCGGGTCTGCAAGGCTCGGCGTACTGGGGCAACTTCGCTTCGGGATGGACGATGCTTCTGGCGGTCACAGCGACCTTGAGCATGATCCTGGGCAACTGCGCCGCCATCGTGCAGCACAACGTGAAGCGCCTGCTGGCGTACTCCAGTATCGCGCACGCGGGCTACATCTTTATCGGCATCATCGCCGCCACGAGAATGGGCGCGAACGCAGTGCTGTTTTACATCATCGTGTATGCCCTGACGAACCTTGGCGCGTTCGGAGTTGTCGCCGCCCTGTCCAGCCGGGCTGGGGGAGATGAAATGCAGAACTTTGACGGGATGGCGAAGCGGGCGCCGTTGCTCTCTTTGTTGATGTTGATCTTCGTGTTGTCGTTGGCGGGGATTCCCCCGTTGGGCGGGTTCTTCGGCAAGTTTTACCTGTTCGCGTCCGCCGTTCAGAAGGACGCGCAACATTTTGGTCTGCTGTGGCTGGTGGTTTTGGGGATCGTCATGAGCGCCGTGTCGCTCTACTACTATCTCATTCTCCTCAAGCACATCTACGTCATGGACGGCACCGACGAGAGTCCGATCATCACCCCGACGTACCTCAACGTTGCGCTGGGCCTTGTGGCGCTGGCCGTGGTTGTGCTCGGCGTCTATCCCAAGCCGATTCTTGAGCTTCTCAACAGCTTCAGCTACTCTGTTGTGGCCGGGTTGGTGCGGTAAGCGCCACCGGCGCACGCAAGTCCGGATCGCGGTCAAAATGCATATCGACGGCTCAACGACAATTGTTGGAGTGTTCGGGGCACCGATCACCCACACGGCGTCACCGGCGATGCACAACGCCGCCTTTGAAGCGCTCGGGATGAACTGGGTGTACCTGGCGTTCCACGTTGACCCGCGCAACCTGCGCACGGCGCTGCAAGGCGCGCGCGAGATGGGCCTGGTCGGTCTCAATCTGACGGTGCCGCACAAGATTCTGGCCCTGGATTGCCTCGATGAAATCGACCCCGAAGCCCGAAAGGTCGGCGCGGTCAATACCATCGTGATCGAGAAAGACAAGACGCGCGGGTTCAACACAGACGGCTCCGGTTTTCTCAAGGCCGTCAAAGAAGATTTCAACCTGTCGATCAAGGGCAAACGCGTGCTCGTGCTCGGCGCGGGCGGAGCCGGGCGGGGGATCGCGGTGAAATGCGCGCTGGATGGGGCCGCGAAAGTGATTGTGGCCAATCGGACGGTGGCGAAGATCGATCCCATCGGCCGTGAGATTGCCGGCACCAAGAGCGAATTCCAGTCGCTGGCGCTGACGGTGGACGCCATCCGGAAGGTGATCGCTGAGGTCGATCTGGTGGTGAATGCGACGTCGGTTGGCCTGAAGGAGGGCGACTCACTGGGACTGGGCGCCGAGTTGTTCTCGCCGCGCCAGCACGTGTACGACACAATCTATCACCCTGCGGAAACCCAGCTACTGCAGGTCGCCGAGAGCGCGGGCGCCAAGGTGGCGAACGGGCTGAGCATGTTGCTGCATCAGGGCGCGAAGGCTTTCGAGCTGTGGACGAAGCGGAAGGCGCCCCTGGCCGTCATGCGGCGGGCGTTGCGGGCGGCGATCTATGGGGACAAGTCGTGAGCTGGTTGCGGCTCTACCTTGATTTCGTCGTGTTCGTATTTGGAGCTGTGATTGGCAGCTTCTTGAACGTGTGTGTGCATCGCCTGCCGCTCGACCAATCGATTGTCACGCCCCCGTCGCATTGTCCGCACTGCAACGAGCGCATCCGCTGGGTCGACAACATTCCGTTGATCAGCTACCTCGCGCTCCGGGGCAAGTGCCGCCACTGCGGCGCGACGATCAGTCCCCGGTATTTCCTGGTCGAACTGCTGACGGCCGTGCTGTTTCTCCTGATGTGGCTGAAATTGACCGAGTGGGATCAGCCGCCGGTGCAGGGCATTTACCTTCTGAAAGGGCCGATCTTTTGGATGATCATCGCCGGATTAATCGTTGCCACCTTCATCGACTTTGAGCACATGATTATCCCCAATGAAATCACCCTCGGGGGTATTGTTGTTGGATTTATTTGTTCGGTTTTGGTGCCGCCGCTCCAACACACGCAATCACACGCCGTTGCCGCACTCGGGTCGTTGCTGGGCATTTTCACGGGCAGCCTCGTACTGATCGCGATCGCAAAATTCGGCAAACTCCTGTTTGGCCGGTTGCGCGTCCCGCTGCCACCCGGCACAACCGTCACGATTGTCGATCGCAGACTCAAGCTGCCCGGCGAAGAAATCGACTGGTCCCACTTGTTTTCCCGCAGTTCCGACAAGGTTCGATTTGAAGCCGCATCCATAAAATTCGCCGACAAGGAATTCCAGGATGCCACGGTCATCGTCCGTGAAGATTCAATCGCCGTGAACGGCGCGAAGTATCCTCTGCCAGACGGAGCAATTGAGGCGATCGTCAATGAGATAGTCATCCCGCGGGAAGCAATGGGGTTTGGCGACGTGAAACTGCTCGCGGCCATCGGCGCGTTCCTCGGTTGGCAAGCGACTGTGTTTTCAATATTCCTTTCGTCCATGGTTGGTTCGATTGTGGGCTTGGCGCTGATTGCGCTACGGAAAAGGGATTTGCAGGGCCATATTCCCTATGGGCCATACATTGCCCTGGGGGCCCTCATCTGGCTCTTTGCGCAAGACCAACTTCTTGCTATCATGGCCACCTACGTCGGCAACATGAAAGACATACTGCCATTGATATTCAGGCGAGGATAGGATGCCAGAATTACGGTACTTCACGGCGGGCGAATCCCACGGCCCGTGTTTGATTGGCGTGGTGGAAGGTTTGCCGGCCGGTCTCAAGATCGACCTCGCGGCCATCAACCGCGATCTCGCGCGCCGCCAGCAGGGGTATGGACGCGGCGGCCGCATGAAAATCGAGACCGACCAAGCGGAAGTGCTGTCGGGCGTGCGGCGCGGAGAGACCATCGGCTCACCTGTCACGTTTACCGTCAAGAACCGCGACTTCAAAATCAACGAATTGCCGGCCGTGACGAAGCCGCGGCCCGGCCATGCAGACCTGGCGGGCGTGATCAAGTATGACCGCCAGGATGCGCGCGATATTCTGGAACGATCCAGCGCGCGGGAAACGACGATGCGCGTGGCCATCGGCGGGGCCTGCAAACTTCTCCTGGCGGAGGTCGGTGTCGACATTGTCGGGCACATCGTCAGCCTCGGCGTCGTGCAGGCGAAGACGGACGGGCTGACGTTTGCGCAAATCCGCGAGCGCAGTGAGGCCAGCGAGGTGCGCTGCGCCGATCCGGTAGCCGAGAAGCAAATGATTGAGGCCATCGACGCGGCCAAAGCCCAGGGCGACACGATTGGCGGCGTGTTTGAAGTGGTCGCCATTGGCGTTCCGATCGGACTGGGAAGCCACGTCCAATGGGACCGGAAGCTCGATGCCAATCTGGCGCGAGGCTTGATGAGCATTCAGGCCATGAAAGGCGTGGAGGTTGGGCTGGGTTTTGAGGCCGCGCGGCGATTCGGCTCACAGGTGCATGATGAGATCTTGCCGGCCCAAGACGGCATCCTGACGCGCGCGGGCAACAACGCCGGCGGGTTTGAGGGTGGGATGACGAACGGTCAACCGGTCGTCGTCCGTGTCGCGATGAAACCGCTGTCAACGCTGATGAAACCGATGCGGTCGGTGGACATCCAGACCGGACAGGAAGTGAAGGCGACCGTGGAACGTTCCGATGTGTGCGCCACGCCTGCCGCGGCGGTCATTGGCGAAGCGGTGGTGGCGTTCGAACTGGCCAAAGCGCTCCTCGATAAGTTCGGCGGCGACAGCGTCCGCGAACTCAAGCGCAACGTGGACAGTTACCGCGAAGCCTGCAAGCGGTGGTAGTAACCCGTTGGGCTAGAGGCCCTTCTTCAGCTCCAGCTTGGCGATCTTGCCGGTCGCCGTGCGTGGAAGCGTTTCCATCACGCGTACCTCACGCGGGATTTTGTAGTCGGCAAGCCGGTCACGACAAAACCGCAAGATCTCATTCGGATCCAGCTTCGCCCCATTGACCGCGCTGACGAACGCAATCGGCACCTCACCGCGCTTCTCGTCCGGTTTCGCCACGACCGCGGCCTCGCGCACGTTCGGGAACTGGTGCAAGACTTCCTCGATTTCCCGGGGGTACACATTCATGCCGCGCACCAGCAACATCTCTTTACGGCGGTCGACAATGTAGATGTAACCGTCCTCGTCCTTCTTGCCCATGTCGCCCGTGTGCAGCCAATTGTCCCGCAGGGCCGCGGCGGTTTCCTCCGGGTGGTTGTAATATCCGCGCATCACGTTCGGGCCGCGTACGGCGATTTCACCGACCTGGCCGTGCGGCAGTTCACGCCCCTGATCGTCGACGATCGTTACCTCGATGTCGCTCAACGGCAGGCCGACCGAACCAGGTTTTTGGACGCCACGGATTGGATTGAAGGACACCACGGGTGACGCCTCGCTCAGTCCGTATCCTTCCAGCAACGGGAAGTGGAATTTCCGGTCAAATTTTCCGAGCGTTTCGCCCGGCAGGGGAGCAGCGCCCGAGACCGCCAGCCGCAGCTTCAGCAGCCAATGCAACCAAAACGGGATTTTGGCGTCGGCCAGGGCCTGGAACAGTTGCGGGATGCCGACGAGGATCGTGGCGCGGTTGCGGATGATCTCGCGCATGGCGGCCTTGAATGGCTGGAGGGACTTGATGAGCACGATGCTGGCGCCCATCGATAGCGGCGTAAAAATGCACACGGTCAACATGAAACTGTGGAACATCGGCAGCAGCAGTGTCAGGCGATCATCGTCGGTTTGTTCGAGTGCTTTGATGCAACTGCGGACATTGGACGCGATGTTCCCATGGGTGAGCATCGCGCCCTTGGACTTACCGGTCGTGCCCGAGGTATAAATAATCACCGCCAGATCGTCCGGCGCCAGCATTGGCCACGTCGGCGCCGACGCCGGTGCGCCCCGCTCGAGTTCGGGGAGTGGAATCGCGGTAATGCCCGTGAGCTTCGCGATTGTCTCGTCGAAATCCGCCGAGGTAATCAGGCATTTGAGCTGGCAGTCGTCCACGATGTGTTGGATTTCGGGGGCTTTGAGAAAATTGTTGATCGGCACGACGGTCGCGCCCGATTTCAGCACGGCGTACAAGGCGAAGATGAATTCGGGGCAATTTTTCAACAAAATGCCCACGCGGTCGCCCCGTCCCACACCGTGACCGGCCTGCAACTGCGCGCCGTACCGCTGGATGTGACCGGCCAGGTCCGCGTTCGTAAACCGGTCGCCGCCCCAGTAGATGCAGACCTTGCGCGGCTGACTCGCCACGACCGCATCAAACTGCGCAATGACGGTTGACTCTGTCATATCGACACGTGGATGGCTCCTACCAAAGGACCGATTTCTCTTCCGCGACAACCGTGTCGCCGTCCCACAAGCTCACGCGCCAGGCGGAAACCACGCCACCCGAGCGGAACTGTTCCCCGCCCACTACAAAAAGCTTCCGGGCGTCTCCGTGCGGAACGTAGGTCTCCTCGGACACCACGCCGGGCCTGGCCACCTGGCGATACTCAAATTTTACCAGGCTGATGGTCCGAGGGCCTGATCTCGGAATCCGGCCAGGCGTCCAGCGGACGTAGAATTCCTCGCGCTGGTCGTTAATGCCCAGATCCTGGGGTTGGTAGGTAATGAGGGACGCGCGATCCTCAATGAAATAGTCGCGGTCGGCAATGTCAACGTCTTGAAGGCGGGTGCGGTTGGTGACTTCGAGTACGCGCGGCCCGGCGGTGGTAGAGCAGGCGGCCAGAAACAGCGCACAGAGGGAGGGAAAAGCGCGGCCCGGCAACCGAAACACCCCATGGAGCGCTGGATTGGGCGGCGTATTCATTCCTGTCGGCCCTCGACGATGACGGTAATTTCGCCTTTGATCGAGCGGTTCTCAAGCTTTTTCAGGACGGACTCGATATCGCCGCGGAGGAACTCCTCGAATTTCTTCGTCAACTCGCGAGCGACGACGATGCCGCGATTTCCCAGCACGTCCCGCATGTCCCCGAGGCTTTTCAACAGGCGATACGGCGATTCGAAAAAGACGAGGGTGCAGGGCAGGGGAGCGAGGCGGGTGAGGGCGGTACGGCGCTGACCCGATTTGTGCGGGAGAAAGCCAAAAAACAGAAATCCGCCTTCTCGGCTCCAACCGTTTCCGCGGACAAGCCCGCTTCCTGCCAGCGCCGCCGTGATCGCGGAAACACCGGGAACGACTTCCACGGCCACACCGGCGTCGATGGCAGCCCGAATCAGGCGCAGTCCGGGGTCGGAGAGGGTTGGCATACCCGCATCGGAGACAAGGGCGATCTGGCGGCCTTGTTGGAGCTGCGCCAGCAATTCGGGCGTCCGTTTGGCTTCATTGAACTGGTGGTAGCTGACAAACGGCTTCTTGAGGCCGTGGCGGGCGAGCAGGAGGCCCGTGTGACGGGTGTCCTCGGCGGCAATGAGGTCGGCTTCCCGCAGGACGCGCAGGGCGCGGAGGGTGATGTCCTCCATATTCCCGATGGGCGTGCCGACGATGTAGAGTTTGCCTTGGGGCGAAGCCACGAAACGACTGTATTGAGACACAGGCGAAAAGACAAGCCGGTGGAGGGCGCCGGGCTTTTGAAAAAGACAACGTCATCGAAGTACACGAAGTACCCGATTGAGGGAGAGACAGAGGCGGAGAATGTCAATGCCTCCACGCTGCCAGCGAAGGCCGACACATCGTATCCCGCTGGCGGAGCACGTGCCGACGGAAGGGCCGGGAATGAGGCTCAGTGTAAAAGCCAGAGGTGGTCCGTCAGCCGGAGACGGTGAACCGCCGGGACGCCGCCTCGCCGCTCGCTTACTGACTGCCTTGCAGTCGCGCCAACGCGTTTCGAGCCGCCGCGAGGTCTGGCCGAAGCCTCAGCGCCTGCTCGTAGTGCTGGATTGCCTCCGGCACTCTGCCCGTTTTCTCCAAGGCGATCCCCACATTGTAGTGCGCCTCGGCGTAATCGGGCTTGATTCGCAGCACTTGTTCAAATTGCTCGATTGCCTCCGGCATCCTGCCGACCTGCGCCAAGGCGGCTCCCAGGCCGTTGTGGGCATCGAAGTCATCGGGTCTGACCCGCAGCACCTGCTTAAATTGCTCGATCGCCTCCGGTATCCTGCTCTCCTGCGCGAGGGCCAGCCCCAGATCGTAGTGCGTCTCGGCGTCGTCGGGTCTGATTCGCAGTGCCGCTTCGAATTGTTCGATCGCTTCCCGCATCATGCCCTGCTGCGCCAAGGCCAACCCCAGACTGCTGCGCGCTTGAAAGTAGTAGGGATTGAGCCGCACCGCCTCCTTATAATACCCCACCGCGACCGACATTTGGCCCATTTGCTCCAAAATGCCCCCCAGATTGTTATGGGCCTCGGCGTCGTCCGGCCTGAGCCGCAGGGCCTGTTGATACTGCTCGAACGCCTCCTGCGTCCGGCCGACCCGCAACAAGAATGCACCGAAGTTGTCATGGGCCTGGGCGGAACGCGCGACGCTCACGAACAGGTTAAACACCACCGAGAAAGCCAGCAGGAGGCTCCAACCCCAACGTACCAGACGCCGCCGGACCGGTCGGTGGGTCACGGCCGCCCCGGGTGTGGCCACGGCGCGCTCCAATCCGAGGATGCCGATCACCGCCAACAGCACGAGCGCCGGCAGGAAGTCCAGCTCGTAGCGGACCCCCGCGCAGCAGATCAGCCCGAGGGTTAGCGCGCATATTCCAAACTGCAGCGCGGCGGCTGTCAGAAACCAGCCCAGGGCCGGGTCCGTCGAACCCGACCGATTCCGCCACGCCAGCGGCGCGGCGAGCGCCAACCACACCAGCGGGACGGTCGTCAGCACGCCGAAGCATTCCATTTCGTGCTCATGACCGGCGGGCACCGATGGCAAGAGGCGTGCATGCACAAAGGGGAAATGAGCACTCCAACGCGCCGGCTCCAGAAAATAGATTCGGAAATTGAACCAGAGAAAATGCAGGCTGAACATCCGCCGCATCAGCTGTTCTTCGCCGGCCAACTGGTAGCGCCAGCCGAACTCGAAGGGACTATCGAATCGCAACGCATTATAAAGCATCAGCCCGAGCCCAATCAGTGCAATGGGCGCCGTCGCCGCCACCAACGGCGCCAACACCGGCCGTCGCTCGCGCCAGGCTTGGGCGACCGGCACGAGCAAGATGACCGCACCGAACAACAAGGAAGGCCGGGCTCCCACGGCCAATCCGCAGGCCAAACTCGCTGCGGCCAGCCACCGGCCGCGCTGCCGCGGCGCATGCAACGCCATCCAAATCGCCGCCAGCGCCAGCATGGCGAATGCGTACCCACAACTGATGGCCACCTCGTAAACATCACACGCCGCCAGAAGGAACGGCGTGCCTGTGGCCAGGCCAAGCGCCAGCGTACCAGCCGCCACCACCCCAACGCTGGCTTCGGCAAAGTAACGCCGCCAGAGCGCACTCAACAAACCCATGCCGACCAAAAAACCCACCGCGCAGAAAACCAGCACGGCGTCTGTTTGAGTCAGGTAGTGGCCGGTCAGTGCCGCGTACGGCCAGAAAAGCACCAACGCGGGTGTGACTCCAAAATAGAGGTAGAATTTCCCCTTGTAATAGCTCAAGTCGAGCACCGGAAGGCGAGAATAGGCCGATGGATCGTACGGGTTGGCGAGCTGCGCGAGCGCGGAGGGCGGATCCAGTTTCAGGTTGAGTTGGCCGGCGCGGAAGCCCTGGACCATTAAATTGTAGTACGCGTGAGCGGTATCCAGGCCCGTCGTTATCAAATAGCCCGACTGCGCCGTGTACGCATACACCCCGATGACCAGCGCGCCCACGACACCGAGGATTCCGCGCTGCATCCACCGGCGGCTTCCTCCGGGCGCCTCCGCCTCGCTGTAATCTGACTTGGTGTCGTTCATCTATGGGTTGAGGCCCACTCTCCTTCCGTTCTCACGATCGGAAGACAAGCGCGCCGACGATGTAGAGTTTGCCTTGTGCCGAAGCCACGAAACGACTGTATTGAGCCACAGGGGAAAAGACAAGCCGGTGGAGGACGCCGGGCTACGGCATCGAAGGGTGGTGGCGCAGGAAACCGATCAACCCGAGTAGCCCCAATCCGACAAGGGCGGTGGTAGAAGGTTCAGGGACAGACATCTGGGAGAAAACAATGTCATCGAAGTACAGAGTGGTCAAATCGCGCGACACCATTGGGGCAGAGAACGTGAGTGTTTCCACGTCGCCGGCGAATGCCGAGACATCGCCGGCGAGGCGTCCACCGGCAATTGGGACAAGAGGGATATTCACACCACCGAGTGTTACGACTGCGTTCGTCTGGGTAGGACCCACCAGGAAATTGATGGACCGGGCGTTGGCTGGGACCAAACCTGTTTGGCTCAAAATCGGGAAAGAGTCAACGGTGTTGGAAAACGTCATGAGCAACACGGAGTAGGAGCCTTGGAGGGGTGTGTAGCCCCAATAATTGGGAAAGTCCGGCCCGATCAAACATACCGCGGCTGACCCAAGACTCAGATCGTTGTAGAACGTGGCTGTGCTGGCAGTCGGAGAGGGATTGGTAATTGTCCATCCCGGAAAAGCAAGCGACGGGTCGACAAAGCTACCGAGCTGGCCGACCGGGGTTGGCGGCACGTTTGCCAGTTCAAAATCGAGATTCACGAACGCCTGCCCGTTGGAAATAGTTTGCAACAGGGGGAGAGAAGCCAAGGACAGCCAAACAACCCACCGGTGGGATCCCAGTCGGCGCACATTCACCTCACACGTACGTTTGTAGCACAATCACCCGCATTCGACAAGACACCAAGCACCAGACAGGCTGCTTATCAACCGGCTATCGACTGGGGCAGTGCCCCGCGTTGATCACGGCAAACTGATATTGACCCGATAGAACTTCTGCGTTTGCGTTGCGCTCAGGTCGGTGACAGTAACCTGATTGGTATTAACGTTGTTGGTCGTCGGGCCGCCGTAGCCGGTCAGTTTCGTGTACACTCCGCCCACCAAGTTGGTGCAATACTGGACCGTGTAGGTGCGTCCGAACGCAATCGGGTTGTAGATCAGATTCATCTGGGTGGAGACGCCGGGGACGTTGGCGATTTGCAGCACGAACACCGAGGCTGGGCTCGTCGGATTAAGCCCCGCGACGTACTTGAACAGGTTGTCCTGGCTCGTGCCGTCGGCATCGCAGGTGGCGCAGGACGAGGCATTTGTCGTCGAGCCGGTGCCGCCGAAATACTGCGCACGCCACGTGTCCGGAATCGTATCATTGACAGTCGACGCGGGGTACAGCTGCACCGCGATCCCCCAGCCCTCGGCGTCCAACTCGATGTCGTTCTCCTCGTTCCCGTCCGAATCGAACTCTAAAATCGCGGGAGAGTAACTATCGTACGCCGTCGCGAAGAGATTGCCGCCGCAGTCGAAAACCAGGCCGAAGGGTGCGAGCAGAGCGGATTCGTAAAAGGAAAACAAGTGTCCATTTGGAGTGATTTTCTCAATGGAGCTTCCCAGGTAATTCGCGACGTAGAGATTGCCGCCGCTGTCAAAAGCCAGACCGGCTGGGCCATCCAATCCCAAGTTGGCGAAGACGGACCGGTTTGCGCTCGGATCAAATTTCACGATGGTATTGCCCATATAATTCGCCACATAGAGGTTGCCACTGCTGTCGAAGGCCAACCCAATGGGACCATCCAAACCTGAGTTCGCGAAAACAGTGCCGTTGCCGTAGGCATCGAATTTCACGATCGTATTCCCGTCCATGTTGGCGACATAGAGATTGCCGTCGCCGTTAAAGGCCAGCCCGGCAGGACCGCTCAAGCCCGAACTGGCGAAAATGGACCCGTTGCCGGTGGTATCGAATTTCTGGATGGTGTTTGCCAGATAATTCGCGACGTAGAGGTTGCCCTGGCTGTCAAAGACCATACCCAGGGGCCCAGCCGATCCCAAATTCGCAAAGAGAGGGTTTTCGTTCCCGTTCTGGTCGAAGCTCTCGACCATGTCCTCATTGGTGCCCCACGTGGTCAGGAGAATGTTATAGCTGTACACCGCAATGAAATTCGCGACCAAGACCCGATTGCTCTCGGCAATGAATTCGTAACATGGACTGGTACTGACCACATTGCCGTCCTCGGTCCAGTTCCCGAACGTATAGCATCCAGTTGTCGTGGCACAAAGAGTCACGTTCGATCCACAGGCGACAATCCCGCCACCGCTGTCCGAACCTGCCCCCGTCGGCCAATCGCTCGTGGCGACGATGTACGAGGGAGATGACGACAGCAGCGCGCCGCGACGGATGGTGCTGTTATCAGTATCGGCCACATAGACGTTGTCCGAACTGTCCACCGCAATACCCGCCGGATAGTAGAACAGCGCCGCGTTGTTGGTGCCGTCAGCGCTGCCGACCGTCCATTGTGTGCCGCCAACGGTGGTGAGCGCCCAATTCGCGCCGACCGGCGTTAGCTCCTGGATTATGCTGTAGTTTCTGTCGGCAACGAACACGTTGTCCGAATGGTCCACCGCAATACCCGTCGGATAGTCGAACCACCCGGCGCCGCCTTTGGAAGACGCCATGCCCGTAATGGTGGTGACGACCCAGTTCGTGCCGACCGGGGTGAGCTTCCGAATGGTGCTGTTATCAGTATCGGCCACATAGACGTTGTCCGAACTGTCCACGGTAATACCCTCCGGATAGTTGAACCGCGCGGCATTGTTGGTGCCGTCGGTCGAGCCCCAGCTCCCGGCCACGCCCGCGATGGTGGTGACGACCCAGTTCGTGCCGACCGGGGTCAACTTTCGAATGGTGCTGTTACCAGAATCGGCCACATAGACGTTGTCCGAACTGTCCACCGCAATACCCAACGGATACTCGAACCGCGCGGCGTTGTTGGTGCCGTCGGTCGAGCCCCAGCTCCCGGCCACGCCCGCGATGGTGGTGACGACCCAGTTCGTGCCCACCGGGGTGAGCTTCCGAATGGTGCTGTTGTCGGTGTCGGCGACAAACACGTTGTCTGAACTGTCCACCGCGATAGCCTGCGGATTGTAGAACCGCGCGGCATTGTTGGTGCCGTCAGCGCTGCCGGTGCTCGTGACCGTCCCGGCAATGGTAGACCAGTAATAGTTCAGCGGTGTGCCCGCAACCGGTGCGAAAGTGGCAACCAACGTGCGGTTGGTCGTCGCAGTAAACGAGTAACACATGGATGTACTGACCTGGCTGCCGCTCTCGGTCCAGTCCACGAACTGGTAGCAGGTGTTGGGCGATGCACACACCGTCACGTTGGAGCCGCAGTTCACCACACCACCGCCGGTCGTCCAACCGCCATCCAAGGGCGAAGAACTGGTGCCGACTGTATAGGTGACCTGGCTGAAGTTCGCGACCAGTGTCCGGTTGGCGCCGGCCGTGAACGTGTAGCTGGCCGAGGTGCTGACCACCGTCCCACCTTCCGTCCAATTCACGAACTGGTAACACGCGTTTGCCGTCGCGGTGACCGTCACGTTGGAGCCGCACGACACCGTCCCGCCACCACTGGTGCTGCCGCCACCCGTTGGCGAGGAACCGGTGCCGATCATGTATGTGGTTGGTGTGAAGTTGGCTGTCAGGGTCTCATTGCTGCTGGCTGTGAACGTGTAGCTGGCCGAAGTGCTGACCACCGTCCCACCTTCCGTCCAATTCACGAACTGGTAACAGGCGTTCGCGGTCGCGGTGACCGTCACGTTCGAGCCGCAGTTGAAAGTGCCGCCACCGCTGGCCGTGCCGGCAATAGCGGGCGACGCGGTCGTGGTGATCGTGTCGCTGTTCAGGCTAAAGTTGGCCACCAGTGTCTCATTGCTCGTTGCGGTGAATGAGTAGCAGGCTGATGTGCTGACCACAGTGCCGTTCTGCGTCCAGTTCACGAAACCGTAGCAGGAGTTTGGCGTGGCGCACACCGTCACGTTGGAGCCGCAGTTCACCGTACCGCCGCCGCTGGTTGTGCCGCCAGCGGCCGGTGAGGAACTGGTGGCGACCGAGTACGAGCCCGCACAGCTGACAATCAGATTCATCTGACCAACCGAATTGGTACTGATTGTATAAGTGAAACTGGAGCTGGGGACGGAGCCGATGGTCCATCCCTGGTATGACAAGGTCCCGCCGTAGGCGAACAGCGTGTACGTGCCGGGTCCGAACCCACCGGCGGCGGTAATGTTCAGGGTGCCGTCGCCCTGGATCGTCAGGTTACTGGCGGTTACCGCGGGGAACGTGCCGGCGGGACTGCCCAGACTGACTTGCATGATCGCGTTGGTAAGGAGATTGACGTTATTGGAAAAGACCAACGAGGCAACCGTATTGCTGGTCGCGAGCACGCCGTTGCTGGTCACATCCAGGGTCGCCAGAACAGTGCCGTAGCCCTGTACCGTTCCTTGATTACTCACCACCCCCCCCAGCAGCATAAGGGAGTTGGTGAAGATACCGATAGACCCGTTGGCGTTGCTCAGAATCCCTCCGACCTGTCCGCCTAGCAGATCCAACGTGTTACTTGCGGTAATGGTCAAGAACGAGACACTATAGACCTGACCGCCCGACAGTACCCGAAGCACATTGTTCGAGGCCGGCAAGCCTGTCGAAGAGCCGATGAATAGCGCAAGCGAAGCGCCATTGCTATTGCCGCCAGCAAAGAAGGTCCCGCCGCTACCGACGATGAGGATATTGTTGAACGATCCATCTCCCGGCTCGGTGAACGTGGATGAGTTGCCGATGGTCATCGTCGCCGCACCCGAGATGAATTGTGCGCCGGCACTGATGATCATCACATTGTTGCTGGTGTTGCATTGGTTGACTGCGCTTCCGAACCGGAACGAGCCGCGGTTGACGTTCGTGTTGCAGAGCACCGCCCTGTTGGTGACGATCACGGTGTTGTTGAAGCTGTTGGAGCTTGCTGGGACCGCGAACTGGCTACCGTTCTGGCCGTAGGCCAGGATCGTATTGGGTCCGCTGAGTATCAACGTCCCGACCCCACCCGCCCCCCCCTGGCCGTGGCCAAAGTCAACAGCCGCCACATCGCAATGTCCGTTGGTGATGATCAACGCGCCGTGCCCATTACCACCCACATTGAGGTCATTCGTGGTCATTTCGAGTGCCATCGGCGAAGTGGCGGGAGAGGAAAGATAAACCGTCGTCTGGGCGCCCGCGATGTCGCCGACTGTAAAATTGTAAGACGTGTTGAGTTGGAACCCTGCCACGTTCAACGTGACCGTCGCGCTGGTGCTCGAAACGTTCTGGAAGATGTTACTGCTGTCCGTGACACTGGCGGTCAGGGTAATCGCATAGGTAGCGGCGTTGGTGAACCGTGCGACATCCGTAGGGCCCCCCAGACCGGGGTACCCGTTGTTGGCGACGCCGTTGGAAACCCACGCGTGCGAGTCCTGCCAGATCCCCGCAGCCGCCTTGTTGGTCCACGTGAAATCGCCCTGTGCAAAGCAGCCTTGCGGGAAGTTGACCGATAGAATGAGCGTCAGCGCGGCCAACGCCGGTGCGAGTGAAAGTACCCTGTGTGTGACCCCGTTCATAATGTCTCTCCTCGCGCAGACAGGGCGCGCATGTTGGGCCGTGGACAGAAGGCCCCAAACGGGGGTGGCAGACTTGTACGCCTGTGTGTATCGGGACTGCAAGACATTTCCGCAATAATTTTGCAGGGGAAAACCTTACAGGACCGGTCTCTCTCCCGTCACCGAAACTCGGAGACCGCTGGGCCGAAACTCAAACCTGCTCCGAGAACCGCGTGTCCTCCGAGCAAACCGATCTTCACCTACCAGTCTATGCCGGTTGCGGTCCCGACGATGCGCTGCCAGCCTCCGGAATGTTCACACGCTCCCTGCGGGACAAGCCGCACGCGGTAGTCGCGGGCGGGCTTCAGCAGCGCCATCCTCGTTCAAGCCGTCCGCTCAGGAACCAACCGCAGCCCACGTACTCCGTCAGCCGGATACGCCGCATGCGGCGGAGGCCACTTCTACTGCTGGTAAGCGCCGATGGCCCACGGGCCCGATGCCGGCCGCGGGTTGCCCGCAATATCGGCGTTGAGTCCCGGCAGGTCCAGGCCGCTGAGGTTGACGCCGGCGCCAATGGCCGGTGAACCGGACTGCAACTGGTAGTTGTTGTTGGCGGAGTTCGTGCTGGAGCCGAACGCGAGGCTGGCAAACAGCGGGTCACCGGTGATCCCGTGCGTGTCGAACCCCACGGATTGCTCGACAGGCAATCCGCCGGTGAGGTTGAACCCGGGCTGATTGTTCCACCAGAAATACGGGCCGTTGGCGGCGTCGTGCCAATCGTTGTAGTCGACCGTCCACTGCGGGACCGGGTAGGCGTTGGTCACCACGCCGAGGACGAGGAGCGTGCCTTGCTGGCCCGTTGTCGTCCACGAGTAACCCAGGTTGTTCTCGACCTGGAGGAACGCGTTCGCCGGCCACACGTACGGCAGGAGGTTGCCGCCGCTCGCGTTGTCGCAGCCTCCGCACACGCCCCACAACAGGGCCGCACTCTGGGCCGACCCGGGCAGATTCACGATCATGGTATTGTTGAGAATGCGGATCGTGCCACCCTGGTTGAGTTCGTAGGAAATCAGCACGGGCGGCGCGCCGCCGCCGCTCCAACTGTTCGTGGTGATGATGCCGGTCGAGTTGATGTAAATGTTCTGACCCGTCGTCGAGACGCCCGCATTCGCGTTGTCGAACAGATTGTTGTAGATGTTCACGCTCGGCGCATATTCCAGGTACATGTCCGCCGTGAACACCTCGTTGGGATGCGTGGTGTGAAACTCGTTCCCGTAAATGTTGTTGTGCAGGCCGCAGGTGACGCTCAGGTCGCTGGTCCGGAAGAAGATCGGGTCCTGGTGTGGACTGCCCGCCCAGCACGTCGAGCACGTCGCGGGGATGGTGTTGTACCCGGTCCAGTTCGGCGGTGAGTAGGCCCAGCCCATGCCGCTGAAGTTGTTCCCGCTGATCGTCAGGTAATCCAGGTTTCCGGCGATGCCCGCGAGGTCGACGCCCCAGACGATGAAATCGTAGAAGCGGCTGGCGGTGATCGTGATGTCCGACGTGTCGGCCTGCCACGCCAGGTCAATCGCCGTGTGCATGTGGGTGAAGGCGCACTTGGTGATGGTCACGCCGCTGCCGCTGCCGTAGAGCTCGATGCCCGCGCTCGACAGCCGCCCGTCGCTCTGGCCCAGCGAGTTCCCGTCCATCGGGATGGTGTTGAAGGCGTACCCGAGATTGTGGAAGTAACAATTCGCCACGGTGATGTTCTGGAATGTCCCGCCGCAAAACACGCCGTAGCCGTTCCGCGAGGGCACGCCGGTGCCGGGATCCGGCGGGAGCGTGGCCGAACCGCCAATCGGCCCGATCTCCAGGTTGCTGATCACGATGTTCGCCACGGCGCCCGGCGCGTAGAACGCCGCGATGTACTTGGAGGTATAACCGTCCGTGAAAATCACGCGGTTGGTGTTGCTGCCGTTGCTCCAGTCCGCACTGCAGGCGTAGGTGATTGGCGCGGCGCTCGATCCCGACCAGTCCAGGCCGATGCCGGTCTGATACAGCGGATTGCCGTCGCCGGCCAGCGTGTAGGTCGTCCCCGCCTTGAACCACACCGTGTCGCCGGGATTGAGCGCGGTGCCGGCGGCGACGCCGGTGGCCGCCGGATCGCCGGGGCAATGCTGCCACGCCGACGCCGGGTTTGTGCCGACATTGGAATCCGAGCCGCCCGCGTAATCCACGAAGAAACCCGCCAACGCGGAAGGAGGAGGTGGTGGTGGTGATGGTGGTAGTGGTGGTGGAAGAGAACCCGAGGCCGACGATACCACGGGCACGGTGATGCTGCCCGATCCGCCTGGCGCAAAGTTGCCGGGGAACTGGGCCAGCAGATTATTGTAGGTGTAGGTGCCCGGGGTCAACGCCACACCGTCGATGGTCACCGCGCCGAACTGGCAATCCTGATGCAGAACCATCACGCTGCTGCTTCCCGCCAGTGTGAGCGCGCCCGGCGTCTGGATGTCGTAATCGACTTCCAAAGTGGCCCCGTTAAAAACCGTGATACTCCCTGTCCCCAACGATCCCACACCCGATCCCAGCAAATAACCGTGTTGAACCTGCCAGGCGCCACTGTACGGATTGTTTGCGCTTTGGATATCCAGCGGGGCCGACAGGGTGCCGTTGACCACCGTCAAATCGCCGGCACCGGTGATTTGGGCCCTGATCACGAACCCGCCAGCAAACCAGAGGTGATAAATAGTGGAAGGCGCCACCACCGCCATTCGCCCCAGAATGGTGAAGGTTGAACTATTACCCGATTGCAGCCCCTCCTCCAAGAATCCGCCGTTGAGGATCAAACACGGGTTCCCATCAGGTCCGGGGAAAAGCAACGTCTGGTCAGACGAACTGGTGACGAAGAGTCTGGCGCCCTCATCCAAGGTGAGTGAATTACCGGAAAACACCATAAATGTAGCCGCAGAGGGGGCACGAACGACACCGCCACTGAGCACTTCGTAGGTGTTGCCACGACTTGGCGATACCGGCCCCGGCTCCCAGACGGCATCATTCCATGTTTGCGTTGAATTCTCTTGAGCGCTCGTCGTGAAATTGTCAGCGCGGCATACGGCCAGAGGCGTTGCGAGGGCGAGGAGGAGGGCGAGGGAACTCAAGGCCGGATTCCGGCGGCCACGACGGAGCGTGGCCCTCCAAGCAGTGCAGTCAGTAAGTCTTCGCGGCGAAGAACCGTGGCGAAACTTCATGGTACCGTTGTTCCTTCCATCTCGTGGCTATCGAGAGGATCATTCCCTGGACAAGACGCTAACACACGACTGCATCGTGACCGCTTGTCCGGGGTGAAGAGAACAACAGCGGTAGCAACAAAACAGCAGCGGCGACATGGCCACTGAGGGTATGATACCCCATCTCCTTGTACTATGTTATCCCAACAACCATTCCTACGTATACGTCCCCCACATGTTCCGGGCGCCTAGCGCCCCAGAAACGTTGGTAGAGTAGACATCTCGCGCGGATTGTCAACACATTTGTTGCCTCCAACCCAATTTTTTCCTTGGCCGGAGGGTTGGGGTGGAGGAGGTCTGGTTATTGCCCCCTCACCTTAATCCGTTGCCGCCTCAGCACAACCAGCGGCTTCTCGTCCGACTCGATTCCCCCTGAGGGGAGAGGGGACCGGCACACACACCTCACTTTGATCCTTTGCTCCGAGGGGGGAGGAGAGCGGGCCAGGCACCCGACAACTTTGTGCTTTCTTCCCGGTTTCATCAGGGGTTTAATGAGCGGGCTGCAGCCTTGACCGGCGTGGAAGGAAGAATAGAATATGATGATAATGAAATGGCGCGGCTTTTTATTCGCGATGATATCAGCCCTGAGCCTGATTGGATTCGGATGTGGACGCGCCGGGTCCAACGCCCCAGCGACGGAAACGCAGTCCAAGGAAACGAACGCGGCGGGCCTGGTTTCCACGGGCGCCAAGCCTGCCGACGGGTCCACCAATGATTTTGTCAAGGGCCCGTTCAACCTCGCCATGAGGGATTGGTCGGGGCAGGTGCGCCGCTTCGTCGAAAGCACCCAGAGCAAGGCCCATCAGGTGAGATCCTTTAGAAATCGACAGGGGACAATGTTCCTCGGCGAAATCGACGATCAAGACAACGGTGAATGGGGGTTTGTGAGCACGCAGGCGGGCACGCGGCAGGTGGGTGAATGGCGAGGCGGGCAGCCGTACCGCGTGGCCGGGGTTTACGTGGCAGCGGATGGGACCCGGGAGGAAGGGACTTGGAACGATCCGGCAACGCCCAGTGGAGGGACGATCAATTGGAAGGATGGGCGCACGTACAAGGGTGAGTGGAGAGTCGCCATCGGGTCAGTCGATTTGCCGGATGGCATGGGGACGATGAACTGGCCGGATGGGCGACGCTACACGGGGCATTTTCTGGACGGGAAGATGGACGGGGTGGGGAAAATGACCTATCCGTATCCGGACAACAGGGTCGAAGAAGGCATGTGGATGCAGGGCACGTTCATGGGCGCGAGCCCGACCTCGGGGCCGGCGGCAACGCCAACGACCGTAGGATCTGACGGCGGAGCGTCACAGAAGTAACTGCTGCGGTTTTGCGACGCCCCCTCACTTTTTCGCAGGCCCCCCTCACCTTGACCCGCCTCCGCCAGACGGCAGGCTTCCTCCTTCGCCGAGGCTACGGAGGACGAGATGGCGGGCAAGCCCTTTGCTCCGAGGGGAGAGGAAACAACCCGGCAACCGCTACTCGGAAAGTTTCTTTTCGGCCTGCTTGACGGCGTCGAGGATGAGCGAGGCGCGGACGGCGCGGGCGAGGCCGGCGTTGTAGGGGAAATGGGCTGAGAGGACGCCGTTTTCATCGAAGAGCGCGATTCGATCCATCACGATCGAGGTGATCATGCCCGCCAACCGGTCGTCATTGTAGCCCAGCGTGACCACCGGCGAGCCGCTGTTGCCATGGCTGGCGGTGCCATCGATCAGGAAGACGCTCCTGCCCGTGTTCTGCGCAATCATGCCGAAACGAACGATCGGATGGTTCCGGTCGTCTTCGGTCCCGAGGGAAAGCGGGTAGCCGGCGATCAACACTCCCTTTCCCTCGACCAACGACGAACCATCGTCAAAGATCTCCAGCGGAATGGGCAGGTTTTGGATCTCGCGGTTTTCCCCGGCCCCATGCACCGGAAACAGAACGGCAATATCGTTGGCGGCGTCAACGTAGAGGACCCGGCATGGGGTTCGACGGAATCCGGTCGCGGTATTGATTCCCGCGTACAGCGGCTTGTTGAGTTTGGCGGCGGCCTCGACGACGTGATCGCACGTGACCCCGATGACCGCCGTCTCCGCCGTCCGGGTCCCACTGACATAAAAGCCGCTGCCGACGGTCTGCCAATCATTGGAATCATCGCCCGGGAACTGGACGACAAATACCGACCTGATCAAATTGGCGGCGGCCTGTTCTGCGCCGAAAAACGGGATCGCGTCTGGATGAGGCGGTCCTCTGACATCCGAAACAACGTCCGCCCGCGCCATGAGAGAAGAAGCGAGAATGAAAGTCAAGACGCGTACCGGCGAATGCATGGTCGTTTTCCATACCATGGTGGGGTGGTAGTTGCAAGGGGGGATCCGCCTTCGCTAAAGCTATGGTGGACAAGTCCGCCTTCGCCGTCCGCCTGCGCCGAGGCTACGGCGCGAGGAGGGGGAAGGGGAGCAGCAACGGCGGCGAAGAGGAACCCTCACCCTGACCCTCTGCCTTCTCAAGGGAGAGGGGACCGTCCTCTCTCCTCTGGGAGAATGAGCCCTCCCTCACCCTGACCCGCCTCCGCTAAAGCTCCGACGGAGACATCGGCGGGCAGGGGATCATCCCTGATCAAGCGGAGAAATCGATTTGGCAGCTTTCCTCACAGGGAATTGGACGGTGGTCCGCCGGGCGCAGACAAAGCTGGCCGCGCACGGCAAGCTCGGATAGACTCTCCGGGTCTTGAAGCCGCGTCCGTTCATCCTGTTGCTGTTCGTCGCCACGGGGTTGCTGGCGTACCAGAACAGCTTTCGCGATGGGTTTGTTTTCGACGACATCCAGCACATCGTGCAGAATCCCCGCATTCGCCAACCATGGCGGCCATGGGAGGTCATTACACACAGTTCGCGTCCGGTGGTGGATCTCTCGCTGGCGGTGAACGACGCGATCGGCGGGCTCGACCCTTGGGGATACCATGTGTTCAACCTGGGCGTTCACATCCTCGCCGCGCTGACGTTGTACGGAGTGGCGCGGCGGACGTTGGTCTCGGAAACTTTGCGGTCCCGATTCGGCGGGGCCGCGCCGTTTCTGGCGGGAGCGATTTCGTTGATCTGGCTGGTGCATCCGCTGCAAACGGAGAGTGTGACGTATACCATCCAGCGCGGCGAATCGCTGATGGGGTTGTTCTTCCTGCTGACTCTCTACTGTGTCATCCGCAGCAGCGGGTCGTCGCGACGCGTTTGGTGGGAGACGGGCGCCGTGGTCAGTTGCGCGCTGGCGATGGGCTGCAAACCCGTCGCGGCCAGCGCGCCGGTGGTGGCGCTGCTGTATGAGCGGGCCTTCCTGGCGGGATCGTGGCGCGAGATCTCCCCGCGGCGTTGGAAGATGCATGCGGGGCTGGCGGCCACGTGGTTGCTGCTGGCGCTGTTGCTGGCGAACGGGCCCCAAGAGTGGAAGGGAAGCGCCGGATTTGACTACGCGAAGATCACGCCTGTCCAGTACGCGCTGACACAGCCGGGGGTGATTTTGCGTTACCTGCGCCTGGCGTTCTGGCCGCGTCCGCTATGCCTGGATTACGCCTGGCCAGCGGCACGGACGGCAGCCGGGGCGTGGCCCGGGTTGATCGCCGTGGGCGGGCTGCTGGTCGTGACGGCGTGGGCGTGGAGACGCAAACCGGCACTGGGATTTCCCGGCGCGTGGTTTTTCATCATTCTGGCGCCGACATCGAGTTTCATTCCCATCGCCGATCCGGCCTTTGAACACCGCATGTACCTACCACTGGCCGCCGTGGTGGCGGTGGTGGTGCTCGGCGCGTTCGAGATCGGGAAGCGACTGTTCCAGCGGGAGCAAGGCGTTGTGCTCGGGTGTGTGGCGAGTGGGTCCGTGGTGGCGCTGCTCACCTTCCTGACCATCCAACGCAACCGGGACTACACATCGGCGTTGACCATTTGGCAGGACACGGTGGAGAAGCGTCCCAACAACCCTCTGGCGCATCGCAACCTGGGGACGGCGTTGGAGCACGCGGGCCGGATTGAGGAAGCCATCGCCCAGTACGAGCAGGCCCTGCGGCTCCAGCCCGATGACGCCGAGGCGCACTACAACCTGGGGAATGCCCTGGCGAAACTGGGCCGCACGCCCGAGGCCATCGCGCAGTACGAGCAGGCCCTGCGGATCAAGCCGGATTTGGCGATGGTCCACAGCAACCTGGGAGCCACCTTAATCGGACAGGGCAGGGTACAGGAGGGAATCGGGCACTACGAGCAGGCGCTGCGGATCAATCCCAATTTGGCGATAACCCAGAACAACCTCGGGCTCGTCTTGGACCAACTGGGCAGACTGGCGGAGGCGATTGGGCACTACGAGCAAGCGTTGCGAATCCAGCCCGGTTACGCCGAGGCGCACTACAACCTGGGGAACGCCCTGGAGAAACTGGGCCGCACGCCCGCGGCCATCGCGCACTACGAGCAGGCCCTGCGGATCAAGCCGGATTTCGTCCAAGCCCGGAATGCCCTGGCGCGAGCGCGGGCTGTTCCGTGAGTTGAATTGGGAAGCGGGTGGCATCGGGCAGGCGGAGTACGGCAAACGGACCGGGAACTCAAGGCAGGATTGTCACCGCGCGTTCACGGGTGGTAGACTGGCCTCGTGAGCGAGCTGAAGCCAGCCGACCTGATGAATACATCTCGCCAACGGCAACAGGCCATCTTGATCTGTGTGTGTCTGGCGGTGTTGATCGCCGCCGTGTACTGGCCGGTGAGGCACGCCAGATTCGTCAACTTCGATGACGACCAGTATGTGACCGCGAACCCGCATGTGTTGGGGGGATTGACGGTTCCGACCGTGGTATGGGCGTTCACCGCGTATCACTCAGCCAACTGGCATCCGCTGACGTGGCTGTCGCACGCGTTGGACTGCCAATGGTTCGGGATGAACGCGGGCGGACATCATGCGGTGAATGCGCTGTTGCATGTGGCGAATACCGTGCTGTTGTTTCTGGTGTTGCGGCGGATGACGGGGGCGACGTGGCGGAGCGCGTGGGTGGCGGCGGTGTTCGGGGTGCATCCGCTGCATGTCGAGTCGGTGGCGTGGGTGTCCGAGCGGAAGGATGTGTTG
>JBEKBH010000022.1:0-65639 GCA_050015495.1 Verrucomicrobiia bacterium
TTTCTGTTCCTGCTCGCCCATCCCGGCATCGAGATCAACACCGCCAAGGTATCGCAACAAACGGGCATTGAACGCCGGGTCATTGACGAGAACCTGCCCCGATTGGAGATGACGGACATGATTCTGCGCATCCAGAAGTTCAGTCATCAACCGCATCGGGTTCGGCAGGGCAATTTCAAGTGCTATCCCATCGACATGGCGCTGCGTAATGCCGTGCTGCGGCAGTGGTCGCCACCGGAGCCGACGATCATGGGCTATCTGGCGGAGAACATGGTGCTGCGCCAACTCTCGACATGGCCGGAGAAAATCGAGATCACCTACTACCGGGAAAGGAAGGAAGTGGATTTCGTGCTGACCCATGGCGGCAACAAACATTTGCCACTGGAAGTGAAATTCCGGGACCGGGTCGCGCAACAAGACGCTCTCCGTGGCTTTCTCAAGAAATTCGGCGGGAAACTGGGCGTGACCATTACCCGCCAAAAGGAAAGCCGGTATGAGGGTGACCTCCTCGATCTGCCATTGCGCTACTTCCTGCTCGGTTGCGGGCGAGCCTGACCATCAGCATCTAGCTCAAAATTCCTCAAAACTGGAGCCTGCGTCAATTTCGGGTGAACGGTGGGCCTTGGCAAGTTCGTTTCTAAGCCACTTCTCCAGGGCGATTCCAGGTTTTGGACTATGCCCCGCTGTCGTTGCGCCATTTTCATGCTTCACCTACAGGTTGACGGCCTTCATTGCGACGATCTTTCCAGCACTGTCGGCAGCCGGTCGCAGCGCCCAAAAACGGGCAGCTTCGGATTTCTTCACGATCTGCTCATAATGGCGACGGCAGACGGCGGGTGCGTTCCCCATCTGATAGCTGACCCGCGCCACGTCCTGCCATTGCGCCAATGCGTAGGAGCCGAACGAATGTCGCATCGCATTGATGTGCCATCGTTTCAGCCCGGCAGCCTTGCGTAGGTCAAGCAATCGTTCTCGCAACCCAACGGGGTCAACAACCGGCCCGGACCGCTTGATGTACGGATGCAACCACGCGGCGGCGGTATCGTTCAATGTCACCACGCGGCGGGTCTTGGTCTTGGTGGTCGCGGCCTCGATTGTTACCGCTCGCTCTTGGTAGTCCACCTTCGACCAGTCCAGCCGCACGAGTTCGGCAACGCGGACACCACAGAACGTCCCAAGCACGAAGTAGGGCATGAGTCCAAAGGCTTCCGCATGTTCCAAAATGCGCACCACTTCCTCAACTTTGAAAATACCGGGTTCGGGTGGCAACCGATCATCCTTGCGCGAGTCCATCGCCGGATTCTCCTGACACCACTTCTTTCCCGTCGCCAGCTTGAACAACGCGACGACCTGCCTCCGATAGTTGTGCCGGGTTTCAGGATGATGAGCGACTCGATCAAGCCACGCGGTGATTTCGTCGCTTTCGATCTCGGTGAACGACCGCGCTCCGAAGTCCTCAGCGAATTTACGCCAGCGACAACGGAGATTGTCCACTGTGCGTTTGCTACGCCTGCCGGTGATCTCCACAACAAGCTTCTCGACTCCCTCCGCCACTGTGGGGGCTTCAACGAATTGCAGCTTGCGGGCGATGTAGTAGGCGACAGCGGAATCCAACTTCGCGCCCGGATAGTCAGCCAGCATCTTGAAACAGTTTGCAGCCTCAACCCGCTGGGCAACCGACAGCTCCGATGCTGCCTTGCCCACGTTGCGGCGCTCGGCGCGGAGTTCTCCCGCTCGATTCTCGGCTTCGGCGCGAGTCTTGAACGTCTCCCGGATGCGTGTCCCGTCAATCATCACGGCGATCTGATAACCCACCTTGCCGGACGGATACTGTCGTGTTAGGATTGGCGGCCATGCAGGTTCGCGCTTACGTTTTTGTTGGTCGAAAGTGGTCATGTGATCTGGTTTCCTTCTGTCTGGTGATATTGCCACTTATTGCCACTTTATGCAAGTCAAAAGTTGTAAGTCCTTGACTGCCCGGTAGTGTAATTGGTAACACAGCGGCCTTTGGAGCCGTATTTCCTGGTTCGAGTCCAGGCCGGGCAGCCAAATGAGTGCTTCCTGTGATTCCTGAGCTTGGAGTGCTCGTAAAGCATGGCCAGTATTTCAGAAGAAGAAATCCAGCAGTTGCTCCGAACGGTGGAGATGTTCGAAGCGATTACGCAATCCCAGCCCGAGGATTATCAATCCTGGGAGATTCTGAAGGAGGCCTACGCCAAGCTGGGTCGTCGCGACGACAGTCTGGCGGCCTCCAAGAGGCTGGCCAAAGCCCATATCTCCCTCGGTCAATTTTCTCAAGCCATCCTCGAGTACGAGGGCCTCCTTCAGGAGTTTCCCAATGACCCCGAAGTTCTCAAGGGGCTCAAAGAAATTGAGGCGAAAACCTCCCAACTTGCCGCCAATCGACAACCCTCTGGGGCGCCGTCACTGCGTGAGGACTCCAAGCCGACACCACTTGCCCCGGCGCTGGCCGCCGGGGCAGCGGCGCCCCCCTCTTCTCGTCCGCCACCGCCAGCAAATGAAGACGGTACCAAAGCGCTGATCGACGCGTTGATCGCGGAGAAGCTGCTCACGCCACAAGCCGTCGAGCCGCTGGTCAAACGCCTCACCTCCGGTCCCGCCAACTCCGGCGAGAGTCCGACGCCTGTCGTGCTCGCCCAATTGCTGGTCGAAGACCAACTGGTGAAGCTGGAAGACCTGCTCTCGGTGTTGGTCGACCGCAGTGGCCTGCCGTACCTGCCGCTGTCAACCTACGACGTGGACCGCGACGCTGTCTGCCTGTTGCCGCGGGAAATCTGCTTCGAAAAGTGCATCGTGCCGTTCGACTTGATCAGCCGTTCGGTACTGATTGCCACGGCGAACCCGCTCGACACGGCGGCACGCAGTCAAGCGGAAGTCATGTTGGCCTATAACGTCTTCTGGTACGTGACGTCTGCCGAAGAAATCCACACGGCATTGCGGCGCGCCCACGGCCTCGAATCCAAACATCCCGCGGGCGCCCGCACCTCCAGTCCTGGTAAGCCATGAAATCATTCGGAGAGAGAATTGCCGACACATTGCTGGCGGATGGGTTGCTGAACGAAGAGCAACTCAACGAAGTCCTGGATCTGCAAAAGAAACAGGGCGGCCGCCTGCTGAAGTTGCTGCTCGAGAAGCAGCTGGTCACCGAGCAGGACATGATGGTCAGCATGGGCCGTTGTCTGGGCGCGCACCCGGTCACGCTCGCCAAAATGCGCGTGCCGCAGGATGTAATCGATCTGATCCCCAAGGACCTCGGGCAGACGTACAAGATGGTCGCGGTGGCGCGGCTGGGCCGGAAACTGTTCGTGGCGATGGCGGACCCGCTCAACGTGCTCGCCCTGGACGATCTGCGGCGGGTCCGGCCCAACGTACAAATCATCCCGCTGATCAGCACTGAAAAAGCGGTTGCCGATTTCCTCAACAACGCCCAAACACAAGTGGGCGGCGGCATCGACGCGATTCTCAAGGATGTCGATGTCTCCGATGTTGAACTGACGAAGGACAAGCAGGAGGAAATCAACCTCGACCAACTCGTCACCAGCAGCGAGGAAGGCCCGGTGATCAAGCTGGTCAACCTCATGCTCGTCCAGGCCATCAAAGACCGGGCCAGCGACATTCACATCGAACCATTCGAGAAACAACTTCGTCTCCGCTACCGCGTGGACGGCGTGCTGTATGACTCGACTGCCCCACCGAAGGGATTGCAGTCCGCCATCGCGTCGCGCATCAAGATCATGGCGAACCTCGACATCGCCGAGCGCCGTCTTCCGCAGGATGGCCGCTTCCGCATCAAACTGGCCGGACGGGAAGTCGATTTGCGCATCTCCGTACTGCCGACTGTCCACGGCGAAAAGATCGTCATGCGCGTGCTCGACAAGGGCACCCTCAGCCTCAATCTGGACGGCTTGGGGCTGCCCCCCGACAATCTGGAGAAATTCAAGAACGCCATCGACGCACCGCACGGGATGATCTTGATGACCGGCCCCACCGGCTCCGGAAAAACGTCCACGCTGTACGCGGTGCTGACGCAACTGAACACCAGCGACGTGAATATCGTGACCGTCGAGGACCCGGTAGAATACCAAATGCTCGGCGTGAACCAGGTGCAGGTAAAACCCGAGATCGGACTGACGTTTGCCAGCGGGCTGCGTTCGATCCTGCGTCAGGATCCCGATATCGTCATGGTCGGTGAAATCCGCGACTCGGAGACCGCCGACATCGCGGTGAAGGCCGCGCTCACGGGACATTTGGTGTTGTCCACCTTGCATACCAACGACTCGCCCGGCGCCATCGCGCGGCTGGTGGACATGGGAATCGAGCCGTTTCTTGTCAGTTCCTCCCTGCTCATGGTATGCGCTCAACGTCTGCTCCGCAAGATTTGCCCGCATTGCAAGGAAGCCTTCAAAGTCCCGACGGACGTGACGTCCCGGCTCGGGCTCACCCATGAAGACGTCTCCGCCAACACCTATTACCGCGGTCGCGGCTGTTCCCGCTGCAAAGAGACCGGGTTTCTCGGACGTCTGGCGATCCTGGAGGTTCTCGCGATGACCAACACGCTCCGCGAGCAAATCCTCCACGACACCAGCTCCAAGGTCATCAAGGACCTGGCGTTGAAGGAAGGCCTGAAGACGCTGCGACTGGCGGGACTGGAAAAAGCCAGAGCGGGCCTGACATCCCTGGACGAAGTACTCCGAGTTTCGGGCAGCGAGGTCTAGAAACCATGCTCCGGCTCCTTCCTCGCCGTCGATCCCTCGCAAACCTGAGATTTTGGCGTCCCCGGAAACAGGATTGTGCTTTTCTGGCGGAAAAATTGGCGGTGGCATACCGGTTGCTCAGTAATCCAGCGAAAGACGTTCGGGAAACAAACAGGGATTAGTCAACATGAGATTGCCGTTTTTTCGCAGTTCGAAGGTCGAGACTACCAAGGTAACCGTGGCCGCCCCACCGCGTCCCGCGACGCCGCGCTTTACGCCGCCGCGCCCCAACCCGCCACCCACCTCCACCTCGACGTCACGGACGAACCTTCATTTGGCCGAGACGCAATTGATGAGTCATCCACTGAATGCGGCAAAAGTCGATCCGGAGTCGCCGGCTACCCCCAATGTTGAGAGCCGGCCTGCCGCCCCGACAAACGGGCAGACGATTGCCGTGTCGCTCAGTTCCATTACCCAGCAACTGCCTGGAAATTTTCTGGCCACGGTGGGTACGGAGAACATCCGCCGTATCACCGTGAACATACCCGCGGAGTGGGTGCTGCCGCAGTTGGCGCGGGGCCGCATTACCATCACGCTGGCTGACCTGTTGCCGTTGCTGCCCGAGGACGTCCAACGCCGACCGCTGCCTGCGGGCAACAGCCAACATGCCATCGTGCTGCCCCTGGCGGATATCGTGAGCGCGCTGCCCGTTGATTTGTTGCAGCCGCAGAACCAGACCGAGGTTGACCTCGACACTCCCGAATTTGCGCAATTCCCCAATCTCATCGACGAGGTCGCCGATAAAACCGCTGCGGAGGCGAAGAGCGCCGTTGAAGAATCCGCCCCGGTCGAGGAGATACAGACTCGCACGCCGGAAGTCGGCGCGCGGTCAGCCGAAGAGACGCCTGTGCCCGAGGCGCCGGCTCCCGCTCCCGGTTTGGAAGAGCAGCCAGCGCCGCGCCCGTTGGCCGGGAACATGGCCAGGCCCATTCCTGCCGCCAATGAAGCTCCGGCACAACCCGCCGCGTCCGAGGGCACTGACGCGATTACCGTCAGTTTGCGCAGTCTCGTCGCGGTCATGCCGGACCAATATTTCATCTGTCCGCGCACCGACCTGTGGCGGCGCATCGATCTCGATACGCGCATCGCGCTCCCGTCGGACCTGGTCGTGCCGCAATTGAGGATTGCGCGTGTACGCCTTCCGCTGGCGGTTGCCGTCGGCCTGATACCGCGCTCGATCCTCGCTTCGCCGCTACCGTCCATTTCCGATGAAACCATCCCGATTGCGTTGCAGGAGATCGTACCGCAATTGCCGGTGAATCTCTTCGCCAGTCAAACGAAACAGTCCGACCTCCAGGAGATCGACTTTAGCGACAACGAGATCCCGACTCCCTTCGCCGAGAAGAACTTCACCCCGGCGACCGTCGAAATCCGCGCTCCCGAGTCCGTTCAGTTGCCGCCCCCTCGTGCGACAGTCCAGCCCGAACAACCAGCGGAGACGGTCGAAGTCTCTTCCGTCGCGCTGGAAGACGAGGGCGCATCCATCTTCGCGGAGAAATCGGCCGCCACCGAGCCGACAGCCTCAGAAACTGTCGAGACCCGCGAGCCGGTGGTCGAGCAACCATCCGCCACTGTGGAAGCGAAAGCCGAATCACCGACATCGGCGGAGCCGGCTGTTGCCGAACCCGTTGCCGAGGCTGCTCCATCTGCCGCCGAGGTGACGGAAGAACCCATATTCGCCGAAGCTCCGAAGGCGGTCGAACCGCCTGCGGCCCCTGCGGAAACCGAGGCCGCCGAACCGATTACCGAAGTCGTCTCGCCGGCACCGGCCACAACGGAACCGGCTACGCAAGCTGAACCAGAATTGGTGGAGGCCGCCGCGGAGGCGGCCACGCCAGCGCCGGTCGCCGCCGAGCAACCCGTCACCGCACAAACGCCGCCGACAATCGAGCAGGTCGTGGCCACGCCGCCGCCGGCCGAGGTCGCCCCGATCGAGGAATCGGTTACGCCTCCGGCCGAAACGACGATGGAAGACGGGCAGGAAGCGCAGGTTCCCGAGCCAGCCACGCCCGCGCCGACTGTCGGGTCGACTACCGATCAAGTCCTCGCGAACCTCAACCGCTGGAGCCTCGCGGATCTCGCGCGGATCGAAGGGATCGATCCCATTCTCGCCCAGCGAATCATCGAATTTCGCAATACCCACGGTGGATTCAAGTCCATCGAGGACTTACACCAGGTTCATGGTGTCGGCCGGCGGCTGTTCCGCTCGCTGGCCAGCCCGTCGCGCCGTGGGCTCAACCGGCTGCTCGGGGTCGAGCACAACGAAGAGCTTACGCTGCAGGAAATCGTGCGGCTCACGAGCCAGCTTACGGGCGTGGCTGGCTGCATTCTCGCCATGTCCGACGGCGTGTTCCTGACCGGTGAACTGCCGCCGCACCTCGATCGCGAAACGATCAGCGTGTTCGCGCCCCAATTGTTCCGCAAGGTCGGGCGCTACATGAAAGAACTGCGGGCCGGACAGGTCACGCGGTTGTCCGTGTTCACCGACCAGCAACCGATTAGCATTCTGCGAGCGGGCGATATCTTCCTCATCGTCCTGCACGACAACCGTCACTTCAGCAAAGCGTTGCTGCGCCGTTGCGAGCGCATCAGCCAGGAACTGGCCCGGCTGTGCCGTCAGCGGACCGTCGAGTAAGGGAGCCCTATTATGTCGATCATCAACTACGTCAACAAAGAAATCCAATTCAAGATTGTCTATTACGGTCCCGCGTTGTGCGGCAAGACAACCAACCTGACGTACATCCACAGCCAGGTGGCCGAAGCGCACAAAGGGGAACTGGTCTCGCTGGCCACCGCGGCGGACCGCACGTTGTTCTTCGACTTCCTGCCGCTGAACGCGGTCGTCGTCAAGGGGTTCAAGACGAAATTCCAACTGTACACGGTCCCTGGCCAGGTCATTTACAATGCCACGCGCCAACTCGTGCTGCGTAGCGTCGACGGCGTCGTCTTCGTCGCCGATTCGCAGTGGGACAAGATGGAAGAGAACATCGAGAGCTTCAAGAACCTCGAAGAAAACCTCGTCCGCCAGAGCACGAGCCTCGATCAGATTCCCTACGTGCTCCAGTACAACAAGCGCGACCTGGGGAATCCTGCGCCCGTGCACTATCTTGATTTCGTGTTGAACAACCGCAGCGTGCGCGTGCCGAGCTTCGTGGGCATCGCCACGTCGGGTCAGGGCGTGTTCGCCACGCTCAACGCCATCTCGCGGCTCTTATTGCAGAAGTTCGCGCGTGAAAACGAAACCGCGTCCGCCAAACAGCAGGCAGCGCCGACCGCGACCGCGCCGGCATCGACCGCGCTGTCGGGGATCGCGGCCGCCGCGGCGCGCCGTTGACCCGCGCGTCCAACGCCATCAGACGTACCGAAGCGACACATATGCAGGCACTGGCAATCCTGACGATTCAATCCGCCGAGCGCCTCCTCAAAGCGCTCGAAGAATACCTCGACCATTCCGAGGCGTCCTATGCGCTGATCATCGACCGGGGCGGCGCCATCCTCAGCCAACTCGGGGAGATTCCTCCGTCGGTGGACGTGATGACGCTATCCGCGCTGGCGGCGGGAAGCTTTGCGGCAACGCGCGAGTTGGCCCTGCGCGTGGGCGAGGCCGAGTTTACGGCATTGCACCAGCAGGGCAAGAATTCCCAGATCCTCATCTGCTCGATCCAGGATGAAGCGATGTTGCTGACCGTCTTCGGTCCGAAGACGACGCTGGGGTTGGTGCGTTTCTATTCGGCCCGGGCCGTGAAACAAATCAGCACAGTGTTGGATCGGGCGCGGGGCGAGTCCCGGATCCCCATCGATCTCGGCCACGAAGTCACCAGCGGCCTTCGGGACGTGTTCCACGAGCCCACGCTACGCAAGTAGCCGCGGGCTCGTGTTCTGTCGCAGTTCAGGGCTGCCCCTCACCTTAATCCTCTCCCCGCACGCGGGGAGAGGAGATAAAGTGCGGTTCCCTCTCCCGTTTCAAGGGTGAGGGTTTGTTTTCCCACCCTGCCGCACCCATCAAATCAAGCGTGTCGCAGCACTAGCACGTCCCCCAGCCTCCCCCCAGCGCAAACACTGCGCCCGACTTCCACCATGCTGGCAACGACGTGCCCAGATTAAAGCATGGAGTCCCGCCTCGCCATTGGCGAGATGATCGCTGCAACCACAGAAGAATTTCTCCTCCGCAAGCTGACGATGTGAAACATGTGCGGTCGAGCGCGCACACCGCAGGTGATCTCGATTTCGGAAGCCTCTGGCGAGCAACCGCCGTGACGGTCGCGGCGTGGGACTACTGGGTGAGACGGAAGAGAATGTCGTTCGCTATTTGCGTGAAATACGGCTGCAGTTGGGATGGATCGCTGGCGACCAGGGCCAAACCAGTCGGCAATTTCGGGTTGTACGTCGCACTGTTGGTCGCGTTGGCCACTTGTGCAAGAAAGGCGCTATTTACAGGATCGTTCTTGTCACCACCCAGCCCGATCGAATACACAAGTATGTTCTGGTTCTGCATCTGGAGGGCCAACTGTTCACACTCGTATTGGGAGTCTGCGATAATGCCATCGGTTTCAAACTTCTCGGGATTACCGTTTTGGGGCGACGTATAGGTGCTGACGTTGCAACCGCACCCTGAGCCCATCGAACCGTCCTCCGGAGCTGTACACTCAGCCGTTCCCTGGGCCCTAAGAGACGTATTCGTTGGGAAAAACGCGGCCCCGCTACCGGAGATGTCGTAGCCACCAAAGTTAAAGATCTGCCCACAACTCAATTGTTGTTGGATCATGTTGGCCCTCCCGTCCGTGAAGAAGACGACGACCTTGAGCGCGACCTCGTTCGCAGGAACAATAACACTGTTCTCCTGAGCGAAAGCATCGGCCAACCCGCCCACGGAATAGGTGCCCCCACCCCAATTCAGATTGTCGGCTGCCGTCGAGATGTCTGCTATAAATGGTTGTTCCATGGGGATGTCCTGTGTGGCCGTGGAAGCAAAACTGGCCATGGACGCCTCGTCAATGGTATCGCTAAAGAAACTGACGAAAGTGCTGACTGCACCGGGAAGAGCGGCCCCGCCCTTTGTCGTTCCCGTTATTGGATCCATCGACCCGGATCTATCCAACACCAGTGCCAGAATCACCTTCGTGCGCGTGGATTGGGCGCTCTCGCCCACCGTAAGCGTCTTCCACGAAATCCCGCCAATCGCGGGCATCACGCCGATGAAAAAGGTGTTGATGGCAACCGTGGCCTGGACATTGAGAACCGTGTTGTTGTTGCTATCCTTGGAAAAATTGATGGTGACCGTCGGCGGGGCGACATCACGGCCGCAGGTGCCGTAATTCATGGCGAACGTGTTGCTGGCAATCATGCTGGCATTGGTCGTTCCCTGCCAAAAGTTGCGCATGCCGTTCAGACACGCCGAATCCACCGCTTTGGACAGCCTGGCTCTGCTGATGTAGGCGAAACCCAGATCAACTCCCAGTCCAACGAAACCAATCATTACGACGAGCATGAGAACGAACATCAGCAATGTCTGCCCCTGTTCGCGTTGTCGGAAACGATGCGCTATTTTTCGCATAGCACCCATGAATCCCTAAAAGTAAGCGACGTCGTAAAATTGGTTCGTGACCGTGAAGCCGTTTAGATTACCAACCAGAACGTTGCCCAGCGGCGTCGCTGGCTTGAAGTCGTAAAATACTTCGGCCACAAACGTGGTTTGATTGGATTGCGGTACGGCTCCGGTCGTGGTCGCGGGTATAGGCATCGTGGCCGCGCCATTCAGAGACCCGATCTTGCTCGGTTGCGTTAGCTTCCCCTCCGAAACCTGATTCGAGATCACATAGCTCTTACCGGTGTTGAACACGGCGGAAATGATCACCTGCCCGCTCGAATTGATGTTGAGCGGGCTCGCCTCAGCGATGACGTCCGCGATGGCATTTGAGATCGCGGCGTCAGTGCTGCTCGCTACCGAACCACGCGCCGCGAAATTGGCCCCCTCGCGAGACAGGTTGATGATCACCTGCCGCGTGGAGATCGCCCGGCAGAAATCGATCATCCCAAACAGCAGGAATAGAGCGATGAATCCAACCAACATGAACTCGACCAATGCCTGGCCGGATTGGCTCCGTCCCATCGACATCCATTTGCGCGTCAATCTCATCGGAGGAAGTTAATTATCCATGGCGGGGTTGAACGGTTCGTTTCGGAATGCCGTACTGGTCGTGAACGTGTACGTGTTGTTCGGGAAATACCCCCCGACCGGCGTAAGCAGCTTTAGTCCGGTCGTTAACGATATGATAACAGTCTCTTGCGGGCCGCCCGCATAGTTGGTTATCCCGCCACTGGTGATCGTGATCTGCGAAGCGTTTTGGGCGTTAATTAAACCAGCCGAGTACTGCTCGGCGACGTTAATGATCGACTGGACACGCGACTCCGGGCCGTTCGTGTTGCTCATGTGCTGACCGGTCACTGCGTATCGACCGGCTTCGCGAAGCGCGTACGACAACGTCTCCTGTGTCCAGAAAAGTCTTCCGAAATCCAGGATGCCGAATGTGAGTAGTATGAAGAGTGGCAAAACCAAGGCAAACTCGACCATGGAGTTTCCGCAACGGGCAGGAACTCTCCTGCCAACCTTGATGGCTATCATCTTGAGCAGTTTCACGTCTGCCTCCCCCAAGAGACTGCGACCTCCGCGCACATTACCACATTTGTTACCGTTGTCCACAGTGGATTTTATGCATTTTTCGTGCCGATTCACCTTGATACCGAGTGACTTGCCGCTTCCGGCCACTCCCGCCACCCTGCACGCCAAAACCTGCCTGAGAAAGCCGTCGATGCTACTGCTCCCGCCCCAACGACTTGCCATCTTCCGAGGGCCGTTCCTCTGTCCAGCCGGTGAACAGTCTGTTCGAATATTGTAAACCCCGCTGAACAACACAGGTGTTGCAAACCCGCAAGAATCCCTGTCATTCCGGCGAAACATTCTCAGTCGTCACCGCTTCAACCACCGGCACCGGTGCACCGGCTCTCCCGCCGCCACAAACTCCCTCTCGAAGTCCGTCTGCGCTTCCGGCGGCAAGACGACGGGGTCCGCTTCCATGAATCGCGCGCTTCCCTCGAACACTCGCTGAATCCACTCGAAGTATCCCGCGTGGTCGGTGGCGCAATTGACCGCGCTGCCGGGTGCCATCGTCCGGTGCAGGTCGGCGAGGAAGTCCGGCGATATGAGCCGGCGCGCATGATGTCGCCGCTTCGGCCAGGGATCCGGGAACAAAATATGGTACGTCGAAACCGATCCATCGGGGATGAGCTTCGACACCAGGTACATCGCTTCCAGGCGAACGAGCCGCACGTTGTTCAAGCCGCCGCGCACCGCCCTTCGATCCACGCGGCGCAGCCGACGAAGCAACCGCTCCACTCCCAGGAAATTCCGCGTCGGATACGTCGCCGCCGCCCAGAGTAGAAACGAACCCTTGCCACAGCCCAAGTCGATCTCAACGGGCTGGCTGCGCTCGAACACCGCCTGCCAATCGAGTGGTTCAAACCAATTGGCCGGTTTGTAAATGACCGACGGACTGTCATCGCCCCGTGTCGGGCTGCTGGACGATGCCGGCTCCGCCGCGATAGAAGGTTGACCCGTGGGTTTCATCGCGAACTCAGTCTATTGCCCAAACGCGCGGGTGACAAGCGGCTCGTTGCCCCCGACGGACCCGAAGCGAACCGCTCAGGTCGCCTGCCCGTTCTCCAAAATCGGATAGGCCACGCCGGTGAGAAGAGAGTTGATGGCCTTCAGATTGGACAGCACATCCAGGTGGATCGCGCTTGTCTCGAACGATTCCTGGAGCCCCTCCTGCAAACGGTGGAAATGGCGGTTGCGCAGGTCGCGTTCGAGTTCGTTGATCTGGCGCTTGCGTTGGAGCAACTGCTCGGCAAGGGCCTTGTCCCGGCTGGCAAACGCCGAGATCGCAACATCGAAGTTCTCGAACACCTTCTGAAAGAACCCGTCCAACTCGACCGCGCCTTCCTTCGAAAAATCCACATGCAAGGTGATCTTCTTCCGCGCCAGGTCTGCCAGGTTCTTGTCGATGATGTCGCCGATGTTCTCCAGTTCGGTCGCGAACGTCAGCAAGGCGATCTCACGGCGTGACTCCTCGGGACGGAGCGCCCGTTCGGAAACCTGCGTGATGTACGTTTTGATCGCGTTATTCAGCGAGTCGACTTTGTCGTCCTGTTTTTGAACCGCATCGCACAACGTCTCGTCGCGCTGTTGGAAACAGCGATACGCATCGTGCAACATCCCGCGCACGATGTCGGCCAGGTGCAGAATCTCGCGCGTCGCCTGCCCCAACGCGAGCGCGGGACTCGCCAGGGCCGACGGTTCGAGGTACCGCGGCCCAAATTCGTCTGTTGCCACGGGCCGTTCCGGCACGAACTTCTCCAGAAGTCCGGCAACGACCCCCACGGTCGGCAGGAACACCGCCGTGAGAGCCACATTGAACAATGTGTGGGCGTTGGCGATCAATTGCATGTCGCCGGACGGACTGAGTGGCTTCAGCGCCTTGACCAACCCCGGCAGAAACGGCATGCACACCGCCGTCCCCACCAGCTTGAACAGCAAATTGCCGATCGCCATGCGGCGCGTCTCCGTCCGCGCGTACCCGGCGATCAATCCCGTCACCGCGACCCCCACGTTGGCCCCGATGACCGTCGCCAGCGCCGCCCCCACAGTCAGCACTTGCTGTACGCACAAGGCAATCGCGATACCGATCACGGCGGTCGGGCTCTGCAATCCGACTGCCAGCAACGCGGTAAAGGCCACCAGCCACCAGGGATGATTCTCCAACAGCACCAGCACATGGCGAATTTCGGCGCTGTCCTTCCACGGAGCCACCGCCTCCGTCAACACCGCAATCGACAGGAGCAGGAACCCGACGCCCAGCAGTAGTTGCCCGATTCCGCGAACGTTCTGCCGTTGGCTGAACAAATATAATGGCGCGCCGGCGGCGATGAAGATCGCGTTGTAAACGTAAAACTTAAACGCCAGGAGCTGGACCGTCACCGTGAAACCAATATTGGCTCCCAACATCAGCGCCAGCATGTGCCCCAACGTCACGTAGCCCGCGTCGATGGCTTCGTCGGCCAGCAACGATACGCCCGTGCTGCTCGGCAGCGAGGCCGAGATCAGAAACCCGGTCGCCATCGCGCGCGTGTTTCCCTTGGTGGCCGTCCGCAGCCAGCGCCGCAGTTTTGCGCCAAACGCCCGGTCCGAACCGACGCGCAAATCGTGGATGCCGAGAAGCATCAACGCGATTCCGGCAAGGAAATTAAAGCAGCTCAGCAAATCCCGTTGCCTCCTCCGTCGCGCCGGCTCAGTGAGGTGAATCTGGTGGCTAGGGTCAGAATCGAACTGACGACACCTGCATTTTCAGTGCAGTGCTCTACCAACTGAGCTACCTAGCCACCGGAAATTTTCTGGCGCGAAGCGGCCTTTATGTCTATCGCACGCGCGAAGGAGTGTCAAGATTGCGGGTCAGCCTGTCCCAAAGGATGGCGTGCGCAGGTGACGCTCCCGAAGACCGAGGAAGCGAAACCGAAGCAGATCGAAGTCAAGGTCAGCTAACGCCGAAACGGCATTACACGCTGGGGCTGGGCCCGTTGACGGGCTCGGCCTTTGCGCTTTCAGCGGACGGATGGAGCAACGCCGACACTTCTTCCTGCACTTGCGCGAGCTGATCGAGCCGCAATTTCGGATCGGGAATGGTGAACGATTCGCCCGTGCGCGCGTGCTCATAAACCAGCAACTCCGCGCCGCTGTCTTCCTGCACCGTATCGCGATGCTTCAAAATGCGTTTCCGCTCCAGCATCACCGCCAGGATGTACCGGGTCGACGCGTGTGACGGGTCGGTGGATTCGACCAGTTTCCTCAGCAACGTCTCCGCAGTCTCCTTCTGAATCGCTTCGGGCGGTGGCGGCGGCGGCAATTTGTATTCTCCCTGCCAGTACGAAATCACGCCGTCCCGCGTCGCGCTCGCAAAGCACGTGACGCACAAATCGCGCCGCGCGTACCCCGCCGCGTCCATGCTCAACAGCGTGTGGTACGCCTCTTTGTCCGCGAACGGCCGTTGACAAGCGGTGCACGCGTCCGCGCGAGTTTGAATATCCCATTCCGTCATTTTTGTTGCGAATTCTGCCCGTGATTATAAGATGCACTCGTTCGTTTGTCACGTTCGTATGGATTTCTTGATGAGGAGGGGATTTTTCTTTCTTGTGTTGCTCGCCGCGCTGGCTTCCGGCTGCGGCCGCAAAAACTCGGGCCGCGCCGATTTCGACCGCGGTCTTGCCGAATACAAAGACGGCAGGTACGACAAAGCCGCCGCCGATTTCGAGCGCGCGCTTTCGTCCGTGCAAACCAACGCGCTCGCGCTCAACTTCCTCGGCGTGTGCCGCCTCCAACAGGGCGACACCGACGCCGCGCTGCGCGACCTTCGCAACGCCCTGCGCCTCGACCCCAATTACGTCCCCGCGCGCTACAATCTCGGCCTCGCCCAACTCGAACGCGGCCAGGGCCCCGACGCCGTGGCCAATCTCCGGCAAGTCGTCCAGAGCAGCGCCGCCCCGCCCGATTCGTACTACCAACTCGGCCTCGCCTACATGCGCGTCTCGGCGTGGGGCCAGGCGGAAGACGCCTTCAAGCATTATCTGACGGGCAACCCGAATCCCGCCGAGACGCTCAACTGCCTCGGCATCGTCGCCGCCCGCAAACGCGATTTCGTCGCCGCCAAACATTGGTTCGAGCAGTGCATCACCGCCGAGCCGGGGTTCGCCACCGCCTACCTGAACCTCGCCAACCTCGAAAACCAGCAGCTTGGCCAGAAGAAGGAAGCGCTCGCGAACTACGAGACTTATATTGGCCTCGTCAAGGCGCAGCCACGCGAGGACGTTCACCTCGCCATGCTCCAGGTCCGCCAGGAATTGGCCGGGACCGGAAAACAAGCCGCGCGCGCACCCGAACCGGCCACGCCGCCCGTTCAACCACCGCCGCCAGCGCCAGCGCCGAAACCGGCCGCCGCGCCGCCACCGGTAGTCGTTGCACCCAAACCGGCCCCACCGGCCCCGCCGGCACCCTCAACGGTTGTCACCGCGACCGTGGTTTCCGCCACGCCGCCCGCGCCTCCCCCGCCTCCCCCGCCGCCGGTCAAGAAAGTCCGCACGCCCATGGCCGCCCACACGCTCAAGCCGGGGGATCGAACCAAAGCGCTGGCTCTGTTCAACACCGCCGCCAGTCTCCAACGCCAGAACAAGCTTGCCGACGCCATCGCCCTGTACGCCAAAGCCGTCGCCGCCGACCCGTCGTATGCCCTCGCCTACTACAACCTCGCCATCGCCTACGCCAATATCGGCCAGACCGAGCGCGCCCTCGACAACTACGAACTCGCCCTCATGGCGGACCCCAACTACGTCAACGCCCGATTCAATTACGCCATCCAATTACAGGTCCAGGGCTACTTCGACGATGCCATCGCGCAATACAAACGGGTCGTCGCCGCCAATCCCAACGACGCCACCGCCCATCTGTTGCTCGGCCGACTCTACGCCCGCGACCGCGCCACCTACGCCGAGGCCCGCGACCATTACCAGACGTTCCTGAAACTCGCGCCGAACTCGACCCTCGCCCGCGACACCCGCCGCTGGCTCGACCAGAACCCGTAACCGTCTTCCGTTGTAGCCGCGAATCTTATTCGCGGGCCGCCAAATCCGTCTATTCCTCGCCGTTTCCCCAAAGCTGTCACCCTGAGCCTGTCGAAGGGTCTCTGTCGTTTCTGCCTTCCCGATTGGCTTCGCTCGGCACGAAATAAGGCATTTTGACCGCCATCCGGGGTGTCCTACCCCAGAAACTTGGCTTTGTTTTTGGCTTTGTTTTGGTAACTTTTCAACGCCGGCTTGAACAAACTTGGCTTTGTTCTGCAAAAAAACTTTTTTGGACGACCCCCTTCCCCGGTAGGGCGCGGTGGCCCACCGCGCCGCCCCTATCTGCTTGTAGGGCAGCCGGCCCAGTTTACCCCGATTCCCAGATCGGGGCTGCCGTCGTACTTGGATGTTTCGCGTGGGACGTTTGATGTCTAGCGCCAATCTGTCCCAACCCCTATGTCAAACAACAATACATTACCGTATATCGCACCTTGATATCCCTGTCAACTCCAAACTCGCCACAAATGCCGACGATGGAAAGCGACTTTTGTAGCCGCGAAACTCTTTCGCGGCCAGAACACACCGCGAATAGGATTCGCGCATACAATGACAGCGTCAAAACGTACCCTGCCGCCTCACCGCCCGGCCCGGGTCCGGTTGTAGCGGCGCTTCTGTGAAGCGCCCATTCCTTCGTCGTTTCTGCCCCTCCCCTTGTAGGGCGGCAATGCCCGCCCGCCCGCCGTAGCCTGGGCGAAGGCGGACTGTTTAAGCTTGCCCGCCTCAGGTGGGTATCCCGCCGCTCCGGTTGTTTTCCCCGAGCCCACCGCCCGGGAGGGCGAACCTCCCGGCGAGCCGAAGCGCAGCGGATCGTGAAAGTTCAGACTCAGAACTTCTCTGGGACGAAAATTACAACGTCTCCCGTCTCGACGTAGTCTCGGTTAGTGCTAAAAAATGCTACTGCATTAATTCCAACATCGTTGAGGCTGGTTATGATCGCATAGTAGACAGCTGCTGTGGTTGGTTTGTCACAAAGAACCGGTCGTCTGACTCCATTCACGGTTTCATAAGAAACCAAATCAACGCCCTCGTTCTCATTTGTACTGCCAACATAAAAACACAGGCAGGGCGGTTTGACCTCGGGTCCAAGCCTTTCAGCTTCTTCCTGATTCTCTACTATCGTCTGGTCGGGGTGGTACTCAAATCCACGACGGTCAGCGTTGTGGGGGCGCAAAAACCGCGCCCGGTCGAGCATCTCCCTAAATCGGGTGGCGTAGCTATGCGTTTCCCAATCCATCAAACCAAGACGAACACGTATTGGAATCTTTGGAACTTTTTCAGTTAAGAAAATGAAATCACGAATTTGCTTGTCCGTTATTCTTCTCGGTTTCTGGTTAGCTCGAAGCTCGTCATTTGCCTTGCGAAGCCCCTCTACCCGCTCGCTTACCTTGCTTGTCTCCCATAGTCCAATTGGAAGACATGCCAATTCACCCGCTAGTCCAAGGATTAGAAGAACCTCGCCGCGCTTTTTCAATTTTGTCCCCCTCAATGATACAGGCAAAAGGTCGGACGACCTTTCGGGCGTGAGGCGCTTTTGTATCCACTCTACTTCAAGGGAAACGCCTATTAGCACTGACAACGTGAAAACGACATCCAGCCAGCCCCACCACGGAATAAATGAAAGCATGGAAACAAACGATACTATGGAAGCATACAGAACCACAATTGGCCTCAGAATCACGGCGATTTGCTGATGAACTACTTATCTGGCCTTGATCGTTCTTGGGTCTTTACATTGGGAATATGACTAGGAAACTGTTTGTGAACCCTCTTTCTACCCCACCGTTTGTGGGGCGGCCCCTCCTTTACCAGATAATCGTAATATTGAGCAGCCGAATCTCCTCAATCAACAAACCTTTACGTCAGGCGTTTGCCTTCCACCTTCCTCAGACCAGCGACCGTGCGCCCGCTTTTCCCCAAACTACGCCTCGTAAACCGCGTTGCTTCACGGCACTGGTCAGCGCCGACGCCACTACCGGAACGTCTCGGCCAAGGCAATCGCCTTGAGCATCGCTTTGGCCTTGTTGACAGTCTCCTGAAACTCGTAGGCCGCGTCGCTGTCGGCCACGATGCCGCCGCCGGCCTGGACGTATGCCACGCCGTCCTTCAACAACGCCGTGCGCAGCGTGATGCAGCTATCGACGTTCCCATTGAAACTAAAATATCCCACCGCCCCGGCATACGGCCCGCGCTGGCTTTGCTCCAATTCGCTGATGACCTGCATCGCCCGAATCTTCGGCGCCCCGCTCACCGTCCCCGCCGGGAACGTCGCGCGCATGAGATCGTACGCGGTGCGGCCCTTCGGCAACGTGCCTTCGACGCCGCTGACGATGTGCATCACGTGCGAATATTTCTCGATCACCATGAACTCCGGCACGCGCACGCTGCCAAAATCGCAGACGCGCCCGATGTCGTTGCGCGCGAGATCGACGAGCATCAGGTGCTCGGCCCGTTCCTTTTCATCCGCCAACAACTCTTTCTCGAGCCGCGCGTCTTCTTCGAGCGTCTTGCCGCGCCAGCGCGTCCCGGCAATCGGCCGTATCTCGACCTTCCCCTCCTCGCAACGCACGTGCACCTCGGGCGACGCACCCACCAGTTGAAATCCGCCGAAATCGAGCAGGAACATGTACGGCGAGGGGTTCACCGACCGCAACGCGCGATAGATGTCCAGCGCCGAGGCCCTCGTCTTCGCCTGGAACCGTTGCGCGAGCACGACCTGAATGATGTCGCCGGCGCGGATGTACTCCTTGGCCTTGACGACCATCTCCGCGTGGTGTTCGGGCGCCATGTTCGAATCGACGTGGATCTCGGGCGCTTCCTTGCGAAATTCCAGCGCCCGGTCCGCCAACGGTTCCTGCAATTCGCGGATGATCTCGTCGATCCGCGCGCAGGCGGAGACGTACGCCGCCTCCGGTTTGCCGTCGATGTGCGCGTTCGCCACGACTTTCAGCGTCTGGCTGACCCGATCGAAAATCAGGATCGTGTCCGTGATCATAAAACACAGCACGGGCGTGTGCAGATCGTTGCGCTCGGGCTTCGGAACGCTCGGCTCGATCTGATGAATGTATTCGTACCCGATGAAACCGACCGCCCCGCCGGTAAATCGCGGCAGGCCGGGAACCGCCACCGGCTTGTATTGCGCCATCTCGGCTTCGACCGCCTGGAGCGGATCGTTGTGGTCCGCCTTGTCGACGCGAATCACCTTGTGTGGATGCGAGCCGATGAAGGAATACCGCCCGATGTGTTCGCCGCCCTCGACCGATTCGAACAGGAACGAGCCGCCGCTCTTGGCCATCTTTTGGTAGGCCGACACCGGCGTCTCGGCATCGGCAATGATCTCCCGATACACGGGAATCAGGTTGCCGTGCCTGGCCAGTTCCAAGAACTCGGTCTTCGTCGGCGTGAACATATCTCGTTCCGTTATTCTCTCTTCACTCCCGCCCGATTGTAGCCGCGAATCTCATTCGCGGCATGTGTTCGACCGCGAAAAGGTTTCGCGGCTACAAAGCAACCGCATGTCATTTCTTCCCGTACACCTTTTCGGGATCGACGATCCGCGGCTCGGTCACTTTGACCTCGCCCTTGACGATACTACGGAAGAAGCACGATTGATAGCCTTCGTGACAGGCCGCGCCGCTCTGCTCGACCTGGATCAGCAGCACGTCCTTGTCGCAATCGAACGCCACGTCTTTGACCTTCTGCGTGTGGCCGCTGGTCGCGCCCTTGTGCCAGTATTCCTTGCGCGACCGGCTCCAGAACACCGTCTCGCCGATGTCCAGCGTCCGCTGCAGCGATTCCTTGTTCATCCACGCCACCATCAACACGCGGCCCGTGGATTGTTCCTGGACGATCGCGGGGATCAACCCGTTCGCGTCGTATTTCAGTTCATCGACTATGCTCATAATCGCACGCAAATGCCCTTCTCTTTCAAAAACTTCTTCACGTCGGCCACCTTGTATTCGCCAAAGTGAAAGATCGACGCCGCCAACACCGCGTCGGCCTTCCCCTTGGTAAGCACCTCGGCCATGTGATCGAGGTTGCCCGCGCCGCCGCTGGCGATCACGGGAATGTGCACCGCTTCGCTGATCGCCCGCGTCAACAACACGTCGTATCCCGCCTTTGTCCCATCGGCGTCCATGCTGGTCAACAGGATTTCGCCGGCCCCGAGCGCCTCGACCTGCCGCGCCCATTTCACCGCGTCGATGCCCGCCGGATTGCGGCCGCCGTGCGTGTACACTTCCCACCGCGGCCCGTGACTTCCCGCGCCCCGCCCGACGCTCCGCTTGGCGTCGATGGCGACCACGATGCACTGGGAACCGAACCGCTCCGCGCCCGCGCGAATCACGTCGGGCTTTTGCACCGCCGCCGTGTTCAGGCTCGTCTTGTCCGCGCCGGCCTTCAGCATCGCCCGAATATCGTCCACCGTCCGAATGCCGCCGCCGACCGTCAACGGCATGAAACATTCGCTGGCGGTGCGCTCAACGACGTCGATCATCGTCGCGCGGTTCTCGGAACTGGCCGTGATGTCCAGAAACACCAGCTCATCAGCGCCTTGGCGGTCGTATTCCTTGGCGCACTCGACGGGATCGCCCGCGTCGCGCAGGTTCAGGAACTTCGTCCCCTTCACCACGCGCCCGCGATCCACGTCCAGACACGGTATGATGCGTTTGGCGAGCATGAGGCGCACACAATACAACAGAGAGCGCATAGAATCCAGAATGAAGCCGACCGCAAATTGTAGCCGCGAAACTCTTTCGCGGTCGCTTTCTTGTAGCCGCGAATCTCATTCGCGGATAGAATCCTGCCGTGTCTGACCAACACCACCTCCGTCGCGTTCCCGTCTGGCTCCCAAACGACAAATCGATCGTCTATTTTATCACCTGCTGCACAGCGAATCGGCAGCCGTGTCTGGCAAACAATGACGCGCACCAAGCTATTCGGAACGCGTGGTTACGCCTTCCTGAGTGGCGTGTAGGACGCTACGTCATCATGCCGGACCATGTGCACTTCTTTGCGTCGCCCAATCAACGAGATGCCGATTTATCGAAGTTCATGCAAGCGTTTCGTTCCTTGGTGACGCGCCAACTGCGTCCGCTCGGTTCTCCGTATCCGCTTTGGCAGCGAGAATTCTTTGACCGGTTGCTCCGCGGCGGCGAGAGTTACGAAACAAAATGGCACTATGTCTGGCATAATGCCGTTCGTCATGGATTGGTCAAGCGCGCCGAGGATTGGCCGTTCTGCGGGGAAATCCACCCCTTGGAATCATAACCGCGAATGAGATTCGCGGCTACAAATCCTATCGTCTCCATCATTGCAGCGGCCAAACCTTTTCGCGGCCCGGGCAGCGACCGCGATTTCTACTTCACCTTGATCTTCGACAGATCGACGGACGGCTTCGGAAATTTCGGGTTCATCCGCTCGAGGGTCTCGACGATGATCTGGGACACGGCGAGGTTGCGGAACCATTTCTTGTTCGCGGGGATGACAAACCACGGGGCCGCCGACGTGCTGCACCGGCTCAACACAGCCTCGTACGCCTTCACGTAATCATTCCAACGCTTGCGCTCCTTGAAATCCGCCCCGCTGATCTTCCAGTTCCGCGCCGGATCATCGAGCCGCTGGTCCAGCCGAGCCAATTGTTCTTTCCGGCTGATGTGCAGGAAGAATTTGAGGATGGTCACGCCGCTATCGCTCATCAATTTCTCGAACCTGTTGATCTGGTCGTAGCGCGCCGACCAGACGGATTTCGGCACCAGCTCGTGCACGCGCACGACCAGCACGTCCTCGTACTGCGAACGGTTGAAGATGCCGATCTCGCCCCGCGCGGGCATGGCCTTGTGGATGCGCCACAGAAAATCATGCGCGGCTTCCTCCGTTGATGGCACCTTGAACGATGTGACCCGGCAGTTCTGCGGATTCAATCCCGTCATCACGTGCCGCACCGTCCCGTCCTTGCCCGCGGCGTCCATGCCCTGCAGGACAATCAACAGCGCCCGGCGACCTTCCGCGTACAGCCGATACTCGAGGTTGGCCATGCGCGCGATGTTCTTCTCCAAGTGCTCGTGCGCTTTGTCGCCCTTGTCGAACCCCGCCGTGTCATCGGGATCAAAATCCGCCAGCCGCACACTGGTATGCGGCGGCACGCGAAAGCGTTTGTCCATTCTCATAAGCGTTACCTCTCCGCTGTCGCCGTCATCCTTCCAGGTCGCCAACGATCTCCTCGACGATGTCTTCGATGGTCAGAATACCGACGTGTTTGCCTTCGGGGTTGACGACCGTGCTGATAGGGTGACGACCGGCGCGCAGGACGGGCAACAGGCGATCGATGCGTTCCGTCGACGCCACGAACTGCGGCTTCTGCATGAATTGTTCCGCCGTCTGATCGGCGCGACCGGTGTGTTCGAACAGGATTTCGTACACGTTCACAACCCCGACGATCTTCTCGCCGTCGCGCACGGGGAACCGGGAGAAGCCTGTCGTCTGCGACACCGCGAACAGTTCCGTCACGGGGATGTCGCGCGCGACCGTGACCGCGCGGGACATCGGCACCATGACGTCATCGACCGTTTTGTAGGGAAAATCGAACACGCCATCGATCATCTTGCGTTCCTCGGCGGTGAGCGCGCCGCCGGCTTCCCCTTCCTTCGCCAGGTGCTTAAGTTCCTCGCGGGTAACGAAGAAACTCTTCGGCGCCTCCGGGTTGCCGCTCAGCCGGACAAACATCCGCATGAGCAATCCCACCAACGACACCATCGGGGCGCACAACCAGGCCATCGCATTCAGCGCGTCGGCGATGGCCATGCACAGCCGGTGCGCGTAATGGCGGAAGAGCGTTTTCGGGACGATTTCGCCGAAGACCAGCAACAGGGCCGAGGCCACGAATGCCGCGCCAAACTCGACCCAGAAATTGTCGATGCGGAACAGGCGCACGGCGAGCACGGACGCGTACACGCCGACGAGCACATTGGCCAGGTTCGTGCCGAACAGCGTCGTGCCCAGCAGCCGCTCCGTGTTCTCGACGAACCCGTTCAGGATGATCGCGCGACGGTTCTTGCGCTCGACCTCGTGGCGCAGGCGGACGCGGTTCAGCGAAATCAGGCCGGTCTCCGCCCCCGCGAAGAAGGCGGATATCAACACGCCGAGGAGGATGATGAAAATGTACGGGAGAGTTTCCACGTCAGTCTCCCCCCTCCGCCGAGGCATCGGACGCCACTTCCAACAGGACTTCACCCACGCGATTCTTGAGGACCTTGCGCGCCGTGGCGCCAACATTGCCGACGCGCACCTGTTCGCCTTCTTTCGGGAGCGCGCCGAGCTGGGCGATCACCCAACCCGCGATGGTCTCGACGTCCGGCGCGTGCAGCGCGAGGCCGCAGTGCTCGTTGACGAGTTCCAACCGCGCCTTGCCGTTGATGAGATACCGGCGCTCGTCGAGTTTCTGCACCATGATCTCGCTCTTGTCGAACCCGTCTTCGATCTCGCCGACGATCTCCTCGAGGATGTCTTCGAGCGTGACCATCCCCTGGGTGCCACCGTATTCGTCGACGACGATGGCGACGGGGTGCTCCTGTTTCCGAAAACTCTTCAACAACTTCGCCACCGGCATCGTCTCGGGAACGAAATTCGGCAGTTCCACGACCTCATCAAGGTCGCGGGCGGGGTTGACGAGGAAGTCTTTGGCCTTGACGATGCCTTCGACGGTGTCCGGCGTCTCGTGGATGATCGGCACGCGGCGGTGTTTGATGCGCCGCAACACCTCGGTCATCTCCGGCGGGCTTAGCGAGTCGTCCACGCACTGCATATCCACGCGCGGGGTCATGATTTCCTTCACCGGCATCTTTTCGAGGGCGAGGATCTGGTTGACCATGTACCGCTCCTCTTTGCGGACCACGCCGGCCCGCTCGCTGACGGTGAGCAACGTGCGGTATTCGTCCTCGGTCGGGGCCGCCGAACGCACTTGTTGGTCGGCGAAGAACGGCCACTGCTCGACGCCCCGGACAATCACCGCCGACAACGCCTCGGCGGCGCGGCGCAGCCGGGAGGTCGAGGCGACCGTCCACTGGGTGGGCCGGGCGAGGTGCATGGCAAAAAATTCGGCGCTGCGAATGACCAGCGTCTTGGGCACGACTTCGCCGCACAACAGGATGAGGACCGTCATCACGGGCACCGCGAACGTTTCCGCCCGCTGGGGAATGAGCGTCCGCAGGATCGTGTAACCCAGGATGGCGGCGACGACGTTGACGACGGTGTTGCCGAAGAGGATGGTCGAGAGCAGCCGGTGCGGCTGGTCGAGCAACTCGTTGACGATCTGGCCCCGGACCGGGTGTTCCTGCCGCAGGCGGCGGAGCTGCAGCTTGCTCAACGAGAACAGCGCGATCTCCGTCCCCGAGAAGAAGGCCGACAGGGTCAGCAACCCTCCCAGCGCGAGCAGTTCCAGAATCAGCGTGATCGTCAACATGAGCGCCGCGGCAAGTCTATGAAACTTCCGCAGGCTGCGTCAATGATACGACGACGCCGGTAGAATATCCGGCCTGTTGCGGGCCCTGTCATGGCGGACCTGTTTTCTCGAAGCTCCGCCGATCCGGATGGACGCAAAACATGGTGTTGCCGCACCGCAACGAATGCTCGCAACCGGCGCGCTGTTCCTCCATCAGGCACACCGAGAACGGTAGATAATCACCGAGATACCTGGTCCGGCACTTTTTCAGATCCGGACGACGCCTCTGATGACTGACCTTTTCGTTGATCAAGGCGGGCCTGCCTTTTCAAATCGATGCCGATCCGGGTGGTAGCAATAGTCGCCAGAATCAAAACGTAACGCATACTCACAACCCGTGGGGTTTTCCACCAGGCATTTCGAGAGATGGAGAAATCCCTCCAGGCGTTTGGTCCGACATTTTTCCGGATCAGGAAGACGCTGCCGATCGCTAACCGTGTCGTCGGTCATGCTGCTAGAAATAGCATTTCGCCCATCGCAAATCGAGTAGTTTTCAGCGCCGGATGTCGGTCAAACACTTCCCAGATACGTCTTGCATTCCCCACACCCCGATGTATAAGGAGCTTGGAGAGTTGAGCAGGGGGTTCTCTAGGGATTTTTTAGGTGAGGTACGCTATAATTTCCGATGGGAAAAGGAAGGCTTGAACGTTCGAGCCTGAGTCTCGACTCTCCAATTTTTTTCTACCCCCGCCCGATCCCGCCGCCAAGACCGACCACCGGGGTCTGTCGGTCGCCGCTGCGACAACAGCGAGGCTTCGCCGGGCAACGAATACGGGAGAGGCATCAAGGCGAATCTGTCTTCTCGAATCTACGCCGATCCGGATGACGACAAATGACGCCAGAACCAAACCGTGTCGCATACGGGCACGTGTCGGGGCTTTCCACCAGGCATTGCGAGAGATCGGATTGCATGACATACCCGGTCCGACATATTTCTGTATCGGGAAGACACTTGTGACCGCTGACCGTGTTGTTGGTCATGCTCCTGGAAAGAGCATTCAGCCTGCCAGCCGCCAGTTCCCCCCTTGCCTTTTCGCCTGTCAGTCTTATGTTGCCATGGAGAGTCGAGAAGCTCTCTCGCTGGGCAAGGGCGTTACGCCGCATCTGGGAGCGGCTCGGGGTTGCAAACTGAGAGTTGAGCCTCGACTCTCCTTTTGTGTCCCGCCAGCCAAATCTCCTGCCGCCGAAACTGTGCCAAAATGAGTTGCCATCCCGGCGATTGGGCGTATCCTCCGCCGGAGAGTCGAGGGCAAGGAGGGTCTGTCAGAATGGACCGGTCCCATTCGGAAAGTTTACGTGTCGGCTATGGATACGCAATTATTCGAGGCCCATCTTCAAGTCGAGCGGAAGCAAATCACATTTGACCTGAGAGAGAATCTGCGCGGGACGTTCTTGCGGATCACCGAAGAGGTCAGTGGCCGCCGCAACTCAATCATCATCCCGACAACGGGCCTGGAACTGTTTCGAGACTCGCTCAACGAAGTGATTACGTTCACCCAGACTCCCGTGGGCAGTAGAACCGTCCTCCCATTGGGGCAACGGAACGCCGAGACGCCGTCCCCCTTGACGGTTCAGCAGATGTGACCATGGGGAGTTAAGCGTCGAATCCTCTTTTGGTTCGCATCCAAAACTCTCGCTGAGGACTCTCCATGAGGGCGAACGCTCTTTTCTTGCGACCAGAGCCGCCCGATCAGGGGTCAGATGGAGTCCTCATCGAAACCGGCGAAAAAAGCATCATCGAGTTCCCCCAAGCCGTTGAACAGGGCGGTCAGCCTGGGCCAGCATCGGCATGACAGGCTCGTCCAGGCTGTAGGAACAATTCTGGCAACGGTGCAAGGGCGGATCCCAACCCACTCCGCATTTGGGACAGGTCTTTGGATATTGCTGTCCCGGCAGATGAACTTCTCCATGACAGGTCGGACAATGCACCAGTTCTCGTTTCATTTCCGGAGAGAACTTCAGCCGGTGCCGGCATCGAGGACATTGATGGATCGTTACTGTTTCGGGGATCGTCGTGGGCGTGCTACAGTCGGGACACTCGATAGTCCACCCAGCTCCCGCATCATCGGCAACGAGATGGTTCCCGCATGACCCGCATTTGAAGAAAATGTCGGGCATCGCCTGCTAACCTCAACCAATAAGTAGTGTACGGCTCAGTGGCGACCGAGGACAAGAAAAAAATAATCGCCGTTTCCCCAAGGATAATAAATGGCAGTGCAGCCTCCGGTCATCCCCCCAAGGCTAGGTGCTTCGACAGGGGATGTCGAAGCGAGAGAATGTCGATGTCCACACTGCCAGGATAATGTCCGGCCTCTGGCGGGCTCTGTCAATCGTGACCCGATGAAACCTCACGGTTTCCCTTTAGGATAAACGCGTGCGTGGGACGGGAACGAGTCGACCGGACCGCATCGGGAAATTACGTTTCGAGGCGGATGCCTGCGAGGTTGGGCCTGGTTAGTGAAATGGCCCGTAGCCCGTCTTGCACACAACACACAGCCAGTCTCGGCACGCCACGAGTCTCCGGGCATCCTGGAGCCGCACAAGTTTGCCCCCCGTATCATAACACTTCTGGCAAAACGGCCCCTCCTTACCAGTGCCGTTGCCATTGCCATCGCTCCGTTTCCGCCAATACATCTCTCCCTCAAAAAGAACCTCATCACGCCGGCTCGCTTGCTCTTCCAGTTCTTGGAGGCGCTGCCTGAGCCGAAGATTCTCCTCCTGCAAGGATAACGCTTCCTCACGGAATTCCATCAGTTTCTCTTGCAGTTCAATTGTTGCGTCCTTCTTGACCAACTCGTAAATGTCCCTGGCTTTATCGACGATAGACATAGACGCTCCCATTCCGTTACGGCAGTTGGATGTTGGTCGCGACGCCGCCGGCAATCGCGGTGATGACCTTGTACCCCGTCGAGTCTGCTTTCAGCCACCCGCCGCCAGATTGCAACAGATTCAACAACGTCTTCCCGCGCGCTGCATCCCTGTCGAGATGTCGCATCAGAAACAGCAGGTCAATCGTTCGTACAATCAGCACGTTCCTATCCCTGGCGAGCTTCACTTGTTCGGGATGGACTTCCGCCGCCAATCTGGCCTCGATACCGTCCACAGCAGTATCGCTGTTGATAATCAGAACCCCGGCCAAACGCTTCGGCAAATGGCTTCTGTCACGATGGCCGTCAACTTGGTAGATGTGCTCCTTCGTGATGCCCGTGTTCGTGCCCTTGACCCCGACGACAACGAGGGTGGTGCCGTCTTCCGCCAGAATCCTGGCGTCCTCCCGGCTTTCATCAACCGGGTCAACTCGCAATCCGAAGAAGCCCGCCAAAATGGCGATGACTCTCCCTTTCAGAATCTCGCCTGTCGTCGTGAGCACGGCCTTATAATTCTTCCACGTCTGCAACTCCGTTTGTCGCCGAATGCTTTGGTCAAGAAGCTCGCGAAGTTCTGACTGCAATTTCTGCTCCCCACCAAACTCGAAGTCATCGACCCAGGGGGGTAGTTCCACCAGGCGCTTTTGTCGGTAATCGACAATTGCCATGGATACGGTTTCGGCCAGTTCCTTCGCACTGTTCTTGTCATGCCGCATGGAGTGGAAAGGCAAAAAGAACAGACGACTGAGAAGCTCAAAGGCAACGGTTGTCTCATTGACTTCACCCAGCACACGTCCTTCTGAATATTCCGACCATCGAATATCAAACGCGGTCTTGGCCACGCCATAGTTCCGAAAATACCTGGCGAATTCATTGACCTTTGTCCAACTCGACGGCGTTTCCTTGATCAGTGAACGCCCGATTCCGAACCGGTTGAGCATTCTCTTGCACAAATCCGTATCATGACACCGCCGCGACCCGTAACCGTTGGGAACGAAGTCCGTGATCGCATCGACCAGGAAACACACCCATTTTCCATCTCGGAGCAGGTTCACCAATTGCCGGTCACATTCCAGCAACTGTCGTTCGTATACTTCGACCGTGGTCGAGGCCGGCCACGAAGTCCCGTCCACAAACTTCTCAAAAATCCCCTGGGGAATGATCACCCCATCCGCCTGGTCAAACCGCGGGGTGTTTGGAAACGGGCAAAACTCAACCTCAACGTTATCTCCGAGGTGGATCGGTTGGCCGCCAATGTCAAAGCCGATGGCATCGAATCCGTACACGACGACCCTCACTCGCTTTGGCCTTCGTTGCGGAAGCGCGAGGACTGGCTGGGGTGCGTCAACCGGCTTGGGTACAACAACTGGCTTTGGCACTTCGACCTTTCCTCGTGAACCGAAAAGTCGCATGTCTAACACACCGTAAACGTACCCGCGTTCCAGGATTCTTTCAAGCATATCGCATCCGAAACATGACGACCAGGAAACCCTATTGTTAGCGTTGTTGGATACTGGATACCGCTCTGGGGACTATCTGCGGTCAGACGAGTAGAAGCGCAGGCGACGCCGCATCTCAAGAGACCAGGGGAGGTTCCCCCGCCGCCTTGAAGAGCCTCAATTCCTGCCCATGTTCCATCCGCCGCCGGTGTTCCTTGCCATATCGGTTGCAATTCCGGCAATCAGGCTTACGTTGCCGTGGAGAGTTGAGGGGAAGTCGGATGAATAGACACGTGTTGGAAATTTCCACGCATGTCTTCCGTCTCCTCCGCAGGCGGGAACTGCTCTGTATCTCCTGCTCCGACGAAGAGGACGGCCCCACGCAACGCATCGTGATCGATGATGACGTTTACAATGAGATGATCGACCGTGCCATTTCCAAGCGAAAGACCATTGACGAAATCTTCCTCGAAGTCGCCACACGGGGGTGCCCGGCACGCCAGCGGTCACGTTGCCTCAAGAGATGGATCCGGTAGCGGGAGCGCGGTTTGGACTTCCCAAAGGCCGTTCGGCTGGCGACCACCCGGGATGAACCCGGATGGCCCGAATCCTTGACGCGCAGGTCGAGGCGTCATATGATGTCCGAAATCCAAACGGGAGAGATCATGTCCAATCTAGCGCAAGTCATTCAGCAGTTGCACAGGGAACGCCGTCAAACCGAGCAGGAACTTGAACGGATCAATCAGGCACTCATGGCTCTGTCGGCGTTTTTCGGAAAGAAGAAGTTGGTCAACCGTCGCAAACCGAAGTTCAGCAAGGCGGGACTGGCGAGGATAGCGGCGGCCCAACGCAAGCGGTGGAAAAAGCTCAAGGCGGCGAAAGCGGGGAAATAGTTCCCCGACTCTTCCCAGTCCCTGCCATTGCGTCAAGGTTCACCGATGCGGGGGCTTTGGCGCACAGCTCTCACCCCCCCCACCCGCCCCAAGAATTGGGCCACGAGGTTTTATGAACTTGCGTCGCGTGAGGCCGCGCCAATAGACGCGACGACACCACGAATCCGGGCCGGCCGAACCGCGTTACTTGCCCGGGCTCGGCGCCTGGGCGGGAGCTGTTTGGACGGACGGCACAGTCGGGTCGCTCACCGCCGGCGGAGCGGCTGCGGCCGGGGGCAAGAGCACCTCGACCTTGGCCGAAGTGCGCAACTCGGCCACATACGCACGGGTGACCTCGCCGCCTTTGCGTTGTTTGAGAAAGTCGGCGAGTTTATCCTTCACGTCATCAAACAACATGATCTGCGGCGGTTTCCGGCCCGTGACCTGGAGGATATGGTAGCCATACTGGGTGGTGATGACGCCGCTGACTTCGTTCGACTTCAATGAAAACACGGCGGTGTCAAACTCCGGCACCATGCGACCGCGCGGGAAGTAGCCCAGATCGCCGCCCTTTTCGGCGCTGCCCGGATCTTCTGAAACCTTCTTGGCCACGTCGGCGAATTTATCGCCGCCCTTGACCAGCGCGAGCGCCGCGTCGATCTGCGCCCGTTTTTCCTTTTTCACTTCGTCGGTCGCGTCCGGCGAGCAACGGATCAGGATGTGACTGGCGCGAACGAGTTCGGGTTGCTTGAACTGGTCGGGATTGCTGTCATAAAACGCCCTGGCGTCCTCGGGTGAGATCTTGACCTGTTTGTCAATGACGGACTGAATCGTCTCGCGGATGATGATATTGTCGCGAAGCTGGCGGGTATACTGTGCGAGCGTGACGCCGGTGTCGGCGAGCGTCTTATTGAACTCATCGTCGCCGCCCATCCTCGTTTTCATCTGGTCAATCTGATCCTGCACCTTTTTGTCGATGTCCGCGGGGATTTGCTTGTTGCCCTGCTGGAGGATGAGTTGGCGGCCAATCAACTCGTCCAACAGGCTTTGCTGCAGCGCGGCGGCTTGTCCGGGGGAAGCCCGGCGACCCTGCCGCGACATCTGATAGGTATACGACTGAACCGCCACATCGAGGTCCTTACGGGTAATCTCGGCCCCGTTTACCCGGGCCACGACGGCATTGCTCGCGGTGGCCGTGGCCGCAATCGAGGTGGATTTATTGGTGGAAGTTGCCGCCGAGTCGGCCGAAAATGCCTGACCGACAAATGTTCCGGCAACGGCGAAAACAGCGAGAACGACACGAATCTTCATGAATTCCTTCTGGGTGATGTGATTTGTCTTTCAAACAAAGTGCGGGGGACGCTACCATGCGATCCCCGGCGCGTCAAGTATCATTCGGGGGGGCCAACATGCGGAAAATGGCGCAAATATGCGGCTTTCCGGTGAAGTTTCGCCCAAAAACGGACAATCTCACCGACGAAATTGACCCGGGCCAATCAGTTGGGTGAGGCTCCGTGGAGTGATCGGTCGTTCGGCACGAGCGAACAACGCCTCAATGGCCTCATGCGCCACCAAGTCAATCTGCTCATCGGTTGCCCCAGCGTTTACGGCCAGTGTGACCAACTTTTCGTACTGCCAGGTGGCGCCCTTGAGGATGGCTTCTTTCAGCGCGTGCAAGGCCAGACTCAACTGGGCGGGCTGGCTGCACCTGGCTGTTTTCATTCCATTTTTGCCAAGAGCACAGGCCGCGCCAACTTTACGCAGCGAAGCGAAAAGAATGTGGCCGAGCCGCGATGACCCTCTTCGCAGGAGGGGACCCGACCCGTTGGTAGGTCAGCGAACAGTCAGAATCAGCTTGTTAGCATTGTCAACGGTGATACATTGACCGCGTTCAGGCTGGACTCGGTAATCGGGCCCGACCCGTTCTGGTTTGCCTGGCAGATTCTCGTTCATCAGCAAAGGGGGACTTCATGAAGGAACGTAGCCGAATTAGCCATCTGGCCACCGCTTGGCGGCGGCGGGCTTTGATTGTAGCCGCTCTGGTGGGCATCGGAGGCGTGCCTGTGCCGGGAGCGGACGTGAAGCCGGCGGCGGCGGATGGGAAGCCAGCGATCGACGCGCAGGCGGATCAACTCCTGCGGCGCATGGGTGATTATCTGGCGCAAGCACAATTTTTTTCGGTCAGTGCCGAAGTCTGGCAGGACCTGCAACTGGCCTCGGGACAGAGAGTCCAGGCCGGCCGGACCGTCGAGGTGCAGGTACGCCGCCCCAACCGTCTGCACGCGGAGGTGCGTTCCACCCGACGCAACCGCGGGTTGTATTACGACGGCAAATCAATCACCCTGTTCAACCGCGTCCAGAACTTTTACGGCAGCATTCCCGCGCCCGCCACGCTCGATGAAGCGTTGGACCTGGCCAGCGAGCGCTTCGGCATCGCGATGCCGCTGGAGGACCTGATCGTCAGTGACCCCTATCAAAGCGCGATTCACAAGGCCATTTCTGGAACGGACCTCGGGCCGGTAACGGTCCTCGGCGTTCCCTGCGAGCACCTGGCCTTCTCGCAGGGGATGGTGGATTGGCAAATCTGGATCGAGGACGGCGCCAGGCCGGTGCCGCGAAAATTCGTCATTACCTACAAGGACGAAGCCGGGTCCCCGCAGTACACCGCGATCTTTTCCAACTGGGACTTCGAAACCAAGTTGCCGGACTTCCTGTTCAACTTCGAGCCACCGTCGGGAGCCGCCAAAATCAGCGTGGCGGAGATCAAAGCTGAAAACCAAATGCACAACAGCGGGGGCAAATGACCATGAACCTTGCTACGACTGCATCACGCAGAACAATCGGGATTGGCCTGTTGGCGCTCCTGGCCGCCGCGCCGCTGGGTTACGCCCAACGGCAGGAACCACGGGGAGCCGAGGCTCCGCGAGTATCTGAACCTCCACGCGAAACCTCGCGACCGGCGGCGCAACGACAGCCCGTGGCGGTGGATCGCACGAATCATGGGAGCATCCGCCACGTGGATACGCATGTCGTCCAGCAGCCTGTCGGGGTACAGCGCGGTGTCGACGTGCCACGCGGCGGTATTGATCAACACCAACATGTCGTCCCGCATCACGACGTGGATGTGGACATCGGTCGTCCACAATTCTGGCACGGCTTCGTCTTTGGCGCGCGGATACACGGCCTGCGGCCGGGATATGTGCAGTTGTACGTGAATGGAGCGCCCTACTTCTACGACGACGGCATTTACTACCAACAGGCGGGCGATGACTATCAGGAGGTTTACCCACCGGTCGGCGCGGATGTCCAAGACCTGCCCGATGGGGCCATTGAAATCGACGCGGGGAACATCGCCTACTATTACGCCGGCGGGGCGTTTTATGTGCAACAGGATGGCGGATACGTCATTGCCCCACCCCCGATCGGCGTGACGGTGCCCGAACTGCCGCCCGGGGCAGTGCAGGTGTCGTATAACGGCGGCGTGGCGTACCAATTCAATGGGGTTTATTACCAACCTGAATTTGTCGACGGCGTGACGCAATACGTGACATTCCAGCCTTGACGATAGATCGGATTTTGCTCCCTGACGGGCAGCGGCGGGCGGTCAGATTCGGCTTGTGAACATTGTCACAGGGTGATAGCGTAAGTCGGTTGTCCGACTGCACCACCACGTTCGCCACATTGTTGCTCGTCGACGTGCTTGCCGCGTTGGAATAACGAACACGCCGCAGATGTTTGAGGTCATGGTAGGGTTTTGCCCTATAGCATACAGTTCGTCCGCGAGCGTAAGGTAACCTTTGAATGAGAAAATGTCATATCGGGAAGGACGAACTCGACGCCAGAGCGAGTACGCCGTGAACCAAGATTCAGACGAGACGAAGCAGCGTGTGAGCAAAAAAGTCCTGCTGACGACGGTGTGTCGCCCGATGGGGCCACAGTGCGGGGATGCGACCTCGGTGGGCTATGAATTGCTCTATCGCCAGGTGACCCGGGCCCAGGGCATCTTCAGCCCGCGCACGGTGAACATCCAGTTTTCGCTGGAATACATCGCGGAGAACCTCGACACGCCGACGGTCGTGCTGCAATACCCGTCGAAGCGCGAGTTGATCAAGGAACTCAAGAAGGGGTACGACTACGTGGGGATCTCCTTTCTGATGGCGATCTTCCACAAGGTCAAGGACATGGTCGCGTTGATCCGCGAACACGCGCCCGATACCAAGATCATCCTCGGCGGCTACGGCACGGTGTTGACCGATGAAGAACTCGCGCCGTACGCCGACTACATCTGCCGCGAGGAAGGCGTCGGCTATATGCGCCGGCTGTTGGGCGAGCCGGAAATTCCGATGCCGTACAAGCAGCCGCTGATTGTGAGCTGGTTGAAGGTATTCGGCTGGAAAGTATCGGGCACGGGGAAGATTTTTGCCGGGCTGGGCTGTCCCAACGGCTGCGATTTCTGTTGCACCTCGCATTTTTTCAAGCGCAAGCACATCAAACTGCTGCCCACCGGCAAAGACATCTTCGATGTCACCCAGCGCTATCACGACATGGACCCGAGCCTCGTCTTCCTGATCATCGATGAGGATTTTCTGCTCAACAAGAAACGGGCGATGGAATTCCGCGATTGCGTGATCAAGAGCGGCAAACAACTCTCGATTTTCGCGTTTTCGAGCATCAAGGCCCTGAGCCAGTACACCGTCGAAGAGATCCTCGAAATGGGGATTGACGGGTTCTGGATCGGCTACGAAGGCACGCGGTCGAATTATGCGAAACAACAGGGCCGACCCGTGGAAGACATTTTCAACGAGTTTCGCGCGCATGGCATCACGATCCTCAGCTCGATGATCCTCGGGTTCGATTACCAGACGCCGGAGGTGATCGCGCAGGAACTGGACGGCCTGATGAAACTCAAGCCGTCGCTCGGGCAGTACTTGATTTACGGTCCCGTGCCCGGCACGCCGTTCAATGCGCGGGCCGTGCGCGACAACCTCATGCTTCCGGAGTACGTCGAGCACCCCGACCGGCTCTACCACCAGGCGGACGGGTTTACCACCACCATGAAGCATCCGACGCTCTCACCTACCGAGATCGAAGGCCTGCAGCAGTGGTGTTTCGACCAAGATTTCCAACGACTCGGTCCGAGCATCTTCCGCGTCCTCGAATCGCGGTTTCTTGGCTACCAGACGCTCAAGAATTCCCCGAATCCGATCCTGCGGCGGAAGGCCGCGTACTACGCCGCCGATTTGCGCGTGGCGCTCCCGATCTTTCTCGCGGGCCGGTTGCTCGGTCCCAACGCCACGGTGCGGCGTTGGATCGGGGAACTGAGGCGGCAGATTTGCGCCGAACTCGGTCGCCCTACGCTGGCCCAGCGGTTCCAGTCTGTGCTCGCGGTCGGGGCGGCACTATGGACGTGGGTGACATTGAGGTTCGACCTGTTCCAGCATCCCAAGTTGATTCGGACGGCGTACCGCATGCCCACGAAACGATGGAGCGAATTCCGTCTCTGGGAAGAAATCCCGGATAAGATCGCGATGCCCGACCTGTCGATTCAGGTCGAACTGCAACACGCCAAGAAACAGGTCTGGCTGCGGTTGGGCGGCGCCCTGTCGGGTGCTCAGGCGGAAACGTTGGGCCAGCGTATCCACGATTCGCTGGCGCGCAGCAAGAGCCGGCTGGTGCTGGACCTGAACAAGCTCCACTGGGACAAGGTGGACAACTTGAAGCCGCTGGCCGAGAAACTGTCGGCGTATCGTTCCCAGATTCGGCTCGTGCTGCCCAAACTCCAGGCGGCGCATCCCGAACTGATTCTGCTGGCCAGCGCCTTTCAGCATTACAAGGGCTAGGATTTGCGGCAACCGCTCAGCGGCTCCGTCGGATTCGGTTTACTGGCCGACTTGCAAGCGCGCGAGCGCGTTCCGCGCCTCGGGGTAATCGGGCCTGATCCGCAGCGCCTGCTCGTAGTGCGCGATGGCCTCGGGCGCGCGGCCGAGTTTCTTCAGGGCGTTCCCCAAATTGTAGTGCGCCTCGGCGAAATTGGGCTTGATCTGTAACGCCTGTTCATAATGCCGGATTGCATCGTTGATCTTCCCCTGCTTCAACAAGACATTTCCCAGATTGCAGTGCGTTTCGGCGTCATCGGGCTTGATCCGCAGCGCCTGCTCATACTGCTCGCTCGCCTCTTGAACCCTCCCCAGTTGCGATAGCGCCAGTCCCAGATTGTAGTGCGCCTCGGCGTAATCCGGCCAGATCCGCAGTGCCTGCTGAAAGTGTCCGATCGCTTCCTGTATCCTGCCTGATCCCGCCAAGGCGATCCCCAGATCGTTGTGCGCGACCCAAGCCAACGGGTTGTGAAGCAGATTGTCCCGGAACAATGTTTCCTGGTTGCGGAATACCCGACAGCGCTGCCAACTCATGGCGGCCAACACAATCACCACCGCCGCGACCGGACCGATAATCGGCTGCTGTCCGCGATGGAGGCGGGAGCCAAGCGCCACGGCACCGGCGGCGGCCAGCGCAGTAAGCCCCGCCATCGAATAGTACTGCCAATGGTCCGCCACCAGCGAAAACTCGTAAAACCCCTGGTCGAAGAACCCCAGCACCGGGAACAGCATCACGACAAAATACCCCAACCCAAACAACAACGGCCGGCCCCAGCCGTGGCGTTTCCACCACAGAAACGCAACACTTCCCGTCAACGCAATCCCGGGCAGCCAGCCACTCCAGCCCCACGCCCCCGGATTCCACCGGGGGTAGACCATGCACAGATCCAGCGGCAGGACCGCTTTGGAGAGATAAAACCAGGGCGCGAAACCGGCAGCCGCCACACGGGAAAACAACCCGCCGACATGGACCACCCGTCCGCTCAGAGTCCCCCGATGATACTGAAACCAGACAGTCGTCAGCCCGAGGAGGATCGAGAGGGCAAAGAACGGTACGGTGCGCAACCAGTCCCTGGATCGGAGCCGGCCATGCAACCACCAGACGCATCCCAGCAGCACGACCGGCAGCATCACCACCGCCGCCTTGCTCAACAGCGCCAGCAAAAACGCCGCCAACGACCAGCCGTACCACCGCCAATGGCTCGTTTCGTCAAATCGCAAGTACCACAGAATCGACAGCGCGAAAAACAACATCGACAGCGTGTTCTTCTGCTCGCTGATCCAGGCCACAGTGGCCACGTTCACCGGATGGACGGCGAACAACAGCGCCGCCAGCCACGCGCCGGGAATTCTCAGGCGCCGAAGGACCGTCCAGACCAGCACGACATTGGCCGCGTGCAACAGGACATTGACCGCATGCCATCCCCCGGCGTTCTTTCCCCACAACCGCCACTCCAGCCACCACAGGCTCTGCGTCACGGGATAGTAATCCATCGCTTCCGTCGTAAACCAGGAGCGATACAGCCCGTCGTGTGCCTGGATTATCCGATTGTCCGTAATCAGCGGACCGTCATCCCAGACGAATCCATCGCGCAATGCCGGCAGGTAGGTGACAAACGTCGCCAGCAGAAGCAGGCCTGCCGCCATCCACCGTCGCTCATTCCATTTCGTGTTCATCTGTGCGCGGGGTACCGAGCGGAGATTCCCTCTCCCTATCGGCCAAGCGCGCGAAGCTCATTACACCCCTGACGGAACCGCGAGGAAAGCAGAAACCGGAGTCCCCTAAAATGGCGGCGCTACGCCCGACAAAGAGCTCGCTGGGAAGCGCGTCGCCCGCTACAAAACGGCGCATGAAAGTCTTTGTCACCGGCAGGGCCGGCTACGTGGGGAGCGTTTGTGTCGAGGAGCTACTGAATGCGGGCTATCAGGTCACCGTATTCGACAACTGGAGCAAGGGACATCGGGCCGCAATCGGTAAGCGCGCGGAATTTATCGAAGGGCGACCTGGCCAACCGTTCCGTGGTGCAGGAGAGCTTCCAGCGTCTGAAGCCCGACGCCGTGATGCATTTCGCGTCGAACACGCTCGTTCCCGCGAGCATGGTCCATCCCGGCATGTACCTCGGTGACAACATCTCCAACGCCGTGAACCTGCTGGATGCATGCGTCGCGGCGGGCATGAAACATTTCGTGTTCTCCTCGAGTTGCGCTGGCACCTCGCACACCCGAACGGTTACGAGTAGGATCGGGAACCGCCGACGCCATGTCGAACGGTTCCTCGTATGCACCGGGCTCACTCGTGGATGGCTCGCACGAGGTATTTTGGATGGCGACCGATTTCGTAGTTCATGCCGACGAGATATTCGCCGACCGTGCCGACGACAACGGTGAGGAATCCCCAGAGGTTCAATCCGAGCGAACCCAAGCCGAGCACAAGGGAACGGCTGCCGCCGCCGAATAGTCCCCACGCGATTGCCCCCAACAGTCCGAGTCCGCCCAGCCCCAAGCCGGCTGCGCCGATGATCTGGACGAATTGAAACGGCTTGGCCCGGGCTCCGAGAAAAACAGACGTGAATTGATCCATGCGCCGGAAGAAATTGTGTTTCGACTGCTCGCCGCCGGGCCGTTCGTGGTGCGATATGGCGACTTCGCCCACGCGAAAGCCGAGCTTGCCGAACAAGACCGGAAACCAGCCGCGGGAAGTGGAAAACTGCGACAATTCCTTCGCTGTCTGGTTAGTGTAGGCTCGCAGAAAACAGCCGTAGTCGTGGAGAGGCGTCGGGGCGTCACTGCGAATAAGGCGATTGACAATCAGCGACGGCAGTTTGCGCGAGAAGAACGGGTCTTCGCGGTTACTGCGCCAGCCGCAGACGATCTCATACCCTTCCTTCATTTTCTCGAGCAACTTCGCAATATCAGCGGGATCGTTTTGCAGATCGCCGTCCAGCGTCACCACGATGGCGCCTTTGGCGAGGTCGAATCCAGCGTGGGTGGCGGAGTGTTGGCCGAAATTGCGGCGCAATTCGACAATCTTGAGCCAAGGATAACGCTTCTTTGCTGACCGAAGTTTGGCGATCGTCCCGTCCCGGCTGCCGTCGTCAATGATGATGACCTCGTTCGGCGCGGGCAACCCTGGCAGCGCGTCGGCGATGCGCGCCAGCAACGGCTCGACGTTGACTTCCTCGTTATAAACAGGGACGACAATCGAAAGGGCGAGATCCATCATCGGGACTTCCGGGCAGACTTATACTGCGTCGACTGGAACGACACAATAGCAATTTCTTCCGGACCGGAGTCCCCGCATTGGATAATTGGTGAACCTTGCGGTTTGAACTTCCGGGAGGCGCCATCGCGCTGTCGGCAAATCTTCGGCGCGTGTCGTCGGACACCGCTTACTGGCCGGCTTGCAAGCGCGCGAGCGCGTTCCGCGCCTCGGGGTAATCGGGCTTGATCCGTAGCGCCTGCTCGTAGTGCGCAATGGCCTCGGGCGTGCGGCCGAGTTTCTTCAGGGCGTTCCCCAAATTGTAGTGCGCCTCGGCGAAATCGGGATTGATCCGTAACGCCTGCTCCCAATGTTCCATCGCCTCTTGTACCCTGCCCAGTCGAGCCAGTTCGATCCCCAGATTGTAGTGGCCCTCCGCATAATCGGGCTCGATCCGCAACGCGTCCTCGTAGTGTCCAATCGCTTCCTGCATCCTCCCCTCTTTTTCCAAGGCAAATGCCAGGTTGTTGTGCACCTCCGGGAAACGCGGCCTGATCCGCAGCGCCTGCTCATACTGTTTGATCGCTTCCGGATACCTGCCTGCCTGTTCCAGAGCGTTCCCCAGGTTGTAGTGCCCCTCGGGGTTGTCCGTCCCGATCCGTAGCGCCTGCTCATAGTGTTCGATTGCTTCCTGCGTCCGGCCCTCTTTTTCCAAGGCAAACGCCAGGTTGTTGTGCGCCTCCGGATAGTCCGGCTTGATCCGCAACGCCTGCTCATAGTGTTCGATCGCTTCCTGTATCCTGCCCGTGTTGGCCAACGTAAGCCCCAGGTTGTAATGTACGACCCAGGCCAACGGGTTGTGAACCAGATTGTCCCGGAACAATGTTTCCTGGTCACGGAATCCCCGACAGCGCTGCCAGCTCATGGCGGCCAACACAATCACCACCACCCCCGCGACCAGACCGATAACCGGCTGCTGTCCGCGACGGAGGCGCGGGCCAAGCGCCACGGCGCCGGCGGCGGCCAGCGCGGTGACCCCGACAATCGAATAGTACTGCCAATGGTCCGCCACCAGCGAATACCGGTAAAATCCCTGGTCGAAGAACCCCAGCACCGGAAACAGCATCACCACAAAATACCCCAACCCAAACAACAACGGCCGGCCCCAGCCGTGGCGCTTCCACCACAGAAACGCAACACTTCCCGCCAATGCGATCCCGGGCAGCCAGCCACTCCAACCCCACGCCTCCGGATTCCACTGGGGGTAGATCAGGCAAAGATCCAGCGGCAAGACCGCTTTGGAGAGATAAAACCAGGGCGCCAAACCGGCAACCGCCACACGGGAAAACAACCCGCCGACTCGAACCACCCGTCCGCTCAGGTCCCGATTATACTCAAACCAGATGGTCGTCACTGCCATCAGGATGGACAGAGCAAAGAACGGGGCGGCGCGCAACCAGTCCCTGGGTCGGACCCGGCCATGCAACCACCAGACGCATCCCAGTAGCACCACCGGCAGCATCACCACCGCCGTCTTGCTGAGCAGGGCCAAGAGAAACGCCACCAACGACCAGCCGTACCACCGCCAATGGCTCGTTTCGTCAAACCGCAAATACAGCAGGATCGCCACCGCGTACAACAGCATCGACAGGGTGTTCTTCTGCTCGTTGATTTGGGCCACGGTGGCCACGTTCACCGGGTGGACGGCGAACAACAGCGCTGCCAGCCACGCGCCGGGAATTCTCAGGCGCCGAAGTACCGTCCAGACCAGCACGACATTGGCCGCGTGCAACAGGACGTTGACCGCGTGCCATCCCCCGGGGTTCTTTCCCCACAACCGCCATTGCAGCCACCAAAAACTCGATGTGAGTGGGTAGTAATCCAGCGCTTCCGTCGTAAACCAGGAGCGGTACAACCCGTCGTGTGCCTGGATCATCGGGTTGTCCGTAATCAGCCGATCGTCATCCCAGACGAATCCATCGCGCAATGCCGGCACGTAGGTGACAAATGTCGCCAGCAGAAGCAGGCCTGCCGCCGTCCACCGTCGCTCGTTCCATATCGTGTTCATCTGTGCCCGGGGCCGGCGATTCACTCAATTTCCTTGATGTCATCGCCGACGCGGATGACGCCTTCCGAAAGAATTTGGGCTCTTAGACCACCTTTATTGACGAGTCCTCTCAAGGTTTCTGGAAAGGAAGTTTTGGCCAAATAAGTGCAGGGTTCGCACAGGCGAATTCCTCGTATGCGGACCTCCCCGACAAGGAACTCCTTGCCGGCCAGTTCATTCAGGTCGACTCCTTCCGTCACGATGTTCCTTCTCGCGTGGCCTGATGTAAACGCGAGGCCTGAATCGCGGGCGAACGCCTCAATGTTTTCGTGTTCGATGAAGGTGATTTCGAAGTCGGGTTTTTGCGGATGCGGGGAAAAGGTGCCTTCACCGAAAAAATAGCGGTCTCCCACAAGACCCCTTCCCGGAATGGCACGAACCTCTTGCTTCGGCTGCATCGCAGACTCTGGGGATGGTGAGATAAGAATTTGAGCGACTCGTTTCATTTCGTCGCCGAATCGGTTGCGCCACCAGTGGCGAGGCGGGGACGTCCCGGTTCATCCATTGGACTTCCGAGAAACGCGTGGCGCTCGCCGAAATCCGTGTTTGATCGCCAACACCCAGACCATTCGCAGGGCCTCCCGAACAATGCGCCCGGACATTTTGGACTGGCCGGCATACCGGTCGGTAAACGTAATCGGTATCTCGCGAACACGGAAGCCCTTCATCCATGCGTCGTAGGTCATTTCGATTTGGAAGGCGTACCCGTTGCTGCGGACCGCGTCGAGATCGAGCGCTTCCAGCACGGCGCGACGGAAGCACTTGAAGCCGCCCGTGGGATCGTTCACGGGCAACCCGGTGATGATTCGCACGTAGTAGGACGCGCCCTTGCTCAGGAACAGCCGGGACAACGGCCAGTTGACCACGCGCACACCGTCAATGTAGCGGGAGCCCAGCACGAGATCGGCGTTCTCAGCGGCTTTCAGCATGTTCGGGATCTCGCGCGGGTCGTGCGAGAAATCGGCGTCCATCTCGACCAGGCAGGCATAGCCCCGCGACAGGCCCCATTTGAACCCCGCGATGTAGGCCGTGCCCAATCCCAACTTGCCGGCGCGGCTCATCAACTGCACCCGCGGATTGGCCCGGGCGATCTCGGTCACGATGCCCGCCGTGCCATCCGGAGAATTATCATCCACCACCAGCACATCGAGGTTGGCAGCCTGTGCCAACGTCAATTCGATCACCGAACGGATGTTTTCCTTCTCGTTGTAGGTCGGAATAATGACCAGCGTTCGTTCGGTTTGTGCCACGTTATCGCGTCTCCTTCACCAACTGCGGGTTCGCCAAAACCAGGTACGCGCCCTGTTGAAACACGATGGGCCACTTCTCGTCCTGGGCGCGCTGGACAATCTCCCGTACACCGCGCAGGCCCAATGTATACACCGCATCAATGCCGACTGGCAACTGTACTCGCCGTCCGTCTGGATAAACCCGCTGCTCCGCCCCATATTCCATCACCAGGTATTTCGCCTGCTCCAGGCGGCAGTCGAACCAAAACAACTCGCGGGGAATGTGGGCCGGCACGGGCATGTCGTTGTCTACGCCCTCGAATCGGGCGCAAAACGTCAACATACTGCGCCGGTCGCAATGCGCCAGCCAGTAGATTTGCTTCGGCACAATCACAAAGTCGTCCTTCGTCGTGTGCGCGTTGACGAAGGCCATCGCGGCCTCGGCGTCCGGGACGGATTGCTGCGCCCACATATCGATCCGGGTGTGGAAATGCCCCCACGCCCCGCTGGCCGACTGCCAGGCAAACAGCGCCAACACGACCACGGCAATGGTCGCCGCCGCCTCCTCACCGGATTTGACCGCCAGTCGTTTGACCAATTCACCGGCCCACGCGAGCACGCCGGCGAAACCGACGGCCATCAGTGGAAGGAAAATCGTCGCGGGATAGAAAAACAGCGGCACGTTGTTCAGCTTCTGGAACACGCCATACATCAGCACCAGCAACCACACAGGCATCCACAATCGCAAACGCCAATCCCTCGTTGGCAGGAACACAAACCCGATCGTCGCCACCGTGAGCCACCAATCGTGTCCCGCCCATGGCAACGGCGGGCCTTGCGTCGGCGTTTGGAAGCCAAGAGTCCATACGTTGTTGATGAACCGTTCGACCTCGCCGCCGAATGTCGGGCGGACCTCGTTGCTGGCCACGCTGGTCAGTCGCCCGACCTGCGCCATCAACTGCCCCCAACCGTGCACCGCGCAGTACCACAACAGGAACAGGCCCGCGTACGCGCCGGCCGCGGCTGCTGCCGCGGCGACGTCCTGCCAGACACGCGCCGATTTCCATTCACGTCCGTTCACCACCGCCACCGTCACGACGACGGCCCCGATTAACGGATAGGTGAAATAATTCGTGGCCGTCGCCAAGGAACAAAACAGCCCCGCCCAAACGGCGTCGTGGAGGCGTTTCTCCTGCACATAACGAATGAGAAATCCGATTGACGCCAGCGCCAATGTTCCGGCCATCGGATGGGAACGCACCCAACGAAAATTGATGTTGGCCTCGGAATACACGAGGAATGCCGCGGCACAAAGGAGTCCAAAGCGCTTATCGCGCAACCGCGTCCCGATCCAGAATAGAATCGCTGCCGCCGCCAGCGCCGTCACCGCCCCTACGGCGCGCGCCACGACGATGTCGTTGCCGAATACCCGCAGCAGCGTGCCGGTCACAACCATGTAGAGCGGTGGATACGGATACGGAAAGACATAGTCGTCGATGATCGGGCCGACCCGCGGCGTGCCATGAATGAAGGTCCAGCATTTCTCCATCCACTCGCCCTCGTCGCCGTACCAGTTCGGGTTCGTGCGCAGGTTTGGCAGGAACAACGCGGCCCACACCACCACCAATATGATGGCAAAAACACGTTCCCACTTTGTCTCGAACAGCGGTTTCATTGCCGGTTGATGATGTACACGCGCATCGGACCGAAGTTCGTGCCGGTTCCGCCAAAGTTTACCCGGCTGGCGTCAAAACTTGTCCGATTGTCATCCACCACGAGCACGACCGAATTTGCGGCCAACGGGCTCCCTTTTCCCTGCCCGCGCATCGTGGCCAGAAATGGCAGGTCCAACTGCGCCGGTTCCACTCGTTGCCACTGGTCCATTTGCAGCAACCGGTTCTGTTTGACAAATTCCCGGGCGTCCGCGCGTGCCGCGACATACTCCGCCGCTGCCTGCTTGAAACCGAGTCCCGTCCCGTACGTTCCCTGGGCTCCGCCGCACGTAACCAAATACCGATTCACATCGAGCATGAACACCACGTTGCCCGCCACAAAGGCCGCGATTCCCGCCACCAGGATGTTTGGCGGCACCGCGCGTCGGGCCAACGCCCCCAAGGCCACAAAATAGACGGGATACAGAATGACGTAGTACGACAAATATGTCCAGAGCCCGGCCACAAGATACACGGCGAGAGGAACCACAACCCACATCACCAGTATCCAAGCCCTCTTCGCGTCCTCGTCCGCCGTCACGTGTCGGCGAAACACGGTTTTCGCCGATTGCAAGGCCCGCACGCCAAACCACACCAGCGCGATGGAAAATGCCAGTTGTTGCAGCCCGGGCAGCCAGTCCCCCAACGTGAGCGTGGTATCGAAATATCGGTTGCGTCCCGAGCTTTTGCTGACCCAGATTCGATTCGGGTCAAATGCCTCGCTCGTGCTCAAGCCCAGTATGTCCTCGATTTCGCCCGCGTTGATGATGGCCAACGCATGACGCCACGCCTCGGTCGGTCGGCGCGGAAACGGGTATCCGCTCTGCGGATTGATGGTCACTCCTCGCGGGAGTTGCTCCCAGTGGCGGCTGCTGCCTTCTTCGGACACGCGCTTCCACTCGGCCCAGCCGTTCCGCTGTTGCGCGATCACATACGGCAGTGCCAACAGCACCGCCAGCGCGACGCCGGCCCCCGCAAATCGCCAATCGATCCTGGGGCGCAGCAGCACGACCACGGCGATGGCGCTCGCCGTCAACGCAAATCCGCTGTAGTGAATCTGGATCACACATAGCGGCAGGCACAACAGCCAGAAGATCGCCTTCGGGTTCTTCCCGAGGATCAGCGAGTGCGCCGCCCACATCGCCCCGGTGGCCAGCACCGGCACGAAGTCCTGGGCCCAGATCTTTCGCGAATACACCACCGCCCACGGACCCGACGCGAACAACGCCGCCGCCACCAGACCACTCACAGAACCGTAATACCTCCGCCCGATCCACCAGGTCGCGACCACCGCGGCCAGTCCCAGCACGGAAACCATGCCGCACACGACAGCGATGTTCGAGGTCAGGAAAAACATGGGGATCAACAGCCATACGAACAGCGGCGGATTCGACACCCCCACACTCGACATCAGACCGGCTGTCGGCAATTTGCCGCCCCGGACAAATTCCAACGCCTGATTGGCCGCAAACGCCTCGTCCGCCTTGAATTCAAGCAGTTCCGGATGCTGAAACCGCAACCAGGCGCCCACCGCGATGATGGCTGCCAGTATCAGCCATTCGGTGGTTGCCGGGAGCGGAACAACGGGCCTGGCGCGTGGCGCGTTCACTGGGTCTTCGCTTTCAGCGACCAGGCGACCCTCTGGGCGCGATTGATTCGGAACAGCTCCATCCAGATTCTCACCGCCCGGCGCAAGTTGTACGGGATCCGCGTGTCGGGATCGTGCACCCACTGCACCGCAACCTCGGCGATGCGGTACCCTTCGCGGATTGCGACCACCAGCATTTCAATGTCGAAAATGGCGGTGTCCGATGTGACCCGCGGGAACACTTTCCGCGCCACTCCGTGCTTCATGGCCTTGAAGCCGCACTGGGTGTCGTGGATTCCATGAACGCACAACAGCCGGGTCCCCAGCCCAAACAACTTGCCGGCCAGTGCGCGATGCCATGCCTGCGGTTGTTCGACGCGGGCCCCGGGCATTGACCGCGAGCCGATGGCCATATCGTAGCCGTCCACTTCCATTTTCAGCAGGAGTTTGTCCACTTCGGAAATGGGCGTGCTCTGGTCCGCGTCGGTGAACAGGACGTATTCGCCCCGCGCGTCGAGCATGCCGGCCTTGACGGCCCCACCCTTGCCGCGGTTCGGATTCAGGTCGATCAATCGCAGCATCGGAAAGGTCTCGGACAGCTCGCGCGCCACGCGCGCCGTGTCGTCTCGGCTTCCATCGTTGACCACGACGATCTCGAACGGCCGTCCCTTCGCTTGCAGGAACCCAACGATCCCCGGCACGTGCCGTTTGAGTCTCTCTTCCTCATTGTACGCGGGTATGACGACCGAGAGGTACGGGCGGGCTTCCATCGTCGGTTCAACCGGCCTTTCGCAACGCCCCCATTTCGCGGAGTTCGGCGAGTGATTCGGCGGCGTAATCCTTGTCCAGCTTCTGGTGTCGGATCCACTCGATATAATCGCGCACGCTGTCGTGTGGCGTTCGGGTTGGTTGCCAGCCGAGTCGCTGGAGCTTCGTGATGTCCGAAACGCTGTGGCGCGTATCGCCGACGCGATATTCGCCGCTCACGTCCAGCTCGATCTTTGCGCCCAACGCTTCCGCCACGATGCCGGCAAATTCGATGACCGTGTAGCCGCGTCCGCCCCCGACGTTGAACACCTGATCGTTGGCCTCGTCGCTTTCCAGCACGAGCCGATTGGCGCGCGCCACGTCGCCCACGTTGACGTAGTCCCGCAACTGCTCGCCGTCTTCAAACACGGACGCTGGCTGCCCGTTCATCATCTGCAGGGTAAAAATGCGCAGCACGCCCGAGTAGGCGTTGCGGAATGACTGGTGGGGTCCCTGGACGACCGAGTACCGGACCGCCGTGCTGGGAATGCCGTAGTTGCGGCCCAGCGCGATCGCCATCAGTTCCTGAGAGTATTTTGCGATCGAATACTGGTTCTTCGGGTTGGCGTGCGACTCCAGCAGCGGCAACGGCCTGATTGGGCCGCCACACTTCGGACAAACAGGTTCCCACAACCCTTTGGTCAACCGCTGCGGTTCGCGACCTTCCGGAAACACTTCCCCGTCCGTCGCGCAGCGGTAGCGGCCTTCCCCGTACACGAACTGGCTGCTGGCCACGACCACCTTGCGCACCGGCAGTTTCTCCGCGACAATCAATTCATAGAGCAACGCCGTCCCGACCGAGTTCACGTGGAAGAACTGCGAGAAATTCGGCAACAAATCCTGGTAGGCCGCCAGATGGATCACGACATCGATCCCGCGCAGTGCTTTCGCCCAATCCTCGCGGTTGCGAACGTCCCCAAGGACGCGTTCGACGTCTTTGGACAACCAGTCGGGCCACGTCCCGTCGCCGATATGCACCGGCGGTGTCAAGCTGTCGAGCACGCGCACGTCATAGCCGGCCCGCAACAGTTCGTCCGCGGTATGCGATCCGATGAACCCCGCCCCGCCCGTAATCAGCGCTCGACCTTTGCTCATGCGCTTACCGGGAGTGCGTGGCCTTCAACTTCTCGTAGAGATAGCTCGTGATGATATGGTCGAGGATCATGTGGACGTCTTCCACCGGGCCATATCCATCGGAGGGAACGACCAGCGATACATCCGCCATCTGGGAAAGCTTGCCGCCGGTGAACCCCGCCAACCCGAGCACGGTCACACCGATTTGTTTGGCGGCTTCGACCGCCGCGATGATATTGGGCGAGTTCCCCGAGGCCGATATCGCCACGAGAACGTCCCCGCGTTGCGCCAGGTTTTTGAGCGGCTCGCTGAAAACGTGGTTGAAATCGGTGTCGTTCGCCCAAGCCGTCATCAACGACACGTTATCGGTCAACGCAATCACACGCATCCGCGGCCAGGGCGCGTCCCCCTTGTGGCCGAGCGTGCCCTTGCACAGATCGTTCATCATATGCGACGCGGTCGCCGCGCTGCCGCCATTGCCAATGATGAAGATCTGCCGTCCCTCGTCCCGCGCGTGTTCGATGGCACGGATCATCTCGTCGATGGGTTTGAGCGGAAGACGATCCAGAACGTTTTTCAATCCGTTGAGGTAATCTTTCGCAAAGTCGCTGGCTGTCTTCATGGTTTAGTATCGTTGCAAATTCAACACGATCCGGCTCCCCCCGCGCTCCAGCCGGAAGGGCATTTCACGCAGGTTGCTCAACGCGTGGCGGACCGATTGGCGCTTGTCGCTGGGGACACACAACAGGAAGAACCCGCCCCCGCCGGCGCCGGAAATCTTCCCGCCAATCGCCCCGGCCTTGACCGCGCGCTCGTAAATCTTGTCCAACTCGTCGCTGCTGACGCCCTGCGCGAGCTTCCGCTTCGCCTCCCACCCCTGATGCAGGATGGCGCCCAGGCCGTCGATGTCGGCCAACTCCACCAGACGCCGCACCTGATGCGCCTGGCGGGTCATCTGCTTCAGGACTTCAATCCTCTCGCTGATGTTGGACTTCTGCTGCGACAGAATGGAGGACGCCTGCCGGGTCTTGCCCGTGTAGAACAACATCAGCATGTTGTCCAGGTCCTCCAGCGCCGTCCGCGTCGTCTCGACCGAATTGACGGTCACCGCCGGGCCCGGCCCGAACTCAAAGCAGCGCAATCCGCCGTAGGCGGCGATATACTGGTCCTGCACACCGATGGGTTTGCCGAGAATCCGAATTTCGATGTCACACGCCTCGCGCGCCAGCCGTTCCGGGGTCGGAATGGCCTCGACGTAGTGATACAGGGCGTTGAGGACGCCGACGGTCACGCTGCTCGATGACCCCAGACCCGACCCTTCCGCCGGGATGTCCGAAAGAAAGGAGATTTCGATGCCCTTGGTCACCCCGACCTTGCGCAGGGACTCCCGTACCAGTTCGTGCTCGATTTGATCGACGGACTCGACAATCTCTTTCTTTGACCAATTCACGTAAATCTTGTCGTCGAAGCGCTCTTTGACGATGCAATACACAAACTTGTCGATGGCCGTGCTGACGACGCATCCACCGTTCTTCTCATAGAAATCGGCAAAATCCGTCCCGCCGCCGGCGAGCGAGATGCGCAACGGTGTCTGGGTAATGATCACGTCAACGATCCCTCTTCGAAATCACGCTGTGCTTTGGCCAATCGTTCGGGCGTTCCCACATCCTGGATGTACGCCTTGGGCTCCATCGCGTATACCGGCCGGCGTTCGGCCAGCAACTTCGGAAATACGTCCCATCCGAAGTCATAAAACTGTCCGGCTGGAATCATGTCCAGAACTTGCGGCTCAAGCACGAGGATACCAGCGCTGATCCGATTTGTCGAAACCTGTTTTCGGTCGGGTTTTTCGACAAATCGAAGTACCCGGCCGTTCGAATCCGTCTCCACCACCCCGCCCGTCCACGGCTCGGGTGAGGCGAACAACGCCACCGTCGCCTGGGCCTGTCGGGCGCGATGAAACTCCAGCAGCGGCGCGAAATCGACACGCACCAGATTGTCGCCGTAAAACACGATGAACGCCCCGCCGCGCAGTTCTGATTCCATCTTCTTCACCGCGCCGGCCGTGCCGAGCAATTTCGGCTCGTGCGAATACGTAATGGATACGCCAAACCGGCTGCCGTCGCCGAAGTAACTGGTGATCTTCTCGGGAAGATAGTGCAAATTAACAATGAACTCGGAGATCCCCTGCCGCTTGAACAATTCAAAATGATGCTCCAACAAGGGTTTGCCGCCAATCGGCACCATCACCTTGGGCACATCCAACCCCAGTGAACGCAGCCGCGTGCCGAGGCCAGCGGCAAGGATAAAGGCCTTCATGCCCGCTCGCGCCGCGGCGGAACCGGCGTGTCACCCGTTCCCCCGCCCTTTTCCCTCAGGTACCGCGACAATACCGCCCAGGCTTTCTGCATCGCCTTGGCGCGATGGCTGATGCGGTTCTTCACTTCGGGTGAAATTTCCGCAAACGTCTTTGTCTGGCCGTCGGCGAGAAAGAGCGGATCATATCCGAATCCGCTGCCGCCGCGTTCGGCTTCGAGGATTGCCCCGTTGCAGATTCCCTCGACGGTATCGTACAGGCCGTTCTCGTCCGCGATCGCCACCACGCAGCGAAACCGCGCCGTCCGTTTTTCGTAGGGCACGCCTTCCAGCATCTGGAGCAGCTTCTTGTTGTTCTCGTGATACGTCGCCTCGTCGCCCGCGAACCGCGCCGACCGCACGCCCGGTTCGCCTTTCAGCGCGTCCACTTCGAGGCCTGTGTCGTCAGCCAGAGTCAGTTTCTTGGCCATCCGTGCTATTTGCACCGCTTTCTTGACCGCGTTGTCGCGGATCGTCGCGCCATCCTCGACGACTCCGGGCAGATTGGGCATGTCCGCCAACGACAACGCATCGAGCTGCAAATCTTGCAGCAGGGCGGTCAGTTCCTTGAGTTTGTCCCGGTTGCGCGACGCGAGAAGTAATTGCATGGTCGCGCATTATACCGACCGCCGCGAAAAAATGAAGGACAGAGTGGACGCTGGCACTTTGCTGCCGGCAGAAGTGTTTCTCGGGCATCGGCAACCCGTTCCTCTTATCGACAAGCCATCTCACCAGCCGTTATAGTGCGCCCTTTCTGATGAACCAGCTCTCAATTCTCTATCTCGTCTCGCTGTTGATGGACATGAGCGTGGCGGCGGTGATCTTCGCGATTAGCCGGCGGGCAGCCGAACTGGGCGCGACCGCGTCGGACCTCGGCTGGCTCGGGGCGGTATGGATCGGCCTGTACGCGGCGCTGGCGCTGGTGACAGGACGCGTGTCCGATCGTGTCGGACGGCGCAAACTCGCCGTTGTCGGTTGCGTCATTGCTGCGGGCATGGCATGGGCGTGCGCGCTGACGACGCGGATCGGTTTGCTGCTGGTATTCAGCGCCGTGTTCGGCGGGGGCCTCGCGTGTTTCTGGCCATCGATCATTGCGTGGCTCGGGGAAGGACTCAGCGGCCATGCACTGGCCGCGCGGCTGACGACGTTCGGCGTGGCGTGGAACATCGGCCTCTTCCTTGGCTACTCTCTTTCGGGCGTTCTCTTCGAGCACTCGCCCCGTCTTGTCTTCTATGCCTCGACGGGCGCGATTCTGGCGATCGCAGCTTTGTTGCTCGTGCCAGCGCGCCAGATGCCGGGCGCCCCGGCGCGCACCGCGCCATCGGACGAGTGCCTGGACATTCCCAAGGGCCGCGGGTTTCGCAAGACAGCGTGGTTGGCGAATTTCGCGACCAACTTTGCGCTCGCCGGCACTGCGGCGCTATTCCCGCAACTGGCCACCCATTTGGGAATCGGCGCGGACATCCACGGCGACTTGCTTGCGGCCAGCCGCGCCGCGGCGCTGGTCGCGTTTGCCGGCCTGCAATTCCTCATGTTCTGGCGAACGCGCCTCTGGCCCCTGTGGATCGCGCAGCTCGGGTGCGCGGCCAGCATCGTCTGGATCGGTTTCGCGCATGCGACATGGATGTTCGCCGCGGCGTGGATCATCGGCGGCGCTGTGTCGGGTTACGCGTACCAAGCGAGCATCTATTTCACGCTGGAAGAAATGACCGAGAAGGGCAAAGGCAGCGGGTTCCATGAGGCCGTCTTGGGTAGCGGAATGTTTTTCGGTCCGATGCTGGCCGGGTGGGTCGGGAACAGCCATGGCCTGCGGTTCCCCTACTTCTTCTGCGCCGCCATGCAGGTCGCGCTCGTCGCCCTGCAAATGATGCTGGTGTGGACGCGCCGGCGCGTGACCACTGAGAGCCATCTTCGAGACGAGTCCTAGTACGTCAGGAGCTGCGAGGCGATCTGCTGAAAGACCGCTTGAAGACCACTCGGGTCGTTCGCGATGACGGCTACGCCCGTCGGCAGCATGGGATTGTAGGTCGGACTGCTGGGATCATTGGCCACTTCTTCAAGGAAAGACATGTCGACGCCGGCTCCCCCCAGCCCGATCGAATACACCCAAATATTGTTGCTTCGTATCTGGTTGGCGACCTGGATCGCGCGGTACTGCGCCTCGGCGGTGACGTTGGCGCGTGTAAAGCTCTCCCACACGCCGTTTTGATTCGAGTAAAACTGGCTGGCATCGCAACCACAGCTGCTCGCACTGCCGCCATCCGAGATATAGCAGCCATCGTTTTGACCGGAACACGTGTTCGGCGTATTCGAATTAAAAAAAAAGACTCCGGTATTCGGCGGGTCAATGCCGCCAAAGATCCATGAGTTTGACGGCGAGCAACTCAACGTGTCTTGAATCATGTTCGCCAAGCCGTCGGTGAAGAAGATGACGACTTTAAGCGCGACCTGGCCCTTGGGAATGATGACGCTGTTTTCCTGAACAAGCGCATTGGTCAGCCCGCCCGCCGCGAACGTGCCACCGCACCAGTTGAGGTTGCTGGCGGCTGTCGAGATAGCCTGTTGGAATGGTTGCCCCATCGGAACATCAACGGTGGCCGTGGATCCGAAACTGACCATCGCCGCCTCGTCGTAGCTGTCGTTGAAATAGCTAAGGAATGTCGAAACAGCACCCGGCAGAGCGCCGCCACCCCGGGTCGTTCCGTACACTGGATTCATCGAGCCGGATCGATCCAGCACCAACGTCATGATCACTTGGGGCCGGCCTGTCCTGATCTTGTAGAACCGTTGGGAGACGGTTACGCTGTTGGTGTCTGTATAGCAAAGAGTCCAGACATTCGTGCCGGCCGCTAACTGGCCATCGGAAAAATCCTGCCAGGGTCCGCTGGGCGAATTGGCGTACATGACGTGGTACGTCCAGTTCGGGACGGCCGGCCACGTGATGCTGATGGAGCCGTCCGCGTTCTCCTCGATACCCTGAATATAGAAGTTCGTCTGACCGTTCGCCAAGGCGGCAAACGCGAGGAGGCAAATCAACGCCCTGCAGGCCGCGCGCATTTCTCCCACCTCTTTTCCAAGCCGTCTCACACGGGGATATGAGACGGACAACTGCACGCATCATAGCGCGGATGACAAATCACTCGCAAGACCAAAGGCAGGTGTCGTCGTGAATCGAATCCGCCCGATTACTCGTGGCGTTTGACGATGAGGGTGGCGTTGTGGCCGCCGAAACCGAGGGAGTTGTTCACACAGGCGCGAACGTTCGTCTGGCGGGCCTTGTTGGGCACGTAGTCGAGATCGCAGTCGGGATCGGGATTCTCGTAATTGATGGTCGGCGGAATCATCCCGTCGCGGATCGCCAGCGCGCAGACGGCGGTCTCCACCGCACCAGCCGCGCCGAGCAAATGGCCGGTCATGGATTTGGTGGAGCTGACGGCGAGTTTCTTCGCGTGAGCGCCGAATACCTTCTTGATCGCCTGGGTTTCGCACTTGTCCCCGACCGGGGTCGAGGTGCCGTGGGCGTTGATATAATCGACTTCTTCCGGGTTGAGCCGGGCGTGGCTCAAGGCCATGGCCATGGACCGTGCCGCGCCTTCGCCTTCGGGAGCGGGCGCGCTCATGTGGTAGGCGTCGCCGGTGATCCCGTAGCCGGCCACTTCGGCGTAAATCTTCGCGTGACGTTTGCGGGCGTGTTCGAGCGCTTCGAGAATGCAAACGCCGGCACCCTCGCCCATGACGAATCCGTCGCGCTGCGCGTCAAACGGACGGCTGGCGCGCTCGGGCTCGTTATTGCGGGTGCTCATGGCTTTCATGGCGCAGAAACCGGCATAGCCCATCCGGGTGATCGCCGCTTCGCTGCCGCCGGAGATCATGATGTCGGCATCATTGTGGACAATCGCCCGCGCCGCTTCCCCGAGCGCATGGGTCGCGGTGGCACAGGCGGAAACGACCGCCAGGTTCGGGCCTTTGGCCCCAATCAACATCGACACGTAGCCGCTGGCCATGTTGACGATGAGCATGGGAATCATGAACGGCGAGACGCGGCTCGGGCCTTTTGTGATGAGGGTTTCCATCTGGTTTTCGATGGTCTCCATGCCACCGATGCCCGAGCCGATGAGCACCCCAATGCGGTTCGGGTCGCCGTTCGCGACGTCGATACCGGCGTCGGCAATCGCCTTTTTGGCGGCCGCGATCGCATATTGCGTGAACCGATCCGTGCGGCGGGTTTCCTTGATCGGCATGAACTCCTCAGCCTTGAAGTCTTTGACTTCACCGCCGATCTTGCAGTCGAAGTCGCTGGGGTCAAATCGGGTGACCGGGGTGATGCCGCTCTTGCCCGCGAGGAGATTCTGCCAAAACACCTCCAACTCACTGCCGAGAGGCGTGAGGACACCAATGCCTGTGATGACAACCCGTCGTTCGCTCATCGTTTCTGAAAGTCGGGAAAAATTGGGGCATAAAGCGTGAAAATGCAACTCACTTTATGCCCCGCAATTTTTTCGCCCCGGTGTTCGCCCCGAGCGTCGCGCCGGGCCGGGCCGGGGTGGTGATGTTCTGATTATTTGTCGCCGCGATCCTCGATGTATTTGACCACGTCGCCGACGGTCTGGAGCTTCTCGGCGTCTTCGTCCGGGATTTCCGCGCCAAACTCCTCTTCAAATGCCATGACCAATTCCACCGTATCAAGGGAGTCTGCGCCCAAATCCTCGATGAACTTCGCCTCGGGTGTCACTTGATCGGGATTCACGCCGAGTTGTTCGACAATGATCTCCTTCACACGGTCTGCTACGGATTTATCTGCCATTTGCCTCTCCTCCTTCAAAAACCTTCGTTTCTTTATGCGAAATCTCGCTCGCTTGTCAAAGTTTTGTTTCGGCTGTTACCGCACGGCCCGCGGTCACATCACCAGGCCGCCATCCACAGGAATGACCTGTCCCGTCACGTAGCTGGACAGATCGCTCGCTAGGAACAATACCACGTTGGCCACGTCCTCCGGCAAGCCCAAGCGCTTGAGCGCGATAAAATCCGTCTGCGCCTTCTTGGCTTCCGGGCTGAGCTTGTCGGTCATCGGCGTCTGGATGAATCCCGGTGCCACCGCGTTGGAGCGAATCCCGCGCGACGCCAACTCTTTGGCCACGGTCTTCGTGAACCCGATCAAGCCCGCTTTCGAGGCCGAATAGTTCGCCTGCCCCGCGTTGCCCACCATGCCAACAATGGACGCGATGTTGACAATCACGCCGCTGCGCTGTTTCAGCATCGTGCGGGACAACGCCCGGGTGAACAGGAACGCGCCCTTCAAGTTCACGCCCAGCACCACGTCCCAATCCTCGTCGCTCATCCGCAGCAGCAGTCCGTCACGCGTAATACCCGCATTATTGACGAGAATATCCACCTGGCCGAAGTCCGCCACGATCTTGTCGCAGACTTCCGTGACCTGCTTGCTGTCGGTCACGTTCACCGCATACGCGCTGGCCTTCGTGCCACTCTTGGTGAGGCTGGTGGCCACCTGCTGTGCGTTATCCAGCATCACGTCGCATACGGCAATGGCTGCGCCTTCGCCAGCGAGACGCCGCGCGATGGCTTCGCCAATGCCGCGCCCCGCTCCGGTCACCACCGCCACCCGGTTCTCCAAGAGTTTTTGCATGCGGCTTTCCTAGCCAGCCCCGCGCCTGCTTGTCAACACCAATCGCGGCAAAAATCCCGCAGCTAGCTGGTGATTCCTTTCACCGTCGCCTCCAAGGTCGCCCCGTCGCTGACGGACAGCATTTCCACGTCTTTATTGATGCGCTTCATCAGGCCGCTGAGGACGCTGCCAGGGCCGAGCTCGATAAAGCGGGTGAACCCCTGAGAGATCAGCCATTGCATGGATTCGCTCCAGCGAACCGGCGACGTTACCTGGCGCACCAGCAGATCTTTGATCTCGGCGACGCCTCCCGCCGGGCGGGCGGTGACGTTGGAAACGACGGGAACTCGCGGGAGTTGCATGGAAAGACCGGCGAGGGCGTTGGCCACCTTGACCCGCGCGCCCTCCATCAATCGGGAGTGATACGCGCCCGCAACAACCAGCGGGATGGCCCGCTTCGCCCCCCGCGCTTTGGCAAGCTCAACCGCCTTGGCAATCTTGGTCTTGTCGCCGGAAATGACGGTCTGGCCGGGACAATTGATATTGGCGATATCGACATCGGCTTCACGGCAGACTTCGGCCAGTATGGCATCGTCCAGATTCAGGACGGACGCCATACCGCCGGTGGTCGAATCGCAGGCTTCCTGCATGAAACGTCCGCGCATTTGCACCATGCGCAGGCCGTCATCGAAGGTCACCGCGCCCGCGGCGGTCAGTGCCGTAAACTCGCCGAGGGACAACCCGGCGGTGGCGTCGAATTGCAGGTCCGGGACTAGAGATTTCAACGCTTCGAGGCAGGCGAGACTCGTGAGAAAAATCGCCGGCTGCGCGTTGTCGGTTTTGGTCAGGACATCCTCGGGCCCGTCAAAGCAGATCGCCTGGAGATCGCGACCGAGAACCGCGTTGGCGCGCGCGAAGAGTTGACGGCAGACGTCGTGCTTGTCGCACAGGTCGCGCCCCATGCCGACGCTCTGGCTGCCCTGCCCGGCAAAAAGGAGAGCGGTCTTCACCACGGGCGATCACTCCAGCCGAACCAACTCGCCGGCCCAATCGGCCTAACAATTACACCCCTCACCCAGCCTCTCCCCCAAGGGGAGAGGAGCCGTCGCCTATGTAGCATCTTGCCAATCTCCTCTCCCCTCCGGGGGAGAGGATTAAGGTGAGGGGGAGTCGTGCAAAATCGCGAGGCCATTCCATTCATGCCGTCCTACGAGCTTCGGACGACTTCGGCGCGCGCTTCCGCCGCGAGCGGGGTGCTCAGGTAGCGTTCGCCCGTGGATGCCGCCACGGTAACAACGAGTTTGCCTTTGTTTTCCGGGCGCCGGGCATATTGAATGGCTGACCACACGTTGGCGCCAGACGAAATCCCGCAAAGGATTCCCTCCTCTTTCGCGAGCCGGCGGGCCATCGCAAACGCGTCGTCGTTGGAGACGGTGATGACTTCGTCGAGAATCGAGGTGTTGAGGTTCTTGGGAATGAAGCCCGCGCCGATGCCCTGGATCTTATGCGGTCCGGGTTTGCCCCCGCCGATCACAGGAGAATCGACCGGTTCGACAGCCACCACCTTGAACGCCGGCTTCTTTGACTTGATCGCTTCGCCAACGCCTGTGATCGTTCCGCCCGTCCCCACTCCCGCCACGATGGCGTCTGCGCGACCATTGGTATCCTCCCAAATCTCGACGGCGGTCGTCCGCCGATGGATTTCCGGGTTGGCCGGGTTGTTGAATTGTTGCGGCATGAAGGAACCTTTGATTTCCTTGAGCAACTGCTCGGCCTTGCGAATCGCCCCGGGCATTCCTTCCGCGCCGGGCGTGAGGATCAGGTCGGACCCAAGCATGCGCAAGAGCACGCGGCGTTCGACGCTCATCGTATCCGGCATCGTCAGAATCAACCGATAACCCTTTGCGGCGCAAACAAACGCCAGGGCGATGCCCGTGTTGCCGGAGGTTGGCTCAATGATGGTGGATTCTTTGCCAATAAGTCCATCCCGCTCGGCCGCTTCGATCATCGCAACGCCGATCCGGTCCTTGACGGAACTGAGCGGGTTGAAGAATTCGCATTTGACGACGATCTCGGCGTTGAGATCTGACGTGATGCGGTTGAGTCGCACCAGCGGTGTGCGCCCAATCGTCTTGGTGATATCGCCGAAAATCTGGCCCATACTTTTGTCCTCCGGGTAAGAATTCGCAGTTGAGAATCGCCAGCTTTCCACTACTCTGGTTCAAGCTTGTAGGTGAACACGATGGCAAACGCAAGCTTGAAAGCGGAATGAGGACGACGGGGCAACTTCCGCCGGCGAGGATCCGTCGCAGACGCGGCAAAGTCTTCGGCGATTCCGCCGGTACGCAGGTCGTTGCGAGCCTTCGGAACCCGAGACGGCAAGCGCTTGCGGTATTTCCGCGAAAGCAGAATCGGGAGAGCCGAGCGACGACCGTCTTTTGTGGACGTTTTTGTCATCCAACCTCGGAACCGCAACAATGCGCCCAACGCATCATCGCGGTTTGCAAATCGAGACCATGAATGCGGCGATTGGAGAGTTCGTGAAGTACTCAGAAGCTCAGTTAATTGTGAGGCCCTGTGCATTTTTGTCGCTGGCGAGAAATGTTCACAATCCCTGGCGGGTTGCGTAAGGAAAAACCATGAGCGAAATGGTAAAAATGAGATTCAGGAGTTGCACGCCAAGGAGGTGGGGGTGGGGAACCCCTCTGAAGAACGTGCAAGCTCCTGAATCTTCAAACTAGTATTCTGCGACAGATTATAGTTTGTCCGATTAGATTGCAACTAGTTTTTTGCACGACCATGACCGACACTCCAAACCCAACCGAAACACCAAAAGACCGACACATGCCGAACGCAAGTCAAGTAAATCTCGTGGAAAAAGTGAACGCGGCCCTGCTGAATTACTCCGACAAAGATTGGAATTACAGTCGTATCTCTTTAATTATCAAGCCTATCAATAGTGTAGAAGGCCCCTATCTCCTAAGCGTAGACATACTGGATCAAAATACGACAGAAGGAAGGAATGCGTTGAAGACACTTACCGACGAGGTCAAATGGGGAGACCGTCATACTTCGGAACTTGGTATGCTGGAGGTAGTTAGCTTGCGGATTAACAAGGCACTTCTGGAGGTCACAAGCAACGAATATTGGCAGCAGATGCGTCCAGTTCTCCGAATCATAAAGATGCAATCCATTGATAGAGAATTCACTACACACGCAATTTGGTATCACATCACCGAGGTCGCCGGGGAGGAGTTTGATAATCGCTAGCTAGCCGCCCGCCACCGGCACAATCACTTCGAGGCGGTCGCCATTTGCTAGCATAAGCGTGCGCAGTTCGCCGCGAGCCAAAACATCTCCATTTCTTTCGACAACCACCTGGGTCGTTTTCCACCCGTGTGCCTCAATGAACTCCGCCACAGAGCACGCGCTGCCCAAACGCTCCTGTGTCCCATTCGCGACAATTGTGATGGGATCAGGCTTCATTCAGCGCCCCTTCCCAATCTTTCCAAATCGGCTCGTATTTCAGTTGTTGCAGCCGCGCCGCGACCTCCGCTGGTGAACGCTCGTCCGCAATCTTGAATTGCACAGTCGCGTGTTCCCCCTCCGACTGGATCATCGGCAAATCCGGCTTCACCATCCGCCCGCCCTTGGTCACATGCAACTTCTCCTTCCCCTGCCCCGTGTATCCGCCCGGTTCCGTGTGGCTGCCCGCGCTCATCAGCGTAATCCCGAGCGGAATCAGGTGATCGCGCAACTTCGCCGACTCGCGTGTGCTCAACACCAAACCCACCTCGGGAAACGCAATCCGCAGTGCGCAGACAAACTGCACCAGCTCGCGGTCGCTCATGTTTACCAGTGGCTCGAACTCGCCGGCCGCCGGCCGCAACCGCGGCGCGCTGATCGTCAATTGCGCCATCCAGCATTTCTTCAGCAAGTATTTCGCATGCGCGGCCAGCGCGATGGCTTCGTTGCGCCACGGAGCCAAACCGAGCAGCGCCCCGATGCCCAGCCGCTTGAACCCGGCTGCATAGGCGCGTTCGGGAGTCTCCAGCCGCCAGTCGAAATCTCTCTTCGGCCCGCTGACGTGCATGGCGTCATACACCGCGCGGTCGTACGTCTCCTGATACACCACGAGTCCTTCGCCGCCAGCCCCCACAATCGGCGCATACTGCCCCGTCTCCAGCGGTCCGACCTCCAGGGAAATGCTGGGCCATTCGGGATGCAGCCGCGCCACACACTCACGCAGATAATTGTCGGAGACAAAATGCGGATGCTCCCCGGCCACGAGCAAAATGTGGCGAAACCCCTGCTCGCGCAGATACCGCGCTTCCGTCACCACCTGGTCCACCGTGAGCGTCACCCGCAGAATCGGGTTGTCGCGCGAGAAACCGCAGTATTTGCAGACGTTGATGCATTCGTTGCTGAGATAGAGCGGCGCAAAGAACCGCATCACCCGCCCGAAATGTTTCACGGTGAGATCGTGCGAGCGGCGCGCCATTGCTTCGAGGTACGTCGCCTGGGACGCGACCGGCGAAATCAACGCGGCGAAATCGGTTGCCCCTAGGCGATCGCCCTGAGCTCGTCGAAGGGCCCGCTCTACGTCCGTAGCCGTCGCGTTTTGGGCAAGCGACGACAACTCGGCCAGCGCAAGACTGTCACACTCAGAGGCGAAACTCATGGCTCATTCAGAAACCCCGTCAACGGACTGGTGGCGTCCGCTTCCTTGCGCTTCACGGCGAGGCCAATCTCGTACGCGGCACGCCCTGCCGTTACGGCACCCTTGAATGCTTCCGCCATCCGTTCGGGATCGGTGGCCACCGCAATCGCCGTATTCACCAGAACCGCATCGGCGCCCATTTCCATCGCCTCCGCGGCGTGCGACGGAGCCCCCAGCCCCGCATCGACCACGACGGGCACTGTCGCCTGTTCGATGATGATCTCGATGCTCGCCCGCGTCTCGATGCCGCGAGCGCTGCCGATCGGCGAACCGAGCGGCATCACCGTCGCGCAACCGGCGTCTTCGAGCCGTTTCGCGAGAACGGGGTCGGCATTGATATAGGGCAGCACCGTGAACCCTTCCTTCACCAGGACCTCCGCCGCTTTCAACGTCTCCACGCCGTCCGGCAACAAGTACCGCGGGTCGGGGTGGATTTCGAGTTTCAGCCATGTCGAGCCCGTCGCCTCCCGGCCCAGGCGCGCGAGCCGGCAGGCTTCCCCGGCGTTGCGCGCGCCACTCGTGTTCGGTAATAACACGTATTTCTTCGCATCGATAAACGTCAGGATATTCGCGAACTTGTCGTGCTGGCCGGACAAGTCCGCGCGCCGCAACGCCACGGTCACCAGTTCCGCGCCGCTCGCTTCCAGGGCCGATACCATAATCTCCCCCGAAGCGAACTTGCCCGTGCCCATGATCAGGCGCGAGTTGAAATCGCGGTTGGCGATACGCAGCTTTGGCGGTTTGTCGGTCATTGCACGCGGTAAAGATCCTGGTTCAACGGATAATTGCCCGGCGTGCGTTCGACCACCCACGAACCGTCCCGCAGCAGATAACCGTGATTGCCCATGGCGAACTCGGCCCGATCCAGCCGCTGAAGTTCTTGCACCTTCTTCTGATGCAGTTCCAGTTTCACCACGGTGATCTGCTCCTTCAACGCCTTCAAATCGTGCAGCTTGGCTTCGAGCACGGCTTTTTCCGCCGTGAGCTTGACGTATTCCTCGCGCATCGCCTGCAAGTGCGAAATCGTCTGCTCGTGCGTCTTCGTCAAATCCGCCAGCTTCTGGCTGACGTCCGCAATCTGGTCGTTCAGGGATTTCAATTCGGTTGTCAGGTTCGACTTGTCGGTCTCAAGCGAACGGACCTTCGACTGCTGCTCCTGCAGTTTCTGCTCCAGGTCGGCCTTGAGTGACTCCATCTGCTTTTCGGTATCGGATTTCTCCTGCGTCAACTTCGAGATGTTCTGTTGCAGCTCATCGACTTTCACCTGCATCTGCGTTTTGACGTCGGCGGCCTCGGCCCGCGCCGCCGCGAGCTCATTCGTCGCGGTCGTCAACTGCTGTTGCGTCTCCTGCAGTTTCTCGTCCCGACCGCACCCCACCAGCAGCATGACCGCACCGGCGACACCAATCCCCATGGCTACGACGTTGATTCTCATCACTCAGTCCTCCTTTGGTTTCGCGACCACTTCGTTCGCGCTGCCTCGCCGGTATCCTTGCAGGTCCAGCGTGACGTACGCATAACCGATCTGTTTCAGGGCGCGGGTCACGGACTCGCGCACCTCCCCGTCCAGAAATCGCGCCAACTCCTCCGCCCCCACCTCGATCCGCGCCATGTAACGTTTCGGATTTCGAGTTTCGAGCTTCGAGTTTCCCATTTCGTGGTGGCGAACGCGTACTTCATAAAACCCCGCATCCCGCAAAACGTTCTCCGCCGCCTCGATCATGCGCAGCGCCTCGTCCGTCACCGGCTCCCCATACGGGATCCGCGACGACAAACAGGCCATCTGCGGTTTGCTCGCCGTCGGCAACCCCAATTCCGCCGACAACTCCCGAATCTCCCGCTTCGTCACCCCCACTTCCTTCAATGGCGCGCGCACCTGATATTCCGTGGCCGCCACGGCGCCAGGCCGAAAATCGCCCGCATCGCTCGCGTTCTCACCGTAGACAATCGTCTGCCAGCGCTCCGCCCGCGCCGTCTCCGACAATTTTTCAAACAACTCGCTCTTGCAAAAATAGCAGCGGTTCGAGGGATTGCTGGTGTAATTCGCGTCGGCCATCTCGTTGGTCTTGATCACGCGCACGGGAAACCCGAACTGCTTCCCGATATCGAGCGCCTCATCCAGCTCGCGCCGGGGCAGGCTCGGCGAATCCGCAATCACGGCCAGCGCGTCGCCGCCCAGCGCGTCATGCGCCACTTTCGCCAGCAATACGCTATCCACCCCGCCCGAGTACGCCACCAGCGTGCGTCCGCACGAGCGCAACACGACTTTGAGTTGATCCAGCTTCGAGGCCACAACTAGAATATTATCCCCGAACCTCCGGGGTGTCAAAGCGCAAGCCGAATGGGTAGTGGCTTGATTTGAAACTAGTGCCCACCGGACTGGTTTTCGATACGAGCGGACGCGGTGTTCCGAATCTCATAAATGCTTGCCGAAACAATCCAATGTGAAACCACAAGCACAACTGCCAAGACGATGGCCAATCTTCTACGGGATGGAAGCAGAACCGTCGCAGTGAGGATTACAAACACGAGCAAGACTTTCGATAAGACATAGGCACAAAGGTCATTCAACTCAAAGCTGCCAACGGGCGTGGTGTTGTGTGACAGATGAGCAAACGCAAACCAGATGTAGAGGTGAAAAGGCAAGGTTGCCACTGCGATGGGGAGGTTGCGTTTCACCGCTTGCGGTATATCACTTCTGTGCTTTGCTGACAATGGCGGCCCGCACAGCCGTCTGCGGCGAATCGACAGGCAGGAAGCTCCAAGACCGTGACGTAGCGCGGCTCGTTGCCCTCTAGGATCCGCCTGCTCTACCGATACGTCTTGTCATCCACCTTGCTCAAATCGATCCCGTCCTTCAACACGCCGACCGTCACCACGGCGAACGTGAACACTTCGGTGCCGTGTTCCAGATGTCCCCCGAACGCCTTGTCGGGATTGGCAAACGTCACATGCGCGTGGACCCGACCATCAATGATATATCCATTCATGCTCACGAGGTCGGCCGGCGCCGTCGGGTTCTTCACGAACACGTCCTTCGACGGGAATGTCCGGTTGCTGACCGAATGAACGTGATAACCGCGCACCGAACCGATCGCGGACAGGATGACGGCGTTCCGGATCTTTTGCTGCTTCGCAATGTTTTCCAGCCCCGTCAACAGATCCGTCTGGTACTTGAGCCGCAAAATCAGCACGTGATCGAATTGACCACTGATCGCATACACATCCGGGACCGCATCGCTGTTCGGCTTGGAATCATCCGCGGGCGTGGTCACCCGGGTCACTTCCGTGCGGGTTTCCTGGGCGACCGCCACACCGGCCGCTGCCATCACTGTGAGAACCAATATTAGCTTCTTCATTTCAATTCCTCCTGTCCATTAAGAACTTTCTCTGCCTGCTTCTCATCGAACGCATTTTCCCAGCGCGCCACCACAACTGTTGCCACCCCGTTGCCGATGAGGTTCGTCACCGCGCGCGCCTGATTGACGAATCGATCCACCCCGAGCAGCAACGCCATGCCCGCCACGGGAATCTTGTCCATCGACGCCAACGTCGCAGCCAGTGTCACAAACCCGGCCCCGGCGACCCCCCCCGAGCCTTTGGACGTGAGGACCAGCACGCCCAGCAACAGCATCTGATCGGCGAACGACAAATGCGTATTCGTCGCTTGCGCCACGAAAATCGCCGCCAGCGTCAGATAGATCGACGTGCCGTCGGCATTGAACGTGTAGCCGGTCGGCAGCACCAGGCCGACCACGGGTTTCGCGCAGCCGAGCTCTTCGAGCTTGACCATGATCTGCGGCAATACCGCCTCGGTCGACGACGTGGCGAACACGATCACCAGCTCGTCCTTGATGTAACGCAGGAATTTCCACAGTGAGAACCGAGCCGCCCGCGCAATCGGTCCGAGCACGAATACGATAAACACCAGACTCGTGAAATACACGCCCGCGATCAGCCAGCCCAACGGCGCCAGCGAGGCCAGGCCGTATTTCCCGACGGTGAACGCCATCGCGCCGAGCGCCCCGAGCGGCGCCAGCCACATGATCATCCGCACGATTCCGAACAACCCGTTCAACACCGAATCGATCACCTCGACGATCACCTTGCCCCGGTCCGGCAGTTGCGCCAGCGCCAACCCAAACAGCACCGAAAACAAAATCACCGGCAGCACGTTCCCGCGCACGAACACGTCGCCCACGCTCGACGGGATGATGTCGAGGAGAAAACCGCCTCCGCCCGGCGATTGGGCCGTCGCGGTGTAGGTGGCCACGGCGCCAGCGTCGAGCGTGGCCGGGTCGATGTTCATGCCCGCGCCGGGCTTCAGCACATTCGCCACCACCAGCCCCATGACCAACGCCACCAACGAGACAACCTGAAAATACACCAGCGCCTTGACGCCGACCCGGCCCACTTCCTTCAGGCTGCCCATTTTCGCGAGGCCGGTGACGATCGTGCCGAAGATGATCGGCGCCAGCAGCATCTTGATGAGCTTGATGAACCCGTCGCCGAGCGGCTTGAGCGATACGCCCCACGCCGGTTTGAGAACGCCGATGAGAACCCCGATTAACACGCCGAGGACGACCTGGACGAACAGATTGCGGAAGAACGCGCCGGCTCGGCTGTGGGTTTTCTGCATGCGCGCCATTCGGGGTCGCTTCAGTCGCTCAGTGATTTCATCACTGCAAACAGGTTCGCTTTCGTCTCGAAGCCCACGCCCGGCACCTGCGGCAGGCCCACGTACCCGTTCTCGACCGCAATGCCGTCGGCAAACCCGCCGAACGGCTGGAACACGCCCGGGTACGATTCGTTGCCGCCGAAATGCAGGCCGGCGGCGATGTTGAGCGACATCTGATGTCCGCCGTGCGGCACCACCCGTCGGGTTGACCATCCGTACTGCTTCAATACGTCCAGCGTGCGCAGGTACTCGACCAACCCATACGACAGCGCGCAATCAAACTGCAGCCAGTCGCGTTCGGGATTCATTCCGCCGTAACGGAGCAGGTTCCGCGCGTCCTGGTGCGAAAACAAATTCTCTCCCGTCGCCATCGGCAGCGGGTAATGCTTCGAGAGTTCGGCCTGCAATGCGTAGTCCAGCGGGTCGCCCGCCTCTTCGTACCAGAACAGGCCATACGGCTTCATCGCCTCGCCGTAGGCAATCGCCGTGTCGAGATCGAA
>JBEKBH010000023.1:0-62691 GCA_050015495.1 Verrucomicrobiia bacterium
AATGGATTGTCGAATCGCAGTTCGTTGTAGAGCATCAACCCCAACCCGATCAGCGTGATCGGGACGGTTGCCGCCGCCAGCGCGGGCCAAACGCGCCGCCGCTCGCGCCACGCCTGAATCACGGGCGTCAGCAGGATGACCGCGCCGAGCAGCAAGTTGGGCCGCGCGCCCACCGCCAGACCGTACGCCAAACTCGCCGCCGCCAGCCACCGGCACCTCCGCTCCGGCTCGTGCATTGCGCACCAGATCGCCCCCAGCGCCAGCATCGTCAGCATATACCCGCAACTGGCTGGCACTTTGTGAACTCCGAACCACGGCAACATCGTCGGCACACCTGTCGCCAAGCCGAGCGCCAGCGCGCAGGCCGCCACCACCCAGACGCTCACCTCAAAGAAATAGCGCCGCCACAACGCGCGCAGCAAGCCCACGCTGGCCAGAATGCCAATGGCGCAAAAGATCGTCGCGGCCTGCCGGTCAGACAGGTAGTGGCCGGTCAGCGCAACGAACGGCCAGAACAAGATCAACGCCGGCGTAACCCCGAAGTACAAGTAGAGCCGGCCCTTGTAGTAGCTCATGTCGCCCAGTTCATAAGGCAGGTCCTGGTAGCGGCTGGTCGCGACCGGATCGTAAGGGTTGGCGAGGCGCGTAAGTCCGGTCGGCACCTCTTTTTTCAGGCTCAGGTGGCCGCCGCGAAACCCCTGCACCAGTAAATTGTAATAATTCTCCGCGGGATTCGAAATCAACGATTCCAACCGGGCCAACGAGGCGGTGTACGCGTACATCCCGATGACCAGCAGGCATGCTGCGGCCAGCAGTCTCCACCCCTCCTTCATTTTGGCACACCGAGTAGCCCGTGTAACATTTGTCGCAAAACCATCATTTGCCTGACGACATTTTATACATTTATCGAGTCGAACACACGCGTTTTGTCGAACGCGGGTACCAGAATCAGAATCGACACTCCAACTTCACGGCATGTTCCAGTTGCCAGAGATATTCGTGGCGGGGTATCTCGAAGGCGCCGAATTGTTGCAGGTGCGGCGTGGTCCATTGCGTGTCGAGGAGCACGAACCCGCGCGCGCGCAGCCGTTCGACCAGCGCCACGAGCGCGACCTTCGATGCGTCCGTCGCCCGGTGAAACATGCTCTCCCCGAAGAACGCGCCGCCCAGCGCCACGCCGTACAGGCCGCCGACGAGCTTCCCGTCGAGCCGCGTCTCGACGCTGTGGGCGTGGCCGAGCCGGTGCAGGTTGCAATAACTGGCGATGATCCCCGGGGAAATCCACGTGGCTTCCTTGCGCTTGGCGCACTCGCGAATCACCGTTTCGAAATCCGTGTCCGATGTGACCGCGAATTTCTTCTGTTTGAGCACGCGCCGCAACCCGTGCGGGATGTGGAACCGCGCGTCGAGCGGAATGATCGCGCGCGGGTCCGGCGAAAACCAGCCGATGCGGCCACGTTTGTCGACGGCCATCGGGAAGATGCCGCGCCGGTACGCGGTCAGTAGCATCTCGGGCTCGATCACGGGCGGATTGTACTCACCGGGCGCAACCGTTCCAAGTCCCCACCCTGTTATCGGGCCATGGCCTGCCCGGCAATCCAGCCTGTGGTCCATGCCGCCTGGAAATTGAAGCCGCCGGTGATTCCGTCGATATCGAGCAGTTCCCCCGCGAAGTGAAGTCCGGGACAGAGGCGGCTTTCCATGGTCTTGAAATCGACGTCGCGGAGGCGGACGCCGCCGCAGGTGACAAACTCATCTTTGTTCAGGCTCTTGCCCGTCACGGCCAGTTCCGTGCGGGTCAACTGCTGAATGAGTCGATGTTGCGCCGCGCGCGTGAGCCGCGACCAGCGTGTGTCCGCGGCGACGCCGGATGCCAGAACCAATTGTTCCCAGAGACGGGCCGGCAAGGGCGCGATGGGTGTATTGACCACGAGTTTGGCGGGTTGTTGTTCACGGCGCACGGTCAACTCCGACACGATCCGTTCGGCGTCGAAGTGCGGGAGCCAGTTCACGTGAAGCGGAAACTGGTAGTCGCGGTCGTGTATTTCTCGCGCGCCCCACGCGGAGAGACGCAGGATGACCGGTCCGCTCAATCCTGTGTGCGTGACGAGCAATGCGCCGCGTTCACGCAATTTCGCGCCGGGGATTGATACCTCGGCCGACTCGACCGAGATTCCCGACAGTTTGTGCAGCCACGGCGTGGCCGCGTGAAAAGTGAAAAGCGACGGCACGGGCGGTTCCAATGTATGCCCGAGCGAGACCGCCAACTGTCCCGCGGCAGCGGTGCGGCATCCGCCGGTGGCGAGCAACACGCGATCGCATTCATCCGTTTTGCCGGTGGAAAGTGTCGCTTCGAATTCGCCTTCGGTCCGCTTCGACAGGCGTTGCACACCGCAATTCGCCACGAGCTTTACACCCGCCGCCTTGGCCGAGTCGACGAGGCAATCAATAATGGTCTCTGACGAATCGGTGATGGGAAACATGCGCCCATCACTTTCCGTTTTTAGTTTTACTCCTCGCCCTTCGAACCACGCGACCGTGTCCTTTGCTTGAAATCGTTTGAATGGCCCGATGAGGGCTTGTTCTCCCCGGGGAAACCGCGCGGCAAATTCCCGCGCGTCGAAGCAGGCATGCGTCACGTTGCAGCGGCCGCCGCCGGAGATGCGGACTTTGGAAAGAAACTGCGATGATTTTTCCAGGATGGTGATGTCGGCGTCCGGGTTCGCCTCCGCGCACGTTATAGCCGCGAAAAATCCCGCTGCGCCTCCGCCCACGATGATGATCCGACGAGCGCTCACGCCCGGCCCGCTCGCAGGGTGGCTTCGAGTTGGCGCAGGTCTTTGGGAAGCGGTGCGGTCCAGGTCATCCGGGCATCGGGTTTATCGGGGTGATCGAGGCTCAGGATCTCGGCGTGCAACGCCTGACGCGGGAAGTCGATCCGCGCGGTTTTCGGCGCGTCGCCGTGATATTTCGGGTGATACGTCCGGTCGCCCACCAACGGCAGCCCGGCGTGGGCCGCCTGTGCGCGGATTTGATGTTTGCGGCCCGTCTCGAGGCGGAGCCGAAGTTTGGTGACGACCGCGCGGCCACCGGCCAACGGGAATTCCGCGGCCACTTCGTAGTGGGTGATCGCTTCCGTCGCCTCGTCCTTGGCCGCTTTGGCTTCCACTTCGGAGATGACGAACTGACGTAATTGATCGTCGCTGAGTTTCAGCCAATTCCGCCACGTGCCCTGGGGTTTCGGCGGCCGGCCCTCGACGTAGGCCACGTATTCGCGTTTCATGCTGTGCACCTTCAACTGGTCGATGAGGTGTTGACGCGCGGCGGGGTTCATCGCCATGCAGAACACGCCGCTGGTGTACTGGTCGAGGCGGTGAACGGGCAGCGGTTCCAATCGGCGGTAGGCGGGCGGCAACGAGTAGCCGCGTCCATCGACGCCGCGGTCGTACGCGCGGAGTTTGCCTGCTAAAAAATCGGCGAGAATACTGAGCGCGGACAGGTCGTCAGGTTCCGCCGGCACCGCGAGCAGGCCCGGTCCTTTGTTCACGACGGCGAGGGCGGCATCGAGATAGAGCACGGCGACACGCGGATGAATCTGCCATCCGCTCGGACCGCAGTCCAGCGCCGTGGCGTGCCGGTCCAACAACTCGAGCGCGTCCTTTGGATCGGGAATCGGCTGGTTCGGCTGGCGGATGATGACGCCGTTCACGCTGACCCGGCCCGCCGTGATCCATTGCTTCGCCCGTTTCTTCGGCGTGTCGGGATATTTCGCCAGCAACCACTCCAGCAGTGGCCGGCTCAATGGTTCGGTGGAATCGCCTGTCGTCATGGATCCAATTGAACGCGGCGTTTCGCGGGATCGGGTTGCGCGCGATACAACACGGCCACGTGACCGACGATCCAGACCAGCTCGCTATGCGTGCGCGCGGCGATCTCGTCGGCGAGGGCCTTTTTCGCGTCCTTGAACGCCGTGAACTTGAGCTTGATGAGTTCGTGGTCGGTCAGCGCCTGGTCGACGCTGGCGAGAAACGCATCGGTCACGCCGGCTTTGCCGAGGTGCAGGATCGGCTCAAGCCGCTGCGCGAGCGAGCGCAGTTGGCTGGTTTGTCGGCTGGTCAAGCTCATGTGCCGACTACTGTAGATTGTTTCGCGTCGGCATCCACGCAAAATCATCCATGACGCAAAGCCGCGTTGACGCCCTCGGTCAGACGTGACTCGCTAATTAGCGAAACCACGGAATCCTGTCCACAAATTGGTTTGCCCGTTATGGAGACTTTGATATGTTGGGTTGCGATGCGGCGTCGTTAAACATGTGGTTGACCCCAAATGTTCAGCGCACTAAACAATCTCTTCGGCAGATCCAAGACGACCGTTGCGTCTGCGCCAGCCGCTGATCGCGAGGCGTTCCTGCGGCAAATCGGTGCCTCCAGTATCTTCGTGATCGCCGCAATGCAGGGTGATGGAATCGATCCAAGGGGGATGACCAAGGAGCAATTGCTTGCTGAGATCCAACGGGCCGCCAAGGACCTAAGCGAGCGCCAGGGCTTTGCGCCGTTCGTTTATGAGGCCGACGGACACCGCCGTTTGCCGTTTTTCACGAGCAATGACCACGCCAAGGCTTTCTGTGGAGAGTATTCGAAGCAACGGAACCGCGTTTACCCCTTCCAATTACTCGGCGTGAAGGGAACTCTCCTAGCCAAAATGCTGTCGGCCTGCGACCTCCTCGTGATGAATGACCGTAGCCCTGATGAAGTCGTCCTCTCCAAGGACGACATGACGGCTATCCAGCGGATGTGGGGCTAGGGTTACTTCTTGCGCGGTCGCCGTCACAGGTGAGCATACTTACCAAGGCACATCTAACGAGCTATCGGCTCCTGTACTGCTAAGATTGAAGGCGAAATAAGGCATGAGCGACAACCCATCACCCGAGCCCGTTCCGGCCCCGCAACACCGGCGGCGACCGCGCTACTCGGGGAAGAATCCGCGTCGTTTCGAGGAGAAATACAAGGAACGAAATCCCGAGCGGTACGCCGACACCGTCGCGAAAGTCCTCGCCTCGGGCAAAACGCCGGCGGGCACGCACCGTCCGATCATGGTCGCGGAGATTCTGGAGATTCTGAATCCGCAGCCGGGCGAGGTCGCGGCGGATTGCACGCTTGGTTACGGCGGACACGCCCGCGAAATCCTGCCGAAACTGCAACCCGGCGGTCGCCTGATCGGGCTGGACGTTGATCCCATCGAATTGCCGAAGGCGGAGGCACGTTTGCGGGGGCTCGGGTTCGGTCCGGATATTTTCGTGGCGCACCGCAGCAATTTCGCCGGGCTGGGGAAGATACTTGCTGCCGAGCAACTGACAGGCGCCGACATGGTGCTCGCCGATCTCGGCGTTTCGTCGATGCAACTGGACGATCCGGGACGCGGGTTCTCGGTCAAGTTCGAGGGGCCGCTCGACATGCGGATGAATCCGTCGCGCGGCCAGCCCGCGAGAGTATTGTTGGAGAAAATCAACGCCGATAACCTCGCCACGTTGCTGGAAGAGAATGCCGACGAACCGCACGCCCGCGCGTTGGCCGACGCGCTCGCGGGTAAACCGTTCCCGACCACGACCGCGCTGGCGAATGCCGTCCGCGCCGTTCTGCTGCGCCGGGTAACGGACGAGGAACTCGACAACACGATTCGGCGCGTTTTCCAGGCGTTGCGGATCGCCGTGAACGACGAATTCTCCGCGCTCGACAGTTTCCTGCGCAATCTTCCCGCGTGTCTCAATCCAGGCGGTCGGGTGGCCATCGTGACGTTCCACTCCGGCGAAGATCGCCGCGTAAAGAAGTCGTTCGAGGCTGGCCTCCGCGACGGTCTCTACGCCGACATTGCCCAAGAAGTCATCCGCCCGACGCCCGCCGAGCGCCACGACAACCCGCGCTCCTCCCCGGCGAAGTTGCGCTGGGCGCGGAAAGCGGAATGAGGATATAACGGTGACGATGAGGTGACGACGGTGGCCACAGCAATGACGGTAGAGGTGCGGGCGGAGACGGCGACAAGGAGTGTGCACCGAGCAGACAGCCAGCCCTCTCACTGATGGCAGTGGGAGAATCGTGTTGCCTGAGAGGGTGGAATAATAACTTGTATTTCTACTATTACCCAGTATTCTACTACACAGTAGAAGGTGCGATCTGAGTAGAGTAGAGTCCATAGCCAGTGAAAATGAACTGCGACAAGCGGCGCAAGAGTTGTTTGCGCGGGAACGCGTCGTCCGTTGGCGCTTCACGCATTTTGGCCAGTTTGACTTTGCCCCCAAACGGGAGCGGAGTCAGGACGGTATCCTCGAACTGACCTTGGGAAAGCGCAAGATTGTGTTCGACGTGAAATACAAACTTGCACCCACGGCCCGCGATCTTGACTGGCTCGTGAACCAACCGGGACAGAAACCAAAGTTCCTCATTGCTCCGTCGTTGTCCGACGTGCTGGTAACGCACTGCCGAGAGCGGGCGATCAACTGTGCTGATTTGAACGGACGCTTGTGGGTGAACGCTGAGGGGGTGTTCATTGATCGCCAACCTTCCGAAGGCCAGCGATACCGGTCGAAGTTGCCTCCACCGGATTTGTTCCAGCCAAAAAGCTCACGCTTGGTCAGGGCGTTGTTGGCGCACCCGGAGCGGCGTTGGACGGTCCAGGAATTGACAGAGCAGACGGGTTTGAGTCAGGCGCTGGTTTACCGGTTGGTCAGCCACTTGCAACGTGAGGCGGTGGTGGTGCGCGAGGGGCACGAAATCCGGTTGAACAAGTTCGATGCGTTGTTGGATCAGTGGGTTCGCAAGGATGACTGGCGAAAGCGGACTATGGTCCGGCAGTATTCGGTGTTGACTGCCGATTTGGAGGAGATTGGCCGACGGCTGGCGAAAGCATTTCCATCTGGTGGGCAGTTGGCATTCACACAGTGGTTCGCAGCCAACTTCCGGCATCCGTACACGACACCACCGGTGGTCTCGGCGTACGTGTCGAACTGGCTGGATGAAGCGACGGAGAAGGAGTTGAGGGCGCGGCGGGTTGTGGACGGCGGCACGCTGTGGCTGATCGTGCCGAAGGACGAAGGCGTGTTTCGTGAGACGCAACGGGTCGGCGAGTTTGTTCTGGCCTGTGATGTCCAAATCTATCTCGATCTCCTGCAGGTCGGGCTGCGCGGGCCGGACCAGGCACAGGCGTTGCGTGAGTGGTCAGGTTTCCATAAGGCGACGCCATGACGAAGTTTGCCACCTATGCCGAGTACCCAGCCAACAGTCTGATTGCGGCGGAGAAGGCGCTGCTGACAGCGTGGCCGGGATTACATCGCTACCACGATGACTTGGTTTTGGTGGGCGGGTTGGCGGTGAAGTATCTCACGAGGCCAGTGGTCGGCCTGTTGCGCGGCGCGGTGACGATGGATGTGGATTTGGGAATTTCGCTGGCGGCGGACGGCGGGATGTACGGATCAATTGCGGATGATCTTCGTGGCCAGGGGTTCACTCGCAATAAGCAGGGCCGGTATGTCCGTGAGATCGAGAGGCTGACCATTTACATCGATCTTCTCACAGAGAAGCCCAGTCTTGGGCGAGGCGTGACACAGGTAGATGGAGTGCCCGTCGAAGCTTTCCCCGGTATCCAGCGGGCGCTGGCCACGCGCTCTGCGAAGCTCGTGAATGGCGAAGATGCTTTTGGAGTCCATAAGGAGATTCAGGCGCCGGTGTCAAGCATCGGTCCGCTGCTTGTCCTGAAAATTAACGCCTTCAGTGTCCGGGAACAACCGAAAGACGCCTATGACGTCTTGCTGGCCGTTAGCAACTACATCGGCGGCACGGAAGAAGCAATTGTGGCGTTTCGGGCCGAAGCGCACGCGGGAAACACCGGGTACACGCAGGCTGAAGCGGCGTTGCGGAAGCACTTCGTTGCCGATGGACAGAGCGCGCCGTTGCGATGCGCCTCGTTTGCCTTGGGCGAGAAACTTGGTGGCGCGGATGCGGAAGACCGGCAAAAGCAGATCATCCAACAGATGATTTCCATCGGGAAAGCTCTGCTGGGAGAATGACCACCCCCTGCCTGCGGCATATACCGAAACCGTCCTGATTGAGCCGAGGATGAGGTGGCGTTGGATCCGTTCACTTCCCGATCTTATCGAGTTCTTCGCTACGGGCGTAGAGGCGGGTGACCTCGGTCTCGGCGGCCTCCAGTTCCTTGATCAGGGCTGGGCGCGGAAGGCGGAATGACGGCGGATTTACCAGATTGAAAAAATGTTTTTGGGGTATTGACCTGTCTACGGCTTCACAGTTTAGTCTGTTCCTTGTCATGGCCATGACGACAACTGAAACAGCAACGTCGAAGAACTGAAAGGAAGCTGCCGATGCCGAACAAAATGACGAAGGAAAATTGGGTTGCCCTGTTCCGTGAAACGGGGCTTGATGATGCGCAGATGAAGAAATGGCATCATCTGTTCGAGACCCGTCACCCCGAGGGACACCAGAGTTTCCTGGAATGGCTGGGCTTGCCCGCCGAGAAATGCGCGCTGATCCGCAAGGAGAGCCGCTAATCATGTCGGGGCGGTGGCGGTTGGCCGCTGCCGCCCCGCAACGCTCGTGACCATGAAGACCTGCACCATCACGAAGCTCGCGCGGTTGTTTGGATTGTCGCGCAGCACGTTGCTGTATTACGACCGGATCGGTCTGCTGCCGCCTTCGGGACGCACGGCAGCCGGCTATCGCTGTTATACGGAGCGTGACCGGCAACGGCTGGAGCGAATCTGCCATTTCCGCCAGACGGGACTGACCCTCGCGGATATCCGCACACTACTGTCGTCGAAGGGGAAGCCGAACGCCCGGGTGTTGGAGCGACGGTTTCGCGAACTGGGGAACCAGCTTCTGGAACTGCGCAGCAAGCAACGACTGCTGGCGAGCATGTTGCAGGGCGTGGCGGGCGGGAAATGTCCGCCAGCCGTGGACCGCGATATGTGGGTGAAAATGCTGCGGGCCGCCGGCATGGATGACCGAGCCATGGGCCGCTGGCATACGGAATTCGAACGACACGCCCCGGACGCGCATCAGGAGTTTCTCGTCTCACTCGGAATTCCCGAGAGCGAAATTCGGCGGATTCGCAAGAGCTCGGCGGACGGCGTCTGGTGAGATTCGGCGGCGCACCCTCGGCGAAAATGAGATTTGTCGACGGCGTGCTCACGGCGGATCGATTCACTTCCCGACTTTATCGAGTTCTTCCCAGCGGGCGTAGAGGCGCGTGACCTCGGCTCTTGCGGTTTCCAATTCCTTGATCAGGGCCGGGGCGTCTTTGGCGCGGGTGGGGTAGAAATCGGGCGCGGCGAGGGTCGTTTCCAATTCCGAGACGCGGGCTTCGGCGGCGCGGATGGCGGCTTCCATGCCGGCGAGTTCGCGTTGTTCGTTGAAGGTCAGTTTGCGAGGGCGCGCCGGCTTTGCTGGTGTCGGCGCGGTTGTCGGTGTGGTGACGGCGGCGACGGGCTGCTTTCCGCGCGTCCGTTCGCGCTCGTTGCGTTTTTCCAGGTAATAGGAATAATTCCCGGGCTGGACGTGAACGCCGGTGTCTTCGAACGCGACGATCTGGTCGCAGATACGATCGAGGAAATAGCGGTCGTGGCTGACGACGAGCACGCTGCCCTCGAAATCGGCCAGCGCTTCCTCGAGCATGCGCAAGCTGGGCAGATCAAGGTCGTTGGTCGGCTCGTCCAGCACGAGCACGTTGCCGCCGCGTTTCAAGACCTTGGCGAGCATCAACCGCGCGCGCTCGCCGCCCGAGAGACGGCTGACGGGTTCGCGGAGGCGTTCGTCGGGGAAGAGGTACCGCAGCAGATAGGCGCGGGCGCTGATCGTCTGCGTGCCGAACAGGACGGTGTCGCCGCCGCCCGCGACCTCGGCCATCACGGTGTTCGCGTCGTTGAGCTGCATGCGGGTCTGGTCAATGTAATTGAAACTCACCCGTTTCCCGATCTTCACCGTGCCGGCATTGGGCGCGCGTTCACCCATGCAGAGGCGCAAGAGCGTGGTCTTGCCGACGCCGTTGCGGCCCACCACGCCGGTGCATTGGCCGGGCTTTAACAAAAAATTCAAATGGCGAAACAACCAGCGTTCCGCCGCGCCCTCGCCGACTTTCGCGCCCGCGTTTTCGAGTTCGACGGCGGTATTGCCCAACTCCGGCGGAGGAGGAATCAGGAGATCCATCTCGCGTTCTTCCGGCGGCGCTTCGAGGCCCTGCACCTTGTAGAAAGATTCCAGACGATGACGCGATTTCGACCGTTGCGCCCGCACGCCCGCGCGAACCCACTCGAGTTCGATCCGCAAAAAGCGCTGACGCCGGCGCTCGGCCTGCTCGGCGATTTGTTGGCGGGCGGCCTTGGATTCGAGGTAGGCGGTGTAATTGCCCGGGTGCGAGTAACATTGTCCGTCGGCGAGCTCGACAATCCGCGTGGCGATGCCATCGAGAAAATAGCGGTCGTGGGTGACGAAGATGACGGCGCCCGGGAATTTCTGGAGGAACTCCTCCAACCAGAGAATCGATTCCGCGTCGAGATGGTTGGTGGGCTCGTCCAGCAGCAGCAAATCCGGTTGCGCGGCCAGCGCGCGACAGAGAGCGACGCGCCGTTTTTCACCGCCGGAGAGCGGGCCGACCGTCGCATCGAGCGGCGGCGCCGACAACGCGGTGACGCTCGCCTCGATGCGGGATTGCAGGTTCCAGCCGTCGGCCTGCTCGATGTTGTGCAACAGCTCGGCCATCTCGGCCTCGGTGCGGTGACCGGTCTCGTAACGGCTCAACCAATCCATCAAATCGGCCGCGCCCGCCTCGATGTTTTGGCGGACGGTCCTGGCGCTATCGAGTTCGAATTCCTGCGGCAGATAACCGATTCGCAAACCGCGTCGGCGCGAGATGTCGCCAGCGTCGGGCTGGTTTTCGCCCGCGAGGATTTTCAGGAGGCTCGTTTTCCCGCATCCGTTACGGCCCACCAGCCCGACTTTCTCGCCCGGCGACACCGAGAGCGTGACGGCTTTGAGCAGGAGCTCCGGGCCGTAGGCCAGGGCCAGTTCAGAGGCCGAGAGCAATGCGGGTGTTGATGGCGCCATTCCCGCTACCATACCGGAAGTTATGGCGGTTGTCTCTTACCGCTCCGCGCTACTGAAGAGTCTCGGCTGGGGACAGCCGACGCTACACCGGCGGATTTCGGGTCGGAAAAACTATTTGCAGAGGCGGCGGTGGTGGGTAAGGATACATGTATGCAAAAGCTCCCTAACGAGGTGCGGGTCGGGCCCGGGCGGGGCGGGTTGACGCGGCTGCTGGTGGAGACGCCGCGGGCGGAGGCCGAGATATTTCTGCACGGGGCGCACGTGACGCATTTCCAGCCACGCGGCCAGAAGCCGGTATTGTTCATGAGCGAGAAGAGTTTGTTTGAACCCGGAAAACCGATTCGCGGCGGCGTGCCGATTTGTTTCCCGTGGTTTGGCGCGAGGGAGGACGGTCGGCCGGGCCCGGCGCATGGGTTTGCTCGGTTGCTGGCATGGGAACTGACCGGCGCGGAACAGACGGCTGATGGGAATATTGAGATCAATCTCCGGCTTGCATCGAACGCGGGTACGCGCACGGAATGGGACGGAGAATTTGAAGCTGATTACCGGGTGACGATCGGTGCGGCGCTGGGGTTGGAGTTGCGGGTGCGGAATACGGGCAGCCAGCCGATGCGAATCGAGGAGGCGTTGCACAGCTATCTGGCGGTCAGCGACGTGCGCAAGGTGAGCGTGGAGGGGCTGGCGGGCGTGACGTATGCGGATCGGGTCGGCCTGCCGCGCACGGAAACGGAAGGTTCGACGGCGATTCGCATCACGGCAGAGACGGACCGGATTTACCTGAACACGCAATCGACGTGCGTGGTGGACGATCGCGGTTGGGGACGGCGCGTGGTGGTGGAGAAAACGGGGTCGAACGCGACGGTGGTTTGGAACCCGTGGATCGCCAAGGCGAAGGCGATGCCCGATTTCGGCGACGAGGAATGGCCGTCGATGTTGTGCCTCGAGACGTGCAACGTGCGCGAGCAGAGCGTCGTCCTCGCGCCCGGCCAGTCGCACACGATGGGCGCGGTCATTGGTTGTTAACTTTCTTTCCCTCGCTATCCGGATACCCTGCTTGATGATGGATTACGGCCGTCACTTCTCCTGTCTCATTTTTTATGAAGGTCAATTGCGCGCCATCGATCTTGAGAAAGAAATTCGTTTCCGATTCGGGATACATATCGACCGCGCCCTGGAGGACGTTCTTGCCCCAGGCTTGCCCGACCAACTGATCTCCTTCCCGCCAGATCGTCAGTTTCACTCCCGTGGGAGACACAGTGTCCGGCGCAAATTCGTAGTGACCGACACAGGCATCGAGAAATTTTGCGTCCAACTTGGTGGCGACACGCGGTTTGGGTGGTTCGAAAACTTTTGGCGGCTGATCGGAGATTTTCTCATATGAAAACGCATTGCCGAGGTAGTGCGCGGTTACGCCGGTCACCCTGCCCCGATCATCCCGGGAAAAGGTCACGGGCATGCCGCTCAGCCTTTCAAAAAAACGGGTTTCCGATTCCGGCAATAATTCACCAGCGATAGGCGGCAATAATACATCAACAGGCCATGATCCTGAGCCTGTGGCTTGGGCGAAGAGCCGATCCCCTTCACAGCGAATACCGATGCCGGATTGGGATGTGGTACCGTCTTCGTGGTGGGACAATGGCCAGAGCTTGAGCCTGCGTGGCGCGGCATCGGATGTCGGCCGGTATTGCCCCACAGACGAACCGTAAACCTGGCTGCTGACTTTGGTTTCCGTTGGCCGACGATCCGACCGCCATTCGCTTTCGAGTAAAAACTTGCCGATGGCGTAAACATCCATGGCGCCCCACGAATTAGACAAGACCACCACACCGCGACGCCGCGCCTTATCGAAACCGGTGAACGCGCAGCCTCCTCCGGAAAAATAGACAGTTCGGGATTTCGTCACGACGAAAACGGGCCCCCCTCCTTGCGGAGCACAATCCATGGTGACCGCGTTTTTTTCCATGAGCGGTGTCAGACTGGACGGCGTCAGGCCGAGATTTGCCGATATAAATTTAAGCAGGTCATTGGCCGTCGAGCGCAGCCCGCCAAGAGGCGTCAGAGCTCCCCAATCCGCCGTCGGGACCGCGTAGCCGAGTTGATTGTGTCCGGTGGCGAAGCGGGATCTCAGTTCGGGCGTCAGCGTGAACCGGGTACTGTCCATCCTTAATGGCCGGCAAATCCGATCCACCACGAGCGATTCGTAGTTCGTCCCGGCTTTCAAGGCGATGACATGACCCAGCAATCCCATTTGCACGCCGCCATGTTGATACTTCGCTCCCGGGTCACAGGTCAATTTGGAGCCGGATAGCAAGGCATACATCTTCTCGACGGTAAAATCAGCATAGGGATTATCCGCTCGCTTGGGGTTAAGGTTGGAGATGGGCGGCCCGAGCCCGGAGGTTTCCGCTACCAAGTGGCGCAAGGTGATTTCCTTGCCGTTGTAGGTCGGCATTTTGACCGACTTGGGCAAATACTTTGCCACGGGATCATCCAGCTTCATCTCCCCGCGTTCGATCATGTCTTGCAGCAACAGCCCGGTAAATGTGCACGTTATGGAATAGATACCGAACAGGGTGTCGCCATTCACTTCCTGGCCGGTGCCGTTATCCATTTTCCCGCAACTGACAATGCTGCTGCCGTGCTCGTCCACAATGCCGACCACCATGCCGACATCCCGCTTTTCAACCTCGACGCGCTGTTGCAGGAACGCGTGGATGGCATTGGTGAAATCCTCCGCCGCAACCGGAGGTGGAACGCTGGAGAAAATCAAGGCAACGCAGATGAATCGAACGATATTTCGGAAGCTCATATTTGGCCCGTTTGAACGGCGGGCGTGTCGAGTTGTGAATTCATCTACTCCAGAGATACCGCGCGCCGTGCCTCCTTCTTCGCTCCGTGGTGGGACTTGTTGTCGAGCATGCGGGCTTTGGCGCGGCGGCTGCGTTTGCGTTTCTGGCGGCGGATTTTCTCGATGCGGGAGCGCTCGGCGTCGACGTAACCCCTTTTGAGGGTTTCGATCTTGTCGAGGAGGAGACGGCGGGCGAGGTAGCGGTTGAGTCCCTGGGAGCGGGTGGTCTGGCATTTGACCTGGAGCCGGGTCGGGTGGTGGAGCAGCATGACGCAGGTGGCGGTCTTGTTGACGTTCTGGCCGCCGTGACCGCCCGAGCGGACGAACGACTCGTCGATGTCGGCTTCGCGCACGCCGAGCGCGGCCATGCGCTGGGCGAGTTGGGCTTCTTTCTCAGGGCTGACGGGAAACGCGCTCATGACGGGAGGGTAGCGGTTGAGGGGCGGGAAGGCAAGGTAGTGGGGTGGTTGCGACATTCACGATTTAGTCAAACCCCGACATCTGCGCGGTCTAACCGCTGCAGACGCTACCCTGCCCCTGCCTCTATCAATGCAACGATCTGCGTTCGAACAGCGTCAGGTTCTCCACGCACTCCCAGCACCTTGGCCCCGAGTTCAGGATCGCCTAAGTAGTTCAGCCAGTTTGTAAAATCGCCTCGGTTGGCATGGCGAGCGACATAAGCAACGGGCACTTCGTTTAATTTCTTCTTGAGCTCGTGCTTATCTTTCGCTATCGCTACCACAGTGCCGTCGAGTGTCGTGAAGAAGAATGGGTTGCGCGGAACCGCCTGTTGCCCTTTATCACTCGTAGCCGGCTTGTCAACTGCGTTATCAACAGGAGATTGCTGCGGGCATGGAGCGGCTGGGGCGCTTGTAGCCAGCTTCCTGATTAGGGCATCGACGCGGGCGTGGGCCTCGTAAAACTGGCCGTCCTTCTCCAATTTGGCCTTATTATCCGAGATCCACTCTTCAACAAGCTTCGCGTGCAACTGACGCCAGTCCCTCCAAGTTGGGTTATCGGACACAACGTTGTCCACATACGTCAAGAAAGCGTCGAGGCCAAACAGCACGAAGGGGAGGCCACTATGATCGGGCTCTTTCCCTGCGATTCGCGAAACATCGCACCATCTCCTCCATATCGGCTCTGAAACCAATTGGTGGTACTCGTGCTCGTCAAAATGTCGCGCCATACTCACAAGGGCACTGCGTGGTGCGAGAACAATTTGCCACGTCTGAAGCCAAGACCTCAGGCTCTCCATGTTGTCCACCGGGTAGAGCATTCTATCCCCCGTCTTCTGAGCCTGTCCCTTAAGGGTCTTTGGAGCCGCATACAAAAATGGCAAGGGTGCGAGTTCGCGAGCGAGCGTCTTAAACCACCTCAGGTCGTAATCACCTTCCTGCAAAAGGTCGACCAAGAGATCGGCAGCAAATACGCACTCCTGCTGTAACCGTCCATTCACGAAGTTAGCTGATGCTGTTTTGCCGGGATCTGTACTGATTTGCGTCAAGTCATTAGGATGAAGTTGGTAAACGTGGTCGAAGAAGACTTTGTACGTTTCGAGCGCGGCGGTGCGCACCTCCCAGAAGTTCTGCGACCGCCTGACCCCTCTACGAAGTTTGCAGCAATTGCGCAGCTGGGAACTGCTATAGCTGAGAAGTTCGGAGCATCCCCACCCGGAGGTCGACGCATGAGGCAGTTTGTGCTTCAGCCAACACAGGAAAGCTAACAGGCGCCATCTGCAGCGCCTGCGGCCAATTTCACGGAGTACCGCGCGCACTAGCACACACTCGCCTTCCTCGCGTCTAGGACGACGCCACTTGCGCACCATCTTCCGAGCCTCTTCGTCGGTTGGCGACAAATTGTTATTTGGTCGAGGAGGGATGATCCGAACAAGCCTCAGAAACGCCCTGAAAAAAAGCCAGCCTCCTTGTACAAAACCGAATACGAGCAGCCCTAAGCCCAACACGAGAAAAAAGATCCTCAGCGGTAAAACCCATCTCCCGGAAATTGTTCCGAGGAAAATCATTGCCGCGCCGGAGAACGAAATACAAGGGCCAAGCCAAGTTGGTAGTCTTGACCTTCTATCCTCCGAGGACTGAGAGCCGGATTCCGTCGCGTTCATTACGCTGCTTCTTCCACCATCATCATTGGGCCGTTCAGCCTGCTGTTGGCGCTAAACAGCGCGCTCTTTGACCAATAATGCGTGATGAGCCGCTCGTCGAATTTTCTGTCCTGACAGCCAAGGTATAGGTCGTGCGTTAGGGGAGAGACTATCAGGTGCCGTTTACCGGAAATCGTATCGACGATGATGTGATAAGTGTCTGGGTCAGTCATATACTGGGCCTTAAAATCGTCGAGCAATTTACGATAAGGTTGCGGATCATAGGGCGGCTTGCTTAGCCCCTGAGCCGGGTCAGGCCCTTGAATATCTTCTTCCTCGATTGTCCTGATCAAGATCTGGCCGCCGAACACCCGCATCGGGGCGTTATGCGGCTTTTCCCGCGATTCGTCGAAAGGACGCCTGCAAATCATCCTTTGATAACTCAACCCACGCACCTCTCCAAAAGCTCGAATGACGTGCGGCTCCCCGGGCGGCAACGGACGAGTCTCATAAAGGGAGAACGGCACAAAGTGTTTTTCGTCATCTGGTTCGTCAATTCGCCGAAATGGCGCTACTGCCGCCGAGTTCGGCGTTGGAGGATCCCAACGTTCAACCAAGTCGCGGTATAATGGAGTGTAGCGTTTGTCGGCGGGCCTGTCCCCGGTGAGGTTTTCGAAGAGAATGTTTCCCCGATGAAGGAATCGAAGGGGGTGTTCGACGTCTGAATTGTTCTGGAGAACGAAGTCGGCGCAGACTTCGACACGTTCTTCCGCTAGATTGTAACAGAGGTACTCTACAATCCTGAAGATTTTCAGCGGACGGTGACCTGAGATTTCTGCTTTTGATCCCGCTGCAACACACCACATATTGAAGCCTCCTCCCAAACACTAGGCAGACTCGGCTCCGACCTCGTGTGTTCCTGCTGCTATCGGAACGCAGTCCGTCGATAATGAGGCTGCCAAAATTCATTCCTGCAGTACGATTTCAGCGCGCTTCTCCCCGTCATTCTTGCGGCTTTTCCACCAGCGTCTCTTCTAGCAAACGAGAGATGATTGTGCAACTACTGAATTTCTTGGCCATGGGGCGGCTTCCAGGTTTCTCAGAGGGCCGCAGACCTAAACGGCTGCCTGAATTTCAAGAGAAGTGAATTAGGGCCACATCTCAGCATTCTGACGACTCGGATTGACGGTGCCTGTGTGATGGGTCACGACGCGGGAGTGTCGGCGGGTTCGCGTCGCCAGACTGTCCGGCGCGGCGGCGGGCTTGGGCTTGCGCAATTCGACCGGCCTGTGAATATCGGGGGGCAATGTCGGTCGGGATGACCCCCGTTCCCGGGCTGACGGGGAACACGCTCACGGCGGCAGGGTAGCTGTTGGTTGGTTGAAACGCAAGGCAGTCAGGCGTTTATATCATTTGCCATTTAATTGTTGCGTTCCCGGCTGGATGCGGTACTGTACGCGCAGCTAGCAGATGGAAGCAGTTGCAGTGAGATTGGTAGATTGTCAGTCAGGCCTTGTATGCTCGGTGACAGTCCGAAACCCGAAAACGGGAACAGTCACTGAGACCTCCTACCGCAGCGGAAAGAAAAAACTATAATGGCTACCAAGCTATTCGTCGGAAACCTGTCATTCAACACCAGCGAAGGCGACCTGCTCGAACTGTTCAAACAGGCGGGCAATGTCACGAGCTGCGAACTCATCATGGACAAGTTCACCAACAAGTCCCGCGGGTTCGCGTTCATCCAGATGGGCACGCAGGAAGAGGCCACCAAAGCCATTGCCGATTTCAACGGCAAGGAACTGGATGGTCGCGCGTTGACCGTCAATGAAGCCAAGCCCCGTGAAGAGCGTCCCCGAGGCGACTTCGGCGGCGGCCGTGGCGGCAGCCGTGGTGGCGGCGGCAAGTTCGCCGGCAGCCGGTACTAACTTTTTCCAGAAGTCGGTTGTTTCACCCAAAGGCGTCCCGAGAAATCGGGGCGCCTTTTCGCTTTGAGGAGACGCGCGACGGAGGCTTGCGCAGTTGACCGACTTGACGCACAATGCCGCATTACTCAAGCAATACAGGAGATTTTCATGACATCAGCGACATTTGAAGTGGCGTTGGACAATCCGAAAACCAAACTGCTCGACCAGTTGTGCATCGACACGATCCGCACGCTGGCGATGGACGGTGTGCAGAAGGCCAACTCGGGCCATCCCGGCGCGCCGATGGGCCTGGCGCCCATGGGGTACTGGATCTGGGAGAAATTTTTGCGGCACAACCCGGACAATCCGCACTGGCCGAACCGCGACCGGTTTGTGTTGTCGGGCGGACACGGCTCGATGCTGTTGTACAGCCTGCTGCACCTGACCGGCTACGACCTGCCGATGAGCGAGCTGCAGCGGTTCCGGCAACTGGGCAGCCGCACGCCCGGCCATCCCGAATACGGCATGACCCCCGGCGTGGAAACGACGACCGGGCCGCTCGGGCAGGGGTTCACCAATTCCGTCGGCATGGCGATTGCCGAGCGCTGGTTGGCCGAACATTTCAACCGCGACGGCCACGAGATCGTCAATTACCGCGTGTTCGCCATGGGCGGCGACGGCGATATGATGGAAGGGATTTGCTCGGAAGCGGCGTCGTTGGCGGGTCATCTCGGGCTGCACAAACTGCTGTGGATTTACGACAACAACAAAATCACCATCGAAGGCAAGACCTCGCTGGCGTTCAGCGAAGACGTTGGGGCGCGCTTCAAGGCGTACGGGTGGTTCGTCCAGCACGTGACCGACGCCAACGATCTGCGGGCGATCAACCGGGCGATCAAGCGCGCGGTCAAGCAGACCGACAAACCGTCGTTTATCGTTCTCGACAGCCATATCGGGTTCGGCGCGCCGACCAAGCAGGACACGCGCGAGGCCCACGGCGAGGCGCTCGGCGAAGAGGAGGTCCGCAAGACCAAGGAACGGTACGGCTGGCCGCCGGACGCGAAGTTCCTCGTGCCGGAGGAAGTCGCCAAGCACATGCACAAGCAGTATCGACGCGGGCGAAAACTGGAAAAAGATTGGCAGGAGAAATTCGATGCGTACGCCACGGCCAATCCGGCGCTGGCCACGGAGTGGAAGCTGATGCAGGACCGCGATCTGCCAGCGGGTTGGGACAAGGACATTCCGACTTTCCCCGCCGATCCGAAGGGGCTTGCCACGCGCGAATCCAGCTCCAAGGTGCTCAATGCCGTCGCGAAAAACATTCCGTGGTTCATGGGCGGCGCCGCCGATCTCTGGCCGTCCACGAAGACGTTGATGGCCAATACGGCCGATTTCGAGAAAGGTTCGTATACGGGTAGAAATTTCCATTTCGGCGTGCGCGAACACGCGATGACAGGCATCGTCAACGGCATGGTGCTGAGCAAACTGCGCGCGTTTGACTCCGGTTTCCTGATTTTCTCCGATTACGCGCGCGGATCGATTCGGCTCGGCTGCGTGATGGAGATTCCGACGCTGCATATTTTCACGCACGACAGCATTGGCGTGGGCGAAGACGGCCCGACGCATCAGCCGGTGGAACAGATCATGTCGTTACGCGCGATCCCGCACATGATCCTGATCCGACCCGGGGACGCCAACGAAGTCGCCGAGGCGTGGCGCGTGCTCCTGGCGGAGAAGAAGCATCCGATCACGCTCGCGCTGACGCGGCAGGGCGTGCCGACGCTCGATCGTACGAAGTATGCGCCGGCGACCGGCCTGCGGCAGGGCGCGTATATCCTCAGCGATGCCGCTGGGTTGCCCGACATCATCCTCATCGGCACCGGCTCGGAATTGTCGCTGTGCGCCGAGGCGGGCGAGAAGTTGAAGGCCGAAGGCGTGAAGGTCCGGGTGGTGAGCATGCCGTCGTGGGAATTGTTCGAGCGCCAGCCGCGCGAGTACCGGGAACGCGTGCTGCCGCCGTCCGTGCGCAAACGTCTTTCCGTCGAGGCGGGCGTGACGCTGGGCTGGCAGAAATATGTCGGCCTCGATGGCGCGTCCATTGGTCGCGACGGATTCGGGGCGTCGGCCCCGGTCAAGGACGTGATGAAGCATTTCGGATTTACCACCGAGAACGTGTACACCGCCGCAAAAGCGTTGCTGGCGGGTCAGCCGATGGTAGCAGCGAGCCCGGCCCATTGAGATGCCACTCCGGCTGCTTCCACCGTCAAAACGGATTGCAGCTTAATGACAATCGGTGGACCGGATGTTGTCTCAATGAACTGTCGAGAGTCAGGCCCTGACCCTCTAGACAGCGGCATAATCGGCGGCGGAAAACGACCTCCGGTAGCTTGGGCGGTGTCCAAAATCAAAAAAGAAATCAAAAGGGCCGACTGCCTTCACCGTTTCTTAATGACGAATCCGTCTCCCCAGAGAGAGACGGATTCGGGCACCCGAAACGAGATTGCTTTCTTACTCGCCGTAAACAACGGTCGTGTACTTAACGTAGAGGCACAGGATGCTGTAGACCTTGTGATCCACGTGGTGGATCTTCGTGATGCCACCATTCTTCATTGCCGCCTCGACACTCGCGTCCCCGACGCCGACTATTCCGAGAATCCCCGAAGCACTAGATTCGCCTACCTTCGCGCGTTGCGCAGTCGGGTCAATGGGCACAGCCAATCCCATCGATGGTGCCTGCGTATCCGTATACGCCCAGCCAGCCACCGGCGTGTTACCCCCATACGACGGTCCTACTGCTGTACAACCGGTCAACAGCATAACTGCAATGGACGACAGCAACACAGAAATACTGAGTTTCTTCATGTTGTTCTCCTTATTTGTTGGCCCGTTAAGGTGCCCCCGTCGAGGTCTTTATAGGAGAGTGCATCCAGAATTGTCCAGCGCAATCGGACAAGGCGGACATTGCATCCGCGCCTCACTCGCCTTTTGCAAGGACAGTCACAATCTTCGCCAATGTCCAACAAAACCAACTCCCCCACCTCATCACAAAAGGAAGCGAGGGTGACTAGGCCCAGTGATCCAGCGCCTGACGCAGTGCCTCGTCCGGCGGCAGGTCTCACTTCAGTCGCTCGCGCTTCGCTGCCCGTGCCTCCTTCCTCCGGAAACGGGATTATTGTCCGACGCTCACGAATTTCTTTGCGTCCATCAGCGGTTGCCGCGTGAGCGTCTTTGCAACTCTTTCTTAGTCGTACACAGACGTCCTGCCAAGTCGGTTGCCTCGCCACAATTGGCGCGGCCACAAGTGCGCGATTGGTTGGCGTCGAGCGTCGCACCCCTGCAAAATGAAGGTGTTCGATGCGGTCGTCCGTCTCAAGCCAGCGGCGGACGACGAACCGCGTCAGTTCATTCGGCGAACCGTTGCACGCGGCTTTGAACTCACCGATCTGGTAAGCGCCGTGGTCACTGTGTCGGTGGGGTCATCACGATGTCAGTGCTGATAGCCCGTTGCGACTTGAGAACACTGGCACGTCCTTGTTCCTCGGTCAGTTCCTGTAAATGCACCTGTTGATGCGCCATGCCCACTGAATAGTTAACCTCGTAGAAGTAGTTCTTTCCCCCCTCGACATTGATCTTCTGTGCATTTTCCCACTGCGGGCCGGGGTTATTAAATAAGCCGTAGCTTTGGGTGCTGACGGGTCGCGGGACAACAACGTGCTCGCCGGGGGGTACACTCAATAGCAGGAAGAAGCCGTTTCCGAGACTCCCCGCCATCCGTCCATCCAACAGAAAATCTGCCTTGTAAAGGGCGTACGCTACCCCGCTACCTCGGTCGAGGTAAATGCTCCCATTGCCCGGTTCAGGCACGAACTTCTTCGCCTCAGCATCTAACGAAGCGGTAGTCGTGGGGACTGAAGCGCAACCGATTGCACCCAATACCACTAATCCGATAACAACTGCTCGTAGCGTCTGCTTGTACAATCTCATGATCGTTTTTCCTTAATACCGGCGTCCTTTCGTTTGAATCGCTCGGAGCTACTGAAGAAACTCCTTACCGACTGCGTAGAGGGATTGAAAAGGGAGCGGTAACAGGACTTCGTCCGGCATTGAATGCCAGATCTGGCGAGTATGGCCGATGTCCGATTTAAGTCCAGTGCTTCTCCTTCACTTGAACCCAAGACCTGAACAGGCGGGGCGACGTGGCTACCTCTCAGTCAACGCTTGTGAAAATAATCACGAGCGCAGTTCCGGGTCAAGCCAAAAGATGATCCTTCAAATCGGAGGGAAGGCGGAGTTGGTGATCATACCGTGAAATGCAGCCAGACGATGTGTGTTCGACAAGGCAGCGGCACCGTGTACCGACTTTCCGTTCCTCTCAACCCTCCACCCTGTCCAATCGATCAAATTACGGGGATTCAGCCATCGGGCAGTGACATCGTTTTCACCATCCCATCCATAGCCTACAAGACGTATCAATTGCAGTTCACCACTGATCTGACCTATGGAATCTGGTCGAATGTCCCCGGGGTATCGGTCACCAACAGCATCGGGGCGCTGCTGGCTTTGACCAACTTCGGCGGAGCCGTCGGGCCGCAGGGGTTCTATCGGTTTGCCATCACGCCTTGATGGCCGCGAGGACGAGGCGCTGCCACCACCAGACGATTTTGCCGTCTTCCTCGCCGAGCTGGAAAAGTTTTCGGGCTTCGGGCGGGGCGGTGCGAACTAATTCGAGGACCTTGGCGCGATTTTCGGGGTCGGTATTGGCAGCTTCGAAGTACCAGGCCAGATTCGGCTGCTTGAACGGCTGGAGTTCCGCAAACACCACGCGCAACCCGGCCTCCTGGCAAAGGTTTGTCCATGCGCCCCGGCTCAACAACCGGTGATGGCTCGGGTCGCGAAGCTTCTCGACAGCGTGAAGCCAGTCTTCGGCCACGCGCTGGCCATCCTCGATCGAGCCGTCGATCAGGAGAAACGCGCCGCCGTGTTTCAGGACGCGGGCGGTCTCGCGCACGAACGCCGGCGGATCACTGAAGTGGTGGGCGGCCACGCGACAGGTCACGAGGTCGAACGCGCCGTCCGCGTAGGGAAACGTTTCGGCAGCGTGCTGGCGGGTCTCGACGCGAAGCCCGCGTTCCCGGGCGGTGGCGGAGGCCCGCTGGAGCATCGCGGCGGAAATATCACCGAGGGTGACCTGCCAGCCGACGCCGGCCAAGTACAGGCCCGTGTGACCCGCGCCGGTAGCTACATCCAGCGCCCGGCCCGTTTTCAGCCAGTCCAACCGCCCCAGGGCATCCCTGACATCGGAGACATCGGACAGGATGTGACCTTTGCCATAGCGTTCGCTCTGGCGGTCAAATTGTTGTTGGGCTGCAAGCTGGATTGGGTTCAGGTCGTCCATGGCCACAGATGGGTACGCATTGTGCTCTGAGAGTGGGACTAATGCAAGTGTACTCACATCAAACCATTGCCAACGCCAAGGCGTTTCGTGTAGAGTCCCGCCTAATGAAGAGGATACTTCTGACGTGTCTCATGTTCGCCGTGTGCCTTTGTGGCACCACCCGAGTCCGCGCGGCCGAGGACCCGGGCGACAAATTTCTGGAGGCATATTTTCTCATTCAGGACGGCGACAGCGCCGAACACAGCAGCGATTGGGGGAAGGCCAGCGCGAAATTCAGCGCCGCGCGCGAGATCCTCGACCAGATCAAGGCGCAGAATCCCGACTGGAACCCGCACATTATCGAGTTCCGCACGCAGTACGTCGAAGAACACCTGACGGCCCTGAAGGCGAAGGTGGCCGCGCCCGAAGCGCCGACGACGGCCCCGGCCCCGCAACCGGAAGCCCCGGCCATCGTCCCGCCGTCCGTCGTGCTGCCTCCTCCAGCCGCGCCCGCGCCGGAGGCGACATCCAATGCATTGCCACTGGCTGTGGCGGCTCCGGGTCCGAAGGTCATCACCATGAATCCGGCCCCTCCCGTGCCGCCAGTGGAGGCCGAGCAGGTCAAGCAATTGAACGCGGAACTGGAACGCGCCCGGCAGCAAATCGAACAACTGCAGGCGGCACGCGACGAATTGAACGCGAAACTTCAGGAGCAACTCAGCAAGGTCGCGCCGACACAGACCAACCAGCAGATCGAAGACCTTCTCAAGACCAACCAGGTGCTCGCAGCCCAACTGGCGGCGGCACAGACCGAGGCGGCCGAGGCCCGCGAGCGCGCCGAGCATGTTCCGGCCCCGGCGCCAACGCCAGCGCCGGCCCCACGGACGGAATCGCCCGAGTTGGTGCGGTTGCGCGTCGAACTCTCCGAGACCCGCAGCGAATTGCAACAGACGAAGGAGCAACTCCAGCAGACACGCGTCGAGTTGGACACGACCAAGGAATCGCTGGCGAAATCGCAGGCCGACAACACCGAGTTGCGCCACTCGTACGATGCGGTCATCGCCCAGCTCACGGACGCCAACAAGCGACTGACCTCCGCCAAGGCGTCGGGCGACAAGGACGACGAAATTATCCGTCAATTGCGCAAGGAGAACGCGCTGTTGCGGATCATCGCCGAGCGCAAGGCCTCCGCGACATTTGTTGGCGGGGAAAGCGAAGAAAGCACGAATGGACCGTCGATTCCCGAGCTTCGGGGTTGGCGGCCCTATCATCGTCCGACGGCGGTCGCCGCCCAACCGGAAGCGGCCACGCCGCCACCCGCCTCCGCCATGGAAGAATCCGGCCGGGGCAAGCTCGTGGCTACGTTGACTTCACCGAAGAAAGTGGAAACGCCACCGGCACCGGCTGCTGTCCCACCCGCGAACACGCAGACGAACGCGCCGCCCAAGCCTGTGGCACAGACAACCAAGACCCCGGCACCGGCTCCCAAGCCGACGCCACCGCCGACACCCGCTTTGACATCGACGAACGCGCCGACACCACGGGCATCCAAGCCGACCCCGCCTCCAGGGCTTCCGCCGAAACCAGTACCGGTGCCTGCACCGATATTGACGAACGCACCGGCGCGAATTGTCACAAACGCGCCCGCAGCGGTTCCAAAACCCAAGCCGACGCCACCGCCGGCACCCAAGCCGACGCCGCCACCGGCGCCAGCTCCGAAACCAGTACCGGTGCCAACACCGATATTGACGAACGCACCGGCGCGAACAGTCACAAACGCACCAGCTCCGACGCCTGCACCGGCGCCAGTACCGGTGCCACCACCGGCACCCGCTTTGACATCGACGAACGCGCCGACACCACCGGCACCCAAGCCGACGCCACCGCCGACACCCGCACCGGTTCCGGCCGGCACGAACGCACCAGCGCCAGTACCGGCACCACCACCGACGCCCGCACCCAAGCTGACACCGGTACCGGTTCCGACAGCCGCAGTCACACCGGTGCCTGCGCCGCCGCAACCGTTGCCTCCTCCTCAACCAAAGACGGTGGCCGTCACACCGCCTCCAGCCCCGGCTCCGGTCGTGGTAGCTGCACCGCTGCCACCGCCGCCGCCGCCAGTCCTGAATGAGCGCCAGTTGCTCAACGAGGCCCGGGCCGCGCTCGCGCTAAAAGAGTTTGATCGCGCGGGAACCAAGTACAGCAGCGTACTCGACATCGACCCGACGAACGTTGTCGCCCTTTCCAGCCTCGGAGCGATCCGGTATCAGCAGAACCGATACGACGAAGCCGAAGATTACCTGCGCAAAGCGGTCGCGGAGGCGCCCAACGATGCGAAAACGCGGTCCCTGCTCGGAGTCGTGTTCTACCGCAAGGGATTGACCGAGGACTCGTTCAATGAATTGACCCGCGCCGTGGCGCTCGACCCGTCCAACGCGGAGGCGCACAACTATCTCGGCGTCGTCCTCAACCAGAAAGGCTGGGGCACCGCTGGTGAACAGGAAATTCGCCGCGCGATCGAGATCAACCCGCAATACGGCGATGCGCATTTCAACCTGGCCATCATCTACGCCAAACTGCGCACGCCCAACGTGGAACTGGCGAAGTATCACTACAGGAAGGCGCTTGACCTCGGGGCGCCGCCCGACCCGCAACTCGAAGCGCTGTTGAAGAAGCTGTCCGAAACCCCGGCCTCGCCGTGAGGCGGGGACACGCGACCATAACGACCCGGTGGGGAACTGGCGTCGCGACGCTACGCCGGCAGCAAGATGCGGAAGGTTGTCCCCTTCTTCGGCTTGCTTTGGACTTCAATTTTCCCGCGGTGAGCTTCGACGATTTTTTTGACGATGGCCAGGCCGAGTCCGGTGCCCTTGGTTTTCGTGGTGAGAAACGGCTCGAAGAGTTGCTTCTGTTTCTCGGGCGCCATGCCCATCCCCGTATCCGTGAACGTCAACTGGATGAATGACGACGAAGACCGTCCCGTGCCGACGGTGAGCGTGCCGCCCTTGGGCATCGCGTCCGCGGCATTGAGGATGAGATTCAGGCATACCTGCTCGATCTGACCGCGGTCGGCGCGCACCTGGGGCAGGCCATCACCGAACTTCCGCACCAACTCGATTTGTTGCTGGCGCAGTTTCTGCCGGGTCAGCAGCAGGACGTCGTCGAGCAGATCGTTCACATCCACGAGATCGAACGTCGGTTCGGTGGAACGCGCGTACCCGAGGAGATGATCGACGATCTTGTTCAGGTGGTCCATCTTCTCGGACATGATCTCGGCATCGCGCGCGCGCGGGTCTTCGGGGGGGAACTTCAAGTCCAGCGAGTGGAACAGCATCTTCATCACCGTGAGCGGGTTGCGGATCTCATGCGCGACCTCGGCGGCGAGCAACCCGAGCGTGCTGAGCCGTTCGTTGCGGCGCAGTTGTTCCTCCACGTCGACGATCTTCTCATGCAGCCGCGCGTTTTCGATGGCAACGGCGGCGAGGCTCGCGAGCGCGGACAGGGTCCGCACGTCCTGGTTGGAATAATGGTACGGGGCCGCCGTGTACACGTTCAGCGCGCCGATGGCGGCGTCGCCCACCAGCAGCGGCACGGACAACAGCGAGACCAGCCCCTCGTTGCGGGCCATCTCGGTGTGCCGGTACTCGTCGTGTTCCTGCACGTTGTCGACGCGGAGCGGTTTGCGGCGGCGGATGACGAAGCCGATGACGCTGTCGTCCACCGGCAACGGCGGCTTCTGGAGGTACTCGGGCCCGGCGCCGTGGCAGGCGCGAAGTTCCAGAACGTCGCGCGCCGGACTGAGCAGCATGAGCGAGCAGACCTTCGAGTCCATCAGCCGGCAGGCGTCGATGGTGACGCGCTGGAGGATTTCCTGCAGGTTGAGCGAGGAGATGACTGATTGCGCGACGGAAAACAGCGACTCCAATTGCCGGGCGTTGTGGGCGACGGCCTGATAGAGCCACGAGTTCTGGATGACCTGCGCGGATTGGTCCGCGATGGCGACCAGTAATTCCTCGTCCTCGGCGCTGAAGGCGTCGTGCTGTTTCGAGTCGACATTCAGCACGCCGATCAACGCGCCCTCGACCAGCAGCGGCACCGCCAACTCGCTGCGGATGTCCTTGCGCACCGAAATGTACCGGGGATCGGCCGTCACATCCGGCACGCGCAGCGGTTTGCCCATTTTGGCGACCCAGCCCGTGACACCGCGGCCAATGGCGAGCTGTGTCTCCTGCGCCTCTTTGCTCAGGCCGATGGCCACTTCGATCTGGAGAAGCTGCGTGTGCGGGTCGATGAACACCAGCGACCCGCTCGTGGCCTGCATTGCCTGCACCGCCTCGGCGAGAACGCGATTGAGGACCTCTTTCGGGTCGAGCGTCGAATTGATGACGCTGCTCACCCGCGCCAGCAACTGAAACTGGCGCAGCTTCCGTTCCTGCGATGTCGCGGGGCGTGGCATGGTCAATCTGTTCGTTCGCGGGATTCTAATCCAGAGGGATGGAAGAAACACGCGGTTTTTGCAGGCGGCTTCAGAGCCCCTCAAACGAGTCACACCACGGCTAGCCGCAAGCAAATGTATCAATGATTAGATCTGACCCCAATTTCCACCCTGAAGACAATGGAAACCACGGAAGAGGTGTCTTCAGATGACATGGAAAAGCGTGTGGAAAGGTGCGACTGGCGACAAATCGCCCCCTGTGTTAGAGAAAAACCGATGGCGGACTGGAAAAAGGAACTTGCAAACTTGGGGAGCAGGCAGAGAATCACAAGAAAGGCCCACGCCGGTCATGGGCTAGAAACCATATGGGAAATGTCAGTTAAAACGGGTTTGGTGAGCCACTCGCCCGTCGGCGTGGCTCAGCTTTGGATCGTTAGGCAGCTCTAACCATCCGCATTACAATATGAAAAACACACCCAAAGAGACATCGACATCCGATGATTTATCTGAACTGTCGAAGAAGAACGCAATTATCAAGTCTATGGGTGGTGGAGCATTCGCCGGTCTCGCCGCCGGTTTGGCCGCACACTATTTGGCAGGGGGCAAGATGACATTTCCGGTCTTCCTTGTAGCATACATTTTCATCCTTTCCGGCGTAAAGAACAAGCTCGTTGCGACATTTGTATTCATACTAGTTGCCTCGTTCGTGTCGGTTGCTCTAGGGGAGCTCGACAAGTCGCCGACCCAGAGAGCAGGCCCCTTTAAGGTTGTGGATTGGGTTCCCAACGGGACTTCGCTGGCATCTGCACGTCAGACAGTGGAGCAGCATGGCTTTGTTTGTTCGATTAGATCGTATGGCAGCATGGGAGCGATTACTACCGACCCAGATGCAGTGGAGTTCATGTTTACAAAGAGTAAAGCCGTCGAATCTTTAAGAGAGTTTACAGAGCGTTACAAAACCGAGGCGGTGACAAATATCAGCGTATTGCGGGGCGATTGGAAGAGCAAATATGGACGAAGTCAATGCAACGCAGCATGGATAATAATTAACGACAAGGCGATGGGGATTATGGGGTACTGCGACCGCGATTTGTCATTCTGAGCAGAGCTAATCCAGTACACGGCAGGAGGGGAATTTGGGGTCACGTCTAATCATTGTAACAATTTGGTTTTTATCAACTCGCCAGGAGGTTGATGGCGGACTCGAGTTTGGAGCGGATGGCGGAGAGGCGGGCGGCATCGGTGATTTTGTTGCCGAGTTGGTCCTGCACGTAAAACGTGTCGATGGCCGCGCCCTTTTCCGTGGAGATTTTCGCGACGCTGATGTCCAACCCGAGTTCGCTGAGGGTGTGCGTGATCGTGTAGAGCAACCCGAGACGGTCCTCCGTCTGGATCTCGATGATGGTCCGTCCCTTGCTGGTCTCATTGTCCAGGTTGATCAGCGTCGGGATGTGCACTTCGCGAATCGCCGGGGCCGGGCCGCGAATCGCCCGCAGGCGTTTCAGCACGTCCGCAAACTCGATGTGTTCGCGGCCACTCAACATGCGTTCGAGCATTCCCTCGGCTGTCTGGATGGCCCGCTGGTCGGTGACGGCTTCGAGGTTTTTGTCGCAGACGTCGAACATATCGAGGACCACGTGGTCGCTGCGGGTGTAGATGTTGGCCCGGAGGATGTTCAACTCGGCCGACGCGAACGAGCCGCAGATTTTCGAGAACAACCCGAGGCGGTCCCACGTGCAGATGGATACCTGGGAATACCCTTGCGCGGGGTACGATTGCCAGTCGACCACCGGCACGAGCGCGTCCTCGGCTTCCTCGACTTCGAGCTGACGCGTCAGGAACCGGTGGATGACCATCAGGTGGCGCGTGATTTCGGCGGCGCTGGTATTGATGTAGTAGCTCGCCGGCATCAGCTCGAAATGCGAGTACACTTCCTCGAGCGGCAGCTTGTCCTTGAGCCCGGCGCTGACCTCGCCATACAACTGCTCGATGCGGCGGGAGAGATTGTCGCGGACACGCTCGGCCCCGGAGAGCGTTTGTTTCGTGCGCCGGTACAGCTCCCAGAGCAGGGCTTCCTTCCATTCGGTCCACATCTTGATGCTGGTGCCGGCCGCGTCGGCAAACGTCAGCAACATCAACGCGTTGAGATTGACCTCGTCCCGGACGATATGGGCGGCGGCGTCGATGGTGGATTGATCGTCGAGGTCCCGGCGTTGGGAGAGCATCGAGAATTTGAGATGATCGCGGACGAGAAACAGCAACTGCGCGGTGTCGTCGGGTTCGAGGTGGAGTCGTTGGGCGACCCGGCGCGCCATTTCCAAGCTGGCCTCGGCATGATGTTCAACGTTGGCCGCCTTGCCCACGTCGTGCAGCAACAGCGCCAGGTACAACACATGCGGGTGCTCGACGTGCTGGAAAATCTTCTTGTAGCTGGCGTGGGGCGGTTCGGTGGCATCGATGATCCGGTCGAGGTTCTCGATCACCTGCAACGTGTGTTCGTCCGCCGTGTACCGGTGAAAGAACTCGTGCTGGACCAGGCACGTGAGCCGGCCAAATTCGGGAATGTACTTGTCGAGGAATTCGACCTCGTGCATCCGGCGCAGGATGCGGGCGACCTGTCCCTTGCGTTGGAGGATGGCCAGGAACACGTCGCGGACCTGCTCCGAGCATCGAAACGACCGGTCGACCAGCTTCAGGTTCTGCCGGATCTGCGACCGCAGTTCCGGGCTCAATTCGACATCCCGCTGCTGGACGTAAAGAAAGAGGCGGATCAGGCGCAACGGATCCTGTTTGAAAACCGTCGGAGACCCCGCGGAGATCATGCCATCCCGCAGGAGGAACCCGTCGATCTCCTCCGTTTTGCGCGCGCGACGGAGCAACGAACGGAACCGAGACGATTTCGCCGGCTTGAGAGCCATGCGGTCGGCCAGCACATTGGTGAGCAGGTAGATGTTGCGCGAGTGCGTGTAGTAATCGCGCATGAACGCCTCGGTGCGCCGCAGCAGGTCGTGGTGGCGATAGCCGAATTCCGTGGCGATTTGCGGTTGAAGACCGAGCCCGATGACGTCGCACGCGCGATTGGTCATGTAATGCATCGAGTTGCGCACCCGCAGGATGAAATCGTACGCGGCGTCGAGTTGGCGCTGCTCGGTCGGCTCGACAAACCCGCGCTGGCGGAGTTCGGAAAGCTTCCGACTGCCGTACTTGAAGAACGCCATCCAGATCAGGTTCTGGAAGTCGCGCAACCCGCCGCAACCGGCCTTCACGTTGGGCTCCTGCAGGTACACCGTGTCGCCGAATTTCTCGTGACGAGCCCGCTGGTCCTCCATGCGCGCCGCGATGTATTCGTCCTCGTGGCTCTTGACGCACTCTTTGAGCAGCGCCTGCTGAAACGACTCGTAGATCTTCTCCGGGCCGATGAGCCGCCGCGATTCGATCATCGAGGTCTTCGACTGCATGTCCTTGTTGGCCTGCGTGACCGCGTCGGCCACCGACCGCGTCGAATGACCGACCTTGAGGCCGACGTCCCACAACATGTACAAGACCTGCTCGACCATTTCCTTGAGGTAGGGATGGTGCGCCATCGTCCGCCCCGAAGCATCGTGCAGGAACATGATATCGATGTCGGAATACGGACTGAGTTCGCCGCGCCCGTACCCGCCAATCGCCACCAGGCACACGGAGACCCCCGCGACATCCGGGTGTGTCTGGCGATAGTTTTCGTCCGCCGCCTGGAACATATGGCGGAGCACCACGTCCATCACCTGCGCCCGGCCCTGGGCGATTTCGTGGCCCCCTCCCCCCGCGCGATGCAGCATGCGCAGGCGGTGCTCCTCGACCTTCAGGAACTTCTTGTAGAGGCTGAGAATCTCGGCCGGGCGAGCGCCGGACTTCAGGACAAGCCGTTCTTCGGCATGCCGGAGCACTTTCTCGAGATAGCCCAGTTCGCTCATGAGGCAACAATAGGGGACAACCTGAATGCGGGCAAGTTGAAACGCTTCCGTTGCAAGTCCTTTGATAGTAAGACACTATATTGCTGCCAATTTGTCACCGTGAGCCGGTTGACAAACCGTCTTCTTGGGCTACTGTAACGCAAGTTTTTCACCCTTCGAGGAGGGGGGTAAAGATGACGTTACGTCACAGAAAACCAGATCCTCTGGCTGATGTTGTTCGATCCCAGCACGAGGAAATTAAGAAGTACAAGTGGATCGAAAGCGAGAAATTGGGTCGGGACATTGGTTGGGAACGCGCGTCGCGGGAGTGGATGCAGAACCACTTCCCCGATTGGAAGCGATACAGTTGGAATCGTTTCGTGAAAGAAGCGCTCCGTAGCCAGGACTGCCTGAACTAACCTCGCGTCCATCCACGGGAAGCGCGCGGACGCGCCGCTTCATCTGAGCGATCCAGCATTGCGGACAGGCGTGGAAATATGTACCCTGTCCGCATGCTCAAGCTCGGGGTCAACATCGATCACGTAGCCACACTCCGGCAGGCGCGCTACTGTTCTGCCCACGAGTTGTCGGGCGCGATTCCCGAACCGGACCCAGTCTGGGCGGCGATCCAGGCGGAACTGGCCGGCGCGCACTCGATCACCGCGCATCTGCGGGAAGACCGTCGCCATATCCAGGACCGCGACGTGCGCTTGATCCGCCAGACCATTCGCACACAGTTGAATCTCGAAATGGCGGACGTGCCCGAGATTGTCGCCATCGCCGAGGAACTGAAGCCGGGCGAAGTGTGCCTCGTACCGGAGAAGCGGCAGGAAATCACCACCGAAGGCGGGCTGAATGTTGCGGGCGCGCCCCGATCGCTGGCGGGCACCGTCGCGCGTCTGAAGAAGGCGGGCATTGCGGTCAGCCTGTTTGTGGATCCGGAGGAACGGCAAATCAAGGCGAGCGCGGACATGGGGGCGGACATTGTCGAGTTGCACACCGGCACATACGCCAACGCGCGCGACGAGGACGCGCAGGCCGCTGAGATCCGGAAACTGGCGGCGGCGGCGGAGTTGGCCCACAAACTCGGATTGCGCGTGAACGCGGGGCACGGGTTGAACTACGAAAACACGCCGGGGATCCTCGCCGTTCCGCATTTGGAAACATTGAACACAGGCCATTCGATCATCTCCCGCGCCCTGTTCGTCGGGCTGCGACAGGCCATCGCCGAAATGCTGGCGTTGATGACGCCGCCCGCGAAATGAACACCGCCGGCACGAACATCCTCGGCACCGGTGTCGATATCGTCGAGACGGCGCGGATCCAGGATTCCCTCGACAAGTTTGGCGAGCGGTTTCTGAACCGGTGCTTCTGGCCCGAGGAAGTCGCGTATTGCAACGGCATGAAATTCCCGGCGCTGCATTTCGCGGCGCGGTTCGCGGCGAAGGAAGCCCTCTCGAAGGCGTTCGGCACGGGGATCGGACATCACCTCGGCTGGAAGGACATGGAGATTCGCAAGCGCGACAGCGGCGAACCGTACGCGGTGCTCCACGGCAAAGGAGCGGAACTGGCCAGCGCGCGCGGCGTGACGGCCATCTTTGTCAGCCTGTCCCATTGCAAGGACTACGCCGCGGCGCACGCCGTGATCGCCGGGCACGGGCCGTCACCGGGCGCGAAACAATAATACCGACCCGACGCAGGCGAAGATGGCGTTCGTTGTCCACGCGGCGGCGACGGGCGGAATCCGGCCGCCATCCCCCAGCGCGAGCGTGATGTTGTTGAGGAAATAGAACACCACGACGAGCGTCAACGCCGTGCCGACGCCGAGCAACGGTCCGCTGCGGCTCACGCGCATCCCCAAGGGTATACCCATGAGCACGACGAGGAGGTTGGTCAGGGGGAACGCGTAGCGGGATTGAAATCTGACCTCGTACTTGGCCAGGCCGGTGTAGTGCTTTGCGATACGCTGGGTGCGGATATACCGGCGGAGTTCGCCGGTGGTCAGGTCGTCCGGGTTCTTGCCTTCGACCGCGAGCCGGGCGGGTGTTTCCTTGAACGCGGGGAAATTCGTTTCGGCGGCGTGGGCGACCGGGGGCGTGGCCCGCTGATCGTATACGTCCGCGTTGACGAAGCGCCATTGATGGTTGGTCCAGCGGGCGCTCTCGGCATAGACATCGAAGTCGGGCGCGCCGTTGTCCTTGCGGGCGTGAATTTCCACCGTGTCCATCTGGGAGCGGCGCGTGTCGAACCGCCGCGCATACCAATCGCGCCGTTCGGTGGTATTGGCGAAAAAGAAATTCTCCAGGACATTCGGTTGGCTCTTGCCCCTGACGGATGCCCGCAATGCATCGGCCTTCTCATGCGCGTGCGGGACGAATAGTTCATTGACGATGAAGACAGCGACGGTGGCGGCGGCGCCGATGGCCAGCAGCGGCACGGCGAGCCGCAGGAGACTGATCCCGTTGGCGCGCATGGCGACGAGCTCGTTGTACTTGCTGAGGTTGGCGAGGCAGAACAACAGACCGAGCAGGAGGGCCATGGGCATGATGATCACGAACATTTCGGGAAACAGGATGAGGTAGTAATGGACGACCGTGCCAAACCGGGCGTGGTACTGGATGAAGTCGTCCAATGTCCCGAACAAATCGATGACGATCATCAACATCGCGAACGCGTCGAAGCAGTAGAGCGCCGGCCAGGCGTATTCGCGCAGCAGATATTTGTCGAGAATCCGCACGTCCCGGAGAGTAGGAAAAGGACGGCGATGCCGCGAGAAAAAACTGTGGTTCAGTACCTGCGGTGTCCGCTAGCGGATTGGTGAAAGGTTAGGCGTTGAGGCCGGAGATGGCTTCGCCCTAATCTTCCGCTTCCGCCTGTGCGTCTTCACGTTTCGCGTCATCGAGATAGCCGTCCTTCACCCGTGCGAGAATCGCGCTAGTTCGGGGATACTGGCTTCGGCAGGCCTTGGAGTACATCTCGTATTTATCCGCAAGTTCTCGCTCTTGGCGGCCGCCCTCCCGTCGTGATCTTGAGGTGACGCCGCGCTTATTGTAGATCCCTATCGCAAACCCGTTCTCTAATTTTGGTGAGTCGATCTCCTCAAAAATCGTGCGCACAGGGATGCAGGGCCAACTCCCGTCCCGTTCACCCGGGGCATAGGCAAAGACTCCGCCTACGGTCCGATCACAAACTTCCAGTCTATCCGCTGCTGCGGCTTTCTCGCGGACGGCGCGAATCCATTCCCGCAGCTGGCCAATATCGACCGTACCGTCGTCCTTGGTCCCTGGCACACGTTGCCATTCGTGAAGCAGTCTCCAAGCGCGCTGCGCCTGCGAACGCTTGAATTCGTCGGGGTTCGCGTCGTCGCCTTGGGTCTCCTCTTCGCTCGGACGGGTGTGCGGCCTGTAGATCAACGTGAGAAGCTCGACGAAAAAAGACGGGTCTCGAGCAAGCAGTTTGTGCAGCGTCTCCGGCTGGAGCGTGTGCGGGCCCAATATTGGAAGGAACTGCCATTCGAGCCGAGCCAGTCTGGTTTCGTCAACGTCGGGAGCGCACTGAAGCTGTTTGAGCAGTGTTTCGATGTAGTGTGCTCCTAGGGGCGACTTCCTTTCCTCTGGCCGTACCCCCACCGCTGTCTCAAGGAGTTCGAGTTGAAGGGTCGGTTTGACTCTGCCCGGTTGATCCGCGGTCATTGCTAACAGTTCGATCGCCGAGAGCGGTCTCCCCACAGCCATCAGTTTCCGAACGGCGCGCTCGACCTCGTCCGCGGTCAGTCCCGGCCGGTAGATGCCGGTGTGACGCCAATACTCGTTCTCCACCGGTTCTCCCAGGCCACCGACAAAATCCCATGTTCGATGGTCAAAAGGCATCTGTATCGCGAACGCAGCAGCTTGTTCCGCTGGCCAGGTCGCCAACGGCAAACTTTCTGCCCAGTCGCGTCCAGCCTGATACACACGGCAAGCCGCGAAATTTCCTGCGAATTGCTCAATGGGCTTTTCGGTGGAACGCAGTAGGGAAGGAAGAATGTGTGGTTCGTACTCCCTCCCCGTCGCCTCGGCAAGGATCGCTCCAACGGCGTAGGGTTGATTGGCGCGCCTTGCCAGTCGCAGAATTCCGTCAAATCCGCTGCTCGCAAGGACCGTGCGCACTGCTTCCAAGCGGCGCTGATGCCGAAGTTTCTCTTGTTCTTCCCACGGAAGTGACTTGTGTCCGGTCATGTCGAACCCGGTGTGGAACACAGGAACAGCCAGCTCAACGGCGTCCCTTGGCTGCAATTCGTCACGCAACGCCTCCAGCCGCGTTGTCAGTTCCGCCGGAAATGCCCATTCTGCGTCCGAGAAATAGCGATGCCTCTGAGTTTCCTCGCGCAGGATTGTCCAGAGCTTCTGGCGTAAATCCTCGGAAAGCTTCCCGTGCACAGCTTGTTCAAATGCGTCCACAACGCGGCCCAAGTACTCTTCAGGTAAACGCGAGATGAGCGGGAGCAGCTCGATCCATCGTTCGGGGGAACGCTCCGCAGTGGAGAGGACCAAAGTGGTCAAAACGTCGGCGGTCCTCCAATACTCCGCATGCGTGATACCTCGCTTCCACCGTTCTGCCCAGTACCGCCACTCCGGCGTGTGATGCTCGATTATGATATCTGTCGCACTCGGGAGTAAGGCAACTATGAGATTCCATCCGGGGTTGGGGTGCCGTTCGACCAGAAGCTTCAGGACATCCAGGCGTTGTTCAAGGTTGGCGGCGGTGTGAGGCATCCACGAAAAAAAAATATCATGCAGGCTTGCATTCGGGCGATTCAACCATCGCCCGCCGGGATCATGCTCGTCTAGCTTCGCGAGCACGATAGAGACGCGCGGAAGAAGCTCCGGCGACCATGCCAATCTTTCCAGTGCCCACAGAAGGCCAGTGTGCTCGGCATGTCCCGTAAGTCCTCCGCGTTCCTCAGTAAAAAGCCTCGGCAGTTCAGGTTGCGCACCACGAAGACCGGATTCTATGGCACCAAGGAAGGTTTCAGGGGCAGCCTCCGCAAGAAGGGGCAACAGGTTTCCAAGCGAGGCCCATCGTCTCCAACTGGCGCCTTCCGGCAATATCGCCCCTACGACGCGGTTCACTCTGGTCTGAAGCGAAACCATGTCTGTGATCTCGTTTGCGTTGTTCCGGGTCGCCAGCAGAGCCAACGTCTGTGCCAAGCCTTGCCGCAGCGGAGCGGAGTGCTCAAATTTCTTGCCGTGTATATTCGCAAGCCAGCGCTCGTCAGGCGGTAGTTCGAGTCGTGGGTCATCTACCCCAAGCACCTCACGTGCAGCTTCCTCAAAGGCATCCAATTGGTTGGGGCTGATGGCTACGTGTAGGAAACTCCATGCATCGAGCGGTGACAAGAACTCCCAAACCCCGTTTACCCACCTGACAGGCGCGTCCGGCTCAGAGTGCCACCGGTTGACAATCTTGCGCGCTTCGGCATATGGTCCGCCAGCGAGTTTGCCAACGATAGCTTGGTCCGCAACACATGTGTCCTGCCAAGCTCCGCAGAGCAACAGGGGCGCTAATTCTTCCGCCTCTCGGCCTTGGCCCCACTTCGGTTTCGAAATGATTGGTACCGAAGAGAACTGACGCTTCAGCACTGAAAACGAACCGCCGGACTGTTGGGCCAGCAAGAACGATTCCTGTTCCGATAGTCCGGCCGCTCTCAATGCTTTTTCCAGTTCATACCGATCCAACCGTTCCAACCTGAGCGTGCCACCGCTCTGAGTTTGAATTGACGATGCTGGCAGCAACACGTGGTGCCCATTGCGACATGCCTCTGCGATGCCAGCTTCATCAATATCCAACTGCTCAGCGCAAATCAGGATAAGTCTTTGCTCCGACTGCACCAACTCCCGCCAGACATCTGCCTTTTCGACAATGATGCCCCGACTTGCGACGGGGGCCTGCTCGGCTTCGGCCAAGGACGAGACCCAAGCGGCAAACACGTCCACCACCTCTCGCGGAGACTGACACGGGACCGTCAGTACACTGGGTGGTCCGTTCAACCACTGTTTGAATCCTTCAATGGCGGTCTGGCGATTGACGAGGAGAACCACGGCGGGCAACGCCTTCTTCAAGGAAGCTTGCAGGTTCTCCCAATGCGTGGACAGGTCCGCCAGTCCCTCGGGCGATGTCGAGACGTACCGCGCCAGCCACAGAGCGACGCCGGGTGCCATCTCAAGCCACTGCTCAAGGTCATCCGAGTCGTAGACGCGAACCTCCTTCCACTGCTTGAGTGCGCCCTTTTCTTCTGACCACTCTTTCTTCTTCTGATAATCACGCGGCGTAACGGCGATGTAGCTTACCTTTGAAAAATCACCGCCGCCTCGTTCCTTTACGCGGTTCTCGTAGTCCCTGTCCTGCTTCGCCTTTACACCAACGTTCGCTCCCATCTCCCAGTACGTAATGCCCTCAGGAACTTTCGCATTGCCACGCTTTGTTTTTGTTACGCCGTCGTATCCCGGACGATGGGTTTCTTCGCCCGCAGGGAAATCCGTATGTTCCAAGTCTGACGGCTCAAGAGTTCCGTGGACGAGGCGACGAAGCAGTTCGGGTAAGCGCGATCTGGCGTCGTTGGTATCAGCCCAGCGATTAAGGTGTATCGCGGAAACCCATTTGAAATGCCTCATCAGACACCACGGTAGCACTCTGGAGAATGTGGTCAAGCGCCCCCAAGTAGAGGCTCGCCCTCCGAGCGAGGAGGACGGCGCGGCAGAGAAGAGGAATGGCAGCGCGGGTCGTTCGGCTGGATGTCATCGCAAATTGCGATGAGATCGGAACAACATGTTCGCTATTAGCATCTTCGGGATGTGTCACTTGAGCCTGTTGCTTCAAACTCCTGCGTTCCTGCTCTGTTAATTGAAATGCAAAGTCCCGCGGGAACCGGGGGCGATTAGGGACGGATCAACGCTCAACACGCAACTTTCAACGGGGAACGTTCAAGGAGGGAGGGGCGGAGAAACGATGGGCGCACCCCTCACCTTAATCCTCTCCCCCAAGGGGCGAGGAGACGCGGAGGGATCAACGCTCAACACGCAACTTTCAACGGGGAACGTTCAAGGAGGGAGGCAAGGCGGACGACCGGCACGCGCTTCGCAGAAGCGCGGCTACACCGGAAGGGGTGGCAACGCGGCCCTGCGCCTCGTCGGTTTCATCGTATTACGATTGACTTTATATTTCATTAGGATATACTGCGGGGCTGACGTTGGAGCGTTCTTTGACAAACGAGGGGGGTGCCACAACCGGTGGGGGTGATGGAGAGGGCGTAGAAAAAAAGAAAATTGCAAAACAAACCCAAATCCGGTGAGGCCGGCGTGGAAAAGTTACCAAAACGAAGCCAAAAACAAACCCAAGTTGAGGCCACAATTGCCCGGGAAGAAGATCGGGCCGCACGGAATGCCGGGCGCGGGTCAGTCTTTGAGTTGGTAGACGGCGCGGGAGACGCGTTCGGCCTCGGGCATGAGGTTGAGGACGCGGAGGATGTAGCCCGTGCCTTTGCGGCTGTGGGGTTGCATGCGCTCGTTGTAGAGGCGGGTCAACTCATGGAAGTGGACCGGCTCCTGGCGATCGCGCAGGATATCGACAATGACCAGGGGCGCCCCGACCATGGGGAGGAAGTAGCGGCGGTCCACGGTGCCGCTGATTTCGGGGTGATGATCGAGAAGGACGGTCACCAACCGCGGGCGCTGGCCGTTGAGGAAACTGAGTTCATCGGAAACGCTGGCGAGGATTTTCTCGAACGGGACGGGCTCCTTGGACGCGTGGAGGAGCTGGAGGATTTGTTTTTCGACCTGGTTCAGCACCAGCCCCGACAGGACGGAGAAATAATCGTAGCGGAAAGTGATCCGCTCGAGCGTCTCGCTGATCAGCAGGAGCGATCCCCACGGTTGATACCCGCCGAGGTTCGGGTCATCGGCCCATCCACCCAGTTCGGCGGATGTCACCACGCAACCGTTGGACAGGATCCGGTTGGCCCAATACACTTCCTGGGTCTCGGCCACGGCGCGGGCGAGATGCGATTGCAGGGTGGCGACGGCGGCTTCCTCGATTTGGCGGACGCGCTCGCGGGTGACGCGAATGCGCATGCGGGCGATCTCCTGGAGCGTGCGGCGCTTCATCTGGGGACGGAACAACGGGTCGGCCAAGCCGAAGCGCTGCTCGATGACGAACAGTTCCTGAGTGTTGAGGAACTCGCGCAACAGCGCGCGAAAGTTGGCGGCCTGTCCGTTGCCGGCCTCGAGGCGGCGGGTCCAGTTGAAGAACCAGCGGACGTTTTCGAGGGATGTCGCGCCGAAATTGGTGAGGTTGAGGAGTTGGTGATCGCTCCAGCCGCGGAGTTGGCCGATGTTCTTGACGCCGGCCTCTTCGAGGCAGTGGACAACGCGAGCACTGAGGCCCGACCTGGCCAAAGGCCAATTGTCGATCATCTGGCGTGTAATCTTTTGTGTCTGAAACCTATCCATGTCAGAACTCAATCTTTTCCTTGCGCGACTCGACCAACCATAAGTGGTACCCAGTATGACCCGTTATCCCTACTGGTAGTGGTATCAAAGCCAACAGCCAATTAGAATTCAAGTAGAATTTTGTTACATGTGACATGCTTGACAAAGCGCACACGAAAGATGCTACCAAGTATTTTTCCCTTCGCATCCAGCTAAAAGGGCGCTAAGATACACGTATGGAATCTGTTCTGTCGAAAATCACCCAGGATGCGTGTCGTACCCTGCAAGCATTGGCAGGTGAAGAGGGTACCTTCCAGAAGATAGCGGCGGCAGCCATCGCCTGTCTCCGGTCGGGCGGCAAAATCCTTGCCTGTGGCAATGGAGGCAGCGCCGCCGACGCGATGCACCTCACCCAAGAGCTCGTGGGCCACTTCCGCGGCGATCGCCGGTCTCTTCCAGGGGTCAGCCTGACGGCGGATCCGACCGCGTTGACGTGTATCGGCAACGATTTCGGCTTTGAGAACGTTTTTTCCCGTCAGGTGGAAGGATTGGCCAACCCGAACGATCTTCTGGTTTGTTTTTCCACCAGCGGGAACTCCCCAAACATCCTCCGCGCGCTGGAAGCCGCCAAGGCCAAGGGCGTCAAGACCGTGTCGCTACTCGGCAAGGGTGGCGGAAAAGCCAAAGGCAAAGCCGACTGGGAGATCATTATCGCCAACTCGGACAGCGGGCGCGTCCAAGAGGCGCACACGCTGATTCTGCACGCGCTCCTGGAAGTGATCGAGCGCGAGTTCAGCGCCTGAATTATTTCTGCGCGGGCGGCGGGGGCGAACCGGGGGCGGCAACGTCTCCTCCCTGCGGCTGTGCGTGCTGGGACATCATCTGCGTGAGGTCCATCACTTGAGCGTTGGGGGGCGGCTGGTACACGAATTTGGAATCCGCCACGTCTTGGTTGAACTTCAGGTTCTTGAACTCCATGGCCATGACCAGATTCGTCAGGGACTTGTCATACTGTTCCAGTCGATGGACAAACCCGTCCGTCTGCCCGACGAAGACGCGCGTTTTGCCCACCATCGCGGCCATCGTCGCCATCTGCTGGTTCGTCAGGGCGGCCTGCTTCAATGCGCCTTCCAGGACATACATCGGTTGACCATCGAGTTCTTTGGTTGCGCCCACGCTGAAGTCGCACATTCCCCTGGTGGTTTCCAATTGCCTGGCGGGATCGAATTGATCGAGGGGGTTTCCCTGCACACCGGCCTGCGCCAGGGCGTTGCTCCCGAGCTTGTTCATGTCCATTTTCATGATCTGCTGCTGCGTCCCCATCTTCATGATCTGCCACATGACGCCGTCCTGACCCATGACCATGGTCATTTGGCTGTGCTGGCCCATGATCGGCATATCCAGTTGCATCCAGACACGGTGCGGCGGTTTTTGCACCACGGTGCCGTTGATCTCCATATGGGTGCCGAACATGCTCATGATCTGGGTGTAATCCGCAGACCATGACTTGTAGGCCCCGGTCTGCGATTCCGCAAAGTCGATGATCTGCTGCGTTGTCTTCAGTCCCTGCGCGGAAGCGACCATGGCGGACGCGGCAACAACAATACAGGCGGCCCGGGTCATCGCGGTTTTATGAAAGCGTTGCATGAGCATCTCCCTTCATTGTGGTGGGCGCGAAACTAACATAGGGGCTGCGCCCGGAGCAAGCCCGATGCCCGTTTACGGTTTGGTCCCCTCGAAAACCTCGGGAGCGATAACGCCGTCGGCGACCCGGGTGACTCCGCCGGTCATCCGGATCGAATAGTCCTCGCCCATCTCGATGGCAATGACGCCCCCGGGCATGTGGACGGAAACCGACCGGTCGCAGAGACCGATCCGATGCGCGACCGCCGCCGCGGCGCTGCTGCTGCTGCCGGACGCCAGCGTGTACCCCGCGCCGCGCTCCCAAATCTCGATTTGGATGTTGCGGCGGTCGCGCACCTTGAGGAACTGCACGTTGGTGCGATTCGGAAAATTCGGGTGCGTTTCCAGCAACGGCCCGAACCGACGCGCCATTTCGGCGTCGATTTCCGCCAGCGCCAACACGCAATGCGGATTGCCGATCGTCGCCGCGCAAAACAGAAACGCGCGTCCGCCCACCGTGATGGTTTCGTTGAGCACCTCGCGGCGCGGTCCCGTGACGGGGATCTCGTCGCTCCAGAAGCTCACGCGGCCCATTTCCACGCGCACGGAGCGGCCGCCGTCGATCACGGTCGCACACACGACGCCACCCGCGGTCTCGATGGCAAATTCCTCGTTGCCCACGAGTTTGCGGTCCCAGAGATACCGCGAAAAAATCCTCAACCCGTTCCCGCTTTTCTCGGCCTCGCTGCCGTCGGGGTTGAAAATGCGCAGGGCGCGCGGCGCGCGCTGCGCCGGCAACGGACCGAGCAGAATCCCGTCCGACCCGACGCCGAAATTCCGGTGGCAGATCGTCCGGATCTGTTCGGTCGTCAGAGGGGAATCGAGGTGTTTGGGGTCGATGACGATATAATCGTTGCCCAATGCGTGGTACTTGGAAAATTCCAGAGCCATGGGAGGAGATTATCGCCCGCCCGTCGGGGTTCAAAGTCCAAAATGTCGGTTCGTTGGACCCATCCTTGCGTCAACGGCAACCGGGCAGACCCTTGTCGAGCCAAATCCGTCCCGTGGCTGCGTGGGCCGGTCGCTACTCGCCCGACTGGGTGACGGTGACTGTCGCGCTGCCGATGGTGATCGACCCGGTGCGCGTGACGGAATTGGTGTTGGGGGTGATGAAGTAACTGACGGTTCCCTCGCCCATGCCATTGCCACCATCCGTGATGGTGATCCAGCTATTCGTGGTACTGGCGGTCCACGCGCAATCGCTGAAGTTGGGCTTGACCGTCACGGTCGCCGGAGCGCTGGCCGCCTTGAATTTCGCATTCTTCGGGCTCAGCTTGAACGTGCAGCCGCCCGTCGCCTGTTTGACGGTGACAGTCTGGCCCGCAATGGTCATCGTGCCCGTGCGAAGGCTGGCGTTGGTGTTGCCCGAGACGGTGTAATTGACCTTGCCGTTAGCCGCGCCGCTGTTGCCGGAGGTGATCGTGATGAATGGATCATTGCTCACCGCCGTCCACTCGCAGCTGGTACCCTGGACTTTCACGCTCACGTTTTTCGAGCCGCCCTTGGCCGCCAGTTTGACGGTTGTCGCACTGACCGTGAACGTGCAGTTGCCGACAGTGGATGTGGCGGACTGCGTGACAGTGAACGTTTGCCCGGCAATCGTCATCGTGCCCGTGAGAATGTTCGTGGTGTCGTTGGCTGGTACGGCATAAGTGACCGTGCCGTTGCCCACGCCGTTCGTGCCAGCCGTGATGGTGATAAAAGAATCATTGCTGACGGCCGTCCACGCGCAGTTGTTGTTGGACGCGATCACGCTGACGGTGTTGGTGCCGCCGGCCGCGTCGAACATGGCATTGGTTGAGCTGATCGAGAACGCGCAGTTGGTGTTGGCGACGACGGGAACGAATTCGAACACGATGCCGTTGCCGCTGGTCCCACCTGTCGTGGTTGTCCCGTAGAAATTGCTGTCGGTGCCCTGCACCAGCCCGGCGATCGGATCGGCCCCATCCTTGGGGGTGCCGACGAAGGAGTAGAGAGTCGTGTACGTGCCGCTGGGACTGATCCGGAACAGCGTGCCGTCGCCGCTGGTCCCGCCGCTGCTGGTTGTCCCGCAGAAATTGCTGTCGGTGCCCTGCACCAGCCCGGCGATTGGATCGGCCCCATCGTTGGGGGTGCCGGCAAAGAAGTGAAGATTCGTGTAACTACCGCCGGGACTGATCCGAAACACGATGCCGTTGCCGCTGGTCCCGCCGCTGCTGGTTGTGCCGTAGAGATTGCTGTCAATGCCCTGCACCAGCCCGGCCAGTGGATAGCTTCCATCGCCGGGGGGACCGGCAAACGAGTACAGCCTCGTGTAGCTGCCGCCGGCACTGATGCGAAATATCGAGCCGCATCCGGCGCCGCAATTGGTGTTCGTCCCACCGAACTGGGTTGTCCCGTAAAAATTGCCGTCGCTGCCCTGCACCAGCCCGGCTTGCGGGTCGGCTCCATCGGTCGGGTAGCCGGCAAAGGAGTAGAGAGTCGTGTACGTGCCGCTGGGACTGATTTGAAACACGGTGCCGTTGCCGTTGCGGTTGAATTCGCTGGTCGTCCCGCCGAAATAGGTCGTCCCGTAGAGATTGCCATCACTGCCCTGCACCAGCCCGGCGACTGGATCGGCGCCATCGCTCGGGAGGCCGGCAAACGAGTGCAGGCTCGTGTAGGCGCCCGTGGAACTGATCTGAAACACGGTGCCGTGACCGCTCGCGCCGCCCGCGCTGGTTGTGCCGTAGAAATTGTTGTCGCTGCCCTGCACGAGCCCGGCCATCGGGTCGGCCCCATCGTCGGGCGGTCCGGCAAAGGAGTAGAGGCTCGTGTAGGTGCCGCTGGGACTGATCTGAAATACGGTGCCGTCGTCGTTGCTCCCGCCGCTGCTCGTCGTCCCATAGAAACTGGCGTCGCTGCCCTGTACAAGGGCGGCTTGCGGATTGGCGCCGTCGGTGGGGGCGCCGGTGAAGGTGTGCAGATTCGTCTCCGTCTGAGCCTGGGCCGGGAACGTTCGACCAGCGACAACGACCAGGACGACGGCCAACGGAATGCGAAGACACTTCATGGTTTTTTCTCTTCCGTTCCTATCGACGACAAGATCCCGTGAAGGGATGATTCCTTCTCCGAATGACAGCCCTGCCACAGTCAAACCTGACCAAATATTTACCCGCGGGTTCTGCTGGCGCGACAGGGGCCAGCAACTGAATGAGAGGAGGGGTTGCGCGCAGACGACCGCCGCCAACTCGCTTCAGCGGTTTCTTCCATTAGTTCATTTTTTACTAGCAGCCCCGTAACCGCAAGTCAAAGAGTTTATGAGCATCGGGGGTTGTCGCGGATGTCGCGCGAAGGATGCGCTTGACTTGGGGCGGGGACGGGCGGAAATTTGCGGCTGTCGCAGTGCGCGTGGGCAAAGTTGGATGGTTCGTCTGGTCTGGCGTCCAGACACACACAACGTGACATCTGGTTTGTGCCGTCGGCTTTGCCAACGTGACCCTGAAAGGAAGCTGCCTATGAGCAAGGGCAACGACGAGCCAGAAGTTCATCACCACGCAACCGCGCTCGGAGCTGGTGTACCGGCGCCCGATTTTTCCCTGCACAGCACGCCGGACCAGAGCGTATCGCTGAGTGATTTTCGCGGCCAACCGGTCATCCTGGCGTTTTACCCGGCGGATTGGAGTCCAGTGTGCGGGGACCAGATGGCGCTCTACAATGAGATCCTGCCGGAGTTCCACCGGTTCAACGCGGAACTGATCGGCATTTCGGTCGACGGCATCTGGTGTCACCTGGCGTTTGCCAAGGACCGCAAGTTGCGGTTCCCGTTGTTGACGGATTTCGAGCCGAAAGGCGCGGTGGCGCGGAGCTACGGAGTCTATCGGGCGCAAGACGGCTGCACCGAGCGGGCGTTGTTTGTGATTGATGGGGACGGAACGATTCGCTGGAGCTACGTGTCCCCGATTGGCGTCAATCCCGGCGCAGACGGGATACTGGCGGCGCTCGAAGCGCTTCCCGCGAAACGGGAGGTGACAGCATGAGAACGAGCTGGCAGGCCAAGTTGACGCTGCCCGTTGGCGAACGCGACCACATCCAGGGACCGGCCACGGCCCAGATCACACTGGTGGAATACGGCGACTACGAGTGCCCATATTGCGGGCAGGCGTACCCGATTGTGAAAGAACTCCAGAAACGGCTGGGGAAACGATTGCGGTTCGTCTTTCGCAATTTCCCGCTGAGCACGATGCATCCCCACGCCGAGCACGCCGCGGAAGCCGCCGAATCGGCGGGGGCGCATGGCAAGTTCTGGGAGATGCACGACGCGCTGTATGAGAACCAGGAAGCCCTCGACGACGGCGCATTGGTTGAGTACGCCGCAGCGGTCGGACTCGATCCGACCCGATTCACGAGCGAGATGGCCAAGCACACGCAGACCGCGCGGGTCCGGGAAGATTTCATGAGCGGCGTCCGCAGCGGCGTGAACGGCACGCCGACATTTTTCATCAACGGCGTGCGCCACGATGATTCGTTTGATCTGGAGACCCTATTGAATGCCATGGAGCAAACATCATGAAAGAACAAACCACCGATCAATCTGTCCTCAAACACATCCAGGGCCTCGCGGCGGAGGAACATCGGCTGTTCGATCAGGAATCGCCGTCCAAAGCCGAGACGGCGCGGCTCAAGAAAATCGAGGTCGAACTGGACCAGTGCTGGGACTTGTTGCGTCAGCGCCAGGCCCGGCGCGCTGCGGGACAGGACCCGAACGAGGCGCGGGTGCGTCCGCCGGAAATCGTCGAGAACTACGAGCAGTAGGGTCTTCTACACGGGCCTCGATGAACGGCTCTGACGTGGCGGGATGAGGAAGTGGGCGGCCCGGCCGGCGCACAGGCCGCCACACCCGGTGCTTTCACTTACACCGTAGCCCGTAACGCACGCTTGACAGGAACGACGGCAGCCCCGATCTCGGAATCGGGGTAAACCGGGACGGTCGCCCCGCCGGAGGCGGGCAAGCCTACAATTCGGAGGGGAGGCGTCCGCCTTCGCTAAAGCTACGGCGGGACACGCGGGGTGGGTGGCCGCCGGTGCTAAACCTGATAATCCGTAACCGGGCTTATGTTTGCCGGACTCGTTGTTCCGCGGGCGATTCCCGGGGCGAACTCGGGATCGGAATCATTTTTTTTCTGGAGCTGTTGCTGCGAATCGGATGTTGCTGTTGGGCCGTCGAGAACTTCCCTGACCTTGAGCGCCAAATCCCGGGGCGTAACCGGCTTCTTGAAAAATGGGATGTTCATGTCCGTCATTCCGGTTCGGGTGGCAAGTCTCTCGGCACAGCCCGAGCAGAGGATTACTTTGGTCTGGGGACGGACCCGGCTTAACTGACAGGCGAGTTGTCTGCCCGTCATGTTCGGCATGAGGATGTCGGAGATGACGAGGTCGATTTTCTGGGCGTCGTCCTGACAGCGGCGGAGGGCTTCCTGTCCATCGGCCGCCTGGACGACCTGATAGCCTTGCTCCTCGAGCATGATGGCGATGACTTGTCGAACGATCGATTCATCGTCAGCCACCAGGATCGTTTCGTTGCCTGTCGGAAGGCCATTGGAGTCTGGAGCAGGCGGATTCCGAGCGGCGGTCTCCGCTGCATCCGATTTACGAAGAAATTCGAAAAATGGCATAGGATGACAGGCTCCAACGACCTGATGGAGGAGCAGGATGAATACCAACCCCCCCCGCCGTCCGGTGGCCGGTTCTGCTGGCAGTTCTGCCGCTTGATGGCGCCTGAGGCGGGCGGGAGGGAGGCCGGTTTTGCGTTTGACGGGTGTGGAATGATGACCTAGGATGCCAGTGGCGTTACGAGCTGTGGCAGTACCTGCCCTCTCTTGCAGTTTTGCCCCGTAGTTTGCGCTGAAGATGATGATAAGGAGAAATTGTACATGGCGATCAAAGTAGGCATCAATGGTTTCGGGCGGATCGGGCGGTTGGTGTTCCGCGCGATCTGCGATCAGGGGTTGTTGGGCAAGGAGATCGAGGTCGTGGCGGTCAACGACATCGTGCCCGCCGACAATCTGGCGTACCTCGTGAAGTATGACTCGACCCAGGGCCGGTTCAAAGGCACGGTTTCGAGCGAGAAATCCAGTCCGTCCGTGGCGGAAGACGACACGCTGGTCGTCAACGGCCACAAGATCAAATGTCTCGCCGTCAGGGAAGGCCCGGCGGCGTTGCCGTGGAAGGCGCTCGGTGTGGAACTCGTGATCGAGTCCACGGGCTTGTTCACCGACGCGACGAAAGCGAAGGGCCACCTCGATGCCGGCGCGAAGAAGGTGATGATCACGGCGCCCGCGAAGGGCGAGGACATCACGATCGTGCTCGGGGTCAATCACACCAAGTACGATCCGTCCAAGCATCACATCGTTTCCAACGCGAGCTGCACGACGAACTGCCTCGCGCCGGTGGTTCACGTCCTGCTGAAGGAAGGATTCGGCATTGAGGAAGGGCTGATGACCACGATCCACAGTTACACCGCCACGCAAAAGACAGTGGATGGCCCGTCCCGCAAGGATTGGAAGGGCGGCCGCACGGCGGCGCAGAACATTATTCCGTCGACGACGGGCGCCGCGAAGGCCGTCGGCCTCGCGATTCCCGAAGTGAAGGGCAAACTGACGGGCATGGCGTTTCGTGTGCCGACGCCGACCGTGAGCGTGGTCGATCTCACTGTGCGGACGGTGAAGGAAACGAGCTACAAGGAAATTTGCGCGGCGATGAAGAAGGCCAGCGAGACGTACCTGAAGGGCCTTTTGGCGTACACGGAGGACGAGGTGGTTTCGTCCGACTTCATTCACGACGCGCACTCGAGCATTTTCGACGCCGGCAGCGGCATCGAATTGAACAGCCGGTTTTTCAAGCTCGTGAGTTGGTACGACAACGAGTGGGGCTACTCGAACCGATGCGTCGACCTCATTCGGTACATGGCGAAGTGATTTGGTAACCCGACGGTAACCGGGCATTCACAGCGGATGCCCGGTTCCGTCTTGATTTTGCGGAACATCCGGGCTACTTTTGTCGTCTTATCGCTGTGAGTCACAATAGTCTAGCGCGGCGTATCGGGCGCGCCCTGCTTATTGTAGTGGTGTCCAGCATTGCCACCATTTCCTCCGCTATTGCCCAACAACGACAGGCGCTGAGCGGCCACGTACCGCAAGCTGTGAAGAGTTTGAATTTGCAGCCCCTGACCCGTCTGGCGGCCACGAATGTATTGCATCTGGCGATCGGGTTGCCGTTTCGCAACCAAGCAGCACTCGGCCAACTGCTGCAACAGATTTACGACCCGGCCAGCCCGAATTTCCGGCACTATCTGACGTCGGAACAGTTCACGGCGCAGTTTGGCCCGACCGTGGCCGATTACCAGGCGGTCATCGATTTCGCCCAAACCAACGGCTTGACGGTGACCGGCCAGCATGCCAGTCGCTCCTTGCTGGACGTGGTGGGGACGGTGGCGAACATTGAGAAGATGTTTAACGTGACCCTGCTGGTCTATCCGCACCCGACCGAGAATCGCAATTTTTACGCGCCGAGCGTTGATCCGTCGGTGGCCCTGGCGGTGCCGATTCTGCACATATCCGGCCTGGATAATTACGCGCTGCCGCATCCCAACTCCCGGGTCAAGCCCCTCGCCGGCACAGCAGGCGGTGTGTACCTTGGCAATGATTTTCGGGCCGCCTACGTGCCCGGTGTATCGCTGAAGGGCACCGGTCAATCCGTCGCCCTGCTGGAGTATGACGGCTATTACGCCATCGATATCACGAATTATTTACTCTTGGCCGGCGTGCCGTCGATGACGCTGACGAACATCCCCATCAACGGCGGCCCCATCACACCGGGCGGCGGTGACGGCGAGGTGTCGCTGGACATTGAAATGGCGATTGCGATGGCGCCGAACCTGACGCAGATCCTCGTTTACGAAGGCACCAATGGCGTGACACCGTGGGTGACCATCCTCACCCAGATCGCCGACGACAATTTGGCCAAGCAAGTGAGTTGTTCGTGGAGTGGGGGGGGCCCCGACCCCAGTAGCGAACAGGCTTTGGTAAAAATGGCCGGTGAAGGGATATCCTTCTTCAATGCCGTCGGCGACAACGATGCGTTTATCAGCGCCATTGGGTTTCCATCCGACAGCACCAACGTCACCGAATGTGGAGGAACCACCTTGTCAACGACCGGCCCTGGTGGCAGCTACCTCTCGGAGATTGTCTGGAACTGGGGAACATCCAACCCGAGCGGGGGCGATTGGGGTAGCAGCGGCGGGGTCAGCACCTACTATTCGATCCCGCCGTGGCAACAAGGCGTCGCCACGACCCCCAATCAAGGTTCGAGCACCATGCGCAACGTTCCCGATGTCGCGCTGACCGCTGATAATGTTTATGTGACTTACAACGATGGAGGCGCCGGGTCGTTTGGCGGCACCAGTTGCGCCGCGCCGCTCTGGGCGGCGTTCACGGCGCTGGTCAATCAGCAGGCGGCCGCGAACGGCGCGGCGCCGGTCGGCTTCCTCAACCCTGCCCTCTATGCGATCGGCAAAGGCCCGAAGTACGCCTACTGTTTTCACGACATCACCGTCGGCAGCAATAAATGGTACCCTGGCAGCCGATCCAAATATAGCGCCGTACCTGGTTACGACCTCTGCACGGGTTGGGGCACTCCGAATGGCGCCAACTTGATCTATGCACTTCTGTCGCTGGCAAGCGGCAGCCCCTACATTGTCAGCGCCGGCTCGGTCGTGAGCGGTGGCAATGACAACGGTGTGATCGATTATGACGATTGCGTTCTGCTCTCCCTCCCCGTCGTGAACATTGGCCAGGGAACCGCCACCGTCGTCAACGCGACGCTGACGACCAGTACGCCCGGCGTCACGATTACCCAGCCCAACTCGACATATGCCAACCTGGTGTCCGGTGTCGTCACCACCAACAACACGCCGTTCCAGATCAGCACCTCACCGTCATTCGTTTGTGGCACGCCGATCCCGCTGTCACTGGCGTTGTCCTACACCGGCGGTTCCATCACCAACACCATTACAATGCCCACCTGCCAGTGTCCGACGATTCAAGTGAACGGCGGCTTGAGTGGCGCCAGCCCGACGCAGAGCGGCGCGATGTTTCCCAGTGGCACAAGCAGTACGTGCAGTGCTCCGAAATCATGCCCCGGGACGTATGGCGCGGGTACAGTCGCCTATAACGCTTACTCGTACACGAACTCGAGCAGTTCGGCCGTCTGCGTGTCGGTGACCGTCTCCACAACTTGCGGGACGAATTACTACAGTTCCATTTTCTCGGAGGCGTATCTCGGCAATTACAATCCCAGCAGCCTTTGCGCAAACTACCTCGGTGACATGGGCGGCATCGACGAGGACTACACCGGTCCGGGGGCATTTGTTTACTCCTTCACCGTTCCTGCCAACACCAACTTCACCGTAGTGGTGAATGGGATGGCCTCCGGTTACTATTGCTCCAGTTACAGCGTCACTGTCGCCCTGCTTTGTCCGTTGGATGGCGGTGGCGCGTGTGGCGGGGTCTCGGCGGATTTCAGCGGGACGCCCACGAATGGTGTCGCTCCCTTGGCCGTGACTTTTACCGACACGTCGACAGGCTCGATTACCAATCACTTCTGGAATTTTGGCGACGGCGGCACAACGAATGTGAGTACCAACGAAGTCGTTTACACCTACGACACCGCCGGCGTGTACACGGTGTCGGAAATCGTCACCGGCTCTGGTGGTTCCAGCACCAATACCCAACCGAATTACATCACCGTGCTGACGCCGTTCCAGGGCTGGCAGATTCAATACTTCGGCAGCACCAACAATCCCAACGCCGCGGCGGGAGTTGATGCCGATGGCACGGGCCAGAATAATCTGTTCAAGTTCGTCGCCGGCCTCGACCCCACAAATCCCGCATCGGTGTTCCTGCTTTACATTTTCAGCGACACCAACCAGCCGAATGCGCTCGACCTGCAGTTCCTGCCGATGGTGAGTGGCCGCACCTACACGCCGCAGTTCAACACAGATCTGGTGAATGGCGTCTGGTTGCCGCTCACGACCTTCACCGGGCCCGTGACCAACGGCAGCCAGATCACGGTCACCGACACGAATCCGATTCCGCCCCAGGAGTTCTACCGCATCAACATCTCGCTGCCGTAAATTCGCCGCGAACCGATTCTTGCGTTTGCCGTCCCGCTCTGGTAGTCTATCGCGTCTGCGAACTCGTGCGCCGTTAGCTCAATTGGCAGAGCAAGTGACTCTTAATCGGAAAACCCCGTTGTTGCTGCCGTTGGCGACGATTGGTTTGGGTTCGCAACAGTGACTGAAAGAAGGAGTTGAAAAGCGTTCGAGCTTTACTGCGATTAGCTGCGGTTTGCCCCAACAATGACATCCGGTATCAGATCGCAGTATCAGATTTTGCATGGCGAACAATCTACTGAGGTACCGTGCATGATGGGAAGCCGGGCGGTAAGGCTCGGGCCAATGGGGTGCGTCGACGCCGGTGAGCGGTCACTCAAAGTTGATCAACTGCATCCGGTAGAATTGGTTCGTGACCGTGGCGAAATCGCTGATCTCTGTGAGCGGCAGGCTTCCGGTCACGGTCACGCTGGAGGAATAGTTCGTCCAAGTGTGCAGGTCGAAACTCTTCTGGATGGTGAAGGTGGTCAAGTTCGTGGTTGTGGGCGCGGTCACGATGAACTGCACGCCGATACTGTTGTCCGACGGGTAGTAGACGATCCCCGTAATGCCCGCCGTGACGCCGGCGGCGTTGCTAACCGTCAGGGCGGCGCGCGTGGCGCCCACGATGGCCAAGCAAGCCACGGCAACCGCGAGTGCTCTCAGTTTCTTGCACTGACACCTTGCTCGAATTGTTTTCATAACCATTGCATCTCCGAGTGATTTTGGGGGTTGTTCGTGCGGTACCATGACACGCTCGCCAGGCATCAATATTGATAGGCTCCGATGTCCCAGTTGCCGGTCGCGGGACGCAGCACGCCGGTGATGTCGGTGTTCAGTCCGGGCAGATTCAGGGATCCGAGGTTCACGCCGGCGCCGATACAGGGCGAAGTGGACTGGAGGGCGTAATTGTTGCCCGGGCTGTTGGTGGTCGCGCCGTACGCCAAGCTCACGAAGGCGGGGTCATTCGTCATCCCGTGGGCGTCAAACCCCACGGATTGCTCGGTCGCCAATCCGCCATCGAGGTTGAACCCGGGCTGGTTGTTCCACCAGAAGTAGGGGTCGCTGGCGTGGGGCGAATGCCAGTCGTTGTAATCCACTGTCCATTGCGCAACGGGGTATTGATTCGTCACCACGCCGAGTATGAGCAACGAACCTTGTTGGCCCGTGGTCGCCCAGGAATAGGCGAGGTTGTTTTCAACCTGCAGGTAGGCGTTGTTCGGCCATGTCAGAGGCGGGGTGAGACAGCCGCACGCGCCCCACAATAGCGCGGCGCTCTGGGCCGAGCCGGGGAGGTTGACGATCGCGGTGTTGTTGAGAATGCGGATTGTGCCGCCCTGGTTGAGTTCGTAGGAGATCTCCACGGCCGGAGCGCCGCCGCCGCTCCAACTGTTCGTGGTGATGATGCCCGTCGAGTTGATGTAAATATTCTGACCCGTCGTCGAGACGCCCGCATTCGGGTTGTCGAACAGGTTGTTGTAGATGTTCACGCTCGGGGCATATTCCAGATACAGGTCCGCCGTGAACACCTCGTTCGGATGTGTTGTGTGAAACTCGTTCCCGTAAATGTTGTTATGGAGCCCGCAGGTCACGTTCAGGTTGCTCGTCCGAAAGAAGATCGGGTCCTGGTGCGGACTGCCCGCCCAACACGTCGAACACGTTGCCGGGATGGTGTTGTACCCGGTCCAGTTCGGCGGCGAGTACGCCCAGCCCATGCCGCTGAAATTGTTTCCGCTGATCGTCAGGTAATCCAGGTTTCCGGCGATGCCGGCCACGTCGATGCCCCAGACGATGAAATCGTAGAAGCTGCTCGCCGTGATCGTGATGTCCGACGTGTCGGCCTGCCATGCGAGGTCAATCGCGGTGTGCATGTGGGTGAACGCGCAGTTGGTCACGGTCACGCCGCTGCCGCTGCCGTAGAGCTCGATGCCCGCGCTCGAGAGCCGCCCGTCGCTCTGGCCCAGCGAGTTCCCGTCCATCGGGATCGTGTTGTAGGCGTAGCCGAGATTGTGGAAGTAACAGCTCGCCACGGTGATGTTCTGGTACGTACCGCCACAAAATAAGCCGTACCCATTCTTGGAGGGGACGCCGGTGCCGGGATCCGGTGGTAGTGTGGCCGAACCACCGATCGGCCCGATCTCGAGGTTGCTCAAGACGATGTTGGCAATCGCGCCGGGCGCGTAGAACGCCGCGATGTATTTGCTCGTGTACCCGTCCGTGAAGATCACGCGGTTGGTATTCACGCCCCAGTTCGTGCTGCAGGCATAGGTAATCGGCGCACTGCTCGATCCCGACCAGTCCAAGCCGATGCCGGTCTGATACAGCGGATTGCCGTCGCCGGCCAGCGTGTAGGTCGTCCCCGCCTTGAACCACACCGTGTCGCCGGGCTCGAGTGGTGTGCTGCCGGCCGTGCCGGTGGCCGCCGGATCGCCCGGACAATGCTGCCACGCCGTTGCCGGGTTCGTCCCCGGATTCGAGTCCGAGCCGCTGGAGTAATCCACATAGAAACCGGGTGCGGACAAACTTCCCTGAGAGGCTGCCGGTGTGGTGATACAACCCTCCGCGCTGGGGGAGGCATCGTTACCGGCGGTATCGTAAGCGATGATTACGTAGCAATAGGACGTGTTCGGTACCACGGTCGTATCGACGTACATCGTTGCGGTCGTTGTTCCTGCCAATGTGCCATTGCGGTAGACCTGATAGCCGGCCAGTCCGGGACCGCCGGCATCGGGGGAAGCGTTCCATCGCAGCGTGACCTCCGACGAAGATGTCTCGGTTGCCATGAGGGCAGTGACCATTGAGGGAAGTATTGTCTGGCTGGATGACTCGACGGTCGCGTCAGGCGTGACGCTTGCCGCATCGGCACTCGCATTGGTGGTGGCAGACGGATCGTCAGTAGCGGTAGATGGATCGCTTGCGGTGCCGTCGCTGTTGGTGGACGTCGAATCCGTTGGAGAAGCCGTTTCTGACGGTTCTGGCGTTGCGGGATCGGGTGCGTTGCCGTTGGCGTCCGGATCATTGGTCCAAGCAGCACCCGATGTTGGCCATGATTCCCAGCCGCCACCATTCCATGTCCGGGCCGACCAGTTGTTGGGACCGTCAACGCTCCCGCTAAAATTGTCCGCTCGGCTCGCGGTGATGGGCACACACAGAGCAAGCAGGATGGCGATTCTGGCTAGTCTTCGTGCCGAAAAACCCCGGCCAAACTTCGTTGTGTCGTTGCTCCTTCCAGCTTGTGGCTGTCGAAGCGTACGCCCGCAGAACGGGCGGAGGAACGTGTCGGGCACGGCTGCCGTTGTCTGGGTGTTTTTCATCATGCCAAACGCTAACGGCATTCGTGGAGAAACTGAAATTACTGGGCTCCCTATATTCGACCGGGAAATCACCCTAGAGAATTCACCCCGGAAAAGCGGTGACCGCCTCCGTCGGCGATGGGCAAGAGCACGATTAGAATGAATACGATTCTGAGTGGTCTCCGGGCAGGAGATGCTTGCGGGATACTTCATAGACTGTTGTTCCTTCCAGCTTCATGGCTGATAAAGGATCACTCCCTACTGACGCGTACGCTCAACAACTGCGTGACTACCGCGCTCGTTTGGGGTGAAGAAAACAACAGCGGCGGAAACAATACAGAACGGCGACGTGACCGTGTTGGGTGAACCTGTAGTTTTTTGTTACGTAATTCTGACTGACATTACTCCACTACTCCTGAGTCCAACGCGGGGCGAAACTTTCGCTGAACTCCAACACTAGTCTCGCCCAATCGAGACGAGAGTCAAGGTGTTTTTTCCGAGGCGCTTGAGATGTTGGTCTGGGGCCGAGAGAAGGGACCCAGAATGAAAGGCAAGCGGTATACGACCGAAGACAAGATCCGTATTTTACGGGAGGCGGGCACCCGCTGCTACCGGCTCCACCTCTTGATGCACCGCGACCGCCGATGTGCCGGACAATCCCGCGTGCCGACTTCGAGGAAGACTTCGTCGATGGTCTTTCGCTTGGAAATGGCACGGTCGATCATTTCGTAGTAAACGTCATCGTCGACCACGATGTGTTGCGTGGGGCCGTCTTTTTCGTCAGACCAGGATACATAGAGCGGTGCCCGCCTTCGGAGGAGGCGGAAGACGGGAGTGGAGATTTCCAGCACGTGTTGACTCATGCCATTCACCCTATCGCGGGCCTGACACCACTCGGCCCGGTTGTGAAGGCCGAGCGACTTGGAACCACGAGCTGCTCCGCTCGTCCCTTCGTGTGGTCCGAGTGAAATACCCGGCGAACCTCGGTTATCAGATCGTGTGTGATCCGCGGTTTCCCAATGAAGCCGTGTGCGCCATGCGCCTGTGCCTCTGCCTCGGCTGCGGCCGAGTCCTCCATCGTCATGATGATAATCCGTATGTTGGGCACGGCGCGGCACAGAATCGCCGTCGCTTGCAAGCCGTCCATGACCGGCATGTGCAGATCCATCAGGACCAAGTCCGGCCCGAGCATTGCCGCCATGTGCAGCGCCTCCCCGCCACCCACCGCGGTGCCGACCACTTCGAACATCGGTTCCGTCTTCAAGTAAGCGCACAAAGCCCTCAAGAACCTGAAGGAATCATCCACCACCAAGGTGCAGAGTGGGCGGGGAAAGTTGTCGGGGGCGGACGGCGAGGTCGGGGTCTGTTTCATCACCCCAGACGCTACTGGCATTCATGGAGACCCTGAAATTAGTACATTCCCTATTTCCGACCGGGGATTCACCCTAGAGAATTCACGCCGGACAAGCCGTGGCGGCGTCAGGCGGCGATGATCTGGTTGCGGATGGCGTAGCGGACGAGGTCGGTTACGGAATGCAAGTGGAGTTTGTGCATGACGTTGGCCCGGTGCGCATCCACCGTCTTGACGCTGACGCCGAGCGCGACCGCGACCTCCTTGTTGGTCTTGCCTTCGGTCAGGAGTTGGACAATCTCACGCTCGCGTGCCGTCAGGCGCTCCAGCGGGTTGGCGGCGTCCTTCGTGACTTCCCCAGGGTTCAGGTACCCACTCAGCACCACTTCCGAAACCTTCCCGGTGAAGAACGGCTGGTGCTTGGCGAGCGATTCGACGGCGGAAACCAACAGGCGCGACGTGTCCGCTTTCAAAATGTAGCCGTGGGCACCGGCAGCAAGCACCTCGCTCACCAACTGTTCGGACTCGTGCATGGTGAGGATCAGCACCTCGGCGTTGGGAATCGCCTTGCGAATCTGCCGCGTGGCCTCCAAGCCATTCAGTTCCGGCATCGTTACGTCGAGCACGATCACGTCGGGTCCCAGTTGCTTGGCCAACTCTACCGCTTGCCGGCCATTGACCGCCTCCCCGCACACTTTCCAGCCGGGCTGGTTTTCCAACACCGCCCGCAGTCCCTTCCGCACCAGTTCGTGGTCATCGGCTATCAGGATTTGCGTGGTCTTCATTCGTACCAGCCTCCACGGGCGCGATGGCCCGCACGGTCGTTCCTTTTCCCTGACCGCTTGATTCAACCTCGAACCGGCCACCCAATTGACGCACGCGCTCGCGCATGCCGGCCAGCCCCACGCCCGCCTTCGCCACGGTGCCGTCGCCCCGAAGGCGCAACCCGCAGCCTTGATCGGTCACTTCAAGGATGACCGAACCGTTTTCCCGGGCGATCCGAATCGTGGCGGTCGGACTGCCGGAATGGCGATGGACGTTGCCCAGGCTTTCCTGCACCACCCGAAACAGTGCCCGCTCCGTCTCGGCCGGCAATCGTCCCAGGGACGGACTGGCATCCAGCGTCACCTTGATCCCGCTACGCTGCGTAAACCCGGCGGCGTATTCCTGTACCGCGCCGGCCAGGCCCAACTCGTCCAGCGCCGGCGGGTGCAACTGATAAGCCAGCGTCGACAATTCGCGCTGGCTCTGCTCGATGATCGCCTGGCTGTCGGCGAGGAGGTTGTCGGTGGCTACGTCGCGGCCGGCGTTGCGTTGTCGCACGAGGTCGAGGTTCATCGACACGGCCAACAACTCCTGCGCGGTCGAATCGTGCAGCTCGCGGCCAATCCGCCGGCGTTCTTCGTCCCGCGACCGCAACAGGGAACCCGAGAGCTGGCGCACTTCGTCCTCCACCTGCCTGCGTTCGGTAACGTCGCGGAAGATGCCGGCGAGTTGGATGACCGCGCCGGTCTTGTCGGCGAGCGGGGTCAGGGTGACTTCCCCCACGATCTGGCCGACCGGGTACGTGGCGCTGCTTTCCCAACTCACGGTCTTGCGCTCCCGAATCGCCTCCCGGCATTTGCTCCGCACCCGGGCGTCGGAAGTTCCCGGCAGAACATCCTCGATCCTGGTGCCAACGACCTGTTCCCGGGCGAGGCCGGTCATTTTCAGAAAGGCGGCGTTGATGCAGAGAAATTGGTAACGGTCGTCGGCTTCCACTCGGAGCAGGAACAGGCAATCGGAAACACCTTGAAAGATCAACGCGAGATGCTGTTGCTGGACGTCAATCCGTTTCAGCAGGAAGGCGGCGAACCCAAAATACCCCACGCCCGTAATGATCACAAACGCCAGTCCCTTCAACAGTTCGAAGTCGCGCAACTGGTCGATGGACCAGGCCGCGCTGGCCGCGATTCGGCCCGAGAAGAAAATGTACGCGCTGCAGAGGACCATGTATCCCAGCGCCAGACAGAAGGCCGCCCCGATCGGATGCGTGGCGGTGCGGCCCAGCCGACTGGAGGAGCCGGCCATCACCCTAATCAGCTTCCTGGCCAGATGGGCGCTAAGCCGCTCCTGACGATCCAAGGCGGCGGCGGTCTTTTCGATGGATGGGGTGGGCATGAGATCCTCCCTCAAGCTCCGTTGCGGAATGGAATCTGGGCACGGATGGTGGTTGCCCGGGTCCGGGGCGGACGGGACAACCACGCTGTCGCCGACCCGCTCGACCCGCTCACGAACGCTGAACCGTCCCCGTCGCTTGTGTTTCTTGGCAACCAACACGCGCTCCACCTCAACGGTTTTGCTGTTGTCCCTGATTTCGATGCGAATGATTCGCTTAAGTTTCCGGATGCTCGCTTCCACAGTTCCTTAACATCAAGACCGGATGGTCGCAGTTCCTTGACGACCGTTCCGGCTTCGTTGCCAGAAAAAATCCTGCGAGCGCCACGTTAGTTCCCAAACGGGATAATGAGCCGCACACCCACATACGGCTTGCTGCCCTGCCACATGTTGAGATCGAGTTTCACACGCGGGCTGTTCCGTGGCCCTTCAACAGAAACTGCGGGCGTACGTCGCAGGCTGCCCTGATCAAAACTGAAGTCGGCCTGGCTTTGGACATTCTTGGTGAAGCGATCGACGGCAAACACGGCTGTGTCGAGACCGTATTTGGCGGCCTCGATCTGGCGTTTGATGGGCGACGGAGATTTTTGCGGCGGGCTGTATTCCGCTTCAAAACTCTCCCACGCCTCGGTGTCCGTCGGCTTGCGGGAGGACACCAGGATCGGCTGGAGATCACGCTCGGCAATCTCTTGACGGTCGGTTCGTTCGCTCATGTTGCTATGGATGGACGCTGCCGCCGTCGGGGAAACCGACAAGGACGCCATCAAGAATGGGGACTTGGTTTGTTGGGCGGTGGCGGACGGAACGGCTGACCAGCAGGAAACACACGCGACCGTCCCCGATAGGGTCGAGCGCCAGTGACTGCGGATACTGTGTTTGCGGCAACGGTTCACGACAATCTCCCATTCCCATGGCCCGCTAATCCTTCTTTTCGTCGTCTTTCCCGGCCTTCTGCTCCGGTTCTCTGGTCGCCGCCGGCCGCTCGGTCACAGGCTTGGATTCAACCTTCGCCTCCGGCTTGGCCTCCGGCCTGGCTTGCACAGCGACGGAAACAGATTGTTTCTTCTCGCTCTCGAGCTCTCCCGCTTTTTCCTGCTGCGCGCGTTTCTCGGCATCGAGCTTCGCCACCCGGCTCTGCTCGTCAGCCTGGCTGACTTCGTTCCTGGCTGCCGGCGGCTGCGGCGCAGCCGTCGTTATGGCCGGCTTCTCAGCCTGGCTGCGAGCCGGCGTCTGGACTGCTTTCTCAGTGGTCGATGTTGGTGTCGCGCGTTGGGCGACGACCTTGGCTTCCTCTTTGTTGCGCAGTTCGCGAACCGGTACCGCCTGCACCGTTCGTCCGCTTGCCTTTTCGATGACGGCAACGGCCGGGCCTTTCTTGTTGATCACGGTTTTGTTGATGGCCGTCTTATCCACGACCACCGTCTTGGGGCCAACCGGTTCCAGAAACCGGCGTTCCTCAACCGTGACATACCCTCTCGACGTAACGCTTCTTCCCCAAAACCTTCCCGACGGACCCAATGGCGCCCAGCCGACGTATCCGCCGCCTTCTCGCCAGGAAACCCACGCGGGCGCCCATTGCGTCTGCGGCACCCAATACCAACCGAATTGCGGATCAAAACCCCAGCCGCCATAATGGTACGTGGCCCAGGCCCACGGCTCATCGCTGGCCCAGTACCAGCCAGCATCGGTTTGCTGCCAGTACCCGTTGGAATAGGGGCTCCAACCAGAGGCCACCCCGCCCGGAATCCAACAGCTTCCGTCGGATCCAACAACCTGCCAGCGCCCGTACGGGCTGAGGGGTTGATAGAAATCGCTATCGGCGTGAATCGCCACGGTCGAGACGCTCACCGATACGTCGTCTGCGTAGGTTGTGTGCGCTGTTAGCGTGACGATCAGTGCGCTGCAGAACATGAATCCGATTTTTCCGATCAAATGCCTGGTTCCATTCATGGAGTTGCTCCCTGGCTCAATAGATCAAGAACGCGTCGTTGTTGTCGAAACACGACGACGTGGGCGTCAACGCCGAGCCGGATGATTCCTCTAGCCCTGCGATTCCCGCAGACGCCGTAAACGGTCTCGATGAGATTGCCGAACGTCAATGCCCTTTTCCTGTGATTGGCTTTCATGCCACGACGATAAGCCGGGAGGCACTGCGGGTGCTATAAGGTGTTCACCTATGGGGTGTTCACCCCACCGGAAATTTCATGAAACAAAGAGTTCCGGATCGCCGAATGGCGGTTCTGTTTTTCAGTTGGGAGCCTGGGCGTGGGCTTCGACGAACCACAGGTATTTGTCTGCCCCACGTGAAATCTCAGTGAAGATGTCGGCAGTATCGGCGTCCTTGAGTTCGTTGGCCTGATCGATAGTCTGACGGATCAGTTTGCCAAAAGTCGCAATCGCATGAGACAGGGCCGCCACATGCTCCTTGCCGCTGGCAGCTGTCAGTGGGTACTCGGGAAGACTGGACTTCCTGGCCGCCAAACGGATGGTGCCTTCGGCGATGCCACCCAATTGGACGATTCGTTCGGCAATGAGATCGACGTATTCTTCCGAATCTTCCGAGAACTTGTCGAACAATTCGTGCAGGGCGATAAAGCTGGATCCCTTCACATTCCAGTGGGCCTGTTTGGCTTGAATCATCAGATCAATGGAATCCGCCAGCCTGTCTTGCAGTAACGCCGCTACCTGAATTCGTGTTTTCTCTGGCAAATCGTTTCTGGTTTTATACATGGGAGATCTCCTTTTTTGGTTTTAGGAATTCCTTGTTGAGTGGCTTGGTTTCGACCCAACAGCCGGATCCTGTTCATGAAAGTACTCGCGGACTTTCGCGGCGATCTGGCGGTCGGTCATCTTGTCGATGGTTTCCACGGCGATGATGTGTCCGCCGAGCTTGTCTCGCTCCAGACGCTTTTTGAGCTCGCCCTTGGCCTCCCCGGGACCAAAGATCAGAATGGATTCGGCATCACGAATTGCCGCAATCACCTCATCGTAGTACTTGTTCAAATGGCCCGTAAATTCCCTCTCGTGACTATCATCGGCTTGAACCTGTTGCGATTCGTAGGAAGTCGTCGAACGGACGCCGGCAAAGCGTCCGGGCTGTTTTTCCACGTTCGACCGGATCTCCATGGTCTCTTCCCCTTCGGCGGAGACAATCGCGATCACCGCCTTCCGATGATCAATCCACAATCCGACAGTCGTTTTCATGAAATTCTCCTTTCGGGCTTCCTCGAGATTATCTCGCAAACGGTCCGCTCCCTCATTGCTTTCTTAGCGTGACGTCAATGAGGCCGAAATCAGGGTCGGCCAGCTTCGCGAAGGCGGCCCGACTCAGGTCGATCTTCCGTCCTTCGTGGACCAACCGTTTCGTGGGGCCGCGATCCGTGATTTCGACAACCACGCTCCGGTTCGCGTGCGTGACGATGACCTTGGTGCCGAAATCGAAAAACCACGACGCCGCGGTGAGCCTGTCGGGATTGAACCGTTGGCCATTGGCCATCGGCAGGCCGCGCTCCTTTTCCCCATACCACGACGCCCGGTCAGCGGCCTGGCAGGTTAGGCACGAGAGAATGAGGAGCGCCGCGAGTGTTTGTGCGCTGGCTCGCTCCGAGTTTTGGAAGAGCCCTTTCACAATTTCACGATAAGACCCAACACCCACGGCTGCCATGGGGTGTTCACCCCACGTGAAACATGGGGATGCAATTCTGACAGGATATACGTCGGGGAGGCGGGAGGTCCGGCAACTACACGATCGTCAACTGGACGCTGCTCTCGATGATTCCGGCGGCGATGGCGTAGCGGGTGAGACCGGAGATCTCGTGGACGTTGAGCTTGGCCATGAGATTCTGCCGATGTTTTTCGACCGTCTTGATGCT